>NZ_CABPRY010000003.1:0-724415 GCF_902459625.1 Pandoraea cepalis
CAAATCGGCAGCATGATTGCCTCGGACGTTCCACTTAAAAATCTCAGAAGACTGTCCGAACGAGCGAAGCCACCTCTCTCGAACTGAATAACTACGACTTCCGGCACACCAATGGGGAGTCGAATGGCCTCGATTTCGCGGTGGTGAGCAGCCAGTGATGGAGGTGTCTGCCCAACGAACATCGTCGTGCGTGGGTCTGGTTCTGCCACGGTGTCTGGGCTCCGCAAGCTTTCGGCGGCATTTAAGGTGGTCGATGTCATGACGGTAGATTGTGAGGCTGACACTTCCGCGTTTGGCTAGTGGTGGACCCGCTCCATACGATCTTCGGGTTTCGCGAAATATACCGTAACACGAGGCAGCACGTACGCATGCGGCCATTCGCAATGGGTAGGTTATGGCTAACTGCTGACAGCCGTGAAGGGCAACAATCGGCCATCTCCGGCCGTTCGCCTTCGCGCTTCACTAGACATTCAAACGGCTGTGGCCAGACAGCGGGCGCACGTTGGTCATTTGTCAGCTTTGCAAGTCCGGCCATATCGGTTGTTCACACACCCGTGGAACATGCGTGACGCGAATAGCGGGCTTCGTGGGAGCAAGAAGCGTTCGCTCCGGCGAACTCCTATGCTTAGCATGCTATGCACAAACCGACGACGCTTGTTCATAGCACATTGTTACTAGGCTTTCAGAAAGCGCTGCTGTTGGAGCGAGTATCAAGTAATATGTTTCGCCATATGATTGGTATCTCAACCGGAGCGGGATATGCACATCAAGAAAGTATGGATAAGAAACTTCCGCGCGCTTGAAGACATAAACGCCGATTTGGACAGTAGGGTTAGCGTTATAGTCGGTCCAAACGCGGCGGGTAAAACAACAATCATCGAAGCGATTCGTTTCGCTAAAGCACTGCTCGCGCCTCGTACGCAGCAAGAAGCCAACCAGGTGCTTCATTCCCTTGGAGCATCTTCCCCACATCTGCCGCAGCGCCTACGGATCGACGCGATTGCGCGTGACCCAGCTAAGGCAATCTCGGTAGGATGCGCATTTGAGCTTTCCGCCGATGAAATTGGCAGCTTGATCGACGCGAGCGACGCGTTAGTTATGTCGTTGATACAAGCCCAAGGCGGCCAATCCTTCGCGAACCCGGATACGCTCATAGCATTTCTGGCGTCCCCGCAGGGACAAGCGATGCAAGCGGAAGCCAAAAACCGCGTCGCGACAACTCTCACGAAAGTGCAGACTACTAAGCGCTGCAATCTCGAAATCACCTGGGCACCTGGCGGGGGGCCGCAGTCCGCTGCGGACCCTGTGGAGGTGCAGTTCGTCGCCTATCTCGAAAGGCGACTACCTCCCAATAAAACCGCCTTCACCTACTTTCCGGCGGATCGTGCGCTTCCTTTGGGGGATCAACCGGTGCAGCTTGGCGGTCCAGATGCCGCAGCTCAACTGGAGTCTTACAACTCTCAACCACAAGCCAAATTTAACAGACTAAAGAATCTTATTTTCTCTGGGGTTTTTCTTTCATCACAGAATCAGCCTGCCGAAAATTCGATCGAACGGGAGTTTGAGCGAATATTTAGTGGCATATTGAAGGGAAGAAAACTTGAGCGGCTTGAAATCAATGAAATAGGGCTTTTGAATGTTTTGATTCGTGATACCGAAAGTCAGCGTGTATTTGATATGGATGGAATGAGCAGCGGGGAAAAGGGGCTTATTTTGACCTTTCTCCTGCTCGCACGTTCAGTTGTTGACAACGGGATTGTCCTTCTCGACGAGCCAGAACTGCACTTGAATCCTGCAGTATGCAAAGACATTTTGTCATACTTGGTCAACGAGTACGTTAAGCCCAAAAATCTCCAGGTCATCGTTTGTAGTCACTCGCCGGAAATCCTTGCTGGAGCATTTGACAACGACGAATGCTCCCTATTCCATCTGGTATCTACGAACAACCTCAGCAAGATTCGCCTCCAAGACGAGGTAAACTTGGAAGAGACGCTGCGGCGTCTCGGCGCCACCGAAAGCGAAAACCTTCTTTACAAAGGAATCGTATTTGTAGAGGGGCCGCACGACGTAGCAATTCTCGAATCTGGATTTGGCTTCCTGCTTCGACGCTACAAGCTAAAATTTGCACAAGGACGGCAAGAGATTGAAAAGGCTGTCCGGTCGCTGCAAGAGCACGAACAGAGCGGAGTCACTTCGACTCCAACTTACTTCATTTTCGACAGAGACGATGCCCCTACTCCATTAAAGAGTTCGGCGTCGGTAAAAGTTCTGCAGTGGGACCGTCGATGTCTAGAGAATTATTTCATTGACCTTGATGCTATTTCAAGCGTCTTAATGGACGAGGCAGTGGTGAAGCAACCACTAAAGAATCAAGGTGAGGTGAGCACCCTCCTGAGAAGCCTTGCATTTCAGCAGCTCCCAGAATTGGCGGCGAAACGCGTTTATGAGCGGTATGCATTTGGTGGCCTCGGAATCCGGCGCGAAGACTTGCCCGATAAGACAATGGATCAGATATCACAACTTTTCCTAAATAGAATAATGGCTGTCAAGGACCAACTGAACGGCATAGATATTTCCACATGGAAGACGACGTTCGAAAATGAGGTGGAGACCGAACGAAAGCAGCTTGAGGCTATATGGGAAACAACGTGGATGCAGGATTGCGACGGAAAGCGATTGATTGATGATCTATCAAAGAAGGTTACATTTCGCTCGAAGGTCAAGGCGTTCAAGATACGCCTGATCAAAGAAATGGCACTCAGTCAATCCGCGAACTGGAAGGCAATCGAGGGAAAGCTCAAAGCACTACTCTCAGTTTCAACTTAAACCTTAACGCAGACATGGGGGCTATCGACTCAATCAAAACGCCAGCGTTCGGTAAGGTGGAGGTCAGCCGCCCATGTGGGCGGCGGCTGTGCGCTCAAAAGCGGCTATTGCCCCAATGTTCGTTCAAATGGCAAGAACGGGTCGAAAGCGACTCGACGCAAACGTCAGTAATCGGCCTAGAAACGACATTCAGCAAAAATTCTTTCCTGACGCTCGACCGTCTACTGTAGATCGCCTAACCGATCCTCGCGTCAGGCGGCTGGGCCTCGCTCGACGGCGGCGGGCGCGGGTGGAGCGGGCGGCGGTCGCACTCGCGTGGCCTCATACGCCTCGATCCAGGCGTCCAGCTCGGCCACGCACAGGCACTCGTTATTGCCGGCATCCTGTTGGGCGCCCTGCTGGGCAACACCAGCGACGCGGAACAGCTCGTCGACGAACGGCCCACCCGAGTTGCCCTTTCGGATCAATTGGTTGATCTCAAACCGTTGAAGCCCGGTGCGAGGGAACCGCGCGCTCACGATAGCGTGCTCGATGTTGGCCCGGCGACCGTTGTTCCAGTTCGGGAAGCCGACGAGGTGTCCGGGGGCATGACGGGTGATGGGGGCGTCCATGCCCGAGAAGTGCCGATGGGCGGGCGGCTCCTCGTCGAACTCCAAAATCGCGAGGTCGCGGTGCGCATCGCGATGTACGACGCGAACCGCCCATTCCTGACCAGTCACCGGGTCGGTGACGGAGACCATTGCCCCCCGGACCTGCGGCGAGGTCAGGTCGGTCGTGAAAGGCACTCGTGGCGCCTGGGGATCCTCGCCTCGGCGATATTCACCATCCGCTCGGAACAGATGGTCGCACGTGATTAGCCGGTTGTGTCGCTTGTACGCAAACGCGGTCCCCTGGCCACCGACGGCCTCCTGAGTCCCGGCGTTGGGCGGATGGTAGTCCGCGAGCCACTGGACGACAAAGACTGCGCGCTCGGCGTCCTCTGCGTTGCGGACGATGGCTTCGACCGGCAGGGTGGCGCTAACAAACGGCGCGTCCCCAGCGCGTTCACGCTCGACGAGCCGGTTGTATTTTTCGGCGAGGCGGGTGTAGATCGTATCGTCGGCGCCCCGGACCATCCGGAGAAACAATAACTTTCCCCACAGCACGGTCTTCAACTCGGGCGGTTGTCCGAGCCGGGCCTGCCGTTTCCACGGGCGCTTCTCGTACGCGAGTCGAGCGCCGTTGGACACGCGGGCCTGCCAGTTTTCTTCAGCGGCCTTGTACCCGTGACGATCCCAAGCGTGCAGCGCGCCTCTGATCTTGTCAATGAAGGCGCGTTTCACGTTCGGGAACTGGTTGATTACGATCCCGGTGACCTCCATCCGGCGCCGCCGGGTCGACATGCGAGTCTTGGCCGGATTGATCCGGAAGTTGTGCTGGCCGATGATGCCCACCAGCTCCTGGCCGAGGGTTACCACGCCGCTGTCGAACGTGCAGATGTTCGCCGGCAATGCTATCTGGTTCGGCGTTGAGAAGCTGAACGTAATGTCATCGACGTAGCGGGTGTAAGTGGCCTGGTGGCGTTTCGCCAGCGCCATGAGGTCCCGATCGAGGGAGCGGCAGACCTGATTCGAGAAGAACGGCGAGGTTGGGGCCCCTTGGGGTAGCTCATTGTTCACGGTGCACATGTGTGCGAGCATCGTGGCAACGGGGTGCGCCAGGTTGAATGGCGCCTTCCGCAGAACGCCCCGGATCCGATAAAAGGAGATCGACGGGAAGAACCCTTCGAGATCCAAGTTCAGCACGAAGTGCGGCCGGCGCTCAAGGTGCTTTCGGGCGTTCGTGACGATGCTGCGACCTTCGGTGAACGCGTGAGCGCACGGCTTCGGCGTGCCGGCGCGCTCAATCAGATACTTGAGCAGTTTCACTTGTAGGTCCTTCAGGCGACGGCGCGGTTCGCGAATGACCCGTTGTCCACCGCTGCGTTTCGCCAGCAGGTAGGCCTTGTACGGCGGTGTTGGGTAGATGATGTTCTGGATCTCCTCGTACGCGAGGTCGAACACATCGGCGGCAAAAAGATGGACGTCGGTGCGCGCCCAGATTTCCGCCCATTTGGCGGCTTCGGCGGCGTCTTTCGCGGTGAGGAGAGGTGTCGTCATAGGAGTAGGTGCCGCCCCGGGTATCTTTCTCCTGTACCTGCTGCGCGCAATCCATGAAATGGTCAGGCTCAGCGTAGCGGGGTTCCAATACTGCAACGTCCACGTTAACGCAGACGAGATTAAGTCCTGCCCAGGGGCGGCAATCGATTGTAAGGTCTGAGCTAACCGTCCCGCAACTGTCCCCATAAATGCCGACGCACGCTACATGCGCAACAATTTGGCCGGATTGTCTCGATGCGCAGATATCGACGAGTCGTCGGCGTGTGCGGTGCGGGACCCGATGGGCTCCCCGATCAGTGGGTGCGGAAGGTGTTCCAGGTGTCGGTGTTGAAGTGCATCGACGCCATCACCTCAAACAGGTACAGCTCGAGGTCGTTGTCGATCTGAACGAACGCGACCGACATATCGCGTAGACGGCCCTGAACGGTTAGGAAGACCTCGCGGAACTGGTCGTCCTTCATGGCCTGATCACGCTTCATTTCATGAGGGAAGTCCTCGCTGGCCATTTTGTACACCAGGCTGGCGGTGAAGTGGGATTCGAAGTTGAGGTGCTGCACCAGGCGTTTGACAACTCCGCGGGAGATGCCAATGTACACCGGGCGGTCGCCGTCGATGAACACATAGCAGCCGGGGAAATCGGTGCTGTGCCCGAGCTTGGTCAACAGCTCGCGCCGCGCGCTTTTGAATCCCACGAAGGTGATGGCTGGCATCGGCGATTGCATCGAGGTCTTCAACCTTTCCAGGTGAGCGGGCAAGACCGTGGCGGCAAGTTCGTCGAATGTGTGGGTGCAGTTGTCGATCGACATCGAGGTAATCAGCGAGTGGTGGAGGCGCTGATCATAACCGGGGATCCCGGGTAGATTTTTGGTGCGCACCGAAAGCGGTGCGTATACCACCGAATCGCCACAGCAGCGGACGTGAATACTCGCACCGATGACCGCTTCACTCCGATTCTCGCCTTCGGCGATGTGACTCTTTGAACGTCGCTTCAAGGGCGCGAACCGCCAGTGATCGTGCCAAGGTGCGCTAATCCTCCCCGCGACCGAGCGATACGTTCCAGGGCGCAATTTCCCGCTTTTGCGGAGCAACCCCGAAAAAATTGCGGAGCACCGCCCACAAAAGTCAGTCGCTACTATCGGGAAAACCTAAGAAAACTGGCGGAGGCGGTGAGATTCGAACTCACGGAAGGGTTACCCCTTCGCTGGTTTTCAAGACCAGTCCATTAAACCACTCTGGCACGCCTCCGAGGCGTTGCGCACGACCGGATGTCGTGGCGAGGGAGGTCGTCTTGTGCGACGACTTGGGATGCGTGCGGTCCGGGAGAATCGGCGTCGGAACCCCAACGCAGACCGGTACCGCACGGCAGCCGGCATTATACCTGCTCATCCCGCCGTGTGAAGCCTTCATTCCACCCAAATCGCCTCACACCCCGCCCAAACGCTCACGCTTGCCTCGTCCCCCTCTTGTTTTGTGCCCCTCCGGCATGCATCATGCTTGAAGACGTACGGTGAACGCCCCTCGCGTCACCGTGCGAGGCCTGACATGACCCGGAGACACTCATGGATGCCGACACCTCCCGCGATTCCGCCCACGAGACGTCAAATGACGCCAGCGGCGAGCGCGTGACCGACACCCCGACGGCCAACGCGTTCACCTGGCAGATTCCGATCCTGTTCAACATCGGTGTCGACGTTTGCGACAAGTGGGCCGATGGCACCAACCGGCTCGCCCTCATCCACGAAAGCGCCGACGGCTCGCACGTGCGACTCACGTTCGATGTCCTGAAACAACTCTCGAATCAGCTCGCCAACGAATGGCGCGCCCACGGCGTCAAGGCCGGCGACCGCGTCGGCATCTTCCTGCCGCAATCGCCCGCCACCCTCGTCGCCCACGTCGCCGCCTATAAACTCGGCGCCATCGCCGTCCCGCTCTTCACGCTCTTCGGCCCCGAGGCACTCGCCTATCGTCTGCAAAACTCCGGAGCCGCCGTGCTGGTCACCGACCTCGCGAGCGTCGCGAAGATCGACGACATTCGTGCCGAATTGCCCGACCTGCGCCTCGTATATGTCGTCCACGACGACCTCCCCGAAGCCCATCATCACGTCGCCGACGACCAAGACTGGGGCGTCGCCGAAGACGGCCTGCTCGCGCTCTGGCCCGCCATTGCATCGCGCGACACGCATTTTGAACCCGTCCAGACCCGCGCCGACGCCCCCGCGCTGATCATCTACACCTCCGGCACCACCGGTAAACCCAAGGGCGCACTGCATGCGCACCGTGTGCTGCTCGGCCACCTGCCCGGCGTGGAGACGTCGCACAACGGCTTTCCACAAGACGGCGACCTGATCTGGACACCCGCCGACTGGGCCTGGATCGGCGGGCTGCTGGACGTTCTGCTCCCCGCACTGCATCACGGCGTACCCGTGCTCTCGCGACGCTTCGAGAAGTTCGATCCGGTCGCTGCGTTCGATCTGATGGCCCGCCACGGCGTGCGCAATACCTTCCTTCCGCCCACCGCGCTCAAGATGCTGCGCACCGTCCCGTCGCCGCGCGAACACTGGCCGCTGCAACTTCGTTCCGTCGCCAGCGGTGGCGAGTCGCTCGGCCCCGAACTGCTGGCCTGGGGGCGCGAGCACCTCGGCGTCGATATCAATGAGTTCTACGGGCAGACGGAGTGCAATATGGTCGTCTCGTCATGCGCGGCGGAATTTCCGGCGTTGCCCGGCGCTATCGGACGCGCCGTTCGAGGCCATGACGTGACCATCGTCGACGACGACGGCACGCCGCTGCCGGTGGGCACCGTCGGCAACATCGCGATTGCAAGACCCAACCCGGTCATGTTCCTCGGCTACTGGCATAACCCGGAAGCCACGATGGACAAGTATCGCGGCGACTTCCTGCTCACGGGGGACTCGGGATTCGTCGATGCGCAGGGCTACATTACGTTCACCGGACGCTCGGACGATGTGATCACCAGCGCCGGATACCGTATCGGCCCCGGGCCCATCGAAGACTGCTTGATCCGACATCCGTCGGTGCAGTTCGCCGCTGTCATCGGTGAGCCGGATGAGCTCCGCACGGAGATCGTCAAGGCCTTCGTCGTGCTGCGCGAAGGGTATGAGCCGTCCGCCGCACTGGCCAAGGAAATTCAGGATTTCGTGAAGCAACGTCTGGCAGCCCACGAGTACCCGCGCAAGGTGGTGTTCCTGCCGGAATTGCCAATGACCGTCACCGGCAAGATCATCCGCAAGGCGCTGCGCGAGATGGGCACCGTGCTGGGGTAACGCAGCGGTGCCAGGCCGTCACTTCGCGTCGCGCTCGAGGAACATTCCCTGAAGGTCGTTCAGAAAGCGCTGCCCCAGCTCGGTTGGGGCGATGCGCAGCGGGTCGTCGACGAGCAATCCCTTCTCGACACCGGCCGCCAGCGCCTTGGCAAGCCGTGCCATCGGCAACCCGGTGCGATCGGCGAACAGCTCGCTCTTCACGCCTTCGGTCAGCCGCAAGGCGTTGAGCATGAACTCGAACGGCAAGTCGCGCACGTCGACCTCGTTTTCCTCCTGCACCGCGTTGCCTGCCGCCGCCGCATCCATGAAGCGCTGCGGATGCTTGTGGCGGATCTGTCTCAGCACCCGGTGCGGGAACGATATCTTGCTGTGCGCGCCCGCGCCGATGCCAAGATAGTCGCCAAACTCCCAGTAATTGAGGTTGTGCTTGGCCCGACGGTGCGGCTGCGCATAGGCCGACACCTCGTAATGACCATACCCGGCCAGCGCGGTGCGCTCGGCAATCCAGTCCTGCATGTCGGCGGCCGTGTCGTCGTCGGGCACGGTGGGCGGGTATTTGTGGAACTGTGTGTTCGGCTCCAGCGTGAGGTGATACAGCGACAAGTGCGGTGGCGCGAACGACAACGCCGTCTCCACATCCTGCTGGCACTGCGCCAAGGTCTGGTTCGGCAACGCGAACATCAGATCGAGGTTGAAATTATCGAAATTCGCCTGGGCAATCTCGATGGCATGACGCGCTTCGTCGCCATCGTGAATGCGCCCGAGCGCTTTCAGATGCTCGCTATTGAAGCTCTGAATGCCGATCGACAAACGGTTGATGCCGCTCGCGCGGAAACTGCGGAACTTGTCCGCTTCAAACGTGCCGGGGTTCGCTTCCATGGTGATTTCAGCGTCGGCGTCGAGCGGCAGCAGGGCGCGCAGATCCGAAAGCAGACGGTCCAGACCGGCGGCCGACAACAGGCTCGGCGTGCCGCCCCCAATGAAGACGGTATGCACCGGTCGTCCCCACACCAACGGCAACGCCTGCTCCAGATCCTGACGCAAGGCATCGAGATAAGCTTGCTCGGGGAACGCTTGCGCGCCGCCCGCGCCACGCCACTCATGCGAGTTGAAGTCGCAATACGGACACTTGCGCACGCACCACGGAAAGTGCACGTACAACGACATCGGCGGCAGCGCCGGCAGACTGATCTTGCCGGGGCGCAGGAAGTTCTGCACGGGCAACTCGGATTGACTCATGCCGTTCACGCCTCCCGGCCCAGCTTTTCCAACAACACGCGCAGCGCGCGCGCCCGATGGCTGTGAGCATTCTTCACGGCGGGATCGAGTTCGGCCGCCGTCTGATTCAACGCGCGGATGAGAAAGTGCGGATCGTAGCCGAAGCCATGTGCGCCGCGCGGCGTGTCGACAATCTCGCCATCCCAGCGACCTTCGGCAATGATCGGCTGCGGATCTTCGGCGTGACGCACCAGCACGAGCGCGGCGAAGTAGTACGCGTCGCGATAACCGGGGGTGTCGGCGTGCGGGGCGAGTTGCTCGATCAAGTGGCGGTTGTTCGCGGCATCCGACTTCTCGCGCCCGGCGCGTGCCGCGTAGCGCGCGGAATACACGCCCGGCGCGCCGCCGAGGATCGGCACACACAGACCGGAGTCGTCCGCCAGCGCCGGCAGTCCCGTTGCGGCCGACGCATGACGCGCCTTCGCCAGCGCATTCTCGATGAAGGTCACATGGGGCTCGTCGGCTTCGGACACGCCGAGCATCCCCTGCGGTACCAGCTCGATGCCGAGCGGCGCAAACAATGACGCGAACTCGCGCAACTTGCCCGGGTTGTTCGACGCCAGCACGATCTTCTGCATGCCCATCCTCAGACTCCGAGCGCGCGCTTCTGGGCGTCGATCAACTGACGAATGCCGGCGTCCGCCAGGTCGAGCAGCACGTTGCTTTGCGCCCGCGTGAACGGCGCGCCTTCGGCCGTCCCCTGAATTTCCACGAAGCCGCCCTCGCTCGTCATGATGACGTTCATGTCGGTGTCGCACGCGGAATCTTCGACGTAGTTCAGATCGAGCACCGGAGCGCCCTGATACAGCCCGACCGAGACGGCGGCGACATGCGCGCGAATGGGCGACGTTTCGAGTTTGCCGTCGGCGAGAAGTTTCGAAACCGCGTCGTGGGCGGCGACGAAAGCGCCGGTGATCGAGGCGCAACGCGTGCCGCCGTCGGCCTGGATGACGTCGCAATCGATCTGGATGGTGCGCGGGCCGAACGCATCGAGGTCGAACACGGCGCGCAGCGAGCGGCCGATCAGGCGCTGGATCTCCTGCGTGCGTCCGCTCTGCTTGCCGCGCGCGGCCTCACGATCGCCGCGGGTGTGCGTGGCGCGAGGCAACATGCCGTACTCGGCCGTGAGCCAACCCTGGCCGGAGTCGCGCAGGAAGCCCGGGACTTTTTCTTCCACGCTGGCGGTACAGATGACCTTCGTGTCGCCGCATTCGATCAGCACCGAACCTTCGGCGTAGCGGGTGTACTGGCGGGTGATGCGCACGGGGCGCAATGCGTCGTGCGCACGGCCGTCCGGGCGGGGAATTTGCGTCATGAGTGAGTGTCCTGCAAGGTGAATGGGTGCGGCAATACCCGAATGGTATCGCTAAACGCCGCAGGCTTGGCGGCGCGGCCCGGTAGCGCGGTCCGATTCGGGAGCGCAGTGCCGGAAAGTGCGATAATCGCGTTTCATCCATGCATGCGAATCCGGTTGCTGCATTGCCTCGCGACAATACTGCCGCGCGGCTGTGGTTCCGGTCACCCCGATGAAAGACAATAATATTTTCAGTATGACCGGCTACGCCAGCGTCACGCGCGACATTGCGCATGCCGATGGTGCCGCAGGCGCGAGCGTGTCGGTCGAATTACGCACGGTCAACTCGCGTTTCCTCGATCTGGCATTCCGTATGCCCGAAGAAGCGCGTGCCTGCGAACCGGTACTGCGCGAAGCGCTCACCGGCAAGCTCTCGCGCGGCAAGGTCGACATCCGTATCAACGTGCAGCGCCCCGAAAACGGCACGAACGGTGCCCTCAACCTCGATGCCGTCAAACAGCTCGCCGATCTTGAACGGCAAGTGCTTGCGTGCTTCCCGGATGCCGAGCGCATGCGCACCGGTGAGATCCTGCGCTGGCCGGGCGTGCTCGGCGAAGAGTCGGTCACGGCCGACGCGCTGCGTGACGCCGTGATCGACGCCGGACGTGCCGCCATAGGCGACCTCGTCGACGTGCGCAAGCGCGAAGGCGCTCAGCTCAAGGCAAGCCTCATCGAGCGCATCGAGTTCATGGAGAAGATCCTCGTGGGCCTGCAGCCGATGGTGCCGGAGTTGATCGCACGTCATCAACAGAAGATCGTCGATCGTCTTCTGGAAGCGCTGGGTCTTGTGGTGCCGGAAGGTTCCGCCGCGCCGAGCAAGGACGAAATCGCCGAGCGCATTCGTCAGGAAGTCACGATTTACGGCGTGCGCATCGACGTCGCGGAAGAACTTACCCGACTCGACGCCCACCTGAAGGAAACCCGCCATATCCTCGACAAGGGGGGCTTGGTAGGCAAACGGCTGGACTTCATGATGCAGGAGCTCAATCGCGAAGCGAACACGCTCGGCTCGAAGGCCGCCTCGAAGGAACTCGCCGATGCCTCGATGGCGCTCAAGCTGTACATCGAGCAGATGCGCGAGCAAGTGCAGAATCTGGAGTAAGCCGCATGTCCGCGTCATCGCAAATCCCGCACGCTACCCTGCACGCCGAGTATCCCGGCAATCTGTTCATGGTGGTCGCCCCCTCGGGGGCGGGCAAGTCCACGCTCGTCAACGCGCTGCTCGCGCAGGACGCCGACATCTGCCTGTCGATCTCCAGCACCACGCGCGCGCCGCGTCCGAACGAGGAAGAGGGCGTGCATTACCACTTCATTTCGGTCGAGCAGTTCCTGGCAAGCCGGAAGGCCGGCGAGTTCCTGGAAAGCGCCGAAGTGCACGGCAACTATTACGGCACGTCGCGCGTATGGATCGAGGATCAGATGCGTGAAGGTCGTGACGTGTTGCTGGAAATCGACTGGCAAGGCGCGCAGCAGGTGCGCAAGCGCTTTTCGAACGCGGTCGGAATCTTCATCCTGCCGCCGTCCATCGCGGCGCTCGAGGAGCGTCTGAAGAAGCGTGGGACGGACGAGCCCAACGTCATTGCGCGTCGTCTGTTGGCGGCCGGCGGCGAAATCGCCCACGCGCCCGAAGCGGATTTCATCATCATCAACGACGAATTCCAGCGCGCGCTCGATCAACTGCAATCGGTGTTCACCGCCGTGCGTCTGCGCTTCGCCTCGCAGTATGCGCGGCACCGAACCTTGTTCACCGACCTGGACATTCACGCACCGAACGATCCCTCGTAACACCCTCGCATTCGCCGACCGCGCTGGCGTTTTTCGCGAGCGTGGCGCGGCTGCGATAGAATACGCCTCATATCAAGAAGGAAACTCCTTATGGCCCGAATTACCGTTGAAGATTGCCTGAAACGAATCCCCAATCGCTTTGAGCTGGCGCTCGCCGCGACGTACCGCGCGCGTCAGTTGGCGCAAGGTCACACGCCGAAGCTCGAGAACAACAAAGACAAGCCGACCGTTGTCGCGCTGCGCGAAATCGCGGCGGGTCAGGTGGGCGTCGAGATGCTCAAGAAAGTGCCGCTCTGATCGGGAGACAGCACTGATGCGATGTGACGTTCCGGGCCGCTCGACGATGCAGGTACACGTATGAGTCATGCAAAATCACCGGCCGCGTCCATCGCTGCGGATGAACCCAAAGCGGGGGAGCCGAAGCCCGAGCGTAAAAAGAAAAAGGGCGAAAGCGCCACGCGGCAGTACATCGACGCGCTGCTCGAGCAGTCGTATCGGCACCTCTTCGGTCCGACGGCGACGCCAGAGCAGCCGCGCAAGCATGAGGTCGTCTCGATCGCCCGTCTGAAGGGCATGCTTGGGGAGTACCTCAAGGAGAGCGACCTCGCGCAAATCAAGGAAGCCTTCCAGTTCAGCGACGAAGCCCACCTGGGCCAGTATCGCCAGAGCGGGCAACCGTACATCACCCATCCCGTCGCCGTTGCCGAGATCTGTGCCGAGTGGAAGCTCGACGCGCAGTCGATCATGGCCGCCTTGTTGCACGACGTGATGGAAGACCAGGGCGTGACCAAGGCCGAACTCGCCGAGCGATTCGGCCCGAAAGTCGCGGAACTGGTCGACGGTCTGTCGAAACTCGACAAGATGGAGTTCAGCAGCCGCGAAGAGGCGCAAGCCGAGAGTTTCCGCAAGATGCTGCTGGCGATGGCGCGCGACGTTCGCGTCATTCTCGTCAAGCTCGCGGACCGGCTGCACAACATGCGCACGCTGGGCGTCACGTCGACGGAGAAGCAGCGCCGCGTGGCGCGCGAGACGCTCGATATCTACGCGCCCATCGCGCACCGCCTGGGCCTGAACAATACCTACCGCGAGCTCCAGGATCTGAGCTTCGCGAATTACCATCCGCGTCGCTACGCCGTGCTCGACAAGGCCGTGAAGGCCGCGCGCGGTAACCGGCGCGAAGTGGTCGGCAAGATTCTCGACGCCGTCGAGAAAGCGCTCACGGAAGGTGAGGTGAGTGCCGACGTTTTCGGTCGCGAGAAGACGCTCTTCAGCATCTACAACAAGATGCAGGAGAAGCAATTGTCGTTCTCGCAGGTGCTCGACGTGTACGGCTTCCGCGTCGTCGTCGAGTCCAATGCGCAGTGCTACCTCGCGCTCGGCGTATTGCACGCGCTCTACAAGCCGGTGCCGGGCAAGTTCAAGGACTACATCGCGATCCCGAAGGTCAACGGCTATCAGTCGCTGCATACGACGCTCGTCGGCCCCTTCGGCACCCCGATCGAATTCCAGATCCGCACGCGCCGCATGCATGAAATTGCGGAAGCGGGCGTAGCCGCTCACTGGCTTTACAAGAACGGCGGCGCGGACATGAACGATGTGCAGAAGCACGCGCATCGTTGGCTGCAATCGCTGCTCGACATCCAGAGCGAGACCGGCGATTCGACCGAATTCCTCGAACACGTCAAGATCGACCTGTTCCCCGATGCCGTCTACGTCTTCACGCCGAAGGCGCGCATCATGGCGCTGCCGCGCGGTGCCACGGCGCTCGACTTCGCGTATTCGGTCCACAGCGACCTGGGCAACCAGTGTGTCGCCGTCAAGATCAACAACGAACTGCTGCCGCTGCGCACCGAACTGAAGAACGGCGACATCGTGGAAGTCATCACGGCGCCGTATTCGAAGCCGAACCCCGTCTGGCTCGGGTTCGTGCGCACCGGCAAGGCGCGCTCGGCGATTCGTCATTACCTCAAGACGATGCGCTTCGCCGAGTCGGTGCAACTGGGCGAACGGCTGGTGGAGCAAGCGCTCAAGGGCTACGGCCTGACGATGAGCGAAATCTCGCCGGAGATCTGGGACAAGCTCGCGCAGTGGACGGGCAACAAGGATCAAGAGGACATCTTCGCGGACATTGGTCTGGGCCGTCGCGTCGCGGCGGTCATGGCCAAGCGCCTCGCGGTGCTCTCGTCGGGCAAGGAAAGCGAGAACGATACCGATAGCCCGGACGATCCGGACTCCCCGCGTAACGGCGACGAGACGGTCGGGCCGCCGGTGCTCATTACTGGCACGGAAGGCATGTCGGTGCAGTTCTCGGCATGCTGCCGCCCGATTCCCGGCGACGCGATCATGGGGTATATCGGCATCGGGCTGGGTATGGCGATCCACACGACCGATTGCCCGGTCGCGCGTCGCATTCACCGCAAGGACCGAACCCGCTGGATCGATGTGGCGTGGTCCCCGCAGCCGGGGCGTCTGTTCGATGTGGGCATCAAGGTGCTTGTGCGTCACAATCGCGGCGTGTTTTCGCGAGTGGCGGCCGACATTACCGCCTCGGACGCGAACATCGTGCACATTGGCATGGATGAAGTGGTGCCCGACGAATCGGCAACGCTGCGCTTCCTCATTCAGGTGAGCGACCGCGTGCATCTCGCCAACGTCATGCGCCGCATTCGCGTCAATCCGGATGTGATGCGCGTGGCGCGCGAGCGACCGAGCGAGCGCCACCAGGAAGAGCTGCACGCCAACCAGGCCATGCGGATCACGCGCGAGCGCGGCGACTACTGACGCGCGGGCCGGTGCCCCCGTCGAACGGGCGCGCGCCGTCACACGCCGCCCGGATTGCCTGATTCGCTAGCCTTCCGACGGCGGGTAGTGCACGTCCAGTATCTCGATCTGTTCGAGCCCGGCCGGCGTGCGCAGCGGCACGGTGTCGCCGACTTTCGCTTTGGTGATCGCGCGGGCCATCGGCGAAATCCAGCTCACATACCCCCGGTCGAGATCGACCTCGTCGATGCCGACGATCGTGATCGTGTGCTCGTCGCCCTTGCCGTCGGCATAGGTCACTTGGGCCCCGAAAAACACCTGATCGAGGTTCTCCTGACGGCGCGTGTCGACCACCTCGGCGTTATCGAGGCGTCGCGTGAGAAAGCGGATACGCCGATCGATCTCGCGCAAGCGCCGCTTGCCGTAGATGTAATCGCCGTTCTCCGAGCGGTCGCCGTTGGACGCCGCCCATGACACGATCTTCACCACCTCGGGGCGTTGATTGTCGATGAGGTCGAGCAATTCGTTCTTCAGACGTCGATAGCCCGTCGGCGTGATGTAGTTCTTGGTGCCCGCGGGAATGTCCGGGGTGCCGGCGTCGAGATCGTCATCGTCGTCGCCACTGTCTTCCTTGACAAAGGCTTTGTTCATAAGTCGATGCACGCGCTGCGCGCGTGTGGGGAGCGTTTCGGGATCCCTGCATTATAGGAGCGATGTGCATCGTCCATGGGCGCAGGCGCGAAAGGCCGCTCGGCAATCATGCGCAGGTGTCATGGAGCGAGCCGGCAATGTCCTCTACAATCGGTTCACATTCGCCCCATTGCCCATCCGAACGCAGGAGAGCCGCACCATGACCGATTCCACCAGCCCGTTCCTCGCCGTGCTCAAGCCGCACCTGAGCGACATCGGCGCCTTTACCGTGCAGCGCAGTCTGCCCAGTCTGCCGTTCAAGACGGTCGGGCCGTTCATTTTCTTCGACCACATGGGCCCGGCCACGCTGTCGCCGGGCCAGGGCATGGACGTTCGTCCGCACCCGCACATTGGGCTGGCGACGGTCACGTATCTGTTCGACGGCGAGATCTGGCATCGCGACAGTCTTGGCAGCGATCAGCGCATCACCCCGGGCGCGGTGAACTGGATGACGGCGGGGCGCGGCATCGTCCATTCCGAACGCACGCCGCACGATGTGCGCGAGCGCGGCGGCGACGTTCACGGGATTCAGACGTGGGTGGCCCTGCCGCAGGCCGACGAGGAAACCGAACCGTCGTTTGCGCATCACGAGGCGTCGTCGCTGCCCGACATCTTCCTGCCCGGCGTGCATATGCGCCTGATTCTCGGCCAGGCGTTTGGCCAGACGGCGCCGGTGAAGGTGTTTTCGCCGATCTTCTATCTGGCCGTCGATATGGCCCCGTGCTCGGCGTTCGTGCTGCCGCCCGAGTACGCGGAGCGCGCCGTATACACCGTGCAGGGCGAGGTGACAGTAAACGACGAGGTGCTGCCCGAACATCGTATGGGCGTGCTCGCCCAGGGCGCGGATATGCGCATTGTGGCAGGCGACCAACCGGCGCGGTTGATGCTGCTCGGCGGCGCGCCGCTCGACGGTGATCGATTCATCTTCTGGAACTTCGTATCATCGAGTCGCGAGCGCATCGAACGGGCCAAGGCCGCCTGGACGGCGCAGCAGATGGGCACCGTGCCCGGCGAGACGGACTGGATTGCGCTGCCGGAGCGAAAGCCGTCGGCGAATTAAGGTCCGCCGGCGCGCGTCGACGTCGGTTGCCGAAACGCTCGGCCGCCGGCATTTCTATTCGGAGACGTGGGCACTGGTGGGCAATGCCCCACGGCGCACCTCACGCGCTCAGCACGACGACCGAGCACCGGCGGTCTTCCAGCAGACGGTGCGAGACGGCGCCGAAGTTGAGGCGGTCGCCAAAGCGAGGTTGCACGCCGAGCACGAGCAGATTGTGTTTGCCGTGATGGATCTGGTGCAGCACGGCTTCGTCGACCTTGCCGCCGGCGAGCAGACGGGTGCGAAGCTTCACACCGTTGCGCTTGGCCAGCGCGTGCAGGTTCTCCATCATGGCGGCTTCGGCGGCGTCAGGCTTCAGTACGCGCGGGCGCCAGCGCCGATGCAGCATGCCGGGCGCAACCCGCGCGGACACGTGGAGCGCCGTGACGGGCGCGTTCGCCGCGCGCGCCAGCGTGATCGCGAGTTCGGCCGCGTGCCGGGAGTAGTCGGTGCCCGATACGGGCACGAGGATGTTGAGCGGCGCATCGGGCTTGCGCGCATGCTCGCCGTGGGCCAGCACAATGCCGATCGCGCCATCGAACGCCTTGGTGAGCGGCAGCACGCCCGTGGGTAGGGGCAGCGGCGGGACGTCGGAATCCGTCTCCTCGCCCGGGGCGTCGAATCCGGCGATCACGAAGCCGTAGCCCTTGGCGATTTCGTCGGAAATGCGGTTGGCTTCGTGGCTGCGGTCGGGTTGCAACGCTTCGTGCTCGCGCGCCGCGTCCGACGGATCGCTCGCCACGAACGCGCCTGTCTCGGTCGCGTTGCTCACGCGCTTGTCGTCGTGCGCTTCACCCACCGGTTCATGCTTCGGGGCGCCATGATCGTTCGACGCGTCTGCCGATGGCACCTTGCCGGCACTCTCCTTGACAGGCCCATGCGGCAATTCCGGCGTCTTCTGCGGCGCCTTGCCCGTGCGCTCGCGCAGCACCAGACGCGCCGCCTCGCGCGCCTTGTCCGCGCCTGAATCGTCTTCGACACCCGGCGTGCCGGGGGCGCGTGGCGCCGCCAGTGTGGCGGCAGCGAGCGCGATATCGTAGGCGTCGCGCCCGTCGCTTTCGCCGTCGGCCGCGCGGGCGCGTGTGTCCTGGCCGGCTTGCTTGTCCGAGGCTTCAGAGAGCGCGCTGGTGTCACGCGCCGCCGCGCCGTCGTTCGTCTTGGTGGGCGACGGGGCGAGTACGGTCGTCAGTGTGCCGCGCACGCCGGCCGTCAGCCCGGCGATCCATGCGGCGAAGCGCCCGTTGGCGCTGCCGTCCACGGCGGCCAGAATTCGTTCGACGTTCGGCAGGAAGTCCTTCTCCTCGGCCGCCTCTTTCTCGAGCCGCGCTTTCTCCTGCGCCGAGAGCGGAATGCGCACGAGTGCCCGTCGCAGCACAGGCGGCATGATGAGTGTGGTGATCAGCGCCATGACGACGACCATGGTGAACAGGTCCTGGCTGAGCACGCCCAGCGAAAGCCCAATGCTCGCCACGATGATCTCGGTGGAGCCGCGCGCGTTCATACCGGTCGCAAGTGCCAGCGCTTCGGCCGACGACATGCCGCCCAGGCGCGCGCCAGCGAAGCCGCCGGTGAATTTGCCCACGCTCGCGATCAGGATCAATCCGGCGACCAGACCGAGCATGCGCCAGTCGAGCAGGATCGTCAGATCCACCGACAGGCCCGCAACCCCGAAGAACACCGGAGCGAAGAGCGCAACGATCAACCCGCGTAGCTGTGCCTCGATCTGTTCGGTGAGAATCGGCGACTGCCCGATCATGACGCCCGCCATGAACGCGCCCAGGGCGGTATGCACGCCGAGCTTGTCGGTGGCGAGCGCCAGCACGAAGGTGATGACGAGAATCGCGCTGAGCGCGGGCATTTCGGCGGTGAAGCGATCGTTGGTCCAGCGAATGGCGACGGCTACGGCACGTTTGCCCACGGTAAAGCACAGCACGATGAACAGCAACGTGCCCCCCAGGCTGATCGACAGATGGCCGAGATCGATCGAGCCGCTCGCCCCCAGGCCGGCGATGGCAGCGATGATGATCCAGCCGGTGGTGTCGTCGAGAATGGCGGCCGCCAGGATGATCTGGCCGATGTTGCGGCGTAGATAGTCGACTTCGCGGATGACCGTCGCCACGACTTTGACGGACGAGATCGACAGCGCGGTGCCGAGGAAGAGGGAGGTGACCAGCCGGGCCTCGGGATGCGGCAGGAGATTGTCGGGTAGATGCCAGCCAAGCGCAAAGCCGCAGGCGAAGGGGACCACCATGCCGCCGGCCGACGCGAAGATCGCCATTCGCTTCATGCGGCGAACGAGGCCCAGATCGGTTTCCAGCCCGGTGGACAGCAGCAGTAGCAGCACGCCCAGTTCGGCGACCGCGTCGAGCATCCTTTTCTGCGCTTCGGTATCGGGAAAGACGGCGTGCTGCCAGGCGGGCATCAGGGCGCCGAAGACGGACGGGCCGAGCAGCACGCCGGCCAGCAACTGCCCCATGACCGCCGGCTGGCGCAGGCGCTGCATAACCTCGCCCAGCAATCTGCCGACAAGGACCAAGAGGAGCAGTTGGGTGAAAAAAATTGCCGTGCCATGGCCTGCGTGCATGTGCCTCCCTGCAAGTCGTGCGACAGGTGGGACGACGCACCGCCGGGTCGGGAACCCGGCGCGCGCGTGCGCGTCCGTACCGATTTGCCCAGTTTTGCGATTACCATGCTTACCATGCGTCAAGCGGGCGGCTGCATTCGATGAGTGACGGCCACCGTCCACGCAATTTACCACGCTCGATAGGACCTATGATCGATACCCATCTCGCCAGTTTCGATGCCGACGTGCTGGCCGTCTCGCATCAAGTGCCGGTGCTCGCCGATTTCTGGGCGCCGTGGTGCGGCCCGTGCAACGTGCTCGGGCCGTTGCTGGAAAAGCTGGAAGCCGAAGCGCAGGGCCGCATTCGTCTCGTGAAGATCAACGCCGATGAGAACGCGCAGCTTTGCGCGGAGTATGGCGTGCGCAGCCTGCCGACGGTGGTCGCCTTCGTCGACGGCGAGCCGGTCGACCAGTTCGTGGGCGCCTTGCCCGAGGGACAGTTGCGCGCGTTCATCGATCGGATCGTACCGAATCCGGCGGACGTGGCGCGCCGCGTGGCGCGCGAGGCGTTGACGGCGGGCAAGCCCGAGGTCGCGCGCGACGCGTTGCAAGCCGCGCTGGCGCTGGATCCCGCGCATGACGATGTGCGTCTCGATCTGGTCGACGTGCTGCTCGGCATGGGCGAGGTCGACGGCGCGCGCACGGAGCTGACGCTGCTCTCGCCGCGCACGGCGGCCAGTGGCGACGCTCGCATCGCCGCGCTGAACACGCGCATTGCCGCTGCCGAGCAGGCGAGTCATCTGCCGTCGGCGCAGGCGCTGCTTGCGCGCGTGCAAGCGGATCCTGACAATCTGCAGGCGCGGCTCGATCTTGCCAACCGCTATCTGGCGGATCGCACCTACGAACCGGCATTGCAGGCGTTGCTGGACATCGTGCAGCGCGACCGCGCGTTTGGCGACGACGCCGCACGCAAGTCGATGCTGGCCATCTTCGATGCGCTCTCGGAGACGGACCCGGCCACGGTGGCCGCGTGGCGCCGCAAGCTGAGCGCGGCGCTCAATTGAGCCCACTTTGTTGACATTTTTCCCTCACGCTGATGACTGCTCCCGCTCTGATCACTTTCGCACCCGCCCAGGCGGGTGAAGCCATCTTCGACCATCCCGCGCAAGCGCGTCGCCTCGAAGGCAATCCGCAACGGGTGACGCGGCCGTTCTACACGGACGCGCTGGGCGAGTTCGATTGCGGCGAATGGACGTGCGAACCCGGCGCGTGGCGCATTGCCTTTGGTCCGCATCGTCAGGAATTTTTTTCGGTGATCGAAGGACGTATTCGCATCAGCGACCTCGACGGCAACGCGTCGGAGTTCGGGCCGGGGGACGCCTGTGTGATTCCGGCGGGCTTCGAGGGCGTGTTCGAGGTTGTCGAACCGGTGCGCAAACACTTCGTGATGTTCGAGCGCAAGGCGCAATCATGACGCGCCTCATTTTTTTCTGCGGCCACGCCGGGGCGGGCAAGACGACGCTGGCGAAGCGCCTGATCGGCCCGCTGATTGCGCGCAGTGGGGAAGCGTTCTGTCTGCTCGATAAAGACACGCTTTATGGTGCTTACAGTGCTTCGGTGATGGGCGCGTTGACGGGCAATCCGAACGACCGCGACAGCCCACTGTATTTGCAGACGTTGCGCGATCCGGAGTACGCGGGACTGCTGGACACAGCGCGCGAGAATTTGCGTCTCGGGGTGAACGTGCTGGTGGTCGGGCCGTTCTCGCGCGAGTTGCGCGAAGGGCGGTTGTTCGACCGCGCGTGGCTGGGTGTCGATGACGACGTGGGCGTGCATGTGGTCTGGGTCGAACTCGACGAGGCACAGGCGAAGGCGCGCATCGTGGCTCGCGGCAATCCGAACGACGCATACAAGCTCGCGCACTGGGACGAGTACCGGCTGCGTCGGTTCTCGCCGTCCGCCGCGGCGTTCCCGGCACTCGCGCGCTACGACAATACCGCGCCGACGGCGGAAGACGACGAGCGTCTGCTGCAAACGTTGCTGGCGCAGACTCGCTGATATTCGAAATACGTTCATAGGGAATTGTCCGAAAAGGGATTCCCGCGAGGAAGATCGGGGCAGGGCGTTGCTAAGGTACGGACACTTTTCTCTCTGTCCCCGCCTCGATCATGTTCCTGCCGCCTTGCTGGTTGTCATCGTCTGCGGCCCGTGTCGCAGGTCGCCTCCGCGCATGCTTGCTTCGTGTGTTGACGGCTTCGGCCGGGTTGGCGGTCGTTATCCCGATCGTGGCGCATGCAGGCGCGCCGCCCGTGCCCGGACTGCCACGGGTGAATATGGCGGCGATCCCGTGGTCGTTGGCGGAGTCCGCCTATGGCGACGACGCTTCGGCGCTGGCCTCGATGTCAGATGTCGTCTCCCCGACGATGGCACGCATTCGCGAACGCGGACGCATCGTGCTGGGCTATCGGCAAACGGCGGTTCCATTTTCGTACGTGGATGCCAAGGATCAGCCAATGGGGCTGGCGTGGGCGCTGTGCCAACGCGTTGTGCAAGCGTTGCAACGCGAGATGGCGATGCCCGACCTGCGCATTACCCCCGTGCGCGTGATCGAGCAGATGCGCGGGCCGCTGATCAAGGGGGATGCCATCGACATCGATTGCGCGCCGTCGACCGTCACGGCCGCGCGCGAGCGGCAGGTGGCCTTCAGTCTGCCGTATTACGCCGCGAATGTCCGCCTCATGGTTCGGCAGGGCGCCGGGATTCATTCGATCGACGATATGCGAGGATTGCGACTGGCCGTGGTGCAAGGCACGACCGCCGAGCGGCTGGTGCGCGCCCGGCACGCGCGGGCAGGCTTTCAGCTCTTGATGGCACGCGACTACGACGACGCGTTTCGTATGCTGCGCGAACATCGCGCCCAAGCGCTCGTGCTCGACGACGTGCTGCTCGAAGGCCTGCGGGCCACCAGCAAGTCGCCTGACGCCTTCCATATCGTCGGACCGCCGTTGGCGACTCAGCCCGAGTACTACGCCCTCGCCCTGCCCAAGGACGATCCGGCGTTCAAGACGCGTGTCGACGCCGCGCTCGCCGAGATCTTCCGCACCGGAGTTATGCGCCAGCTCCAACGCGAGTCGTTCCAGAGCGCCGTGCCGCCTTTCGGGCATGTCCTTCAGGTCGTGCCGTCGCCCGACGTGCTCGCGATTTGGGAAGCCGGGGCGCGTTACGGGGCAACCTCTGACGGCAACGCTAACGCCCCGGAGCACGACACCTCGGCTGCGTCTTCCTCCCCACGTAGCTGACTCGCCTCGCGCCCCCCCCAACCGGAAGCCCGCCGATAGCGATGTCGGTGGGTTTTTTGCATTGTCGGGGCGCTGTTTTTACGCGTTGTTTACACCCCGTTTATCCCTTTTATCTCCGTCTTTACGCGTCGATCCGTATCGTTCATTGCACGGCTGGTATGCGCATGCAAGGGCGCGTCGCGTCCGTGGCGTGCCAGCCGCCACACGATAGGGAGTTGTCATGGACTGGCTATATCTCGGCGTCATCGCGGTGTTTGCTGCCTCGACCGTCGGTTTTGTCGCGTTTTGCGCGTCGGTGGGAGGGCAGCAATGACCGCCATGTATTGGCTGAGCGGCGGACTCACGATCGCGCTGCTCGCTTATCTCGTCTACGCGCTCTTTAAGCCGGAGGATCTGGCATGACGCTCAACGCCTGGATTCAGCTCGGCGTTTTCCTCGTCGTGCTGCTGGTGCTGGCACGCCCGCTCGGCCGCTTCATGGCCGACGTGCTCGCCGGCGAATCTCGTGTGAACCGCTGGTTCGCGCCCCTGGAACGCGCGCTCTACCGCCTGTGCGGCATCGATCCGGAAAAGGAAATGCACTGGCGCGCCTACGCGATCGCGCTCGTTGGTTTCAACGCGCTCGGCGCCTTGGCGGTCTACGCCCTGCAACGCTGGCAAGTCTGGCTGCCGTTCAATCCGCAAGGGTTGGGGGCCGTTACCCCGGACTCGTCGATGAATACGGCCGTGAGCTTTGTGTCCAATACCAACTGGCAAGGCTACAGCGGTGAGTCGACCATGAGCTATCTCACGCAGATGCTCGGTCTGGCGGTGCAAAACTTCATGTCGGCCGCCACCGGGATTGCCGTGGTGGTCGCGCTCATTCGCGGCTTTGCCCGTCACACGGCACAAACGATCGGCAACTTCTGGGTCGATATGACCCGCATTACGCTTTACATTCTGGTGCCGCTTTCGGTCTTGCTGGCAGCGGCTTTCATGAGTCAGGGCGTGATTCAGAACTTCAGCGCTTATCAGGATGTCACCACGCTGCAAGCCACGCATTACGACAATCCGGTGCTTGGCCCGGACGGTCAGCCGAAGCTCGACGCCGCCGGCAAGCCGGTGACAACGCCGGCCGTGACGCAGACGCAAACCCTGCCGATGGGCCCGGTCGCCTCGCAGGAAGCGATCAAGATGCTCGGTACGAACGGTGGCGGCTTCTTCAATGCGAATTCGGCGCACCCGTTCGAAAACCCGACGCCGCTGTCGAGCTTCCTTCAGATTCTGGCGATCTTCCTGATCCCGGCAGCGCTGTGTCATATGTTCGGACGCATGGTCGGCGATCGTCGCCAGGGCCTGGCGCTGCTCGCCGCGATGACGATTGCGTTCTCGATTGCCGCCGTGGCCACGGTGTCGGCCGAGCAGGCGGGCAATCCGGTGCTGACCACGCTCGGTGTCGATCAGCAAGCGAGCGCCACGCAGGCGGGCGGCAACATGGAAGGCAAGGAAACGCGCTTCGGTATCGCGGCCTCGGGCATTTTCGCCACGGTGACGACGGCGGCGTCGTGCGGCGCGGTCAACGCGATGCACGATTCGCTCACGCCGCTGGGCGGACTGGTGCCGATGCTGCTGATGCAGTTGGGCGAGGTGATCTTCGGTGGGGTGGGCTCGGGCCTGTACGGCATGCTCGTCTTCGCGATGCTCGCGGTGTTCGTGGCCGGGCTGATGATCGGCCGCACGCCGGAGTACCTCGGCAAGAAGATCGAGGCGTTCGAGATGAAGATGGTCGCCGTGACCGTGCTCATGACGCCGCTGCTGGTGTTGCTCGGCACCGCGCTTGCGGTACTCGTGCCGGCAGGGCAGGCGGGCGTGGCGAATCCGGCGACGCACGGCTTCTCGGAAATTCTCTACGCGTATAGTTCGGCCGCAAACAATAACGGCAGCGCGTTTGCCGGGCTGTCGGCCAACACGCCGTTTTACAACAGCACGCTGGCGATCGCGATGTGGTTCGGCCGATTCTGGGTGATTGTGCCGGTGTTGGCGATTGCCGGTGCCCTCGCACGCAAGAAGCGCATTGCCGCGACCTCGGGCACGTTGCCCACGCATGGTCCGCTGTTCGTCGTGCTGCTGCTCGGTACGGTGCTGCTGGTGGGCGCGCTGACGTATATGCCCGCGCTCGCACTCGGTCCGGTCGCCGAACATCTGACGATGATCGGCGCGCATTGATTATTGAAATGAGGCATTCGAGGCACTCATGAATCAACCCTCAGGAAACACCGTCACCCGGCCGGCGGGCAAAGGGCACACGTCGACGTCACTGTCGATGTTCGACCCCGCGATCGTCAAGCCGGCCATTGTCGACTCGTTCCGCAAGCTGCACCCGCTCACGCAAGCCCGAAACCCGGTGATGTTCGTGGTGTACGTGGGCAGCCTGCTCACGACGGTGCTGTTCGGCATGGCCGTGGCGGGCCACGCCGAGGCGAGCGCGCCGTTCATCCTCGCCATCACGCTGTGGCTGTGGTTCACGGTCTTGTTCGCGAATTTTGCCGAAGCCCTGGCCGAAGGCCGCAGCAAGGCGCAGGCCGCCTCGTTGCGCCAGGCCAAGAAGAACGTGCCGGCCAAGCAATTGCGCTCGGCCCGGCGCGACGCGGAGTGTCTGGTCATCGATAGTGCCAGTCTGCGTCGCGGGGATTTCGTGCTGGTCGAGGCGGGCGATGTGGTCCCTGCCGACGGCGAAGTGGTGGAAGGCGTGGCGTCGGTCGACGAATCGGCTATCACAGGCGAATCCGCGCCCGTGATTCGTGAGTCGGGCGGCGATTTTTCGGCCGTCACCGGTGGCACGCGCGTGCTCTCGGACTGGCTGGTCATGCGCGTGACGGTCAACCCGGGCGAGGCATTCCTCGACCGCATGATCGCCATGGTGGAAGGCGCGAAGCGGCAGAAGACGCCGAATGAAATCGCGCTCACGATCCTGCTCGTCGCGCTTACGCTGGTGCTGCTGCTCGCCACGGCGACGCTGCTGCCGTATTCGATCTACAGCGTGTTCGTCACGCAAGCGGGGCATCCGGTCACGATTACCGTACTCGTCGCGCTGCTGGTGTGTCTGATTCCGACGACGATCGGCGGGCTGCTCTCGGCCATCGGCGTGGCCGGCATGAGCCGCATGATGCAAGCGAATGTGATCGCCACGTCGGGGCGGGCCGTGGAAGCCGCGGGCGACGTGGATGTGCTGCTGCTCGACAAGACCGGCACGATTACGCTGGGCAACCGTCAGGCATCTCAATTCGTGCCGGCCCCGGGCGTGGACGAGCGCACGCTGGCCGACGCCGCGCAACTCGCCTCGCTGGCCGACGAGACGCCGGAAGGGCGCAGCATCGCCGTGCTCGCCAAGCAGCGCTTCAATCTCCGTGAGCGCGAAATGGGCGGTCTGCACGCGCTGTTCATCCCGTTCTCGGCGCAAACGCGCATGAGCGGCGTGGACCTTGCGGACAAGCAGATCCGCAAGGGGGCAGCGGACGCGCTCAAGCGCTACGTGGAATCGGCCGGCGGCGTATGGCCGGTGGCACTGGCCAGCGCGGTCGACGAGATTGCGCGTCGCGGCAGCACGCCCCTGGTGGTGGCCGAGCAAGACGCACTCGGGACCCGCGCGCTGGGCGTGATCGAGCTCAAGGACGTGGTCAAGGGCGGCATCAAGGAGCGCTTCGCCGAACTTCGCCAGATGGGCATCACGACGCTGATGGTGACGGGCGACAACCGTTTGACGGCGGCAGCCATTGCGGCCGAAGCCGGGGTCGACGATTTCCTCGCCGAAGCCACGCCGGAAGCGAAGCTCGCGACGATTCGCAAGTACCAGGCCGAAGGCAAGCTGGTGGCGATGACGGGCGACGGCACGAACGACGCCCCGGCGCTCGCCCAGGCGGATGTGGCGGTGGCGATGAACTCGGGAACGCAAGCCGCGAAAGAAGCGGGCAACATGGTCGACCTGGATTCGAATCCGACCAAGCTGATCGAGATCGTCGAGATCGGCAAGCAGATGCTCATGACGCGCGGCAGCCTCACCACGTTCTCGATTGCGAACGACGTGGCGAAGTACTTCGCGATTATTCCGGCGGCGTTTGCCACGACGTATCCGCAACTCGATGCGCTCAACGTGATGCGCCTGGCGAGCCCGTCGTCGGCGATTCTGTCGGCCGTGATATTCAACGCGCTGATCATCGTGGTGCTGATTCCGCTGGCGCTCAAGGGGGTGAAGTATCGCCCGGTCGGGGCCGCGACGCTGCTGCGCCGCAATCTTCTGATTTACGGTCTGGGCGGGATTCTGGTGCCGTTCGTCGGCATCAAGGTCATCGACATGTTCATTGCCGCGATGGGCTGGGCCTGATCGCGCGGCGCCCGAACGCAATGGCCGATGGGTCGTGCGTTCGGGCCACATTGCTGAAACTTCAAGGAATCGATGTCATGAAATCCCTTTTGCGTCCGATGCTCAGTTTGTTCGTCGTGCTGTCGGTCATTACGGGGCTGGTGTATCCGCTGGTCGTGACCGGCATCGGCCGCGCGGCATTTTCTCGCGAAGCCGCCGGCAGCCTCATCTACAAAGACGGTAGGGCGGTCGGCTCCTCGCTGATCGGTCAGCATTTCGACGAACCGAAGTACTTCTGGGGACGTCTGTCCGCCACCGCGCCGATGCCCAATAACGGCGTGTCCTCGGGGGGCTCGAACTTCGGCCCGCTCAACCCCGCCCTCGCCGACGTCGTCAAGGCACGCATCGCCGCGTTGCGCGCGGCGGATCCGAGCGCAACCCTGCCGGTGCCGGTCGATCTGGTCACGGCCTCGGCCAGCGGTCTCGATCCGGCCATCAGCCCGGCGGCCGCCGAGTATCAGGTCACGCGCGTGGCGAAGGCGCGTGGCCTTGCCCCCGACGCCGTGCGCGCGCTGGTTGCGCGATACACGCAAGGCCGTCAGTGGGGCATATTCGGAGAGCCCCGGGTGAATGTTCTGGCGCTGAACCTCGCGTTGGACGCCTTGACGCACGGCAGCGTCTGAAATGGGTATCCACCGTGCGAGGCAGACCGGAGAATGGCTGGTCTTGCCTCGCCGCCTGCGGTAGATTGGCGGCACGCCCGGCGCGCATTGCCTTTTGACGTCAGCGGGCAACCGATGCATCGACACGAGCCTCGCCTGATGGCGAGGCGCTCGCTTTTCTGATGGATGAATTCGATGGCTGGCATGGAACGCCCTGATCCCGATGAACTGCTCGGCAAGCTGCAACGCGAGGAGGCCCGCGAGCAGCGTGGCCGGCTGAAGATTTTCTTCGGCGCGTCCGCCGGGGTGGGCAAGACGTTCGCGATGTTGCAGGCGGCACGCAAGCTCAGCGAGGAGGGTACCGACGTGGTGGTCGGTGTGCTGGAGACGCATGGCCGCGACGAAACGGCGCGCCTGTTGGCGGGACTGGAAGTCCTGCCGCAGAAGTCGGTCGACTACCGCGGCCGCGTGCTGCGCGAATTCGATCTCGATGGCATGCTGGCGCGCAAACCGGCGGTGGCGCTGATCGACGAACTCGCCCATGCAAACGTGCCGGGCATGCGTCACCTGAAGCGCTGGCAGGACGTGCAGGAATTGCTCGCCGCCGGCATCGACGTATACACCACGCTCAATGTGCAGCATCTGGAGCGACTCAATGACGTGGTTGGACAAATCACCGGTATTCGTGTGTGGGAGACGGTGCCCGATCGCATCTTCGACCTGGCCGACGAAGTGAAGTTGGTCGACCTGCCGCCGGACGAACTACTCGAGCGCATGCGCGAGGGCAAGGTGTACATGGCCGCGCAGGCCGAGCGCGCGGTGCGCAACTTCTTCCGCAAGGGCAATCTCATCGCGTTGCGCGAACTCGCGCTGCGTCGCACGGCCGATCGCGTCGATGCGCAAATGCGCGAGTACCGCGCCGATCAATCGATCAGCCAGGTGTGGCAAGCCCGTGAGCGGCTGCTCGTCGCTATTGGCCCGGGCCCGGAGGGCGTGGCGCTCGCCCGCGCGGCCGCGCGGCTCGCCGCGAGCCTGCGTGCCGACTGGCTGGCCGTACATGTCGAGACGCCCGCGATCCTGCGGCAATCGCCGGTGCGTCGAGAAAGCACCTACGCAACGCTCAAACTGGCGCAGGAACTGGGGGCTGAAACGCTTACGCTCGATGGCGCGGACGCGGCGACCACGCTGCTCGCCTACGCCCAGATGCGCAACGTCTCGAGATTGGTGGTGGGCGCGAGCGGCGCACGGCGCGGGTGGACTGCACGCACGCCGCTGCACGAGCAGCTTTTGCGGCGCGCGCGCGGCGTGGACGTCGTGTTGATCGGGCCGGCGGCAGGCGATGCCGCGGCCGACAGGCGCGTGGTGCGCGGCGACTGGCGCGACTGGTTCGAAACGGCACCGGAGTTGGGGCTCGTGGGCGGACCCTGGCGTGCCTATGCATGGGCCGTCGGTATCTGCGGCGCCGTGTCACTTGTTGCCGCGGAACTCACGTCATTCCTGGATCTGGCCAATATCTCCATGTTGTACCTGCTCGGCGTGATCCTGGTGGCCATGCGGCTGGGGCGGGGGCCGGGGGTGCTCGCGTCGTTTCTGTCGGTGCTGGCGTTCGACTTCCTTTTCGTGCCGCCAAAGTTTTCGCTGTCGGTGTCGGACACCCAGTACCTGCTGACGTTTGCCGTCATGCTCACCGTCGCCCTGGTCATCAGCCATCTGACAACCAGCCTGCGGTTTCAGGCGCGGCTGGCCACGTGGCGTGAGCGTCGCACGGGCGCGGTGTACGCCATGGCCCGCGAACTGGCGGCGGCGCTCACTACGCCACAGATCGTGGAAATCGGGTCGCGCCACGTGCGCGAAGTGTTCCAGGCGCGCGTGGCGCTGCTGCTGCCCGACAGCCAGGGCAGTGTGCGCCAGCCGGTCGAGAACGCGCAGTCGGAAACCATGCCGGCGCATATCGATACCGATGTCGCCCAGTGGGTGTATGACCGTCAGCAAGCGGCGGGGCGGGGCACCAACACGTTGCCCGCGTCGCACGCTTACTATCTCCCGCTTCGCGCGCCGATGCGCACGCGAGGTGTGCTGGTGGTCGCCCCGGCGCCGGAGGGCGGCGGCGCCATCGGCACGCCGGATCAGCAGCGTTTGCTCGATACGTTTGCGGCGCAGATCGCGCTCGCGCTCGAGCGTGTGCATTACGTCGAAATCGCGCAGGATGCACTGGTGACGATGGAGTCCGAGCGGCTACGCAATTCCCTGCTCTCGGCGATTTCGCACGATCTGCGAACACCATTGACATCCATCGTCGGTTTCGCCAGCATGCTGAGCCGCAATGCCCAGACGCCCGGGCCGTTGCGCACCGAACTCGTCGAGGCCATTCACGAGGAGGCGCAGCGCATGACGGGGCTCGTGACCAATCTGCTCGACATGGCGAAGTTGCAAGCGGGCGGCGTGCAGCTCAATCGTCAGTGGCAGATGCTCGAGGAAGTGGTGGGTACGTCGTTGCGCGCCTGCCGCCGGTCGCTCGCCGGGCATGAGGTGAGCACGCGGCTGCCGGCCGACTTGCCGTTGCTGCGCTTCGATGCCGTGCTGATGGAGCGGTTGTTCACCAACCTGCTGGAGAATGCCGCGAAATATTCGCCAGCGGGCTCGCATATCGAAATCGCCGCATGTGTGCAGGGCGACGAGGTCGAAGTGAGCGTAAGCGATGACGGGCCAGGTCTGCCCCCGGGCATGGAAGGGCGTATCTTCGAGAAGTTCATGCGCGGGGAGAAGGAGTCCGCCAAGCCCGGCATCGGACTCGGACTAGCGATCTGTCGCGCCATCGTGGAAGCGCACGGCGGTAGAATTCACGCCACCAACGGACCTGACGGTCGCGGCGCGCGCTTCATCTTCACGTTGCCGATCGAAACGCCGCCGATGGCGCCGGAGAGTCTGGAGGGCCCGGAAGACGTGCATGCGGATTTGCCCGCCGACTCGCCGCAGACATCCCGTACCCCCGACGCCAACGCGACCCAACAACATGAGTGAACCGACCATCACCGTCGTGGTGATTGAAGACGAACGACAGATCCGCCGGTTTCTGCGCACCTCGCTTGAGGCCGAAGGCATGGTCGTGCACGAGGCGGAAACGGGGCGGCAGGGCATGGTCGAGGCGGCGACGCGCAAGCCGGATCTGCTCATCGTCGATCTGGGACTGCCGGATTTCGACGGCGTGGAGGTCATTCGCGAAGTGCGGAGCTGGACCGATATGCCGATCATCGTGCTGTCCGCTCGCAACGAGGAGGCAGAGAAGGTCGTGGCGCTCGATGTCGGTGCGGACGACTACCTCACCAAACCGTTCGGGGTGTCGGAACTGCTCGCGCGGATACGGGCGCAACTGCGACGTCATCATCGTGGCGGCAATTCGGAAACGCTCGACGAAGCGTTCTCGTTCGGCGACATCCACATCGATCTGGCGAGACGCAAGGTCACGCGCGCGGGAGACCCGGTGCATCTGACACCGATTGAGTACCGGCTGCTGATCACGCTGGTGCGCCATGCGGGGCGCGTGTTGACACACCGGCAATTGCTTAAGGAGGTGTGGGGGCCGTCGCACGTCGAGAGCCATCACTACCTGCGCATCTATATGGGACACCTGCGGCAGAAACTGGAGGTCGATCCGGCACAGCCGCAACACATTCTCACGGAAACGGGGGTCGGCTACCGGCTCGAAATCGACGCCATCGGCTGAGTGCTTGCGGAGAATGCCGCAAGGGCGAGTTCGCGTAGCGGTGCGATGCCGGAGGCCTGGGCACCGGTGCAAGGGGTGACCGCGGCGCGCGAGCTTTGCTAAAATCGTGCGGTTCCCTGAGCGATGTCCGGCGATCACCCTGGCGGTGAGATGCCAAGTTGCAGCTTCGCGACGTTGGCGTTCTGCCATGTCATTCGACATCCAAAGGAACCCCGTGACGGGACGACCCGTTACGAGGATCGCTTGTCTTCCGGGGACGACCCCGATTTTTCTATCGGAGTCAGTCATGGCGTGGATGCTATTGGTTATTGCCGGTTTGCTGGAAGTGGCGTGGGCCGTCGGCCTCAAGTACACGCAGGGTTTTTCGCGTCTCTGGCCGTCGGTGTTCACGATTGGCGCAATGATCGGCAGTGTCTGGCTGCTCGCATTGGCCGTGCGTTCGCTGCCATTGGGCACGGCATACGCGATCTGGACCGGTATTGGCGCCGTCGGTGCGTTCGTGCTGGGCATTATGCTGTTCGGCGAGTCGGCCTCCGCCGCCCGGATTGCCAGCGTGACGCTGATTCTGGCGGGCCTGGTCGGGTTGAAGTTGACCGCAGCCTGACGGGCGCCTGCCGTTTGCGCCGGCCACGCCAAATCCTCAATGTCCGGCACCGGTGGTGCGTTGCCCCAGCGCGCGGCATAATGACGCGGTAGCGGTCGAGTTTGCGTCCGGTGGCCGTTCGACGACGGTCGTTCGCCGCCTGTAGGCCACCGATGCATCCCTGTGAGGTCAGTCCGGCGGGTAGGGGCGGTTCGCATCCTGCCCGGTGGCCGTTGCCGCGTCGGCAGTACACGACGCGTGATCGTGCGACGCCGTCATGTCGGCGGCAGTGAGGTCGCCATGCTTGAATCGATTGCACTGGGTGCGGGGCTGTCTTGGGGCAGTGGCCTGCGGTTGTACCTGACGGTGTTTTGCGCGGGAATGGCTGCGCGTCTGGGCTGGTTGCATCTGCCGCCCTCGCTGGTGGTGCTGACGTCGACGTGGGTGATTGCCACGGCCGGCGTGCTGGCGGCCATCGAGTTCTTCGCCGATAAAATTCCCTTTGTCGACAGTGCCTGGGACGCCGTCCACACGTTCATCCGCATTCCGGCCGGAATCCTGCTGGGCGCTGCAGCGCTGGGACAAATGGATCCGACCGTCACGGTGTTGGCCGGGCTGGCGGGCGGTGCGCTGGCAGGCACGGCCCATTTGGCAAAGGCGGGTAGCCGGGCGCTGATCAACACGTCGCCGGAACCTTTCTCCAATGTCGCGGCCTCAGCCGGCGAAGATGTGTCGACGGTGGGCGGACTGGCGCTGGCGTTTTTCCTTCCCGCCGTTTTTCTCGTGATGTTATTGATCTTCGTCGTGCTGGCGTGGTGGTGGCTGCCCCGCGTGTGGCGAGGTTGGCGCTCATTGCTGGCGCGGGTCAAAGGATTGAAAAACGATGGGGTTCACTGACGTTGCCCGCCAGGCATGGCGGATGTTCCTGCGCGATTGGCGCGCAGGCGAGTTGCATCTGCTTCTCGTGGCGTTGTTGCTGGCGGTCGGTGCACTCTCCAGCGTGGGGTTTCTCTCGGATCGGATGCAGGGCGGGCTTGAACGCGACGCCCGCCAGATGCTCGCCGCCGACCTCGTCGTGCGCAGCGATGCTCCCCTGTCGCCGGCATTTGCGCGTCAGGCGCAGGCCGATGGGCTGGTCACCGCCGTCGTCGCCAACTTTCCCAGCATGGCCAGCGTCCCGGGCGAACACGGGCAAGTCGGCGCGAGCCGTCTATCGTCGCTCAAGGCCGTGAGCGACGGCTATCCATTGCGCGGGCGAGTGCGCACCGCCGCCGATGCCGGCGCCGATACGCCGGATGCGCCCGCCGCGGCCATCCCGGCGCCAGGCACCGTATGGGTCGACGCCGCGTTGCTCGATGCCCTGCACGTCAAGCCCGGCGAGTCCATTCGCGTGGGCAACCGCACGTTGCGCATCGCCGCCGTCATCACGCGAGAAATGGATCGCGGTTTCGGCTTCGGATCGCTGGCCCCACGCGTCATGATGCGCTTCGACGAACTGCCGTCGACGGGGCTGGTGCAGTTCGGCAGCCGCATCACCTACCGGCTGCTGGTGGCGGGCACGGACGCACAGGTCGCCAGATTCGCCGCGTGGGCGCGGCCGACCGCCGAACAGGCGCGCGGCGTGCATCTCGAATCGCTGGAGGAAGGACAGCCGCAGGTGCGCCAGACGCTCGATCGCGCCGACCGCTTCCTCTCGCTGGTGGCCTTGCTCGCCGCCGTGCTGGCGGCGGTGGCGGTGGGCATCGCGTCGCGTCGGTACAGCGAGCGCCATCTCGATGCCTGCGCCGTCATGCGTTGCCTGGGCTTGTCGCGCCGCGCGTTGCGCGGGATGGTGACGCTTGAATTCATCGGACTTGGCCTAATCGGTGGCATGTTGGGCATCGCGCTCGGCTACGCGGCGCATTGGGTGCTGCTCGCCCAGTTGGGGGACGTGATCCCGGCGGGGTTGCCGGCGCCGACGTGGCGACCGGCGGTCGTCGGTCTGGCGAGTGCGCTGGTCATGCTGCTCGGTTTCGCGTTGCCGCCGTTGCTGCCGCTCTCCGAAGTCGCGCCCCTGCATGTGTTGCGTCGCGATGTCGTGGGTGGGGCGCGCAGGCAAGGGTGGCTGGCGTATGGTGCGAGTGCGCTGGCCTTCGGCGCGCTGTTGCTGTTCGCGGCGCGAGACCTGCGTCTCGGGGCGATGGTGGCGGGCGGCTTCGTGGCGGGCGCGGTGGTGTTCGGCGTGCTCGCCTGGCTCGCCATTCGCCTGCTGGCCGCCTGGGCCAGGCGTCGCGGTGCGGCGGGCGGGGCAATGGGCGGCATCGGATGGCGCTACGCCGTGGCGGGATTGCGTCGCCGCGGGCTCGGCAGTGCGCTGCAAGTGGTGGCGCTCGGGCTCGGGTTGATGGCGCTGTTGCTGCTTGCCGTCACGCGTAACGACCTGGTCGCGGGCTGGCGTCAGTCGAGCCCGCCCGACGCGCCGAACCGCTTCGTCATCGATATTCAGCCGGGGCAGGACGCGCCGGTGTTGGCTCAGTTGCGCGCGGCGGGACTGCCGAACGTGCAGCTCTCGCCGATGATTCGTGCGCGTCTGACGGCCATCAACGGCAAGCCGGTGACGGGAGATAGCTACACGGACGCGCGGGCGCGGCGTCTTGCGGAGCGTGAGTTCAACCTGTCGTACACGGCGGTGCTGCCCGAAGGCAATCGCGTGACGGCCGGACAGTGGTACGGCGATGCCTCGACGCCCCAGGTCTCCATGGAAGAGGGCATCGCAAAGACGCTCGGGCTGGCCCTTGGCGACACGCTGCGCTTCGAAGTCGCGGGCCAGCACATCGACGCCCCGATCACGAGTCTTCGCAAGCTGGACTGGGGATCGATGCGCGTGAATTTCTTCGTGGTGATGCCGCCCGCCGCGCTGCGTGATTTTCCGATGACGTGGATCACGTCGTTCCATCTCGCGCCAAAGCAACAGGGCGTGGCCGATGCCTTGGTGCGCCAGTTCCCCAATGTGACGGTGATCGACACGGGCGCCTTGCTCGCGCAGATCCAGCAAATCCTGTCGCAGGTCATCGACGCCGTGCAAGCGCTCTTTGTCTTTACGCTCGCGGCGGGCGTGCTGGTGCTGTATGCGGCGCTTGCGGGCACGCGAGACGAGCGCATGCGAGAGAGCGGCATCTTGCGCGCGTTGGGGGCGTCCTCGCGGCAGCTTCGCGATGTGCATCTGGCGGAACTGGTGACCGTGGGCGCGTTGGCCGGGCTGCTGGCCGCGTTGGGCGCCGGCGCGCTCGGATGGGCGCTGGCACGCTACGTCTTCGAGTTCGCGCTGCACTTCAATCCGTGGCTGCCGGCGCTGGGCGTCGGGGCGGGCGTGCTGTGCGCGCTGATCGGCGGATGGAGCGGTCTGCGCGCGGTGCTGCGTCAATCCGCGCTGCGCACGTTGCGCGAGGCCTGACGCCCGTCAGCGGAGGTGCGGCATCGTGCCGCTCGTGCAGGCGTGGCAGACGCGATGGGCCTGGGGCACAATAGCGGGCATGACGACTGAAAACACTCCGCAAACCCCGCAGACGGACGACGACGCGCAGGACGCTCCCGCGCAACCGACGGCCTTTACCCTGCTCGGCGGCGAGGATCGCGTGCGCGAACTCGTCGACCGCTTCTACGACCTGATGGACCTCGAGTCCGAGTTCGCGGGCATTCGTAGCCTGCACCCAGAGTCGCTTGGCGATTCGCGCGACAAGCTCTTCTGGTTCCTGTGCGGATGGCTGGGCGGGCCGAATCACTACATCGAACGGTTCGGCCATCCGATGTTGCGAGCCCGCCATCTGCCGTTCCCGATTGCCTCGAGCGAGCGCGACCAATGGTTGCGCTGCATGGCATGGGCCATGCAGGACATCGGTGTGGAAGCGTCGCTGCAGGAACGGCTGATGCAGGCGTTCCATGGCACGGCGGACTGGATGCGCAATCGGGCGGGTTGAGGCCACAACCGGTCGCGCCTGGGCAGTCACCGCTTGCCCCTGTCGCGGCGACAAGGGCGATTGGGATGTGTCAGACGTTCGTGACGCGATCGGGCACGGCGGCACGGGCGTGTGACGACGGCCGGTCCGGATCGGTCGCGCCAGCATGTTGCGTTGACTGTCCGAATTCGGACGTGTCCGATCGGTATCGGCCTTCCTGTCCGAACGGGCTCTCATAATTCAACTGATGCTCGACGAGATCCAGCGATCGACGCGCCTCCATCGCCGTCATCCACTCGATCAGCCCTTCGGTGGCGATGCCCCCGAATGCGCGATAAGCGGCCGCCGAAAACCCCATGCAGGATTGCAGCGAGTCGATGTCGAGCGTGTCGCCGGGCGGCGCTTCGGACGGGGCGGCAGACGGCGTTGGCCCGACACGCTGCGATAGCTCGGCCATGGCGTGATGCTCACCGGCGATTCTGCCGGCCTGATTGAAGAACACCATCATCGAGGCGCCCAGCAAGGTCGTCTGGTATTTGGCCCCATACCGCTCGAGGTGTTTCGACCCCAGAAGGGCACCCGCCGAGGTCAGCCAGGCGGTGTTCTTGATGTCAGCCGTCGTCGTCGAGGGCGTGCAGTACTTGCCAATGGCGACCGTCAAATCCATCAGGCTGGACAACGTCGCCAGGGATGCCGTTGCGAGCGTCACGTTGTGGGCGGTCGCCAACGCACTGTCGTCGTAGATCTCCTTGATGTTGTTCAGGCTGGCCACACTTAACGATGCCAGGCTGAGTCCGAAATTTCCCACGTGTTGCATCAAGGCGGTAAAGCGGCCAACGGTGGACGGCGACGGCCGCAGTCGATGCGACGAGTGCGTGTCGTCTTGCATCGCGCCGAGGGCGATTCGCACTTCGCCCGCAAGCGATGCTTCGTTCGTCGCAGTGGCCGACGTGTTGGCGGGGGCAGGGTGGGAGACGTAGTGGGGCGTGGGCAGGGCGTCAAGTCTGGGCATGAATGGGCTCCGAGGGATAGGGTCAGAGGGCGTCGATCAGACGCGTCAGCTTGTCGTGCAGATCAGCGGGGCGGCCGGTCCGACGCACCATGTCCAGCGCATCGCCGGCCATGTCGCGGGCGGTGTCGACATCGCCATTGCGCTGCATGCACACGGCGGCGAAATACAAGGGCTCGGGATCGCCATAGTCCCGCGCAACCGCGATCATCAAGGGGGCGACGGCGTGTCGATAATCGCCGAGCTGACAAAGCACGTAGCCGAACGCCTTGTAGGCATCCGTGCGTTCCGGGTAGGCGAGGCAGAGGTCGGCAAAGGCGCGTGCGGCACCGACGAAGTCGTTGGCCGCGCACAGGGCATACGCATGAGAGAAGGCTTGCGACGCGATCGGCGAATCGATCGACGACGTGGCCGGTGAAGTGGTCGGCGACACGTTGGGTGAAGCCGCGTCGGTGGCGCAACGCTGGGCGCCGTCGGTTCGTGGGGGGGGATGCGCTTGGCCGTTAGGCACGATGCGGCCGGCGCGGACGTCGGTTTCACCGGTGGCGTGGGGGGCTGAATATCGCTGCATGGAACGTCGTTCCTCCAAAGGGTTACGGCATGGATCCGGCTGCGGCACGCGCGCGCCCGCGGCGCGACGGGGGGCGTGTGCGCCCCGTTTAGCCCTGTCGGCGCGCGCGTGTCCGCGTTTCATCCTGGACCGCACAGGCGCAGTCCGTTGCGATGACGCTTAAGGGCGCGAACCGACGTCAGGTGTGACGGTGTCCAGCGCATCGTGAAAGGCGTCGTTCGACAGATCGGAGACGACCGAATGCAAATCCGACTCGGCATCGAAGAACTCGTCGTCGATGCCGGTCGCGAGTGACTGGATGTCCGCGTTGTCGCCCGGGATGGCCGGTGGCGCCGGGATGGACGAGATGGACGCGAGCGCCGAGTCGTCCCGCGACAGTCTCGGGACGACGGTCACCCCCTCGAGTTCGTAGTCGAGCCGCGGGCGGGGGGCCATGTGCACGTAGTCGCGTTCGCCGTCCAGCACGACGTAGTTCACGGTGGTCTCCGCCGCCGTGACTCTGTCCACGGACGCGCGCCGCTCTCGGCCATCGATGATCGTGCCAAGCACGCGGTTTTGCAGAAAATCGGTCGCGGTCGCCACCCCGTCGGCGATGGCCGAACTCGCATCGTCAATGGCGGCGTCTTTCAGCCAGGCCGGCACGGGGATGCCCAGCGTCTCGAGCAACGGTGCGGCGCCATTGTGGACGGCGCCAAACACCAGCGGACCGTTGGTGATCGCCAAATTGACCACCCCGCCGTACTCCCGCAGGAGGTCGATGCCGGTCCACTGGCCGATGGTCTGGAAGAAGTTGGTGTCGCGAATCTCGGCGCCCGGGATGTCGTCAGGGCCGTGCCAGAACTTGCTGGCTGCGAGCACCAGGCTCGCGATTTCCGTGGATGCCGCCAGCACATGGAGGGGGATGTCGATGTATCCCTTCCAGTCGTCGTCCATCGTGGCGATCGCGAAGCCCAGTGCGGTGCTCTTGGCGATGGCGTTGACGACGTGTCCGATGAGGGCCGCGTTGCGCGCGCCGCGATGCGTTTGAATGGCGCTTTGAAACTGCTCCCAGCACCCTGCCATCAGATCCTTCGGCGGCTCCGGCATCGCAATGTGTACTTGCGGATTCGCGCCGACATTGCTGGCGTTCGAGAGGGACTGGAGGGGCGTCGGCAGAGGGGGAGACGAGGGCATACCTATCGTCATGGGGGGCTCCCGGGAATGAATGGGCGTTAAATCGTGGCGAGAAAACGTTCGGCGCGCGCACCGATGTCGGCATGCGCCGCGTTCTGCCGAGAGGTCTCGAGCGCCTGCATGGCGAGATCGCGAGCGAGCGCGCCGTCGCCCAACTTCGCCAGGCAATGCGCGCAAATCAGCATCGGTTCGGGGTCTTCGGGCGTGAACAGCGTCGCCGAGCTGAGCGGCACCAGCGCGAGCGCATAGTCTTCGCGCCCGAAATGCGCGTAGCCGATCAGCTTGTTCACGCTGACGTCCAGCGGAAGTTCCTTGAGCAGGGGGTAGAGCACATGCAGTGCCCTTTCGTAATCGGCGGCGAGGTACGCGTCGCGCGCTTGCTGGTAACGCCGGGGCGCGGTGTCGCCGGCGTCGGGCAGCAGGCGCCCGGTGACATCGTGGCGGGGCAGTGAGGGGGGAGGGTGCGTGACATGCATGAGAGGATGGGGGTCCGGTTGACAACGTTTCGGATTATTCCGAGCGCCATAGATGGGGCGCTTGGGCGGATCCTACGGTTGACGCGGTATCCGTCTCTTTCGATTCGAGGACAAAGCTGTCGTCCGGTCGCTCAGTGGGCGCGCATTGGGAAAAGCATGGCGTCCCGTACGCCGCGTATGCCCAATTGCGTGGTGTTGGGTCGATGCCGCGAAACCTTCACCCGGGGGCAATGTCGGCAGTGCGCCGCTCCGACGGTGACGTCTGCGCAAAGGCGCTCATCGACCGTACTGGCGCTACGGCGCCGGATTGTCCCTTGTCACTCAGGCCCGGTTCGCGCGACCATGGCGGATCACCTACGGAGACGCCCCAATGACCACTGAAGCCCTTTTTCGGCAGGACGCCTATCTGCGCCAGTGCGAGGCGCGCATCACGCATATTGACGAGACCGGCATCAGGCTCGATCGCACCGTCTTCTATCCGCTGGGCGGCGGACAAGCGGGCGATGCCGGTGCGTTGGTGCTGGTGGACGGCACTCGCCTCGCCATTGCCGACACGCGCAAGTCGAAACATGAGGGCGCGACACCCGACGATGCGGTCCATGTGCCCGGGGAGGGCCAGTACGATGTGCTGGCGCGACTCTCGGTCGGGGATATCGTGCAGGCGGAGATCGACTGGGCGCGACGCTTTCGTCACATGCGCTTTCACACGGCGTCGCATCTGATGTGTGCCGTGTTGCCGCATCCGGTGGATGGGTGCAGCATCACCACGGAGTACGCTCGGCTCGATTTCGTGACGAACGAGCCGATCGAGCGGGAGACCGTCGAAGCCGGGTTGGCGGCGCTCGTGGCGGCTGCACGGCCGGTGGCCATAGACAGCATCAGCGACGACGAGATGGCGGCGCGGCCCGAGCTGGTGCGCACCATGAGCGTGAAGCCGCCCGTGGGGCTAGGGCGCGTGCGTCTGGTGCGCATCGAGGGCATCGATTTGCAGCCGTGCGGCGGCACGCACGTGGCTAATACCGCTGAAATCGGCGCGCTGCGCGTGGCCAAGATCGAGAAGAAGACGTCGCGCACACGCCGCGTGGTGTTGGCCTTTGCGTGAGTCTGGCATCATGCGAGTCACCCCTCCCACGCACGCTCACCTTTCAGGATGATGGATGACGACACCCGCAGGAGCACCTTCTTCGCAAGTCCCCCCGTGGCAAACGGTGCTCGATTTCTGGTTCGGCCGTCCGGACGCTCCCGAATATGGGATGGAGCGGCCCGAGTGGTTCCGTAAATCGGACGCGTACGACGCGTCGATCCGTACCCACTTCGGCGCGCTGCACGCGCAGGCGCTGGACGGGGAACTCGACGACTGGGCGCAGACGCCGCTCGGGGCGTGCGCGCTGATCGTGGTGCTCGACCAGTTCTCTCGCAATCTCTTTCGGGGGCACGCGAAGGCCTTTGCGGGCGATGCGCGGGCGTTGGCCGTGGCGCGGCGTCTGGTCGAGGCGGGCGACGATCAGCGTCTACCCACACCGCAGCATCGCGTTTTCGTCTATCTGCCGTTCGAACACGACGAATCGCTGGAGAGCCAGCACCTTTCGCTGGCCCTGTACGAACCCTTGGCGAAGGCGTTCGGGCTGGTCGATAACCTCGATTACGCGCGCAAGCATGCGGTCATCATTGAGCGTTTTGGGCGATACCCCCACCGCAATCAGGCCTTGGGACGAACATCGACGCCAGAGGAAATCGCGTTTCTGAAGACGCCCGGATCATCGTTCTGACGACGGCGATGTCGTGGCGCTCAGTCCCGGAGGGCGTCAGACGCACTCACCGTTGTCCCGACGCGGCGCCGTTGGTGCCAACGGATCGCGCAGAAGCCGATCACGTAGGCGAGCGCTCCGCCGGCCGCCGCACAGGCAGCGAGGCCAGTCGCGAGATGCAGCGTCGCCGTACCGAAATCGAGGTTCGTCAACTGAGTCCACAAGCTCTCTCTCGCCTGTGTCGCGGCGGCCACCGTCGCTTCGATCTCGGTCTGCGGTGGCCACTCGAACATCCAGCGGCCCAGACGGTGTGCGCCCCAATAAACGAAGGGCGCCGTCAGCGGATTGGTCACCAGCGTGCCGACCGCCGCGAGGAATAGATTGCCGCGTAACAGCGCTGCGGCGAGTATCGCCACGAGCATCTGGCCGACGGGAATCAGAATCCCGAAAAAAACACCACATGCCAGCCCGATGGCCACGCCTCGCGGCGTGGCTCGCCACAAGGCGCGCCGCAGCAGCAAGCCGGCGTGTGGCCGCAGCCAGCGTGAACGCAGCAGTCGCATCGGGCGAAGCATCTTTAACATCATAGGCAGGTTGCGCGTCGAGGAAAGCGTTGACCCAGGCGGGCATGGGGCGGGCGCGCACGCGGTGATCCGCATGCAACGGATGTCTGAGTCCCGGGGGCGGCAGGAGTTCAATGACGCCGTGGGCGACGGCGTGCCGAGCGGGTGCGGTCCCGTGTCTGGCACGAAGAGCGGGCAACGGGTGAGGGGGAGGGCTAAAGCGCGAGGGGAACCGACACTGCGCAGCCATTGGACTGCGCAGCGATGACGCGGCTGCGCTCAGATCTGTGAACGCTGGTGGGACCAGCGATCGATTTGCGACGGCGTGAAGTGCCGCAGGGTATCGAGCAACGCTTCGGGCGACGCACTGATCTGCAACTGGTCCAACTGCGGCTCCTTGAGGAACTGCTCCGTCACCATCGATTTGAGGAACACGATCAGCGGATCGTAATACTGCTCGACATTGAGCAGACCGATCGGTTTCGCGTGATAGCCGATCTGCAGCCACGTAAAGACTTCGAACAGTTCTTCGCACGTGCCGATGCCGCCGGGCATGGCAATGAAAGCATCCGACAGATCGGCCATCATCTGCTTGCGCTGGTGCATGTTCTCGACAACATGCAATTGCGTCAGCCCCGTGTGACCGACTTCCCGTTCCATCAGGGCCTTCGGGATGATGCCGATCACTTCGCCGCCGTGGGCCAGCACGGCGTCGGCAATGATGCCCATCAGTCCGACCTTGCCGCCGCCATACACGAGACGAATGTCCGCTTGCGCCATGCGACGGCCCAGGTCACGCGCCGCCTCGGCGTAGGCAGGACGTACCCCCGCGGCGGCACCGCAGTAAATACAGATCGATTTGACGTCCGACGCCATGTCTTATTGCGCTCCCTTAGCCGACGATTCTCGCGCCATCCTGTCGTACATCTCGCGCGAGCTGCCTTTCAGATACGGCGCCATTTGCGAGAGGATGTGATAGCTCGATTGGTGCAACCCGGCACCGATCTCTGCCGGGTCGTTGTACTTGCGCGGATTCATCACGAACTGGTAGGACAACCAATAGGTGGAGATCACCACCATGTTGGTCGTGACCACCTCGATCTGCTCGGGCGTGATTTCCATTTCGCCCTCGGCCACGAGCAGGTCGCACATTTCGCGCGCGAACCGCTTCTTGTGGCCGACGATCACCTTGAAGTGCGTCTCCAGCGTGCGGTTGCGCGCAAGCAGGTCGTTGAGGTCGCGGTAAAGAAAACGGAAGCGCCACAGAAATTCGGACATGTATTGCAGGTACGTCCAGACTTCGTCGAGCTTGGGCTTGTGATCGTCAGGCAGCCGCAGTCGCCGTTCGATTTCCTGCTCGAACTGGGCGAAGATGCTGTTGATGATGTCGTCTTTATTGCGGAAGTGATAGTACAGATTGCCGGGGCTGATTTTCATCTCCTCGGCAATCGTGGTGGTCGTGACGTTAGGTTCGCCGATGTCGTTGAAGAGCCGGAGTGACACCTCAAGAATTCGTTCGCGGGTACGGCGCGGCGGCTTTGCTTCCATGTCTGTCGGCCCCGGTAAGCGGCAAGCGTGGCGAACGATGTTCTCCGCTTGCGTCTATGAGTTGAATATCAGGTATACGGCGATCGATTATACCCGGCAGCCGCGTACTGCCAAGCATGGGGGAGGGAGGCGGCGAACGTTATCAGAAAAACGCTGTACGTACCCGTTCGACAATGACGGGCCCGGCGAGCAAGGCCCAGGTGAGCAGGCAAAGGCCGAGCGCGATGAGGACGGCCGCGCTGCCGAAATCCTTGGCACGTTTGGACAGTTCGTGCCGCTCCAGCGAAATGCGGTCGATGGCCGCCTCGATGCTGGAGTTGACCAGCTCGATGATGAGCACGAGCAGCACCGAGCCGATGAGCAGCACGCGCTCGACAGAGGTCACGGGCAGGAAGACCGCCGCCGGCAAGAGGATGGCGGCGAGCGCCAGTTCCTGCCGGAAGGCGCTCTCTTCGAACACGGCGAACTTGAAGCCGGACAAGGAGTATTTCAGGGCGCGCCAGGCACGCATGATGCCCCGATTGCCCTTGTACGGATTCGGTTGTTTGTCGCGTGGCGGCGGGTGATCGATGAACAAGCGTCGGGTTCCTCGCCGCAACGGGCTCTGGAGGTGGATCAGACCGCGCTCGCGAGCGACAGCTCGGGCTTGCGCGGATGCAGATGCGAGGCGAACTCTTCGGAGGCCGCCTGCCATGAGAACCGCTCGGCCCAGGCACGTGCACTCGGGCGCGAGACCTTGAGCGCATCGAGACAAGCCTCGCGCAAGTCCTCTCGCAGTGCGCCGCCTTCGCCTTCCGGGCAGCCGTCGAGGACATCGACCGGGCCGGTCACCGGGAAGGCCGCGACCGGCAGGCCGCAAGCCATCGCTTCGAGCAGCACCAGGCCGAAGGTGTCGGTACGGCTGGGAAAGACGAACACGTCGGCCGACGCGTAGACCTTCGCCAGTTCGGGCTGCGAAAGCATACCGAGATAATTCACATCGGGGTAGCGCGAGCGCAGTTCGGCCAGTTGCGGCCCTTCGCCCGCGACCCATTTCGAGCCCGGCAAATCCAGTTTCAGGAAAGCCTCGATGTTCTTCTCCACGGCAACACGCCCCACGTAGAGGAAAATCGGATGTGCCGAATTTAGCACATGTGCGTCTTGCACACGGAAGATGTCAAGGTCGACGCCACGTGTCCAAAGCACCACATTCTGGAAGCCGTTCGCTTCGAGATCGCGCTTGACCACCGGCGTGGGTGCCATCACGGCGTGCGACGCCTTGTGGAACCAGCGCAGAAAGCGGTAGGTTGTCGAGAGCGCAAAGCCGAAGCGCGCCTGCACATACTCCGGGAAGCGCGTGTGATAGGCCGTGGTGAACGGGAAGTCGTTGCGCAGGGCCCATTTGCGCGCGGCCATGCCCAGCGGGCCTTCGGTGGCGATGTGCAGGGCGTCCGGTGCGAAATCTTCGATGCGCCGTGTCACGCGTGCGCCGGCGAAGAACGCGAGACGGATTTCCGGGTAGGTCGGGCACGGCATCGTGCGGAATTCCTGCGGCGTGAGCAGCTCGACACGATGGCCGGCCGCCTCCAGCTGAGCGCGCGTGTTCTTCAACGTGCGGACCACGCCGTTGATCTGCGGATCCCAGGCGTCGGTGACGATCATGATTTTCATCGGGCGCTCCTTCGCGCACATGGCGCGCTTCGGTGACACGCGCGAACTCGCGCGTGAGTGCGCACGTACGACAGCACAGTGCCGTGCGTGCGCGGGGTTAACGGGGTGAAATCGGGCAAGTGTCCTGGGCCAGCGTCTCGGACTGGCGTCTCCCGAGGTGTGGCGATCGTGGCGGCGCGAGGCCGGCCAGGGTCACGGTGCGGGCTCAAGTGCTGACCGTCGCGGTTTTCGCGCGGGCGCGCACGTTGCGCTTTTGCGTCCAGTGGATGATGCGCAGCTCGCCCTCGGTCGTCTCGACCAGCGCCGAGAGGCTCTCCACCCAGTCGCCGTCGTTGCAGTAGAGCAAGCCGTCGATCTCGCGAATCTCGGGCTTGTGGATGTGTCCGCACACCACGCCGTCGCAGCCACGGCGGCGCGCTTCGTCGGCCATCACGTGCTCGAAGGCCGAAATGAAGTTCACGGCGTTTTTCACCTGGTGTTTCAGATACTGCGACAGCGACCAGTACGGGAAGCCGAAGCGCGTGCGCACGCGATTGAACCAGCGGTTGAGCAGCAGGGTGAGGGTGTAGAGCGAGTCGCCCAGATACGCGAGCCACTTGGCGTGCTGAATCACGCCGTCGAACAGATCGCCGTGGGTGACCCACAGACGTTTGCCCGACAGTGTGGTGTGGAACGCCTCGTCGCGCACCGCAATGTCGCCGAACGCCAACCCGCAGAACTGGCGTGCCGCTTCGTCGTGATTGCCGGGTACGTAGATCACCTGCGTCCCCTTGCGTGCGCGGCGCAGCATTTTCTGCACAACATCGTTGTGCGCCTGCGGCCAGTGCCAGCCGCGTCGCAGATGCCAGCCGTCGATGATGTCGCCGACCAGGTACAGGTAGTCGGACTCGTGATGACGCAGGAAGTCGAGCAGGTAGTCTGCCTGACACCCTTGGGTGCCGAGGTGGATGTCCGAGAGCCAGATCGTACGGTAGCGGGTGATGCCGTCGGGGGGCGGGTCGAAGGGATCGGGCGTGTCGGGCGGCAGTTCGATCGTGTCGGGCGGGCTGATGGGCGGGGCGGCGGGGCGGCCTGGCGGGGTGTCTGCGAAGTGACCGGCGCGAGCCGCAGACGTTGGGATCGGCAACTCAAAGGTGGGGGTCGTCGTCATACCGGCTCGCACGTCGCGTTGAACATGCGTGCATTGCGCCACGATTTCGTGAAGCGACGATGACAGTCACGATCATGTCGCGAAAGTGGCGTCCAACGTCGCGACGACGCGACAGCGGGACCCGCACCAGTCCGGGACGCCTCGGATCAGACGCCGCGCGGCAATCCCTGGGCCACGCGCTCGAGCGTCTCGAGCACGTGGGCGCGCGCACGTGGATGCGTGCCCAGCGACACATGTCCGAGCCGGTCGAGCGCGATGTTGTGGGCACCGGGCAGCACGCAAGTGCGCACCGGATAGACGACGTTGTCGTGAAACGTGTAAATCGACGTGATGCGAGCGCGTTGCGTTTGCGTTTCGCGACTCGCGAGCGCCGCGAGCCATTCGCTGCCGACACTCATCTGGCGAGCGTTGGTGCCGAGGCCATGGCGCGCATGCAGGGTGCCGAAGTGCGGCGAGCCGAGCGTGATGGTGTGAGCGACCGGCAGGGTGGGCGCGTGGCGCAGGCAGGCACGCGCCGCGAGTCCGCCCATGCTGTGGCCGATGATGACGACGGGCAGCCGGGTGCGTTCGGCAAGGGCGCGCGTGGCATTGGCAACCGTGGGGGCGTAATCGTCGATGTCGCCGAACATCGGGCCAAGATTGACGGCGTCGCAGTCGTAGCCCGCGTCGGCGAGATGGCGCGAGAAACGCAGCCAGAACGCGCGATTACAGCCGTAACCATGCAACAGCAATACCGAGACGGGGCGCGCCGGGCCACGCGGTGGCGGCAGTCGGGCGGTGCTGAGCCACGGTTGGCAGAGATCGAGCAGGAAGATCGACGCCGCGCATTCGTAGGCCCATACGGCCGCATGGGTGCCGGCGGTGGCGCGCCGCTCCGGCGACGGGTCGCCCTGGGCGGCCATGACGAAGCCGGCCGCAAGGCCGATGGCATGGGAGACGGGCAACCATAGCACCGTCCATAGCAAAGTCGTCCAGGGGCTATGCCAAACGGTCCACGTGGCGACGGCGACGATGAGCGATAGCCCGATTTCGATGCCACCGTAGATCAGGTGGGCGCGCGAGGCGCGCGGGGCAGGGCGGGCAGCGGGGGGCGCTGTGGTCATTTGCCCAGCACGCTCACGAGACGCGTGCCGGCGAGCCGGTCATGAATGAACTGGTGATCCGGCATCACGCGCATGGCCAAGGCCCAGAGCACGACCCAGCCGGTGAGCAACGCCACGCTGCCCCAGCCTGTGATTCCGAGTCCCGAGTCGAGCGCCATGGCCGGCAGCACCCACAACCATGCGAGCGCATAACGCGCGACAGCGCGGGCGGTGTGCACCGGTTGTCCATGCGCGTCGACCAGACGGATCTTCCACGTCTTCATCGCCAGCGTCTGGCCACCGTGGGTCCAGAACCAGACGAAGTACGCGCCAAGTACAAGAAACAGCCAGGCTTGCATGGCATGCCGGTGCATCAGGCCGCTGCGCTGCTGGGTGAGGGCGCTGAACAGGTAGCCGGCAAGGAACAGCACGCCGAAGAGCAGCAGCGATTCGTAGAGCATCGAGAGCAGGCGGCGGCGTAGCGTCGGCACAGCGTAGCCATCCGGTTCGATACCGGATGGCACGTCTGGCGAGGGTGCGGTGTCGGGCGAGCGGTGCGGCGTGGCGGGCTGGGTGGCGGAGTCGGTCATCGCGGCGTGGTCTGGGATTTTTGTCGGGTGCCTGGCGCCCGTGCCGGCATGGGGCAGTGGCGGCGGGCATGTCGCGTCCTGTGCCGCACATTATGCGCAAGAATGTGCCAGCGAGCCAGCCGGTCGGCGGGGGCGTTTCGAACGCATAAAGACAAACGGCCGCCCCGGGGGGGGGGCGGCCGTTGCGGCATGACGATGACCAGGAGTGGCTGGCGTCAGGCGTCAGTTGTGATGATAAATCTCGGCGTTGAAGACGGCGTCGCCATTCTTGTCGCCGTTTGCCGTGCCGGCGCTCGCCGGCGTGGCTCCTGGCGACGGTACGGCAGAAGTCGGCATCGATTGCCCGGTCGTCGGTGCTGCCGCGCCCGATGCCACCGGCGCCGGCAGCGCGCCATTCTTGCCCGGGGTGCCGGCCTCCTTGCGATGCACAGCAGCATACGGATTCTTCACGCCCGGGCGGCCCGATGGCGGCGCGCTGACCACGTTCGGACGGTTGGCCTGCTTTCGGTCGTCCGCGGCAAGGCGCTTCTTCTGTTCTTCGGTGAGTTGCTGATACTGCTGCCACATCTGCGCTTTTCGCTCGGGCGGCAGCGTCTTGGCGTTCTGATAGCTCTCGCGCGCCAGCTTGCGCTGCTCGGGCGTCAGGCGCACCCAGTCCGCCATGCGGTCATGCAGGCGCTTACGGCTTTCCGGTGACAGCGTATGAAAGCGCTTGGCAATCTCGATCCACTTCTCGCGCTGACGCTCGCTCATGCGATTCCAGTCCTGGGCGAGCGGCGCGAGCGCCTCTCGCTGGCCTGCCGTGAGCTTGGCCCAGTAACCGCCGGGCGATGCAACAGACGTCGCCGCAGCGCCGCTCGCGGTCGCACCGCTGGCCGTCAGATTGCCGACCGGCCCATTGGTGGGGTTGGCGCCGCCGGGGGCAGATGCGCCGGCAATGACCGGAGGCACGTCGGACACCGCTTCAGGCGCGTGCGTGCGGCGCAGCGCGGCCGTGCCGGCGAGCGCGGCCGCGATCAGCGCGGCCAGCAGAAGAAATACATTGCGTCGCGTCACGGGGGGGACTTGGGTAGGGGGGCTACTGGGCACGCTTCACATAGGCGTTGAAGCCATGGTCGGCATAGGCCGACAACGGGAGTTCGTCGCTCAATACGGCGGCATCGATGTCTGCCAGGTCCTGAATGTGTTGCTGATGCTCCCAGTACGCGAGCCCCGCCAGGCCGATCACCAATGCGGCGAGCGGCCAGAGCAGCCCGAGACGGCGCAGCTTGTCGAATGTGCGGCGCGGGCCGCCGGCTTCCGACGATGGCATGGCGCCGACACCGGCGAGCACCAGCGCCGGTTGCACAATGGCCACCGGTTCGGGCTTCTTGCGCGCGAGCGCCTCCTGGCGAGCGGCGGCCAGCCGGGCCGCGATATTCGGCGACGGCGCGTCGGACGCTTCGTCCAGCGCACGTCGCACGCGATGTGCGAAGCGGAGTTCCCTCGTTTCCAGATCGTGACTCATAACCTGATCCCTTTTGCCTTCAACGCCTGCGCCAACGCATGGGTGGCGCGCGAGCAGTGCGTCTTGACGCTGCCCTCCGAGCACCCCATCGTGGCGGCCGTCTCGGCAACGTCCATATCTTCCCAGTAACGCATGAGGAAGGCTTCTCGTTGACGTGTCGGCAGTTTCTGTATTTCCGCGTCGATGAGCGAGAGGATTTCGGCGCGCGAAACGGCCTCTTCGCTGCTCTCGGTCTGCACAGACCCATCCTCGGCCAATAAGGTTTCCAGCGGATCGAAGTCGTCGCGTTCGTCGTCGCCCGGGCCCGCGAGATTCGAGAATAGCGTGACCCAGGTGTTACGCACCTTTTGCCGACGGAAATAGTCGTGAATGGCGTTCTGGAGAATGCGCGTGAACAGCAGCGGCAGGTCGGCCGGCGGCTTGTCGCCGTATTTCTCGGCCAGGCGGATCATCGCATCCTGAACGATATCGAGGGCGGCCTCGTCGTCGCGTACGGCATAGACGGCCTGCTTGAAGGCGCGCCGTTCGATGCCCGCGAGAAAATCCGCCAGTTCCTTGTCAGATGCCATCCGGTGGGGTGCACGCAGCGTTGCGCGCTGCGCCTTTGAAATGCCATGTAAGCGTAAAGGCCACGTAAAGATTCATGTAGCCGGTGCGGATGCTACCAAAAACGCGCTGTGCTGTAACCGCTTTTGCTTGCGGTGGTGCCGGTTTGCGACGGCGCCGGGCTCGCCAGCTTCCTATCGTGTGAAGATTGTGCACCGGCTTGGGGCGACGTGGGGCATGGCGTGGGGATTCTGCGAGGCCCACTTTGCAGTCATGCTGCAAATGCATAAACCTGCTTGACCATTTTGCTGCAAACCGGTAATGTTGCCAGTTCGCAATATCTGTGATTGTCTCAATATCGGCACGCCTATCCGGGGTGTCCATCATTCAGACGCGCAGCTTGAGCCCGAACCACAAGTTCGCGGGGAGAGCACCCGATCAAAATTTTTGCCGAAACTTTGAAAGGTCGACGATGAATATGCCAAGCGCGGAATTCTCCGAGGCGGAAGCTACACGCCACCAAAATACTTCCGAAGACATGATTGGCGCCGAGATTCTCGTGCGCTCGCTTCAGGAAGAAGGGGTCGAACATCTGTGGGGTTATCCCGGCGGTTCGGTTCTCTACATCTACGACGAACTCTACAAGCAGGACAAGATCCAGCACATCCTGGTGCGCCATGAGCAAGCCGCCGTGCATGCGGCCGACGCTTATTCGCGTTCCACCGACAAGGTTGGTGTATGTCTCGTGACGTCCGGCCCCGGCGTGACCAATGCGGTTACCGGGATCGCCACGGCGTACATGGATTCGATCCCGCTCGTCATCATCACCGGGCAGGTGCCCACGGCCGCCATCGGCCAGGACGCCTTCCAGGAATGCGACACGGTCGGTATTACCCGTCCGTGCGTCAAGCACAACTTCCTCGTGAAGGATGTGCGCGATCTCGCCGCGACCATCAAGAAAGCCTTCTATATCGCCAAGACGGGCCGTCCGGGCCCGGTGCTGGTCGATATTCCGAAGGACGTGTCCAAGACGCGCTGCCGCTTCGAATATCCGAAGTCGGTGTCGCTGCGCTCGTACAACCCGGTCACGAAGGGTCACTCGGGTCAGATTCGCAAGGCGATGAGCCTGCTGCTCTCGGCCAAGCGCCCCTATATCTATACGGGCGGCGGCATCATTCTGGCCGACGCGTCGAAGGAACTGAACCAGTTCTGCGACCTGCTCGGCTATCCGGTGACCAACACGCTCATGGGCCTGGGCGGGTATCGTGCGAGCGATCCCAAGTTCCTCGGCATGCTGGGCATGCACGGCACGTACGAAGCCAACATGGCCATGCAGCACTGCGACGTGCTCATCGCCATCGGTGCACGCTTCGACGACCGTGTGATCGGCAATCCGGAGCACTTCTCCTCGACCGCACGCAAGATCATTCACGTCGATATCGACCCGTCGTCGATTTCCAAACGTGTCAAGGTCGATATCCCGATCGTCGGCGACGTGAAGGAAGTGCTGCGCGAGATGATCGAGAACCTACAGACGGCGGAACACGGTCCGGACACCGAGGCGCTGGCCGACTGGTGGAAGCAGATCGAGGAATGGCGCTCGCGCGATTGCCTCGCGTTCGATCGAGCGAGCGAGATCATCAAGCCGCAACATGTGGTCGAGACGTACTGGAAGCTCACCGATGGTGAAGCCTTCGTGTGCTCGGACGTCGGCCAGCACCAGATGTGGGCGGCGCAGTACTACCGCTTCAACAAGCCGCGCCGCTGGATCAACTCGGGCGGCCTGGGCACGATGGGCTTCGGCCTGCCGGCGGCCATGGGCGTGAAGATGGCGCACCCGGATGCCGAAGTCGCCTGTATTACCGGCGAAGGCTCGATCCAGATGTGCATCCAGGAACTCTCGACGTGCCTGCAATACCGCACGCCGATCAAGATTCTGTCGCTCAACAACCGCTATCTGGGCATGGTTCGCCAGTGGCAGCAGATCGAATACAGCAAGCGCTACTCCAGTTCGTACATGGACGCGCTGCCCGACTTCGTGAAGCTTGCCGAGGCGTACGGTCATGTGGGCATTCGCATCGAGAAGTCGTCGGACGTCGAGCCCGCACTGCGCGAGGCGTTGCGCCTGAAGGATCGTACGGTATTCATGGATTTCCAAACGGATCCCACCGAAAACGTCTGGCCGATGGTCCAGGCGGGCAAGGGCATCAGCGAGATGCTGCTCGGTTCGGAAGATCTGTAAGCCGAGGCGCGCGCCGACCGTCGCCGCCGTCAAGGCCGGCGCGGGCGCGACGTCCCCACACTAGGACAATCCGGGATACACCATGAGGCATATTATTTCTGTTTTGCTCGAGAACGAGCCGGGCGCGCTGTCGCGCGTGGTGGGCCTGTTTTCGGCGCGTGGCTACAATATCGAGACCCTCACCGTCGCGCCGACCGAAGATCGGTCGCTCTCGCGCATGACGGTGGTCACGACGGGCTCCGACGACGTCATCGAACAGATCACCAAGCACCTGAACCGGCTCATCGAGGTGGTGAAGGTGGTGGATCTGACCGAAGGGGCGCATATCGAACGTGAGCTGATGCTCATCAAGGTGCGCGCTGTGGGCAAGGAGCGAGAAGAGATGAAGCGGATGTCGGATATTTTCCGCGGCCGCATCATTGACGTTACTGAAAAGACCTATACGATCGAACTGACCGGGAATTCGGCGAAACTCGACGCCTTCATCGACGGGCTCGATCGTACGGCGATTCTCGAGACGGTTCGTACCGGTGGCTCGGGCATCGGGCGCGGTGAGCGCATCCTGAAAGTCTGATCGGTAGCGGCAACGCGGTAAGCGGATTTCGATCCATTCTGATTTGAGTAATTTTTTGGCATTACGGGACAATTCCAAATGAAAGTTTTCTACGACAAAGACGCCGACCTCTCCCTCATCAAGGGCAAGCAAGTGACGATCATCGGCTATGGCTCGCAAGGCCATGCCCACGCCCAGAACCTGAAGGACAGCGGTGTGAACGTGACGGTCGGTCTGCGCAAGAATGGCGCTTCGTGGAACAAGGCGGTCGGCGCCGGCCTGAACACCAAGGAAGTGGCGGAAGCCGTGAAGTCGGCCGACATCGTCATGATGCTGCTGCCGGACGAGCAGATCGGCGACGTGTACAAGAACGAAGTGCACGGCAACATCAAGGAAGGCGCCGCCCTGGCCTTCGCGCACGGCTTCAACGTGCATTACGGCTGCGTGATTCCGCGCGCTGACCTCGACGTCATCATGATCGCCCCGAAGGCCCCGGGCCACACGGTGCGCTCGACGTACTCGCAAGGCGGCGGCGTGCCCCACCTGATCGCCGTGGCACAGGACAAGTCGGGCGCCGCGCGCGACATCGCCCTGTCGTACGCTGCCGCGAACGGCGGCGGCCGTGCCGGCATCATCGAGACGAACTTCCGCGAAGAGACGGAAACCGACCTGTTCGGTGAACAAGCCGTGCTGTGCGGCGGTACCGTCGAGCTGATCAAGGCCGGTTTCGAAACGCTGGTCGAAGCCGGTTATGCGCCGGAAATGGCCTACTTCGAGTGCCTGCACGAACTCAAGCTGATCGTCGACCTGATCTATGAAGGCGGCATCGCCAACATGAACTATTCGATCTCGAACAACGCCGAGTACGGTGAGTACGTCACCGGCCCGCGTGTCGTGACCGAAGAGACGAAGAAGGCGATGAAGCAGTGCCTGACCGATATCCAGACCGGCGAGTACGCCAAGTCGTTCATCCTGGAAAACAAGGCGGGTGCCCCGACCCTGATCTCGCGTCGTCGCATCACGGCCGAGCACCAAATCGAGCAAGTGGGCGGCAAGCTGCGCGCAATGATGCCGTGGATCGCCAAGAACAAGCTCGTCGACCAGTCGAAGAACTAAGTACGACGCGCCGCAAGATGCGTACGCCCGGCAGCGTGTGGGCGTCGCACTGGCGGCGCACGGCAGGCGGCTTGGGCGCGTCAAGCGCATCGTGCGTTTGAGCGCCGGAACCGCCGCGCCTGGCCGTCCGTTTTGCTGTAGCTGTCGCTATGGCAAGGCGGACGGCTTTTTTCGTTTCCTCTCCCCCCGCATCGACCGTGAACCGGCGCCGTGGCGCCTCGATGTGGCCGGCTTTGCGGTGGCGACGCCGATCGGTCGATTGGGGAAAAAGTGTCGCCGCGCCGCGCGCATTGCTACAATGCCGCCACGTCACGGTTTGGCCCAACGCAGGCCGACCCGCTCACTCAACCGTTTTACCAAGGACGCGAGTTCAATCGCATGAATTATCCTCACCCGATCATTGCCCGCGAGGGCTGGCCCTTCCTGGGTATCGCCGTCGCCGTGGCGCTCGTCGTGCACTTCATGGCCGGCGTGCTGTGGGCCGCGCCGTTCTGGGTGATCGCCCTGTTTGTCCTGCAGTTCTTCCGTGATCCGCCGCGGCAGGTGCCGCAGCAGGCCGGCGCCGTACTTTCGCCCGCCGACGGCCGCATCGTGGCCATCGAAACCACGCAAGATCCGTACGCTGGCCGTGAAGCGCTGAAGATCAGCGTGTTCATGAACGTTTTCAACGTGCACTCGAATCGTGCCCCGGTTGACGGCACGGTGACCAAGGTGGAATATTTCCCGGGACGTTTCTTCAACGCCGATCTCGACAAGGCATCGCTCGAAAACGAGCGCAATGCGCTGGTGATCGACGTGGGGGGGCAGATCGTCACGAGCGTGCAGGTCGCGGGACTCATCGCGCGCCGGATTTTGTGCTACGTGAAGGTGGGCGATACGCTTTCGCGCGGTCAGCGTTACGGGTTCATTCGTTTCGGTTCGCGGGTCGACGTGTACCTGCCGCTGGGCTCGCGTCCGCGCGTGACCATCGGCGAGAAGGTGTCGGCGACCTCGACGATCCTCGCCGAGCTGTAAGCCACGCGAGCCCACGGACCACGGCCGTGTGCGGCCGCGCGACTTCCTGTCGTGCGTCACCGTGTCGCGGCCTGCAACTGCTTTCGCTTCTTGCGTTCCAATCGCGGTGATCCGTTGCGGGATCGCCCGCTGTCATAGCATCGTCAAGGAGGTCCGCATGCCGGAAAACCATCGCGGCCGCTTGCGCAATAATGTCAGGCATCTCTCGGCGTTCAGCCGTCACAACCCTTCATCCGCAGAGCCATTGATGAACGAAGACCACGACCACGGTGTGGAGGACGATCTGCCGGTGCGCCCGCGCAATCGCGGCATCTATCTGTTGCCGAACGCCTTTACGACCGCCGCGCTGTTCTGCGGCTTCTTCGCGATCGTGCAGGCCATGAACGATCGTTTCGAGCAGGCCGCCATCGCGATCTTCTTCGCCATGGTGCTCGATGGCATGGACGGGCGCGTGGCACGTATGACCAACACGCAGAGCGCGTTCGGCGAGCAATACGATTCGCTCTCGGACATGACCTCGTTCGGCGTAGCGCCGGCGTTGGTGATGTACGAATGGATTCTCCATGAGATCGGCAAGTGGGGCTGGCTCGCCGCGTTCGTCTACGTGGCCTGCGCGGCGTTGCGGCTGGCGCGCTTCAATACGAACATCGGCGTGGTCGACAAGCGCTTCTTCCAGGGCTTGGCGAGTCCGGCGGCCGCGGCGCTTATTGCCGGTTTCGTGTGGATTACGATCGACAACAAATTACCGGTCAACGTTTTCTGGATGCCCTGGGTGGCATTCGGGCTGACGATTTACGCGGGGATGTCGATGGTATCGAATGCGCCGTTCTATAGCGGCAAGGCGCTCGATGTGCGTCAGCGGGTGTCGTTCGGCGTGGTGCTGCTCTTCATGGTCGGCTTCATTCTCGTGTCGTCCGACCCGCCGCTGGTGCTCTTCGGCATGTTCTGTCTGTACAGCGTTTCCGGCTATGTGCTCTGGGCCTTCCGCTTTCTGAAGGGGCGCCGGCAGCGCATTTTCGGCGACGTCGACGAATAACGTGGCAAAACAAGGGGCGTCTCGGTGCGCCCCTTGTCACATTCGCCTGTCAGGCTTGTCGGGCGATCGTTTGCGGTGCGATGTTGTAGTCTTGCGAATGCAGGCCGGAAGTTTTCCCTGGCCCGGGCAGGTCGTGGCAACGCTGAGCCGACCCGGTGCCGTTTCGATGGTTCGACGTGACGAAGGAGCAAGCATGGGCATTCTGGACTTTGTGAAAGAAGCCGGCGAGGCACTGTTGGGCGGCCAGGCGCAAGCCGCGGAGGCGCCCCCGCCGGGGCCTGACGCGGACGAAGCCAACCGCAACGCGGCTGACGCCATCGAGGCGTACATCAAGACGCAGAACCTCGACGCGACCGGCCTGACCGTCACGTTCGACGGCGCGTCGCGCACGGTGACGGTGTTCGGCGTGGCCCCGGATCAAGCGACCAAGGAAAAGATCCTGCTGTGCTGCGGCAATGTGAAGGGCGTCGAGAAGGTGGACGACCGGATGTCGGTGTCGACGGCGTCGGCCGAGGCGACGTTTCACACCGTGGAGAAGGGCGATACGTTGTCGGCGATCTCGAAGAAGGTCTACGGTGACGCCAACCGATACAACGCCATCTTCGAGGCCAACAAGCCGATGCTTTCCAGCCCGGACCGAATCTATCCGGGACAGGTGCTGCGCATTCCGGTGGCCTGATCGTCGTTTGTCTCGTGATATCCAGCCCGGCGCCGTGCCGGGCTGTTCATTGGTGGCGCAGGCAGGATCGTGGGCTCGCGAGCGCCTGTCTGCATGCGGCTTGCAGCCCGCGCCGCGCGTTGCGAAATCACCCGATTGCGACTATATTGGCGCTCATGATTTCAGGCGCCGCCCCGGCTTCGGACCTTCCTCTCGCACCGCCAACGCTATGCCATGCCCCCGTCCGCGGGCCGGCCATGCCTGCGCGCGTCGCGCGCTGATTTCCTCCCGGTAGTTGCCCGCCCGTTCGACGATCCGTCCGCCCGTGTTGCCTGCTGCGTGAGCACAGTGTCGTGGGCGGCCAGGCGTCCGTCGACTTGCGAATGCGCCGCCCCCGAACATCAAGAACAAACTGAACCCTACAAGATCCCCACTGGAGAAAGTCATGGCCGACAAGCTGATCATTTTCGATACGACCTTGCGCGACGGTGAGCAGTCGCCCGGCGCGTCGATGACGCGCGATGAGAAGATTCGCATCGCCCGCCAGCTGGAGCGTCTGCGCGTGGACGTGATCGAAGCCGGCTTCGCCGCCAGCTCGAACGGCGACTTCGAGGCCATCCGGGCCATCGCCGGCATCATCAAGGACAGTACCGTCTGCTCGCTTGCGCGTGCCAACGACCGCGATATCGCCCGTGCCGCCGAGGCCCTCAAGGGCGCGAACTCGTCGCGTATCCATACGTTCATCGCTACGTCGCCGCTGCACATGGAGAAGAAGCTGCGCATGAGCCCGGATCAGGTGCTCGAGCAGGCGAAACTCGCCGTGCGGTATGCGCGTCAGTTCACCGACAATATCGAATTCTCACCGGAAGACGGCAGCCGCTCGGAGCTGGATTTCCTTTGCCGCGTGCTGGAAGCCGTCATCAACGAAGGCGCGACGACCATCAACGTGGCCGATACCGTGGGTTACGGCGTGCCGGAACTTTACGGCCAGCTCGTACGCACGCTGCGCGAGCGTGTGCCGAATTCGGACAAGGCGGTCTGGTCGGTGCACTGCCACAACGATCTGGGCATGGCCGTCGCGAACTCGTTGGCCGGGGTGCAGTTGGGGGGCGCGCGTCAGATCGAATGCACGATCAATGGTCTGGGCGAGCGCGCGGGTAATACGGCACTCGAAGAAGTCGTGATGGCGATCAAGACCCGCAAGGATTACTTCGGTCTGGAACTCGGCATCGATACAACGCAAATCGTGCCGGCCTCGAAGCTCGTCTCGCAGATCACCGGCTTCAGCGTTCAGCCGAACAAGGCGGTGGTGGGCGCCAACGCGTTCGCGCACGCCTCGGGCATCCACCAGGACGGCGTGCTCAAGGCGCGCGACACCTACGAGATCATGCGGGCGGAAGATGTGGGCTGGACCGCCAACAAGATCGTGCTCGGCAAGCTCTCGGGCCGCAACGCCTTCAAGCAGCGCCTTCAGGAGCTGGGCATCGAGATGGCGTCGGAGCAGGACGTGAATGCCGCGTTCGCCCGCTTCAAGGAGCTGGCTGACCAGAAGGCTGAAATCTTCGACGAGGATATTCTGGCGATCGTCTCGAATGAAGCGCAGGCCGACAGCAGCGAGCATTTCCATCTCGTGTCGATGGCGCAGCACTCCGAGACGGGTGAGCGCCCGAGCGCGCACGTGGTCTTCACCGCGCAGGGCAAGGAACTCGTGGGAGATGCCGAGGGTAACGGCCCGGTCGACGCCGTGCTCAATGCCATTGAATCGCAGGTGCAAAGCGGCGCGGAGCAACTGCTGTATTCGGTGAATGCGATCACGACGGGCACGCAATCGCAGGGCGAGGTGACCGTGCGGCTGTCGAAGGGCGGGCGCATCGTGAACGGCGTGGGCACGGATCCGGATATCGTCGCGGCGTCTGCCAAGGCCTATCTGTCCGCGCTCAACAAGCTGTATTCGAAGGCCGAGAAGCTCAACCCGCAGTTGACGCCGTAATTGGGGGGGCGCCCCGGCGTCCTTGAAGGCCGCGGTATCGACGTGACAACGCCCGCATCCGGCAATCCGGCATGCGGGCGTTTTGCTTTCGGTGGTGCCCGAAAGGCGATCAGAACAGGTCGTGATTGAACTTCTCGTGCAGCGGATCGGGGCTGATCTGCGTGGTTTTGACGATGCCATCCGCATCGAAGTAGAAGTTCATCATCGAGTACCAGACGTCGTCCTGCTTGAAGCGATAGGTCCAGACTTCGCGCTTCATGAGCGGAAAGTACGACGTTTCGACGGGCTCGCCGAAGTGATGCAGCACGTCGGTTTTCGTCCACTTGTCGATCTCGACCTTGTTGAATTCCGGCGTCGAGAGCACTTGCGCGGTGCCCAGCAGGCGGCCTTGGGCATCGAAGTCGGCGGCGATCGTCTCTTCGCCAAACGGCTTGCTCGGATAGAGCCAGCGGGTCACGCCGGGGCTGAGCGGATAGACTTCCCTCGGTTTGCCCAGCCGTGCCTGCACCTCGGCCTGCGAGGCGTTGGGTGAAAAGGTTTGCCACGGGGGCGTGTAGCAGGCGCTCAGCGAGAGCGCAAGCGCGCCGCCCAACAGCCAGCGCAGCAACACGGCGGTGCGTGATGCGCCGGGGGAGGGGGAAGCGGTGTTCGGGGGGGCGATGCCCGCGCGTGCCCGAGTCGAATCAGTCATGAATGGCCTCGCGTCAGAGGAAGACGGCCGCAGGGCGGCATGCCGATAGCATACCGCCGTGCGGCGCGTCCCGGGGCGCGGCGGCTTGCCGGGGGCGGGTAGGGGGCGTTATGATTCGCGCCGACACAGTCTCAGAGGCTTCGATGAAAGTTCACGTCTTGCTGGCGCGCTTGAGCGCGGTTTTGTGCGCCGCCGGCCTGCTGGCCGCGACCAGCCTTGCCCACGCGGCACCGCCGATCCGGCTCGCGCTCATCGAGGGGATGAGCGGCCCCTTCGGCAATGCCGGCGCCATGGTCGAGCGCAATTTGCGCTTCGCGATCGAGCGCGTGAACGCGCGCGGCGGGGTGAAGTTGCGCGACGGCGCGCATCCGTTCGAGCTGACGGTATTCGACAGCAAGGGCGGCGTCGAGGATAGCCTGGTGCAACTCAAGGCGGCCGGCGATCTGGGCATTCCGTTCGTCTTGCAGGGCAACAGTTCGGCCGTTGCGTCGGCGTTGATCGATGCGATCAACAAACGCAATGCGCGCGAGCCGGGGCAGCGCATGCTGTTCTTCAATTACTCGGCCGTCGACACGGCGCTCACCAACGAACAGTGCAGTTTCTGGCATTTCGCCTTCGACGCCAATGCCGCCATGCGCATGCAGGCGTTGACCGAGGCCATCAAACAAGATCCGAGCATCCAGAAGGTCTACCTGCTCAACCAGGACTACAGCTTCGGCCGGCAGGTCGCCGGGCTCGCCCGACAGATGATTGGCGCCAAGCGCCCGGACGTGCAGATCGTGGGTGAGCAGTTCAGCCCGGTGGGGCGCGTGAAGGACTTCACGCCCTATCTTGCGCGCATTCGCGCGGCAGGTGCCGATACGGTGGTGACGGGGAGTTGGGGCAACGACCTGACATTGCTCGTCAAGGCCGCACGCGAACAGGGGATGGAGCTCAAGTTCTACACGTTCTATGGCAACGCCCTCGGTGCGCCGGCAGCACTGGGCGAGGCGGGGGTTGGTCGCGTGTACGCCGTGGCCGAATGGCACCCGAACGTCGGCGGCGAGGCGTCGGATGCGTTCTACAAGGCGTTCCGTGCGCGTTATCCGGAGGCGCGCGACGACTATGCGCTGCTGCGCATGAGCGTGATGATCGACATGATTGCCGCGGCGCTCGAGCAGGCCGGCACCACCGATGTGACGACCGTGGCGCGGGCGCTGCAGAACCGCCGGATTCGCGAGGCGCCGGTCGACGCATGGATGCGTCCGAACGACCACCAGCTGATCGAGCCCTTGTACGTGTCGGTCATGCGCCGCGCGGGCGAGCCCGGGGTGAAGTTCGACAACGAAGGCTCGGGCTTTGGGTTCAAGACAGTGCTCGAGCTGCCCGCCAACAAGGTGGCGTTGCCGAGTACTTGCCGGATGGCCCGCCAGCGGTGAACCGCCGGGAAGGGCGCAAGCGTTGGGGCGGGCTGGCGTGATGAAAAAAATAATTGGTCGAAATTTTCCGGATAATCCATCGAAATGGTCCGGATTATTTGGTGGAATGCCCGATTTTCAGCGCTCAAACCGTTCGCTCGGCCCCGTCTGAGGTGGCGTGGCGAGGAAAAGTATGGCGTCCGGGGGGCAACTCCCGTATAATCGCGCACTTGCAGTTTTGTTTATGTGCGGCAATGCCGCGCATGTTTTTGTAAGTTCACGGCACGGCCATTCTTCCGTGACCGCGTGTATCCAAAGGAAAGCAAATGACTACCGCAATGACCAAGAAGTCGGACGTCGTGGCGCAATTCGCCCGTGCCGCTAACGATACCGGCTCCCCCGAAGTGCAAGTTGCGCTGCTCACCACGCGCATCAACGAACTGACGCCGCACTTCAAGGCGCACATGAAGGATCACCACAGCCGCCGCGGTCTGCTGCGCATGGTGAGCCGTCGCCGCAAGCTGCTCGATTACCTCAAGGGCAAGGACGCAGATCGTTACCGCGCCCTGATCGAGAAGCTGGGCCTGCGTAAGTAAGCGATTGCGATTACGACGAGATGCCTGTATCAGCGTGCTGATGCAGGCATTTTGTTTTTGGGCGCGCCCTGACGGATGTCCTGAGGATGTCCGGCCGGTCGCGAACCTCACCGTTGGGCTGGGTTCTCCCCGGTTCCAGCAGTTCCTGTAGTTCCCACTTTATGGGGCCTCGTCGATAAGCAGGGCTTGTGTCATTCCAGCGTCGCCCGAGCGATGCCAATGTCTGCGCACCAAGGTGCCGGGCAACGCTGGAATGGCATAACACTCCCCCCTGCGAAGCGTCGGGATCACCCCGGCAGCGATATCGCGCCGCTGCTGCATTCGCGCGATTCGATATAGGAGTGCAAATGTTCAATAAAGTCGTCAAGTCTTTCCAATGGGGACAAAACACGGTTCGCATGGAGACGGGTGAGATTGCTCGCCAGGCATCCGGTGCCGTGCTCGTCGACATGGACGATACGGTCGTGCTGGCCACGGTCGTGGGTGCGAAGAGCGCCAAGTCGGGCCAGGATTTCTTCCCGCTGACCGTTGACTATCTGGAAAAGACTTACGCCGCCGGCAAGATCCCGGGGGGCTTCTTCAAGCGTGAAGGCCGTCCGTCGGAAAACGAAACGCTGACGTCGCGCCTGATCGACCGCCCGATCCGCCCGCTCTTCCCGGAAGGCTTCTACAACGAAGTCCAGGTTGTGGTGCAGGTCGTTTCGCTGAACCCGGAAGTGCCGGCGGATATCCCGGCCCTGATCGGCGCATCGGCAGCACTGTCGATCTCCGGTCTGCCGTTCAACGGCCCGGTAGGCGCCGCGCGCGTGGCCTACGTTGACGGTCAGTACGTGCTGAACCCGTCGCGTGAGCAGATCGCCCAGTCGAAGCTCGACCTCGTCGTTGCCGGTACGGAGCAAGCCGTGCTGATGGTCGAATCGGAAGCGAAAGAACTGCCGGAAGACGTGATGCTGGGCGCCGTGGTGTTCGGTCACGATCAAATGCAAACGGCGATCAACGCCATTCACGATCTGGTGCGCGACGCAGGCAAGGCCGAGTGGGATTGGGCCCCGGCCGCGAAGAATGAGGCGCTGATCGCACAAGTGTCGGCACTGGCGGACGCCTCGCTGCGCGCCGCTTACCAGACGCGCGAAAAGCAAGCGCGTACGCAACAACTGCGTGCCGTGACCAGCGACGTCATCGCCAAGCTGGGCGAAGCGGCGAGCGCCAAGGGCGAAGCCGCGCCGGACAGCATCGAAGTGGGCAACATCCTGTTCGATCTGGAAGCCAAGATCGTGCGTAGCCAGATTCTGGCTGGCGAGCCGCGTATCGACGGCCGCGACACGCGCACCGTGCGCCCGATCTCGATCCGCACCGGCGTGCTGCCGCGTGCCCACGGCTCGGCGCTGTTCACGCGTGGCGAAACGCAGGCCCTCGTGGTGGCCACGCTTGGCACCAAGAGCGACGAGCAGATCATCGACGCGCTGCAAGGCGAGTACCGCGATCGCTTCATGCTGCACTACAACTTCCCGCCGTTCTCGACGGGTGAAACGGGTCGCGTGGGTTCGCCCAAGCGCCGCGAAATCGGTCACGGCCGTCTGGCCAAGCGCGCTTTGGTGGCGTGTCTGCCGGGCGCCGACGATTTCGGTTACACCGTGCGTGTGGTGTCGGAAATCACCGAATCGAACGGTTCGTCGTCGATGGCCTCGGTGTGCGGGGGCAGCCTCGCCATGCTGGACGCCGGTGTGCCGCTGACGGCACCGGTCGCCGGTATCGCGATGGGCCTGATCCTCGAAGGCAACAAGTTTGCCGTGCTGACCGATATTCTCGGCGACGAAGATCACCTGGGCGACATGGACTTCAAGGTGGCGGGTACGTCGAACGGCGTCACCGCGCTGCAGATGGACATCAAGATCCAGGGCATCACGAAGGAAATCATGCAGGTCGCCCTGGCGCAAGCCAAGGAAGGCCGTCTGCATATTCTTGACAAGATGGCGCAAGCGCAGTCGGGCGTGCGTACGGAGCTGTCGGAATTCGCGCCGCGCATGGTCACCATCAAGATCAACCCGGAAAAGATCCGCGACGTGATCGGCAAGGGCGGTTCGGTGATCCGTGCACTGACGGAAGAGACCGGCACGAGCATCGATATTTCGGACGACGGCGTGGTGACGATTGCCAGCCCGAGCGCCGAAGGCATTGCGGAAGCGAAGCGTCGTATCGAGCTGATCACCGTGGAAGTCGAAGTGGGCCAGGTGTACGACGGTACCGTGCTGAAGCTGCTCGAGTTTGGCGCGATCGTGTCGGTGCTGCCGGGCAAGGATGGTCTGCTGCACATCTCCGAAATCGCCAACGAGCGCATCAAGGACATCAACGAGTACCTCAAGGAAGGCCAGGCGGTGCGCGTGAAGGTGATCCAGCAGGACGACAAGGGTCGTCTGCGTCTGTCGCACAAGGCGCTGACGGACGAAGAAAAGCAGGGTAGCCCGGCGCTGGTCAAGCGCGAAGGCGACGCCCAGTAATTCCGATGTCGGTATGAGGCTTGGCGGCGCGCGTTGGCGCGTCGCTGTGCCAATGAAAACGGCGACGCTTGCGCGTCGCCGTTTTCTTATCCGTCGCACGGATCGGCAAAATAATGCGGAAAAAATGCGAGAAGGGTATTTACAGAAAATGGGTTTGTCTTTAGAATCTCATTTCTCTGTTCGGGGGGTATAGCTCAGCTGGGAGAGCGCTTGCATGGCATGCAAGAGGTCAGCGGTTCGATCCCGCTTACCTCCACCACGGATTCCGAAGCTTGATTTTCAGGTGCATCGAACGAGCAAGATTCTTGCGAAAACGATGCAAATCACTTGAAAATAAAGCTTCACAAGCGAAGAAATGTTGTTTAGAATGGCGTTCTTCGCGAAATGCAGTAAAGCGAAACAGACAAGATTGTGACGATTTTGTCCCCTTCGTCTAGAGGCCTAGGACATCACCCTTTCACGGTGAGTACAGGGGTTCGAATCCCCTAGGGGACGCCAGAATTGGTGCCGGTAGCGAGTCGGTATCAGTTTAAAAATGCCACGCAGTGGGTGGCGTAAAGCCCGCTGGAAGTTTGGCGGGTTTTTTTGTCGGTTTTGGAGCGGTAGTTCAGTTGGTTAGAATACCGGCCTGTCACGCCGGGGGTCGCGGGTTCGAGCCCCGTCCGCTCCGCCAAAACCTACGTAGTTCGGCAATCTGCGCGTAACAACGCTGCAGTGTCGAATCGCTAGCAGGAAAGCAAAGTGAATCACATCACAATGCTGGAGCAAGTTTGGAGCGGTAGTTCAGTTGGTTAGAATACCGGCCTGTCACGCCGGGGGTCGCGGGTTCGAGCCCCGTCCGCTCCGCCAAACGAAGAAAGCCCAGGCTGATGCCTGGGCTTTTTTTATCGCTCGACGTTCATGATTTCGAGTCCTGCAACGGGGCTTTCAGGGCGTTTCGATACTATTTTCTTCCTATGCCTGTCGCCCTGAAATTGCGTGCGGATTTTTCGCGTAATTTCGCGAAAATGTGCAAATCATGCGCATTGATGATGGGCGTTGATCGCGCGCGGTAAGCCGTCGGGCCGTGGTGATGTTCCGAGTCGGCCCGAGGCGCGTGCGATCAGCCTTTGACGCGTACGATCCAGCGCAGATAAAGCAGCAAGCCGAAGGCGGCGACCGCCAGGCTCGTGCTGTTGGCGAACCAGAATCCTGCGGCGCCATGCAGCCACACCGGGGACAGCCCGCCGACGTCGAAGCCCAACACATAGCCACCCCCCAGTCCGACGCCCCAGAGTGATACGGCATAGATGACGGTCGGGATCACCGCAACCTTCCACGCACGCAACACGAAGACGGCACTTACCTGCAAGGCATCGAATACGTGATAGCCGGCGACGATGGCGAGTAATGGCATCGCGACCGCCGCGACCAGCGGATCCGACGTATAAGCCGCCAAAACCCACGGCCGGCAGAGTCCCATGACGCTCGCCAGCAACACGCCCAGCAGGCCAGCAAACTCGACGCCGCGGCGCCCGACCCGGCGCGCCAAGCGAAAGTCGCGCTTGCCGATGGCCTGCGCGGTGAGCGTCGCCGTCGCAATCGCAATCGACATCGGCAGCATATACATGAGCGCGCCGAGGTTCGCGGCAATCTGGTGACCGGCGAGCGTCACGTCGCCCAGGCGAGCAATGAAGATGGCCATGAACGAGAACGCCGTCACTTCGATCAGGTAGCTCAGTCCCATGGGTATGCCAAGCTTGAGCAGGGCACGAATCGCCGGCCAGTGCGGCCAGCAGAATCGGGAGAAGGTGGCGAAGTCACGCAACTTCGCGTGACGTGCCATCAGGGTGAGGCCGAGCGCACATGAGACCCAGTTGATGGCGGTCGTGGCAATGGCGCAGCCGGTGCTGCCGAGCGCTGGAATACCCAGCCGTTCTATGCCGTAAATCAGTGCCAGATTCAGTGGGACTTTCAAGGTCAGTCCCGTGACCTGAATGGCCATGACGATGCGAGGCTGCGCCACGGCGGTGGATAGCGAGGAGTACACACGAAAGAGCAGCGCGGCGGGCAGGCCGAACGCGAGCATCTGGAGATAGGCGCTCGCGCGCGCTTCGAGTTCGGGGGACGCTTCGGAGAGTCGCAGAATGAACTGCGGATGCGATAGCAACAGGACACCCGGCACGGCGAGGAACCCGGCGAGCCAGAACGCCTGACGCACTTCCTCGCCGATGCTTTCGCGCTCTCCCGCCCCGAAGCGTTGCGCGGCGATCGGGGAGAGCGCCACGAGCACGCCCATCAGGCCGACATACACCGTGATGTAGATCGACCCACCGAGGGCGAGCGATGCGAGATCGAACGCCGAGGCGCGACCGACCATCGCCGTGTCCATCACCCCGAAGGCGATGACGGCCAACTGGCCGATGAGCACCGGCCAGGCCAGTTCGGCAATGCGTTTGATGTCGTGCCACATGGCGTTGCGTGAGCGTCGCTAGCGATGGAGGGGGGGAGGTTAGCGCGGACGCGCCCCGCGCCGCCCCGGACGCTCCTGCAATACATAGAGGCGGAAGCGCTCGTCGCGGTCGGCCGCGCGGCGGCCTTCCCAGAGCTGACGCCATTCGTAGGGCGCCAGCGACAATGGTTCGCTGTAGTCCTGCGAGTCTTGGCGCAGCAGCACGTCGCAATCGTCGTTGGCCGTGCCGAAGCGCATCTTGCCGAAGTAGGCGAACGACGCGAGCTGCGCGTCGCCGACGCGGGCCGTGCGAATGCACGTGTAATCGGCGGGTAGATGGGCGGCGATCTGTGCGGCCACGTCGCGATAGGTTCTGCCGTAGTTCACGACGGGGAGCCACAGCGTCATGAGCAATACCCACATGAGGGTTGTGCCGCCGGACGACAGCACCACGCTGCGCCACAGGACTTTCGGGCTGCGCGACACGCGCCACGCCACCAGCGCGACCCAGGCGCCGGTCACGATCAGGGCGCTGATCAGCGTGACCCAGCTGAACTCGGGGACGAAGCCCGGGACCAGGCGCCGCAGATTGCGCGCCGTGGAGACCGGGAAGCCGGTGATGCCGGCGAGCCAGACGATCCAGACGAAGCCTGCCAGCACGGTAAACGACAGCACGGCGAACCAGTCGATGGCGTTGACCGTGCCGCGCTTGAGCGTGGGCAGGCCGAAGGCGGCGATGATCGACAGCGCGGGCAGCGCCAGCATGAAGAGCTGATTGCCCTGATGCGCCTGCAGCACGATCAGCACAAGAATCACGACGGCAAAGGCAAGCGCAATCGCGATGTGGGGCGCGCGCCGCATGCCGCGCCACGAGTAAAGCGACCACGCGGCGAGCGGCCATGCGGGCCAGGCAAACAGCGCCAGATTCTTGGCGATGTAGCTCAGCGAGGCGAGCGTCGGGCCGCTGAAGGTGTCCATGCCGATATCCGTCCACTCGCCGAGCCATTGGCGTGCGCCGCTGGCAAACTTGAGCGCCGCGAGCGGCCACGTGCAGGCAATGAGCAGCGTCACCGGCGTGGAGATCAGCAGCAGCATGCGCAAGGGCAGGGCGCGGCAGACAATGGCTGCGGCAATGCCTGCGAACCAAAGCGAGAGCGTCATCAGTGGTGAGGACGCGAGCGCCATGCCGCCCAGGGCGAGGCCGAACCAGACGGCGCCCTGACGCGGCTTGTCGAGGCTGCGCACGAGGCCGTAAATCGCCATCGAGATGAGTGTGAGCTGTCCGACGGCGGCCGTTGTCTCGTGTCCACGCTCGGCCAGACCGAAGCAGGCCAGAAGAATCAACAGGGCGCCGTCCGCGAGCGTGCGTCCATAGTCGCGCGGTTCTGGCTCGCCACCAAAGGCGTATTTGAACGGTTGCACTTCGGGGCGGCGACCGAGCAGATAGGTGCCATACCAGATGAACGTGCAGGTGGCGTAGAAGCACAGTCCGGTGACAATGCGCGCGGCGTCGGGGGCGTCGAGCCATGAGAAGGCGCGTATGGCGAGCGCACCGAGCCACGAGACGAGCGGGCCGGTGTCGTAAATGGGTTTGCCCGCGATGTTCGGTAGCAACCAGTCGGACAAGTGACCGTGCGCCATCGTCCACATGACGCCGAAACCTGCGGCGTCTTCGTTTTTCCACGGATCGCGACCGAACAACCCCGCCAGCACATAGATGACACAAATGGCGATCAGCAGCGAACGCGGTAGCGCGCTGGTGGCGGAGGCGGTGATGCGAACTCGTTTCATAGGCCGGACGACTGGATCGGCACGGCGGCCGGATCGGGGAGACTCAGAGGGCGAGCCGGAACGGGCTCGAAGGTGAAACTCGGGGTGCTGCTCAGGGCAAAACCAAGGGAAAACTCGGACAAATCGGAAAAGCCGACAGTATGACAGTAAGCCGTGCGGCGGCGCAGACCAGACCCAAGAAAAAAGGGCAGCCTGAGCTGCCCCTTTCCAATGCTTTCCACAACGCCGGGGTATTGCCCCAAGGTGCTGGCCCGCCAGTCTCTGCCGGGCCCCGCAGCGCGTTGTGTGGCGCGTCGCCGATAAAACTCAGGCGATCTTGCCGCCGGCGCGGTTGCCGAACTTCTGGCGGAACTTGTCGACGCGGCCAGCCGTGTCCATGATGCGTTGTTCGCCGGTGTAGAAGTTGTGCGAAGCCGACGACGTTTCGATCTTCACGAGCGGGTAGCTCTTGCCATCCTTCTCGGCCGTTTCCTTGGTGTGGATCGTCGAGCGGGTGATGAATTCGAAGTCGACGCCGGGCGTCATGTCGCGGAACAGGACTTCGCGGTATTCGGGGTGAATGCCTTCTTTCATGATGTACCTTGGGTTAAGTCGGTAGCCAGTCTGCGCGGGAGGAGGTTCGCCCGAGGTCGTTACCCCGGGAGGCACCCCGTTGGCCCGCTAACGCCATCGTCGTCATGCGACGAGAGGGACGTCAACCACTTTCCGGGTGAGTAAAACGCGCATTATGCCATGAAAACAATGACTTTCGCAAAGTTTTCACGGGTCGCTGGCGGGCGTGGATGCCGCTGTGTCGGGCGTGGCGTCGCCGGTGCCGGCGCTCACCGCCGGATCTTGCAGGAAATAGCGCGAGAACAGGGCGTACAAGGCGGGATAGGCGTCGCGGAAGGCCTCCGGGGCCACGAAGAACGCCTCGGCGCAGACGGCGAAGAACTCCGATTCGTGTTCGGTGGCGTAGGGGTCGAGCAGCGACGACGAGGCAAACGCGTCCCAGTGGGCATCCGGAACGTTGGACACATCGTGGCAGAACGCCTCGTATGCGGGATCGAAGACATCGCACCAGGCTTCGGGCGTGAGGTCGCCATGCACGCGCCGCAGCATCGGCGGCACGCCGTCGGCCTCGCCGCCTTCCATGTCGATCTTGTGGACGAACTCGTGAATCACCACGTTGTATGCCAGCACGTCGCGCGCCTGCACGTCTTGCCATGACAGGACGACGGGGCCACCCTCCCAGGCTTCACCGCTAGCCTCCTGCGTGACGTCATGCACCACGCCCGCTTCGTCCTGCACGGTTTTGCGAATCAGGAACTCGCCGGGATACAGCACGATGCCCGTCCAACCGCGATACAGCGCGCTCGGCAGATGGAGAATCGGCAAGCAGGCCTGCGCGGCCACCGAGACGCACATCGCTTCGGTCAATGGCAGGTCGTGCGCTGTCGAAAACTGTTTGGTGCCCAGGAAATCGGTGGCGAGCCCCCGGAGCTTGTCCAGGTCGGCTGGGCTGCGGCGTGCGAGGAACGGCAGGGCGCCCACGACTTCGTGCCAGACAGCATCGTCGATCATGGGGCGTGGATGGGAGTGCCGTAGGCGGGCGAGCAGAGACTTGAGCATGGAGAGCGAGGCCGGAAGTTGGGCACAACCACGGTGGGCGTACGGTACCGTCGCACACCGACGACGCATCGATTCTAATTTAGCTGCTTTTGGGCGGCCGCAAAGATGGCGCCGCACAGCGCGACGATGGCGATGAAGTGGAAGCCGTCGATGAACGTCAGGAATGACGCTTGGCGCTGAATCATCCGGGCAATTTGCGCTAGCGCGGCGCCGTGGGCCTGCGAGGCGGCTACCCCAGCACGCGTGAAGCCATCGGCGAGCGCATCGAGAGTCTGCGTGAATCGCGGGTTGAACGGATTGGCGACTTCGGTCAGGCGAGTGCGGTGCAGCGCTTCACGGTGCTGTTCGAACGCGACAATCGTGGAGACGGCGAACGAGCCGGAGAGCTGGCGCAGGATGTTCTTGAGCCGGTAGCCATGCACGAAGCTCTCATGATCGAAAGTACGGAAGGTCAGATTGGCCACGGGCAGCACGGTAAAGATGCCGAACACGGCCTTGAGGGCTAGCACGCCATACAGTTGCGACTGGCCCGCATCGGGTGGCATGGCGGCGAGCCACAGGCTGGTGGCGATCGTCATCACGAACCCGCTCACGATCAGTAATTTCTTGTGTGTAATGAATTTCGCGACGCGAAAGTACGCCAATAGCAAGCCTACGGTGAGCAGCGCCGAATAGCCGAGCAATTGCCCAGTTCGCTCGACCGTGAAGCCCAGCCCTTGCTCGAGCATGCGCGGCATGAGGTAGCTCTGCGTGTTCGCCAGGTAGTAGTACGCCGCGTACAGCAACAGTCCGACCTGAAACTCCCGTCGACGAAGCGATTGCAGGCGAATGAAGGGCGCCGGATGTTGCCACTGGTGATAGCCGAACCACACGAGCGAGCCCACGCCGGCGACGGTCAGCAACGGCAACCATGGGGTTTGCAGCCACAGCGTGTAGCGCATTTCCTGCAGCACGACTTGAAGCGCGCCCATCGCCAATGCGAAGGCCATGAAGGGCACGAACGGATAGCGGCTATCGGTGGCGCGTTCGCGCAGGCGGCCGACGTCGGGTACCGAGAACCAGGCGAGTCCCGCGAGCAGCACGGCGGGCGGCGCAGTGCACAGGAACAGCGTACGCCACGTGTATTCGGAAACGAGCAGCCCGCCGATCAGTGGCGCAGCGGCCGAGCCGGTGAAGAGCAGCAGCGCGAACGTCTGCACCGTTTTGCCGCGGCGCTGTGCCGGCACGCTCACTTGCGCCAGGATGCGGCACGAACTCATCCAACTGCCCGCGCAAAAACCCTGACAGGCCCGCGCGATCACGAGCTGGGTCACGCTTTCGCTGGTGCCCGCGAACAGCGCGCCGCACGCGTAGAGCAGCAGGGACGCTGTCAAATAGCGACGATAGCCGATGCGCTCGACGAACCATTGCTGCTTGAGGATCGCCAGGACCGAGGCAATGCCGTACGCCGTCGTCATCCATACGAACTCTTTGGGGGAGGCGTCGACACCGCCGGAGATGTACACGGCGAAGTAGACGAGCAGTGCGTTCTCGAAGAATTCGAGCCCCGGGATAAGGCCAAGCGCGTAGCGGTAGGCTTCGCCGCGCATCGGTCGCCGCGGGGCGTCGGGGCCGGTCGGCGGGGCGGCGGATGTCATGGCAGGCGACGGGGAGCGAAGTCCAATGTCGGGCGCGGTCAGTGCGAACGAGGCTTGCGGTGTTTTGCCGCACGTTCTGCCAGCAGTTCGTCGGCGGGCACACCACGAAGGCGCTGTTCGATGTACTGGAGGTCATGGGCGATCTGCGTTTCGAGCGTCTCCGCCTCACGCAATTCGCGGCGCACTTGTGCCGTGCGCTCGCGCAATGTGTCCAACTGGGCGTGCAGGGCGTCGCGCACGACTTGCAGGTCCTCCTCGTTCATGCGGGATTTGCCGGATTCGACCAGGCGCATCGGGCGTTTGAGCATCTCCGTGATCGCGGCCACCGAAAAGCCGAGCGAGCGCATACGCAGAATGCGGCCAAATGTCGCGAGATCCGACGCGGTGTACATGCGATAACGTCCACCGCTACGGGCAGGCACGACGAGGTTCAGTTCCTCGTAATACTTCAACGTCCGGGCTGTCACGCCAAGCGCGGCGGCGGCTTGGCCGACGCTCAGCAGGTGAGCATCGTCAGACGGCGTGTCCGTGGTTGGCGAGGGCGTGAGATCTGTGGGCATCCGATTGCCTCCGATCAGAAGATGAGCAACATGCTAGCACAACATGTACGTGAACGTATAGGTTTTGGTGGTGGGCAAGAAGGTGCGAGCGCCCGGGCGAGGAGGTAACGCAGACGCAAACATGGATCGCCCCGGCTGGCATCGACGCGTGGGCGCCCGTGCTGGCCGGGGCGGGCCGAAGGGGGGCGCGGCGGCGGCGCTCAGTCGGGCAGCACTTTGCCCGGATTCATCAGCCCAAGTGGGTCGAAGGCCGTCTTCAGTGTGCGCATCAGCGCGAGTTCCACCGGCGACTTGTAATGCGCCGAAGCCTCTCGTTTGAGTTGCCCAAGGCCATGCTCTGCACTGATGCTGCCGTGATGGGCATGCACGCTGTCATGCACGGCGGCGGTGACCGCCGTCTGATGCCGATGAAGGAATTGGGCGGGATCGACGCCTTCGGGTGCCATCACGTTGTAGTGCAGATTCCCGTCGCCCAGATGGCCGAAGGTGACCATGCGGGCGCCAGGCGCCACACGCTGCACGATCGGATCGGTGGCTTTGAGAAACGCGGGCACCCGGGACACCGGCACGGCGATGTCGTGCTTGATATTGAGCCCGGTAGCCGACTGGGCCAACGGAATGCTTTCGCGCAAGTGCCAGAGCGCACTCGATTGCGCCAGGCTGTTCGCGACAATGGCGTCGTGCACGATACCCTGATCGACGGCCGCGTTCAGCAAGCGCTCCAGCAGATCGCGCGCGTGCGCTTCACTCTCGTTGTCCGAGAGTTCAAGCAGCACGGTCTGGGCATGAGGTTGCGTGAACGGATAACGCTGCTGCGGGAAAACTTGCGCCACGAGTTGGAGGCAGAAGTGGGACATCAACTCGAAGCCCGTGAGCAGTGGACCTGCCATGCGTTGCGCCAGATTCAGCAGGGCCAGGGCCTGTGTCGGGCTGTCGAGCGCGGCGAGCGCCGTCATGCGCGCGACGGGTTGTGCAAAGAGCTTGAGCGTTGCTGCGGTAATCAGTCCGAGCGTGCCTTCCGCGCCGATAAATAAATCGCGCAGGTCGTAGCCGGTGTTGTCCTTGCGTAGCCCACGCAACCCCTCCCACAACTCACCCTGAGGGGTGACCACCTCGAGGCCGAGGCACAGTTCGCGTGTGTTGCCATAACGCAAGACGGCGGTGCCGCCGGCATTCGTCGCGAGATTGCCGCCGATCGTGCAACTGCCCTCGGCGGCCAGGCTCAGCGGGAAGAGGCGCCCCGCGCTGGCGGCCGCTGCCTGCACGTTCGCCAGCAGACAGCCGGCCTCGGCGGTCAGGGTCATGTTCTCGACATCCACCTGTCGGATGCGATCCAGACGGCGCAAGCTGATGAGCACCTGACGCCCGCTCGTGTCGGGTGTCGCGCCGCCGGCGAGGCCCGTGTTGCCGCCTTGCGGCACCATCGGCACGCCGTGTCGGACACACAGGCGCACGAGGGCGGCGACCTGTGCGGCGTCGGCGGGGCGAAGCACGGCGAGGGCGCGTCCGGTATAGCGTTTGCGTTGATCCGTGAGGTAGGCGCCCGTGTCGGCGGCCTCGAGCAGAACGTGGTCACGGCCCAGCAGGTCACGGCATGCGGTGAGGAAGGAGGAGTCGTTCATGTCAGGGGGAGCGTCTCACGATTCGCGCGATCCAAGGGGGGGTAACGCTGAGTCTCGAGGGCAGGCGCTAACGCGCGGCTGCGGCGCGGGCTTTCGCGGCGCGCTTGTAGGGCCGCAGATAAAAGATCGTCGAGAAGAAGAAGACGACGGACAGTGCCGTCTCGATCCACGCGAGCGAGGCCGATGCCCCCGTGTCCGTCATGCCGCGCACGACGCCTTCGGCAAGAAACAGCAGGATGAACATGCTGGACCACTGCAGCGTATACAGGTTGCCGCGCAGCACGCCGCGCAGCGGCAGCAGCAACAGCAACGCCTTGAGAACCAGCCACGATCCACCGGGGCGCAGCGGCGCGAGCCATAACTCCCAGGCGAGCGACAGTGCAATCAACGCCAGCAGGCTCATCACACTGATCAGGCGCAGCCCACGAGCCCCGCCGGAGGCGGCGGGCATCGGCGGTGGCGTGCGTGGGGGCTGCGCGTGCGCACGCCGGGTATCGGTGTTTTGGGGCATGTCGGGCGGTGTAGCGGTCATGGGCTTGTCGTGAGGGCCGGCGTTACTGCGGGAGAGCCAATCGCCGCGCGCCGCGGACGGCGTGTTGCGCGGCGCAAACCCTCATTCTGCCAGCTTGTGCGCGGCGCGGGCGAGTCGCGCGCCGAGCGCCGACGCCAACTGACGCTCGTCGGCCGAGAGCGGATTACCGTCATGCGCGAAATGGGTGGCGCCGTAGGGCGAGCCGCCGGTGCGTGTGCTGGAGAGCGCGGGTTCGGAATAGGGCAGCCCCATCAGCAACATGCCGTGGTGCAGCAACGGGATCATCATCGACAGCAGCGTGCTTTCCTGGCCGCCGTGCAGGCTGGCGCTCGACGTGAACACGCAGCCCGGTTTCCCGGCAAGGGCGCCCGAGAGCCACTGCGGCGTGGTGCCGTCGAGAAAGTATTTCAGCGCGGACGCCATGTTGCCGAAGCGGGTCGGCGACCCGAGCGCGAGTCCCGCGCATTCTTCCAGATCGCGCAATTCGACGTAAGGTGGGCCGCTGTCGGGAATGTCCGGTGCGCTCGCTTCACATACCGTGGAAACGGCGGGGACGGTGCGCACGCGCGCCTGCGCGCCGGGCACGCTGTCGATACCGGCTGCGATGCATTGGGCGAGTTGTGCCGTGGTGCCGTGGCGGCTGTAGTACAGGACGAGGATTTCAGTCATGAAGTCGAATCGGCGGGTCGGTGGTGGCGGGCAGATCGATGTCGGGGCGTCGACACGAGGTAGCGAGATCAAGCGGTCTGGCTGCGCGTCGTGTGGTTGCAGGTCGACCCGTATGACGGGAACACCGGCGTGAGACGTAAGGCGGAAAACCTGCCCGAGCCTTGGGCCTTGGGTGAAAGCCGGGTGAAAAAGGAACGAAAAAGGAACGAAAAAGGAACGAAAAAGGAACAAAAAAGGAACGGAAAAGTGCGGGTATTATAGGGCGTTCCTATTGGCGTAACGGCTTAACCGCTTAACCGCGAGGCCCCGTAACGGCTCGCGTGGGATGAACGGTTGCCAGCCGCGCCAGCCCTTCCCCTTAGGAGCCCGATTTGCTCAGACTGTCCCGCATCAACTGGAACAACGTTCGCCAACTGCTGAGATACGCGCTTGCGCGGGCGCAGGACGACCGGATTCCGCAGGTGGCGGCGAGCCTGACGTTTACCTCGATCCTGTCGATCGTGCCGCTGTTCGCGGTGACATTCGCGTTGTTCACCGCCTTTCCGATTTTCAATACGTTTCGCGACGCCTTGCAGGGCTTCCTGATCGAGCACCTGATGCCCGAGAGCGTCAATGCCCAGATTTTCAATTACCTGAACCAATTCGCATCGAAGGCGAAAGGCCTGACGGCGTTCGGTTTGATCGGCTTGCTGGTGACGGCCGTGCTCACGTTAATGACGATCGAGTCGGCGTTCAACGTGATCTGGCGTGTGCGACGTCCGCGACCGATCGCACAGCGTCTGCTGATTTACTGGAGTCTGCTCACGCTTGGGCCGCTGTTGATCGGTGTGAGTCTGTCAATCAGTTCGTACGTCTTCACGCAATCGATGTCGCTGGTAAGCACGCTGCCGCCCGTGGTCACCTCGTTGCTCAGCCTGATTCCGCCGGCGCTGACCAGCGTGGTGTTCATGCTGATGTATCTCTACATGCCGAATTGCAAGGTGGACTGGCGCGACGCGCTGGTTGGCGGTGTCGTGGCGGCGCTGGCGTTCGACCTGACCAAGCGAGGCTTCGGCATGTACATCCGGCAGTTTCCGACCTATACGGCCGTATATGGCGCATTCGCGGCGGTGCCGATCTTCTTGCTCTGGATCTACCTGTCGTGGCTGGTGGCGCTGATCGGCGCGACGATCACGTCGGTCTTGCCCGCGCTGCGTCTCGGGCATTTCCAATACCCCCGCTTTCCGGGGAGTGATCTGCTCGACGGCCTGACGCTGATCCACTTGCTCAATCTGGACCGGGAAGCCGGCGGTAGCGGTCGCACGATGGCGCAACTGGCGAGTACGATGCGCACGAGCCTCGATCATGCCGGTGACCTGCTCGCTCGGCTTGAGCGCATGGGTTGGGTCGGACGGCTGACAATGCAGCCACCGGTGGAGCGTTGGCTGCTGCTCGCTAACCCGCGTACGACGACCCTGGCGCCACTGGTCGCGCAACTGGCCCTCAACGTTGACGAGCTGGCGCGGCAAATGGAGCGTCACGCGCTCGATGGCGCGCATGTTGCCGACATTCTGCGCGAAGGGAAATGGGACGTGCCCCTGGCCGACGCGCTACCGCGCGATGTCGCGCCGGACGACGGCGGTGGCGACGCGTCGTGTCTTGACGTGGATCACAAGGGTCACGAGCCCAAAGCAGGCGCTAGAGCTTGATGCGGCCGAGACAGATATCCCGAAACATGACCCAGTCGCCCATCAGGCTGTAGATCGGATGGCGGAAGGTGGCGGGCCGGTTCTTCTCGAAAAAGAAATGGCCGACCCACGCGAACGCATAACCACAGACGATTGCTGCGAGCAGCCACCATGGGTTGCCTGTCAGGGCAAGCGCCGCCAGAAAGGCGATCACGCCCCACGAGCCGACGAAATGCAGACGGCGGCAGACGGCGTTGCGGTGCTCGCCGAGATAGAAGGGGTAAAAGTCCGCAAACCGGTGAAACGCCGGCGACTCATCGTGCCCAGGGGTCATGGCAAACCTCCTGCATTGGGAAGTTGATGCGTTCAGTCTCACATGAATTGCACAAGCGCATCGAGCAGCGCGTCGGGCTGCTCCGTCATGATCGCGTGGCCGGCATTGACGACCTTGACCGAAACGGGGGCACCGGCGTCGCGCAACGCATCGAGCAGGGCTTGCGCTGCGCGGGGCGGCGTCATCTGATCGCGTTGCCCCAACACGGCGAGTACCGGACATCGAACCTGCGAAGCCGCCGCCATCCCCCGATCGTAGCGATTGCACGCCTCGAAGTCGGTAAGAAACACCTTGGCGGGATTGCGTTGCGACACGCGCTCCATCAAGCGTTGATTGATGCCCCATGTCCAGAAACCCGGGCCGGGCGCCGAGGGCTTGGCGGCCAGCGTGCTGTGCGACCAGGCGTTGACGAGGGCGATCGCCTCCGGCTCACGTTCGGCGGCAGCTTCGAGGAGCACGTCGGAGACTTTCATTGGGTAAGCGGTGCCCACCAGGGCGATACGGGACACCCGCTCGGGATAGCGGGCGGCGGCGTCCAGCGCAATCAGCGACCCCATGCTGTGCCCGACCCAGGTCGCGTTTCCGATGCCGGCGGCATCGAGCACGGCGACCACGCGATCAGCCATCGCTTCAATGGTCGTCAACGGGGCGCCCGTGCTGCGGTGATGTCCGGGCAGATCGAGCGCGAGTACGTTCGTGCCGTGATGGGCGAGGTACCGGCTCTGTAACCCCCACACGCTGTGATCGTGCTGTGCGCCATGCAGGAAGACGACTGTCGGCAGCGCGGGATCCATCGATTTGCCGGCGGTGTAGGCATAGACGTTGTTGCCGTTGATGTCGAACTTCATCGTGCTTGTCCCTTGGCTGTGGATTTGACTGCCGCCTTCAGGCCGCGTTTGAGATCCTGGATCAGGTCGTCCGGGTCTTCCAGGCCGATCGACAGGCGTACGGTGCCCTCTCCGATACCGGCTGCCGCGAGCGCCGCGGCGTCCATGCGGAAATGCGTGGTGGAGGCAGGGTGAATGACCAGGGAGCGTGCGTCGCCGACATTGGCCAGATGCGAGAAGAGCTGCAGCGATTCGATGAAACGACGCCCGGCCTCCCGGTCGCCCTTCAGATTGAAGCTGAAGACGGCACCCGCGCCGCGCGGGAGCAGTCGCTTGGCCAGTGCGTAGTCGGGATGCGACGCCAGTTCCGGATAGGCGACGCTTGCCACCGCCTCGTGCTCCGCCAGGAACGCCACCACCCGACGTGCGTTGTCGACGTGCCGCGCCATGCGAAGTGGCAGCGTTTCGAGGCCTTGCAGCAGTTGCCATGCCGCCTGCGGATGCAGGCATGCGCCAAAGTCGCGCAAGCCCTCGCGTCGCGCGCGCAACAGGAATGGCGCGACCGAGCTTTCCTCGGCGAAGACCATGCCGTGGAAGCCGTCGTACGGCTCAGTCAGTTCGGGAAATTTGCCGCTTCGCTCGTAGTCGAACGTGCCCCCGTCGATCAGAATGCCGCCGATGGTCGTGCCATGTCCTCCGAGGAACTTGGTGGCCGAGTGATAGACGATATCGGCGCCATGATCGAACGGCTGGATGAGCCACGGTGTGGTGAACGTGCTGTCCACCATCAGGGGCACGCCCGCGTCATGAGCGATCTCGGCGACCTGGGCGATGTCGAGGACGTCGAGTCCCGGATTGCCGAGCGTTTCGCCAAAGAACAGCCGGGTTTCGGGGCGCACGGCGGCGCGCCAGCCGTTCAGGTCGCCAGGACGCACGAAGGTGGTCTCGATGCCGAAGCGGCGCAGCGTGTAATGCAGCAGATTGTGCGAACCGCCGTACAGCGCGCTGGACGCCACGATGTGCGAACCCGCGCCCATCAGGGTAGCGATGGCCAGGTGCAGCGCGGCCTGGCCGCTTGCCGTGGAAATGGCGCCGACGCCGTTTTCCAGTGCGGCCATGCGCTCTTCGAAGACGGCATTGGTCGGGTTGGAGATGCGCGAATAGACATGGCCGGCGCGTTCCATGTTGAAAAGCGCGGCTGCCTGATCGGCATCGGAGAAGACAAACGACGTGGTCTGGTAGATCGGCGTGGCGCGCGCCCCGGTGGCGGGGTCGGGGGCGGCCCCGGCGTGCAGGGCAAGCGTGTCGAAGTGCGGGACTGACATGTCGGAGAGGGCCTCTCGGTTGGCTTGACGTTGAGTGGGCGGCGATTTGGCGCTGGCGTGTGATGCGGACATCACGTATGCGGCAATCCTAGCACCACCGCCATGCATCTCGACAGGCGCTGCCGCCCCCATTGGCAAAATGCCGGTGCTGTCCGATGTCTGAGGTGCGGCGATGCCCGATCGATCCCCGGAATCGGCCGAAAACCCTCGTCGCACGGACATTGGCGCGTCTTGTTCCTTTCCTTTTCAGACGCTTTCCGATAGCATCTTTCGAACATGATCCAATCACAATAACGAGGGGACAGCGGCGCGCGCGCCGGCGATCCGTCTCGAACGCCGAAGTCTGGCAAATGCGTCCGGTGGCATCGTCCTGCCGCGGTTGCCCGAGCATCTCAACGAGGAGTGTGTGCCATGCGTGTGTCTGACATCCTGAAAGTAAAGGGCAACACCCTTTTCACCGTGACCCCGGAGACGTTGCTGGCCCAAGCCGTCGACACGATGGCGGAGCACGACATTGGTTCGCTCGTCGTGATGGAGTTCGGCGATCTCGTGGGGATGCTCACGTTCCGCGAAATCATCAATACGATCAGCGAGAACGGCGGTACGGTCGGCAGTTCCACAATTCGCAAAGTCATGGACGACCATCCGCTCACCTGCACGCCGGAGACGGATGTCGACGAAGTCCGGCGCATGATGCTTGAGCGTCACGCCCGATATTTGCCGGTCATGGACAATCGCACGCTCATGGGCGTGATTTCCTTCTACGATGTGGCGCGTGCCGTCGTCGAGGAGCAATCCTTTGAAAATCGCATGCTCAAGGCCTACATTCGCGACTGGCCGGCCGAGGAAGCGGAAAACACCAAGTGAGTGAGGCCAGCCAGCGCGGGGCACGCGGCGAGGGCCACCAATCACGACTGTTGAAAGAGCGGCGCTTTGCGCCGTTCTTCTGGACCCAGTTTCTGGGTGCGATGAACGACAACGTGTTCAAAATCGCATTCACGTCGCTCGTCACCTATCACGCATCGCTTTTTCAGAACGTCGACGGCAAGACGGCAGCATTCCTAATCTCGGCCATCTTCATCGCGCCGTTCCTGTTGTTTTCCGCGACCAGCGGGCAAATTGCCGATAAGTGGGACAAGGCGCGCCTGATCCGTTTCGTCAAAATGCTGGAGATCGCGATCATGGCGCTCGGCGCGGCCGGCTTTCTCTGGGCGAGCGCGCCGCTGCTGTTCGTGTGCACCTTCCTGATGGGGCTTCACTCCACGCTCTTTGGGCCGGTCAAGTACGCTTATCTGCCTCAGCACCTGGCCACGCGCGAACTGGTGGGGGGAAACGGTCTGGTCGAAATGGGCACGTTCGTGGCCATCCTGATCGGCACGATTGTCGGCGGCGAACTGGCTGGCGCCGGGGCGGGCTCGCTGCCGTGGATCGGCGGCGTTTGCCTGGGACTGGCCTTGTTGGGCCGGCTGGTGTCGACGTGGGTGCCGCAAACGCCCGCGGCGCAGCCGGATCTGCGCATCAATTGGAATCCGTTGACCGAGACGTGGAGAAATCTGTGCATCGCGCGTAAGGACCGCGCGGTCTTCCAGAGTCTGCTCGGTATCTCGTGGCTTTGGTTTCTTGGGGCTACCTTTCTCGCGTCGTTTTTCAATTTCGCGCATGACGTGCTCGGCGCCGGTCCGGGTGTCGTCACGCTGCTGCTGGCCATGTTCTCCCTGGGCATCGGGATTGGGTCGCTGTTGTGCGAGCGGCTTTCGGGCGGCAAGGTGGAAATCGGACTCGTGCCGTTCGGCTCGATCGGCATGACGGTGTTCGCGGTCGATCTTTATTTTGCGAGTCGGGGCGGCGCTCACGGCGCGGCCTTGCAGACGGTGGCGCAGTTCGCTTCACAACCGGCCCATTGGCGCGTGCTGGCGGACCTGTTCCTGCTGGCGATGTTCGGCGGCTTCTACAGCGTGCCGTTGTACGCGTTGATCCAGAGCCGTAGCGCACCGTCGCATCGCGCACGCATCATCGCCGCGAACAACATCCTCAACGCGTTGTTCATGGTCGTGTCGGCCCTCATGGCGATGGCGCTCACGAAAGTCGGGTTCACCATCGACCAGTTGTATCTCGTTACCGGCATTCTCAACGCGCTGGTGGCCGTCTATCTATACCTGCGACTCCCGGAATTCCTGATTCGCTTCGCGATGTGGCTGCTGTTGCACACCCTCTATCGGATCGACGTCAAAGGGGCGGATCAGATTCCGGACGACGGGCCATGCCTGCTGGTCTGCAACCACGTCAGCTTTGCCGATGCCGTGGTGATTGGGGCGTCGATCCGGCGTCCGGTTCGCTTTGTGATGGACCACCACATTTTCCGCATCCCGGTGCTGTCGTGGTTCTTCCGTACGGTCGGCGCCATTCCCATTGCCCCGGCACGCGAAGATGCAGCCGCGCTCGACCGTGCCTACCAGTTGATCGCAGACGCGCTGGCGGCGGGCGACGTCGTTTGCCTCTTTCCTGAGGGTAAGCTCACGGCATCCGGCGAGCTGCAGGTCTTCCGTCAGGGGGTGCAGCACATCGTCGAGCGCACGCCCGTGCCGGTAGTGCCGATGGCGCTTCGCGGGCTGTGGGGAAGTTTCTTTTCGCGACATGGTGGCGCGGCAATGTCACGGCCGTTCAAGCGTGGCATTCTGAACCGGCTCGAGCTTGTCATCGGGGCGCCGGTGTCGCCTGCGCAGGCAACGCCGGAAACCCTGCGCGACAAGGTGCTCAAGCTGCGCGGCCCCTGGCCGGTGTGAAGGGCGTCTCAACGTGAATCGCGGCCGTGGCTCGGAAGTCTCCGACGCCACGCCCAAAAAGCGCCCAAAATGCCGCCGGCCGGTCGTTTAGCGTCATCGACCGTCGCACAGGGCGGCGCGGTGTGGCGGGATCGCTGGCATAATAGGGCCTTCCCGTCCTCCCCGAACCCGATCCCCGTATGTCTGGCAATACGCTTGGAACTCTGTTTACCGTCACCACTTTCGGCGAATCGCATGGCCCGGCCATTGGCTGCGTGATCGATGGCTGTCCGCCGGGAATGGCGCTCACGGAAGCCGACATCCAGGGGGAGCTGGATCGCCGCCGTCCTGGCACGTCGCGCCACGTTACGCAGCGCAACGAACCGGACGCCGTCGAGATCCTCTCCGGCGTGTTCGAGGGCGTAACGACGGGGACGCCCATCGCACTGCTGATCCGCAATACCGATCAACGCAGCAAAGATTACGGCAACATCGTCCAGACGTTCCGCCCCGGACATGCCGATTACACGTATCTACAAAAGTACGGCGTGCGCGATTACCGTGGTGGCGGACGCTCGTCCGCACGTCTCACGGCGCCCGTCGTTGCCGCCGGCGCCGTCGCCAAGAAGTGGCTTGCCGAGAAATTTGGCGTGCAGGTGTACGGATGCATGACGCAACTCGGCGACATCGAGATTGCACAGACGGATTGGTCGCAGGTGTCGAAGAATCCGTTCTTCGCCGCCAACGCGGAAGTCGTCCCGCAACTGGAAGCGTATATGGATGACCTTCGCAAGGCGGGCGATTCGGTCGGGGCGAAGCTGCGCGTTGTGGCGACCGGCGTTCCGGTGGGCCTTGGAGAGCCGCTGTTCGATCGCCTGGATGCCGATATCGCCCACGCGATGATGGGCCTGAATGCCGTCAAGGGCGTGGAGATCGGTGCGGGTTTCCGCAGCGTCACGCAAAAGGGGTCGGAGCACGGCGACGAACTGACGCCGGAGGGCTTCGTCGGGAACAACGCCGGTGGCATTCTGGGCGGCATTTCGACCGGTCAGGATATCGACGTGTCGATCGCGATCAAGCCCACGTCGAGCATTCGTACACCGCGTCGCTCGATCGATGTTGCCGGTCACGCGTCGACGGTGGAAACGTTCGGGCGGCATGACCCGTGCGTGGGAATTCGCGCGACGCCGATTGCCGAAGCGCTGCTCGCGCTCGTGTTGATCGATCACGCGTTGCGTCACCGCGCGCAGTGTGGCGATGTGCAAGTCAACACGCCAGTCATTGCGGCGCGCGTGCCGGAATGACGCCGCTGGACTGACGGGGCGCAAAAGGCGCACGCCGGGCGTCGTCAGCCGCAGTGAAGGCCGCCGGGCGAACCGGCGGCGATACCGCATTACATATTCGGGTAGTTCGGCCCGCCTCCCCCTTCCGGCGTAACCCACACGATATTCTGCGTCGGGTCCTTGATGTCGCAAGTCTTGCAATGCACGCAGTTCTGCGCGTTGATTTGCAACCGCTCGGACTCGTCCTCGTTCTTCACGAACTCGTACACGCCTGCCGGGCAATAGCGCTGCTCAGGCCCCGCGTATTCGGACAGATTGATGCCAACCGGCACGCTGGGATCCTTGAGCGTGAGGTGCGCCGGTTGGTTCTCCTCGTGGTTGGTGTTCGAGATGAAGACCGACGACAGACGATCGAACGTGAGCTTCCCATCCGGCTTGGGGTAGGCGATCGGTTGGCATTGCGCGGCCGGCAGCAGGCACTCATGATCGGCCTTCTTGCGGTGAATCGTCCATGGCATCTTGCCGCCGAGCAGCTTTTGCTCGATGCCGGTCATGATCGTGGCCACGGTCAGGCCCTTCTTGAACCACTGCTTGAAGTTGCGCGCCTTGTTCAGCTCTTCGTGCAGCCACGATTGCTCGAACGCGGCCGGGTAGGCGCTGAGTTCGTCACGCTGGCGCTCGGCAACCAGCGCGTCGAAGGCGGCATCGGCTGCCATCATGCCGCTCTTGATAGCGGCGTGGCTGCCCTTGATCCGGCTGACATTGAGGAAGCCCGCTTCGCACCCGACCAGGGCACCGCCCTTGAAAACGAGCTTCGGCAGGGCCAGCAGACCGCCCGCTGTAATGGCGCGTGCGCCGTATGAAATGCGCTTGCCCCCTTCGAGGAAGTGCCGGATCGACGGATGCGTCTTGTAGCGCTGGAACTCCTCGAACGGCGACAGGTAAGGATTGCCGTAGTCGAGCCCGACGATGAAACCGACCGCCACCTGATGATTTGGCAGGTGGTAGAGGAACGAGCCACCGTAGGTTTGCGCGTTGAGCGGCCAGCCGGCCGTGTGGATGACGAGACCTTCCTTATGCTTGGCCGGGTCGATTTCCCACAGTTCCTTGATGCCCAGGCCGTAGGCCTGCGGATCGCGGCCTTCGTCGAGATTGAACTTGCGCATCAATTGGCGACCCAGGCTGCCCCGCGCGCCTTCCGAGAAGATCGTGTACTTGGCGTGCAGTTCCATGCCCAGTTGGAAGTTCTCGGTCGGTTCGCCGTCCTTGCCGACGCCCATGTTGCCGGTCGCCACGCCCATGACCGCGCCGTTCTCGTCGTACAGGATCTCGGCGGCCGGGAAACCCGGGAAGATTTCGACGCCCAGCGCTTCGGCTTGTTGTCCGAGCCAGCGCACGACATTGCCCAGGCTGATGACATAGTTGCCGTGATTCTGGAAGCAGGCGGGCAGCAGCCACGACGGCGTGGGGGTCGCGCCGGTCTCGTTCAGGAACAGGAAGCGATCTTCAACGACCGGGGTGTCGAGCGGTGCGCCAAGGGCTTTCCAGTCGGGGATGAGTTCGGTCAGCGCTTGCGGATCCATGACCGCGCCGGACAGGATGTGCGCCCCGATCTCCGAGCCTTTTTCCAGGACACATACGGAAATCTCCTTCCCAGCCTCCTGCGCGCGCTGCTTCAAACGGATTGCCGTGGACAGGCCGGCCGGACCGCCGCCAACCACGACGACGTCATACTCCATCGACTCCCTCGGGCCGTACTGCTCAAGCAGCTTGGGATCCATTGATGCTCCTGTTATAAACGTTAGAATTCGTGGGTGCGGCCATTTTCCGGGAATGGGGGGCACCTCGCAACCGCATATTAATAGCACGATCGTTCGGTATGGTAGGTAAGCAACTCTAGCGGCAGGCCAAGCGGCGCCGCCGTTGTTCAATGGGTGTCCAGGCTCGAGGGAGAAGACGATGGGGCGTTCGCTGAATCTCGAAGGGAAAGTGGCGATGGTGACGGGGGCCTCGAGCGGACTTGGCATGCAGTTTGCCAAGGTGCTGGCCCAGGCCGGGGCAAAGGTCGTGCTGGCCAGCCGGCGTGTCGAGCGGCTCAAGGAATTGAGGGCGGAGATCGAGGCGCAAGGCGGTGCGGCGCACGTCGTTCCCCTCGATGTGACCGACTACGACAGCATTCGCGCCGGGGTGGCCCATGCCGAGACCGAGGCGGGGGCCATTGATATTCTGATCAACAACTCCGGTGTGTCGACCCAGCAGCGTCTGGTCGACGTTACGCCCCAGGACTACGACTACGTCCTGAACACCAACACGCGCGGCACCTTTTTCGTGGCGCAGGAAGTCGCCAAGCGCATGATTCGGCGGGCAAAGGGCGACCCGCAGCGCCAGCACCGGATCATCAATGTGGCGTCGGTGGCCGGGCAGCGCGCGATTTCCATGCTCGGCGTGTACTGCGTGAGCAAGGCGGCGGTCATCCACATGACCCGCGCGATGGCACTCGAATGGGGGCGTTACAACATCAATGTCAATGCGTTGTGTCCGGGCTATATCGACACCGAGATCAACCACGAACATTGGCAGACCGACGCCGGTCGCAAGCTCGTTCAGATGCTGCCCCGCCAACGCGTCGGCGAACCGAGCGATCTGGACGGGCTGATTCTGCTTCTCGCCTCAGACGATTCCAGGTTTATCAACGGGTCGATCATGACGATCGACGATGGGCTGGCAGTCGGCTGAGCCTCGTCAGGCCTTGTGCCACGGCGATTTGGGGAATTGGGCAGGCGCGCTGCAATGCGGCAATCCGGGATTGTCCGAGGCAGTCAGCGTAGCGGAGACAAGCGCATAATTCTCGGGTGCTAATGGGGTCTTGAAGGACGTCGCGTTGACGTCGGATCCCGAAACATCTTGAGGACATCATGTTGAATCAAGGCTGGCGGGCGCTCGTCGGCGTCGCGCTCGCCCTCGCCGCAATCGCGCTGCCGGTGGCCGCGCAGCCCTACAAGGCTGAATACTCGCTGTCGATCATGCCCGATGCCGGCACGCCCTGGGGCAAAGGCACGCAACTTTGGGCGGACATGGTGCGCGAGCGTACGCGTGGGCGCATCAACATTCGACTGCACACAGGCGCCTCGCTCGTGGGCGGCGACCAGACGCGCGAATTCTCCGCATTGCGTCAGGGCGTGATCGACATGGCGGTCGGCTCGACGATCAACTGGTCGTCCGCGATACCCGAATTCAATGTTTTCTCCCTGCCATTCCTGCTGCGTGGCTGTCGTTCTCTTGATGCCCTGACGCAGGGCGACGTCGGGCGCGAGCTGTTTCGCCGCGTGGAAGAGCAGGGCGTCGTACCGCTGGCGTGGGGCGAGAATGGCTTTCGGCAACTGAGCAACTCTCGCCGGTCGATCCGTGCGCCGGAGGACATGCGCGGCCTGCGTTTCCGTGTTGTCGGGTCATTGCTGTTCAACGACATCTTCACGGCATTGGGCGCCGTGCCGACTCAGATGACGTGGAACGATGCGGTGCGCGCGCTGCGCGCACGCAAGATCGACGGCCAGGAAAATCCGATCACGGTCTTCAACAATGTGCGGCTCGATACGTTGGGACAGCGCTTCATCACGGTGTGGGATTACGTCGCCGATCCCATCGTGTTCTCCGTCAACCGACAGGTCTGGGATAGCTGGTCGCCGCAGGATCGCGACATCGTTCGCGACGCAGCGATCGAGGCAGCGCGATTCGAAGTGACGCTCGCAAGAGAAGACGCGATGCGCGGCGAGAATGCCGCGTGGGACGATCTGGCAGCGCGCGGCGTGAAGGTCACGCGACTCACGCCGGAACAACGCCAGCGCTTTGTCGACGCGACGCGCCCCGTCTATGCGAAATGGAAAGTGCTGGTCGGGCGCGATCTGGTCGACAAGGCCGAAGCCGCCGTGAAAGACGAGGCAACGATCGCCAAGACGCACGACGCCGGCGCGCGCAAGTAGTTGTCCCGGCTCGCGTCGGAAATGTCTGTGGCGGTGGTCTCACGCGATTCTGAAATGGCAGCCGCTCGTCGCTATTCGCCGAGGGTTGACGCACACCGAACGCTCCGACGCGCTACACTTTCTCCCCATGACGTCCTGTCACTACGCGGCAGGGCGTCGATTTTCAATATGGGGAATTTGCAGTGTCGTCAGAATACAAAGAAGTCTTTCGGATGAGCATGCCCATTCGCTGGGGCGATATGGATGCCTTCGGGCATGTGAATAACACCGTCTACTTCCGCTACATGGAGCAGGTCCGTATCTCGTGGCTGGAGTCGCTCGATATCGCGTCGGAAGAAAGCTCGACGGGCGAGGGGCCGGTGATCATCAACGCGAACATGACGTTCTTGCGTCAGTTGCGCTATCCCGGCGATATCGATTGCCGCATGTCGGTGGGCGCGCTGGGCCGAAGCAGCGTCGACACACGTTTTGAGCTGCGCCGCGTCGATACGCCGGATGTCCTTGTCGCCGAGGGCGGTGCGAAGATCGTTTGGGTCAACTACAAAGCGGAAAAGTCGGTGCCGCTGCCGGAAGCGGTGCGCGCGCTGATGGCTTGAGGCTTGTTTCGATGAAGCGGGAAGGGGGGCGCGGCCTGCCCCCTGGCGTTGCTCAGTTGCCGAGGAGTCGCTGAACGAGTTCGGTCGCCGTGCCGGCGCCGTACTTCTGCATCAGGCGGGCGCGGTAGATGTCGACGGTACGCGGGCTGATGTCGAGAATCTTGCCGATCTGCTTGCTCGTCTTGCCCTGCACGAGTTGTGCCGCGATTTCGCGCTCGCGAGCGGTCAGTGCCACGGCGACGCGACGTGTGGCCGACATGTCCTCAAAGGTCCAGAGGCCGGCGGCGTGCGGGTCTTTCACATCGAGCGAGCGACCCGTCACGTGGCACCAGAAAAGCTCGCCGCTGGCCCGGCGCATGATGCGCTCGTCAGCATAGACGCCCTGCGCGCTCATGATCGGCGGAATGCGCTCGCCAATGCGCTCGAACTCCTTGGGGGACGGATACAGCACCTGGAACGACTGACCGATCAAGGCCTCGGGCTCGTAGCCGAAGATCTTGCCAAGCTGTCGATTGCAGTCCTCGATGATGCGCTGGCGCGAAATGACCAGGCCGACGGGCGCGATGTGAAAAGCGGTCTGGTAGTCGAACGTCGGCATGGGGGAGCGGCGCAGATCCTGTCTGGGCGCGTGCCGGTGGATCGCGTGTTATGGCCCGGCGCGCAAGGAGATATGTAATTTCACGTATTGTGCCCGATTTGCCCGGCACCGTAAGCTCTATGATTGCATGAGGTGCGTGGCCACGGTGATTCAAGGGGCGACGCAAGCCTCGCGACGCGCAAGCGCGCGACATAATTTCAATTCTCAACCGAGGGAAAGGGACACACGATGAACAAGGTATACGCCAGCGCCAAGGAGGCGCTCGCCGATGTTGTCGCAGACGGGCAAACGCTCGCTGTCGGCGGCTTCGGCCTGTGTGGCATTCCCGAGGCCCTGATCGCCGCGTTGCGCGACTCGGGCGTCAAGGGGCTCACCTGTATCAGCAACAACGCCGGCGTGGACGGCTTCGGTCTGGGTTTGCTGCTCGAGACGCGTCAGATCAAGCGGATGATTTCGTCGTACGTTGGCGAGAACAAGGAGTTCGAGCGCCAATATCTGGCGGGCGAACTCGAGCTCGAATTCACCCCGCAGGGCACGCTGGCCGAAAAACTGCGCGCCGGTGGCGCAGGCATTCCGGCGTTCTTCACGAAGACGGGCGTGGGTACGGTAGTCGCCGAAGGCAAGGAAATCCGTGAATTCGACGGCGAGACGTACGTCATGGAGCGCTCGCTGCGCGCCGATATCGCGCTCGTGAAGGCCGCCAAAGCGGATCGCGCGGGCAACCTCGTGTTCAATCGCACCGCCCGCAACTTCAACCCGGTGGCGGCCATGGCCGGCAAGATCACCATCGTCGAAGTCGAGGAACTGGTCGACACCGGTTCGATCGACCCGGACGACGTGCACCTGCCCGGCATCTTCGTTCAGCGCATCGTGCTGAACGCGCATCCGGAAAAACGCATTGAACAACGCACGGTTCGTGCCAAGTAAGCGCCGAGATCAAGGAGATAACCATGGCATGGAATCGTGACGAAATGGCTGCGCGCGCGGCGCGAGAGCTGGAAGACGGCTTTTACGTGAACCTCGGCATCGGTTTGCCCACGCTGGTGGCGAACCATGTGCCCGACGGCATGGAAGTCTGGCTGCAATCGGAGAACGGCCTGCTCGGTATCGGCCCGTTCCCGACCGAGGACGAAGTCGATGCAGACATGATCAACGCGGGCAAGCAAACGGTGACGACGCTACCGGGTTCGTCGATCTTCTCGTCGGCGGACTCGTTCGCGATGATCCGTGGCGGCCACATCAATCTGGCAATCCTCGGGGCGATGCAGGTCAGCGAAAAAGGCGACCTCGCGAACTGGATGATCCCGGGCAAGATGATCAAGGGCATGGGCGGCGCAATGGATCTTGTCGCCGGTGTCGGTCGCGTGGTCGTGCTCATGGAGCACGTTGCCAAGGGCGACGCCCACAAGATCCTGAAAGCCTGCGATCTGCCGCTGACCGGCCTTGGCGTGGTCAACCGCATCATCACCGACCTCGGTGTGATCGATGTGACGCCGGACGGTCTGAAGGTGGTCGAGCTCGCGCCGGGCGTGACGAAGGAAGAAATTTCGCAGAAGACCGGGGCACCGCTCGACACGAGCGCTGTCTGACGCGTGGGTGACGTGGCCGTCGTCTCTTGTGGCCTGAATGCCAGGGGCGTGTGACACGCGGTATTGCTGAGGGTTGCCGTGGCCGTTGAACCCGGTGACCGATGGAAGGCGAAGCGGGCGGGGATTTCCCCGCCCGTTTTGTTTTGGCGGTGCCGGTGAGTCGGCCGCTATCCGGGTTCTGCGCGACGCCGCGCGCCGTGTTGCGGGCATCGCTGCAAAGGTAGACGGCAAGCGCGGTAGAATTCGGTTCTGGAAACCGATCCGATGAGTCTGTCATGTCGAGCTACGCGCCGCGCCTGTCGAACGTTCAGTGCCTGAGCCCTTCCGGGTTGCATCGTATGGCGTACACGGAATGGGGCGATCCGGAGAATCCGCGCGTTCTGTTGTGCGTGCATGGGCTGACGCGATGCGGTCGCGATTTTGACGTGCTGGCGAAGACGTTCGCAAACGACTACCGTGTCGTGTGTCCCGACGTGGTTGGGCGCGGACAGTCGTCGTGGCTGCGCAATCCCGCAGGCTATGTCGTGCCGCAATACGTCTCCGACATGGTGACGTTGATTGCGCGCCTGGGCGTGACGTCCGTGGACTGGTTCGGCACCTCGATGGGCGGGTTGATCGGCATGGGCCTCGCGGGCTTGCCCGATACGCCGATTCGCAATTTGTTGCTCAACGATGTCGGACCGCACATCGATGTCGCCGCGCTCGCACGCATCGGTCAATATGTCGGTACGCCGAAGCGTTTTGCATCGATCGACGAGGGGGCCGACTACCTCTGGTCGATCTCGTCGTCATTCGGTCCGCATACCCGGGAGGAATGGCGCGCATTGTGCGAGCCGCTGCTCAAGGCCGACGGCGATGGGTATGTGTTGCGTTACGATCCGTCGCTCGGAGCGGCATTTGCCGCGATTTCGCCCGAGGCCGTAGCGGCGGGAGAGGGCATGCTCTGGGCGTCGCTTGCGGCATTTTCCGGGCGCCTGTTGATTGTGCGCGGCGAGCAGTCGGATCTGCTCTCTCGCGCGACGCTCGAACAAATGCTGGCGCTCGCGCAACACGCACGCGCCGTGGAAATACCCGGCGTGGGACACGCGCCGACGTTTGTGCATGCGGATCAGATCGAGATCGCACGCCGTTTTTTTGAGGGATTTGCCGACTGACACTCGCTCCGGTGGCGGGGTGTGGCGACAAGTCCGACGTTCGAAGAACACGAGGAGTCTTACATCATGGCAGTACAACGTTTCTACGTCGAAAAGCGCTGGTCGGACATGGCGGTGCACAACGGCACCGTTTATCTGGCAGGGCAGACGCCGGATGACCGCACGCAGGACATGGTCGGTCAGACGCGTCAGGTACTCGCGCATATCGACCGCCTGCTCGCCGAGGCGAATAGCGACAAGTCGCTGATTCTTTCCTGTCAGATCTATATTTCGGACATGAAGTATTTCGGCGAAATGAACCAGGTGTGGGACGAATGGGTGCCGGCGGGTAATGCACCTCCGCGTGCCACTGTGCAGGCGTTGCTCGCCGACCCTGCCATGCTTGTAGAAATCGTGGTGGTGGCGGCTCAGCGCGAAGGCTGAGTCTCACGACCCGTATCATCAGGGGCGCGCGTCGCCCCATGTTCCGACATGAACCAACATCAAGCACCGACCTCCGCTGGCACGAATTCGACAACGGCGCCCGACGCCCGGAATTCGACCCCGGGCGTGGGTGATGTGCCCCTGCCCGCCACGCTCGAGAACGCGCTCGCGTTCGCCACGACCCTGTGCGGCGAGCATGTGCTCTCGTCCGGCGAGCCGATCATGGCGCACGCACGCGGCATGCTCGCGATTCTCGATACGCTGCGCGTGGACGAGGCAACGCATCAGGCCGCGGCGCTCTTCTCCGCCGTCGAGTTCCTGCCGGATCCCCAAACCACGTTGACCCAAACCTTCGGCGCCGAAGTGGCTGCGCTCGTGATCGACGTGCGCAAGTTGCAGCGGCTCTCGGGCGCGGGCTCGCGTGCCGCGCAGGCCATGCCGACCGACGGGCGCGATCGCGACGCCGCGGCAGAGCGCAAGTCGCAGGTCGAAGGGCTGCGCAAGATGCTGCTCGCGTTTGCGCAAGACATCCGTGTGGTGATGATCCGGCTGGCGTCGCGTCTGCAATCGCTGCGCTGGTATGCGGCGCAGAAGAAGGCGCCCCCTGAGGAGATGCCGCACGAGGTGCTCGAGATCTACGCGCCGCTTGCGAACCGCCTCGGCATCTGGCAACTGAAGTGGGAGCTCGAAGACCTCGCGTTCCGCTTCCTGGAGCCAGTCACTTACAAGCAGATTGCCAAGCTGCTCGAAGAGAAACGCGTCGAGCGTCAGACGTTCATCGAGGGAGCGATCCAGCGACTTCAGGACGAACTGGCGCGCGCGGGTGTCAGGGCCGAAGTGTCCGGGCGGCCGAAGCACATCTACAGTATCTGGAAGAAGATGCGCGGCAAGGCGGTCGATTTCGCCGAACTGTACGATGTGCGCGCGTTTCGCGTGATCGTCGACGATATCAAGGATTGCTACACGGTGCTGGGCATTGTCCACAACCTGTGGCAGCCGATTCCGAAAGAGTTCGACGATTACATCTCGCGTCCGAAGCCCAATGGCTACAAGTCGCTGCACACCGTGGTGATCGGCGATGACGGGCGGGCATTCGAAGTGCAGATACGCACGAATGAGATGCATCACTTTGCCGAGTATGGCATCGCGGCCCACTGGCGCTACAAGGAAGCGGGGCAGCGCGGCTACGGCGGCGCGTTTTCGGCGAACGAGGCCTACGACGAGAAGATCGCCTGGCTGCGCCAGTTGCTCGCGTGGAAAGACGATGTGGCCGATACGGTGGGCACCGAGGGGGCCGCGCAGCCGTGGGCGCAGCTCAAGCGCGCGACGATCGACGATCATATCTACGTGCTCACGCCGCAGGCGCGCGTGATCGCGTTGCCGCAGGGGGCGACGCCGGTCGATTTTGCGTATCACCTGCACTCGGAGCTGGGGCATCGTTGCCGTGGCGCGCGTGTCGACGGCGCGATGGTGCCGCTCAATACGCCGCTGCAGAACGGGCAGACGGTCGAAATCGTGACGGTCAAGCAGGGCGGCCCGTCGCGCGATTGGCTCAACACGCAGTTGGGGTATTTGCAGAGTCATCGGGCGCGCCAGAAGGTGCGTCAGTGGTTCAATACCATCGATCTCGAAGAAACGATCGCCCATGGCCGAACGCTGATCGACAAGACGTTGCAGCGCGAGGGCAAGACGTCGGTCAATCTGGAGGAACTGGCGGCTCGGCTCGGATTCCGGACGCCGGATGACCTTTACGCGTCGATTGCCAAGGACGAGTTCAGCCTGCGACATGTCGAGCAGGCGCTGTCGGGCAACTTGCCGGGGCCGGAGCCGCGCGACGAGGACACGCTCGTCGCGAAGAAGAGCCTCGACACCAGCGTCACGCAGGGGGCCAAGAGCGGCGTGCTGGTCGTGGGCGTCGGCGCGTTGCTCACGCAACTGGCCAAGTGCTGCCGTCCGGCGCCGCCGGATCCGATCGTGGGGTTTGTCACGCGCGGCAAGGGGGTATCGATCCACCGTCAGGATTGCACGAGCTTTCACGCCATGAAGGCGCGGGCGCCGGAGCGGGTAATTCAGACCGCGTGGTCGGCCGATGTGCTCGAAGGGCGGGGCGTGGCGGCGTATCCGGTGGATATCCAGATCGAAGCGACCGATCGTCAGGGATTGCTGCGCGACATCTCCGAAGTGTTCTCACGGGAAAAGCTCAACGTCACCGGGGTCAGCACGCAGTCGCGGGGGGCACAGGCGTTCATGCAGTTCACCGTGGAAGTGCGCGATGGCGGGCAGTTGCAGCGCGCGCTGGCGCAACTGGGCGGGGTGGCGGGGGTGATGTCGTCGCGGCGGCGGTGATCGGCATTTGCGGCAGGCACAATATTCGCTTGGCGACTCGCTGAAATATTGCTAGAATCTCGTTCTCTTGTAGTAGGCTCGTAGCTCAGCTGGTTAGAGCACCACCTTGACATGGTGGGGGTCGTTGGTTCGAGTCCAATCGAGCCTACCAACGAATTTGATGCATGACAGTCCGCGAGACCCCGCAGACACAGACGCTGGAAAACACTCATGTTGAAGACGGCCCGAACTTTCACAGTGGTGAAGGTGCGACGTTAAGTCGAGGGTGTTTTTCGTCTGGATGCAAGGAATGAAGAGACGGCCTCGACGACAGTCGAGGCCGTTTTTTTTCGTGGTTTTGCCGCGTGGCGTTGGCCGCGCGTGATGCTTTTGCGCATGGGAGTGCGACATGATTTCGGTACGTTTGCCTGACGGCTCGCAACGCCAGTACGAAGCCCCGCTCACGGTGGCGCAAGTCGCCGGCTCGATCGGCACGGGCCTGGCCAAGGCTGCCCTGGCCGGCCGCGTCGACGGCAAGCTGGTCGATACGTCCTATCTGATCGAGCGCGATGTGAGTCTCGCTATCGTCACGGACAAGGACGCCGATGGCCTCGACGTCATTCGTCACTCGACGGCTCACTTGCTGGCCTACGCCGTCAAGGAGTTGTTCCCTGAAGCGCAGGTCACGATCGGCCCGGTCATCGAAAACGGCTTCTACTACGACTTCGCGTTCCACCGCGCCTTCACGCCGGAAGATCTCGATGCCATCGAGAAGAAGATGCACGAGCTGGCCAGGAAAGACGAGCCGGTCACGCGCGAAGTGCTCTCGCGCGACGACGCCGTGCGTCTGTTCCTGTCGATGGGTGAGAAGTACAAGGCCGAGATCATCGAATCGATTCCGGCGACGGACGAGATCGGCCTGTATCGCGAAGGCAAGTTCGTCGATCTTTGCCGGGGGCCGCATGTGCCGTCGACGGGCAAGCTCAAAGTGTTCAAGCTGATGAAGGTGGCGGGCGCCTACTGGCGCGGCGACGCCACGAAAGAGCAGCTTCAGCGCATTTATGGCACGGCCTGGACAAAAAAGGAAGACCAGGACGCTTATCTGCACATGCTCGAAGAGGCGGAAAAGCGCGATCACCGCAAGCTCGGCCGCGCGCTGGACTTCTTCCACATGCAGGAAGAGGCGCCCGGCCTCGTTTTCTGGCACCCGAAGGGCTGGACGCTCTGGCAGCAGGTCGAGCAGTACATGCGCCGCGTCTACCGCAACAACGGTTATCAGGAAGTGAAGGGTCCGCAGATTCTCGACCGTGCGCTTTGGGAGAAGTCGGGCCACTGGGAGAACTACAAGGACAACATGTTCACGACGGAATCGGAGAATCGCGCGTATGCGCTCAAACCGATGAACTGTCCGGGCCATGTGCTGATTTACAACTCGGCGCTGCACAGCTATCGCGATTTGCCGCTGCGCTACGGCGAGTTCGGCCAATGTCACCGCAATGAGCCGTCGGGCGGTTTGCACGGGCTGATGCGCGTGCGCGGCTTCACGCAGGACGACGGTCACATTTTCTGTACGGAAGACCAGATTCTCGACGAGTGCGTGAATTACACGGCGCTGCTGCATGCCGTCTACAAGGATTTCGGCTTCACCGACATGATCTACAAGGTCGCGACGCGCCCTGAGCATCGTGTGGGTTCGAACGAGAACTGGGACAAGGCTGAATTTGCGCTGATGGAGTCGCTGCGTCGTTCAAACTGCGAATTCGTGATCGCGGAGGGCGACGGGGCGTTCTATGGCCCGAAGATCGAATACACGCTCAAGGACGCGCTTGGCCGGCAATGGCAGTGCGGCACGATGCAGGTCGATTTCTCGATGCCGGAGCGCCTGGGCGCCGAATACGTGGCGGAGGACAACGGCCGCCGTCGTCCGGTCATGCTTCACCGGGCCATCCTGGGGTCGCTCGAGCGTTTCATCGGCATTTTGATCGAGCACCATGCTGGTGCAATGCCCGTCTGGCTCGCTCCGGAACAGGTCATTGTGCTGAATGTGTCCGAAAAAACGGCCGATTATGCCCACGCAGTAACGAAAAAGTTGAAAGAACAAGGGCTTAGGGCTCGGAGCGATTTGCGCAACGAGAAAATTAGCTATAAAATACGCGAGCATTCCTTGCAGAAGGTTCCCTACCTTGTTGTCGTAGGGGACAAAGAGCAGGAAGCGAATACGGTAGCCGTGCGTGCCCGTGGCGGCGTGGATCTGGGTGTGATGCCCGTTGACGCGCTCATCGAACGTCTGGCGCAGGAATGCGCAACGTTCCAATAACGCCTGTCGGACCGCGCGGCTAAATTTTTTGTTTTTTTCGAGGATAAGCAACATCGCTACCGATAAAGCGCATCGCATCAATGGCGAAATCACTGCGCCTGAAGTGCGTCTAACCGGGGTCGACGGTGAACAGCTCGGCATCTTGAAACTTGCCGAGGCTTTCCGTCTGTCCGAAGAGGCCGACGTAGATCTGGTGGAAATCGCGCCGCAGGCGCAGCCGCCGGTGTGCCGCCTGATGGACTATGGCAAGTTCAAGTATCAGGAACAGAAGAAAGCGCACGAGAACAAGCTGAAACAGAAGGTTGTTCAGATCAAGGAAGTCAAATTCCGGCCTGGCACCGACGACGGCGACTACAACGTCAAGTTGCGCAATCTGAAGCGGTTCCTCGAAGAAGGCGACAAGACCAAGATCACGCTGCGTTTCCGCGGCCGTGAGATGGCTCACCAGGAAATCGGCGCTCGCATGCTGGAACGTCTGAAGTCCGATCTCGAAGAGGTCGGCCAGCCGGAACAGATGCCGAAGATGGAAGGCCGTCAGATGATCATGGTCATCGCGCCGAAGAAGAAGTAACGCCGTGGCGGTATCGATCGATACCGCCGGGCTGCAAGGAATTGCCGCCGTGGCCCGCAAGGCCGCGGCAGTGATGCAGGGTGCTGTCTGACCCTGAATACAAGTGGTCTCGGGTTCTACAAGGGGCGCGATTTTGGCGTCACACCTGTGATCATGTTAAAAACTCGGAGTTTTTCATGCCTAAGATGAAAACCAAGAGCGGTGCCAAGAAGCGCTTTCGCGTGCGTCCTGGCGGTACCGTTAAGCGTGGTCAGGCTTTCAAGCGTCACATTTTGACGAAGAAGACCACCAAGAATAAGCGTCACCTGCGCGGTGCCGTCGGCGTTCATGAGTCTGATCTGAACTCCGTACGCGCAATGCTGCCCTTCGCTTAAACCCCGACTTAGATAGGAGAGAAACATGCCTCGAGTCAAACGTGGGGTCACCGCACGGGCCCGCCATAAGAAAGTCATCGCTGCTGCCAAGGGTTTCCGCGGCCGTCGCAATAACGTCTTCCGCATCGCCAAGCAAGCGGTCATGCGCGCTGGGCAGTACGCCTATCGCGATCGCCGTAACAAGAAGCGCGTGTTCCGCGCCTTGTGGATTGCGCGTATCAATGCAGGTGTGCGTCAGCACGGTATGACCTACAGCGTGTTCATCGCTGGTCTGAAAAAGGCCTCGATCGAACTCGACCGCAAGGTGCTGTCCGACATGGCCATCAACGACAAGCCGGCGTTTGCCGCGATTGTCGCCCAGGTGAAAGCCGCCGTCGCAGCCTAAGCTGTAGTTAGCGTATCGCGCGCTTTACCGCGTGCCATTCGCCAGGAGGGGGCTCTCATCGGAGCCCCCTTTTGTTTTTCGCATGCCTTTTCGCTGGTTTTTTCGCTGGCATCTGCGGCCATTCCGACCGCCTAACTTGAGTCTGTAGCATATGGATCTGGAACTTATCGTCAGCGAAGCGCAGCGTGCGTTCGCCGCCGCTCCCGACGCCGCCGCGCTGGAAAACGAGAAAGCCCGCTTTCTCGGCAAGACCGGCCAACTGACCGAGTTGCTCAAGGGCCTCGGCAAGCTTGATCCCGACGCGCGCAAGCATGAAGGCGCACGGATCAACGCGGCCAAGCAACAGATCGAAGGCGCCCTGCAGGCGCGCCGCCAGGCCATGGCCGACGCGCTGCTCGACGCGCGCTTGTCGGCCGAGGCCGTCGACGTCACGCTGCCCGGCCGAGGCCTGGGCGCTGGCAGCCTGCACCCCGTGCTTACCACCTGGGAGCGCGTTGAACAGATTTTCCGTTCCATTGGGTTCGACGTGGCCGACGGCCCCGAAATCGAAACCGACTGGTTCAACTTCACGGCGCTGAACAGCCCGGAAAACCACCCCGCCCGCTCGATGCAAGACACGTTCTACATCGAAGGGAACGACGACGCCGGCAAGCCGTTGCTGCTGCGCACGCACACGAGCCCGATGCAGGTGCGTTACGCGCGCATGAACAAGCCGCCGATCAAGGTGATCGCGCCGGGCCGTACGTATCGCGTGGATTCGGATGCCACGCACTCGCCGATGTTTCATCAGGTCGAGGGCCTGTGGATTGCCGAAGACATCAGCTTCGCCGACCTGAAGGGGGTGTACACCGATTTCCTGCGCAAGTTCTTCGAACGCGACGACATTCAGGTGCGTTTCCGCCCGTCGTATTTCCCGTTCACTGAGCCGTCCGCTGAAATCGACATGCAGTTCGAAACGGGCAAGAACGCCGGCAAGTGGCTGGAGATCTCGGGCTCGGGGCAGGTGCATCCGACGGTCGTGCGCAACATGGGACTCGACCCGGAGCGTTATATCGGCTTCGCGTTCGGTTCGGGTCTGGAGCGTCTGACGATGCTGCGCTACGGCGTGCAGGATCTGCGACTGTTCTACGAAAACGACCTGCGCTTCCTGCGCCAATTCATGTAATCGATGCCGACGGCCCCGGACTGGCGCGCGAAGCCGCTGCCGCCGGGCTCTCGGAAGTGAAGACTTAACTGCGAGCGAACTGATCCATGCAATTCTCTGAATCGTGGCTGCGTACCTTGGTCGACCCGGATTTGTCGACGGACGCGTTGGCGCATGCCCTGACGATGTCCGGGCTCGAAGTCGAGGAAACCGACCCGGTCGCCCCGCCGTTTACCGGTGTGGTCGTGGCCAAGGTGCTCGACGTCGCCCGGCATCCGGACGCCGACCGTCTGAACGTGTGCCAGGTCGACGCCGGTACCGGCGAGACGCTCACCATCGTGTGCGGCGCCCCCAACGTGGCGCCGGGCATCAAGGTGCCGTGCGCGACCGTGGGTGCGGCATTGCCCCCGGCCGAGGCCGGCGGCGCCCCATTCCAGATCAAGATCGGCAAGCTGCGCGGCGTGCAGAGTTTCGGCATGCTGTGCTCGGCGCGCGAACTGAAGCTCTCGGAAGACCATGGCGGTCTGATGATCCTGCCGGACGACGCACCGGTCGGCATGAGCATCCGCGAGTATCTCGATCTCGACGACACGGTGTTCGTCGTCAAGCTCACGCCGAACAAAGCGGATTGCCTGTCGCTGCTGGGCATCGCCCGCGAAGTGGCCGCCATTACCGGCGCGCCGCTCAAGGACTTGCCGGGGCAGGGCGCTCAGCCCGCGACGATCGCCGACACGCTGCCGGTGCGGATCAGCTCGCCGGAAGGTTGCGGTCGCTTCGGCGGCCGAATCATCCGCAATGTGAATGCTGCCGCAGCGTCGCCGCGCTGGATGGTCGAGCGCCTTGAGCGCGCCGGTCAGCGCAGTATCTCTGCGCTGGTCGACATCACCAACTACGTGATGCTCGAATTGGGCCAGCCGCTGCACGTCTACGACCTGAACCGCCTGCAAGGGGGGATCGACGTGCGCTTCGGGCGGGCGGGCGAAACGCTCAAGCTGCTCAACGAACAGACCGTCACGCTCGACGAGAACGTGCTCGCCATCACCGATGCCAGCGGTCCGATCGGGCTCGCCGGCATCATGGGCGGCGACTCGACCAAGGCGGGTCTTGAGACGCAAAACATCTTCCTCGAAGGCGCGTTTTTCTTTCCGCAGGCGATTCAGGGCCGGGCACGCAAGTACAACTTCACAAGCGATGCCTCGCACCGCTTCGAGCGCGGCGTAGACTTCGCCGGTAATGGGCGCGCGCTTGAGCGCGCCACGCAACTGGTGCTGGACATCTGCGGCGGCCAGGCCGGTCCGCTTGAAGACCAGATCGCACAGTTGCCCGAGCGTCAGCCCGTGACCCTGCGCGTCGCCCGTGCCATCAAGATTCTGGGTGTGCCGGTTTCCGAGGCGGAGATGAGCGCGATCTTCACGCGCCTGGGTCTGCCGTTCACCTTGCAGAATGGCGTGTTCAGCGTCACGCCGCCGTCGTATCGATTCGACATCGAGATCGAAGAAGATCTGATCGAAGAGATTGCACGCATCTACGGTTTCGATCGCATTCCGGCCAATCCGCCGGTCGCTGCAAGTGAAATGCGCCCGACGCAGGAAGGCCGCCGCTCGCAACACGCGTTGCGTCACGCCGTGGCGGCGCGCGATTATCACGAGACGGTTGGCTTCAGCTTCGTCGACGTTGAGTGGGAAGCCGATTTTGCCGGCAACGATCACCCCATCAAGCTGCTCAATCCGATCGCCAGCCACCTGGCAGTGATGCGCTCGACGCTTATCGGCAGCCTGATCGCGAGCACGCGCTACAACCTGAACCGCAAGGCGTCGCGTGTACGCGTATTCGAAATCGGCCGCACTTACCATCGAGACAATACGGTCGCCTCGGGCGAACTGAGCGTTGGTGGTTACCGTCAGCCGCTCACGGTCGCGGCGCTGGCCTATGGCCCGGTGCTCGACGAGCAATGGGGCGCGGCAACGCGTCAGGTCGATTTCTTCGACGTGAAGGGCGATCTCGAAGCGCTGTTGTCCCCGCGCACGGCACGCTTCGTGAAGGCCGAGCACCCGGCCTTGCACCCGGGGCGCAGCGCGGCGATCGAGGTCGATGGCAAGCGTGTCGGGATCATCGGCGAGCTGCATCCGCGCTGGCAACAGAAGTACGACCTGCCGCATGCGCCGGTGTTGTTCGAGATCGAGGCGGAAGCGCTGCTGGTGCGCGACGTCGCGAGCTACGAGGACATCTCGAAGTTCCCGCCGGTCACGCGCGACATCGCGCTGGTGGTGGATCAGGCGCAGCCGGTGCAAGGGCTGATCGACGCCATGCTGGCGGCGCGTCACGACGATCCGGCATGCAGCGTCGTGCAATCGGTTCGCCTGTTCGACGAGTTCCGTCCGAAGGCCGGTGCAGCCTCGGGCTCGCTGGGGCCTCAGGACAAAAGCGTGGCGTTTCGTGTTACTCTGCAGGACCCCTCGGGTACGTTGCAAGACGAGACGGTCCAGGGCGCCATCAACGCACTGGTACAACGGGTAGAAGGGTTCGGCGCACGTTTGCGCGCCTGAAACTCAGTCAACATCCGCTTGCGAGTTGGTTATCGCACTGTCATCGCCATCGCGTGGGACGTATGAACGAAATGAATCCTGGTGAATTTGAAGCCATGCTCGCGGCGCAGCGCATCGCGCTGGGTCGCAGCGACACGAACGAGGTCTCGACCGAAGCGCCGACGCTGACCAAGGCCGAACTGGCCGAGTTGCTGTTCGAGCAAGTCGGTCTGAACAAGCGCGAAGCGAAGGATATGGTCGAGGCCTTCTTTGAATCGATCCGCGATGCGCTTGAGTCTGGCGACAGCGTCAAGCTCTCCGGCTTCGGTAATTTCCAGTTGCGCGACAAACCGCAACGACCCGGCCGCAATCCGAAAACCGGCCAGGCGATTCCGATTGCCGCGCGTCGGGTGGTGACCTTCCACGCCAGCCAGAAACTCAAGTCGATGGTGGAATCAGGCGTGCTGGGCAAGTGATTCCCGGCCGCCGCTTTCTGTGGCGGCCGCTGGTCTTTCCTCCGCTGTTTAACCGTCGTCCCATTCCGCCAACGCCGCGATGGATCACGTTGCCTTGCCGCCGATTCCCGCAAAGCGTTACTTCACCATCGGTGAGGTGAGTGAGCTGTGTGGCGTCAAGCCGCATGTACTGCGCTATTGGGAGCAGGAGTTCACGCAACTGCGCCCCGTCAAGCGGCGCGGTAATCGACGGTACTACCAACACCATGAAGTCCTGTTGATCCGGCGTATCCGGGAGTTGCTCTATGAGCAGGGCTTCACCATCAATGGTGCGCGTAATCGCCTCGATGCCGACACGCCGCGTGGCGCCCGCGCAGCTGCGGGGCACGCAGGCGAGTCGGCCGCATTGGCCGAACCCGAGACGACCCTCGACGTGGTTGACTTGCGCCACCGCCTGGAGGCGGTCATCGATCTGCTCAAGTCCTGAGCAAGGCGTACGCATCGGTGGTGGCGGTCCTGGCGCGCTTGCACTGTCTTCTCTTTTGCTGTCAATGCCCATAGCCACGCGATAGCGAGTGCATGTGACGCATCCCGTGGCATTCGGCTGCTGGGGCGCGCCTCGAACCGTGCCTCGGACTTCGGGATTCTCCTAGTGCGGCGGTCGCCGAAATGTCCGTAATCCGACATATGGCACGCCGTGGGGTGGGGCCGTGTTCGCGCCCCCCTGCCGGAACACGAAAACGCCAAACGACTTCCGGGGGCGCCGCGATTGCCTTACACTTGCCGGAAACCATGGCGTCCGTTGGCGACGACCGCTGGATCCTATTGACGACCGGGCCAACACCGATCTTTGCGCGTTTTGGCACAAAGGCTGAAAGGATCTCCACCTATGGCGGAACCGAGCACAACGGGAGCGCGACACGGGCGTTGGATGACGCCCCATCGCTCGATCGCCGCGATTCTGATTTTCGGTCTCCTGATTCTGATTCTCGTCTGGACGGCGGTGCTATGGCGCATCGCCATCGAACGTCAGGCAATTCTGCGCGACGCGGCCGCCTCGGCGTCGACCGTGACGACCGCACTCGAGCAGCATACGTTGCGGGCCATCCGTCAGGTCGATCAACTGACCCGTTTCGTGAAATACGAGTACGAGCGACGTCACGGACACTTCGATCTGGCGCAGGCGCTCGCCGAAGGGACGGTCAAAGATCCCTTCATGGTGCAGGTGAGTCTGGCCGATGCGAACGGCAAGATCGTGGCCACGACGATCGCCGGCGGCGTTGGGGTCAGCATCGCCGACCGGGAGCACTTCCGGGTGCATCAGGAACTGGCGAACGACAATCTGTTCATCAGTCATCCGGTGCTTGGGCGCGTGTCGCGCAAGTGGGTGCTTCAGTTCAGCCGGCGACTCAATCATCCCGACGGTAGCTTCGCCGGTGTGGTTGTCGTGTCTCAGGCGCCCGACTACTTCACCACGGACTTCTACACAAACGCCGTGCTCGGCCAATACGGCGAGGTCGCCGTCATTGCCGACGACGATGCCATGCTCGCGCGCAGCACCGGCGCCGGCGTTGCCATCGCCGGCACGGGGGAATTGCCGCCGTTCTCGGCCGCGCAACGCCGTTCCGGTATCCAGCGTGATCCCGTCGATGGCATCGAGCGTATCGTGGCATACCGCCATCTGCGGGACTATCCGCTAGCCGTTCAGGTCGGCCTGTCGCTGGATGAAGCACTGACCGAGCATCGGCATGTCGCGCGGGTCTATTTGACGATGGCCACCTTCGTGTCGGTCGCGCTCATCGTGTTCTTCGTGCTCATCGCCTACCTGATGCAGCGGCTGATCGGACGGGATCAGCAGCTCACGCGACTGATTTCGTTCGACGCGCTCACCGGACTTCCCAATCGCTACGCGCTCATGGAGGCGTTGCGGCGCGCGCTGTCCGTGCCCGATCAGGTCGGCAAGGTGGCGCTGCTGCACATCGACCTCGATAATTTCAAGAGCGTGAACGACACGGTGGGTCATGCGCAGGGTGACGAGATCATCCGTCAGGTGGCCGAGCGCTTTGCCCCGCGCATGCCGCCAGAGGCCATGTTGGCGCGCTTTGCCGGCGATGAATTCATGGTGCTGCTCACAGGCAACGGCGCAACCGACGCCGCCGAGCCGCTGGGCGAGACGCTGCTCGCCACCCTCAAGGCGCCGATGGTGGCGGACGGCACGTCGTTCGCGCTGCACGCGAGTATCGGGGTGACCTTCTGGTCCAAGCCGGAGGAAACCGAAGCCGACCTTATCAAGAAGGCCGATCTCGCCATGTACTCCGCGAAGGAGGCCGGCAAGAGCGTGGTGCGCGTCTATACGCAGCAGATGACGTATCAGGCGCATCAGCTCGTCGTGTGGGAGCGCCAAATGGAGCAGGCGTTGGTCAACGGCGAGTTTTTCCTCGCCTATCAACCCATCGTCGCGCTCGAGTCCGATTGCGTGCGCGGCATGGAGGCGTTGATTCGCTGGCGTCACCCGGAACGGGGCGTGCTGAGCGCGGGCGAGTTCATTCCCCTGGCGGAGACGACCGGACAGATCGTGGCCATCGGCGAGTTCGTGCTGACGCAGGCGTGCCGCCAACTGGCGGCGTGGCGAGGTACGCCGATGGCGTCGCTGCGACTGGCCGTCAATGTCTCGTCGGTGCAGTTCTGGCGCGGCGACATTGGCGAGCTGGTCGAGCGTCTCATGAGGGCGTACGCCGTCGAGCCGAATCGACTTGAGCTGGAAGTCACCGAGTCGGTCATGGTCAAGAATCCGGCGCTCGTGGAGATGAAGATCAAGCAGTTCAAGCGCGCCGGGGTGCGCATTGCGCTTGACGATTTCGGTACCGGATACTCGTCGTTGTCCTACCTGACACGTTTTCCTGTCGACACGCTCAAGGTCGATCGCTCGTTCGTGGAGTCGATTCCCGATTCGTCACGTTCGTGCCTGATGATTTCGAACATCGTCAACATTGCGCGTTCGCTGGGTATCGAGCTGATTGTCGAGGGCGTCGAGAATGCGCGGCAACTGGATTGGCTGCGTCATTTCGTGCCACTGTGCGCACAGGGCTATCTATTCTCCCGTCCGGTGGAAATCGAACAGATTGATTCGGTCATCGCGCGTTTGGGGATTTGCGAATAAAGCTGACTAATTGACCAACGCGAACAAGCGATGTATTCAGCTAATTAATAGATTAAATAGGTGATCGTAGTAAATTCGTGATTTGATGTTTGGCGGTACGAGTTCATCGTTGGCGTGCGATAAAATCAGTCGTAGTCATGAGGAAGTCGGACGGCATCAGCGCGTGGCTGTGCGCCGCGCACCGCGCTGCAAAGCGGGGGCGGCTGCCGTTGTCGGGGTGGACAATGTGGAGCCGTCAGGGTCCGGAGGCGCGTGGCGCGACACGCCGTGGATCGCAAAAGGGGGAAAGGGGAAAAGGGGGAACGAGTTCGACGCGCAGACCAGAATTGGCGGCAATTCGCTGGCACTAAGGATGTCAGTCGCGACCAGAGCTTCTGTCCGGGGAAATGACAGAAGCGCGACACGAACGAAGTGGATACGTCGCCAACGTAAGAAGCGAATAATATTAGAACGAGCGTTTGATTTTCGGATGAGGATTAGGCATTGGCTTTATGCCGCCAGCGTCTCGGTTGCCGTGCTGGTCGCCTGCTGGATGGCGGCGGACAGGACTGCCACGTCGCTGGTCGGCGACAAGCTCGCTCAGAGCGTCGACGCGGGGCAGAGGGTGGCCGACCGCGTCGCCGACGGCATGATTCACGCCATCAACACGGATCTGGCGATGGTGCGCGCCATCCCCGCCACGTTGGCGGAAGTCGGCTTGCTGCGTGACGTGCTGCGAGCGACAGGGGGCGACGCCCCGGCGCCCGAGACCGTGGATCGTGCCAACGAATTTCTGCAAGGCGCTCAGGGATACTTCGGCGTTGACCGGGTGTGGCTGATCGACGCTCATGGCGTGTGCGTGGCCGCAAGCAATTTCCGCGATGAGCCGTCGCCGATCGGGCAGTCCGTGGCCAACATGCCCTATGTCACGAATGCCCTGTTGGGCGGACGTTTCGAGAGTTATGCCGCAGGCTGGGAGCATCAGGCACCCGGCCTTTATTTCAGCGCGCCGGTGTATCGCGAGGGCGCGCTGATCGGTGTCGTGATGACCAAGATCGGACTCACGCGATTGCGTCACTGGGTGGGCAGCGGAGAGTCGTTCATCGTTGACGGCAATGGCGTGGTCATCATGGCCAACGACCCGCGTTTCGAGGATCATTTCATGCTCGATGGCAAGCTGGGGACGCTATCCGAGGCCGAGCGCATGGCGCTTTACCAGCACGACGATTTCGCGCGCATGCCCATCTCCCCGTTCAAGCGCGCCCCCGGTCGCTCGAACGCCTGGGTGCCTCAGGAATTGCTCGAGCGGATGTCGGCATTCGACGAGTCCCGGAAGCCGTTCGTGATCACGTCGCGTCCGAGTTCGAGCAATGACCTGACCGTCTACGCGGTGGAGGGTGTCGACGCCTGGCAGGCGCTCACGCGCGAGCATGCCAAGGACCTGGTGTTATGTTTTTTGCTGTATCTGGGCGGCGTCATCATCGTGACGCTCGCCGGCTGGACTTACTGGCGTGAGCGTGTGAAGCATCGCGAAGCCCGTCAGTCGAACGAGGTGCTGCGCGCGGCCAATCATCAACTGGCGTTCGAAGCCAGTTATGACGAATTGACGGGCAGTCTGACGCGACGCTACTTCTTCCATCGCTTCGAGCGGTTGCTGGAGAGCACGCAGCGCAAGAACGAGCCGATGAGTCTGATCGTGGCCGATCTCGATCTATTCAAGTCCATCAACGACACCTACGGGCATGCCATCGGCGATCAGGTGCTGTGCCGATTCGTGCTGGTGTGCTCGTCGACGTTGCGCGGCGACGACCTGATCGGCCGCATTGGTGGCGAGGAGTTCGCGATTCTGCTGCCGGGGGCGAGCGAGCGCGATGCGCTGCGCGTGGCGGACCGCATTCGCGAGCGCTGCAAGCGCGAATCTGTAGAGGGCAGTGAGCCGCCGTTGCGTTTCTCGGCGAGTTTCGGCATCACGGAGTGGCAGGACGACGACTCGCCGACAACCATGGTCGAGCGTGCCGACATGGCGTTGTACCGCGCCAAACGCGCCGGTCGCGACCGCTGCTGGGTTTTCTGATGGGACGGGCCCGGCGCCCGTCGAGCGCTCTGCCCGGGGCGCATGCCCGCAGGGTTACCGATGTCACATTTGGTAACCAAAGATGATGTGCCTCAGGTGCATTTCGCGGGAAAACGCATGTCTAATGAGTCAAATCAGGTGCTGCGAAGCTCGACGAGCCGTTGAAGGGCTGGCGTCGATCCGTTTCGCGCACGACTCGAACAGCTCATGCGGGAGACTTCATCGTGAAACGCTTACTTTGGCTGGCGGGCGGCGCTGCCGTCGCCGTGATGATGGCCGGTTGCGTGGCCGTGCCTTATGGCGCGCCGGCGTACGGCAACGCCTATTACGACGGTTATGGCTATGCGCCGGGCTACGCGGTCGCCCCCGCACCGGTCGTGACGTTCGGGATTTCGGGCGGCTATTACGGCGGTGGATATGATCGCGGATGGCACGGCCGGGGCCGCGGATGGGGCTGGCATCACTGAGCTTGCACCGATCGGGCGAACGTCGCGCCCAGCCTCGGCGCGCCGTGGGCGGGCGCTACCGCACTCAGAACTCGGACAGCGCGAAATCCGCCTTCGCCACATCGCATTCCGGGCAACGCCAGTCGGCGGGCACGTCGGCCCAGCGCGTACCGGCCGCGAGGCCGTCGTTCGGTGCGCCTTCGGCTTCGTTGTAAATCCATCCGCAGATCAGGCAGATCCAGTTCTTGAAGTCGGTCGGGGTGTTCAGCGTGGTCGTCATGGTGTCGGGTCAACAGGAAGCGCTTAAGCGACCCGCATTGTAAGGCACACACGGCGCAAGGTGCCGCTCACCCACTAGGGTGTCCGCAAGCAACGTTAATCCAGATCAATGGATCGGCGCGGCAAGCGTGCAAATCAGGATTGAAGCGAAAGAAGGTGCATCGCGCCGGCGACGGCCGGCGCGACAGGCATCACCAGTGAATCTGGTTCAGAAAGATCGGCGCCATCTGCGCGAGCGAATTGATCAGCGAAATGGCGGTGTCGCGGTGCGACACTTCCCGCCACAAGCGGCTTTCCTTGACGACCCGATCACGGTCTTCCGCCGTTTTCACTTCAGGCGAGCGCAACTCGTTGATCAAGTCGATGACGGACGCGCGATCGACCGTTTCCGTGACCGAGTGACGCGCGAGCAGATCGTCCAGATGGACGCGCTCCGCTTCGGTCGTGGACGCGTCGACAGGCGATGAGGCGGAGGTAACGGACGGCTTGTCGGATTGGGTCATACGAGACGTTCTCCCGGGGTTACTGGAACGCGAAGCGGCCACTGACGTGCGGATCCGGCGAGGATCCCAAGTCATGCATGGCGAGGTATCGCGCAATTCCATCATAGGCCGATTCGCTTGTGCTGCGAACCCTTCCATGCGTGCGGGGACCCCGCTTTTCACACGAATCGCGGCGGGATTTTCCGCAGGCTTGCGTCACGTCAAAGGGTTTTGCCTGCGCACAGATGCGCGGTGAAACGTCAAGCTTAAAAAATTTATCCAATGCTGACGCTGAAACGGGCAATCCTCTTGACAGCGTGTAACGGCGGGCGTTTCGGCGGGCGAGTGCTCGGTTATCCAGTGGGTTATCCACAGAAGCTGTGGGTAACTCATCGGTCGTTGAGCACGTAACGAGAAGGGCACGCCGGTCATGGCTTGCCAGCCACACGAACACTCGACGAGGCGTTGTCAACGAAGCAGCGGGCGCAACATCAGCAACGCGAAGAACAGCGCGACGCCGACGGGGAGCAGACCGGTGAAGAAGGCGGGCCATGCCCTGCGTGCGCGGCGACGTGCGCCGAACGATGAGATCAGGCCTGCACAAAGACACATCACACCGACCGCCCACGTGGGATGAGGGCTTTTGAGTACCCAGGCGGCAGCGGCCAGCAAGCCGATCCAGGCGAGCGGCAGCGCGCCCGGTGGAGGCATGCCGTCGGCGGGCGAGCGGGGGGTGTCGCGCGACTTGTCGGAAGTGTTGGGCCTGTTGGGCCTGTTGGGCGTGTTGGCGGGCATTGAGGTTCCGGAAACTCTGGGGGCGCAACGACGTGGGCGTGCGAAAGACGCAGGATAGCAAACGTCGTGCGCCGCCGCTCAGGACGCGAGACCGCGCAAAGTGTGTGTCCCGGAAGGCTTGGCGGCCGCGTGCATGTCGCTTGCAGGGGCGTCCACATGCCAGGTGGCGGTTGCGTCGACATCGCGCGTCGGCGCGAACGCAGGCGGTGTTGCGCAGCGGTTGTCGAGGTCGACGTATTGCTTGCGTACCACGCGTCCTGCAACCGGTATCGTCGCGACGGTCCGAAGGGCGGCGACGCCATGGCGCATACCGCGTCCTCCCGGGGTGGACGCTTCCGGCGAGGCGCGCACGGCGACACACGGTTGATGAAAGGGATCGGTGGGTGCCGCGCCGGCGGGCGGCACCGATTGGGCATGGACCCGTGGTGCGCCGGATGCGATCAGCACGCAGAGTGCGACGATGCCAAACCGAAGCAGCATCACGCGGCGCACGGCGGATGGGAAAACCGGTAGAACCTGTGGCGTAGCGTGTCTCGGCGGCATGGGTCGGCTCCGTCGGGGCGATCGTTGGGAACGTGAGCAGGGCGAGCATGGCAAGCGGCTGCACGGCGTTTTCACGAAGCTGAAGCCAATATCGTGCCGGAACTGGTAAGTGATTGATTTTGTTATGAATGTCGAGGTATGCGGGAGCGTTTGTGGCGATGCCCTCGCATCAAGTGTTGCAGTTCCGAAACGCGCGCCTGAGAATCGACGCATGCGCGGACCCGAGTCGATCTGGATCGATGCCGGTCATGACATGGGCAACGTACCGATTTCTTGTCTACTGTATATAATCACAGTATTCCACTTCGCGGCGAGACAGAACCTCTCATGAAAGCCAACTATTCCATCGCCGAAATCGAGCAGGCGATCAACTACTGGACGGGCCGTCAGGCCGCCGACAGCCACTGGTCGTTGTGCCAGTCGGCGCGCGCGCTGGCCAACATTTATGGCGAGATGATCTACCGTCGTGAGACGAGCATTGGCGCCGACGCGCTCGACGCCGAGCAAAGCCAGGCCATCGAGACGGCCCTGCATCAGATGGAACTCGGACTCGCGCCGTGATGCCCGATGTTTCAGGTGGGGACGGGCTTCGGTGAGGGTGGGCGTGCCGACCATTGTTCGAGCCAGCGTTCGACGTCGACGGCCGACAGGGCGGGGGAGAACAGATACCCTTGCGCGACACGATACCCTTGCGCGAAGAGCAGCGCTCGCTGGGCTTCATCCTCGACTCCTTCCGCCACGACCGTCAGGCGCAGATTGCGACCAATGCTGATGATGGCATTGGTCAGCGCCTGCACCGTTTCGTCGCGGGTAATGTCATGGACGAAGCTGCGGTCGAGCTTCAACTCCGAGACCGGCAGGCGGCGCAGATAACCCAGACTCGAGTAGCCCGTGCCAAAGTCGTCCATCGACAGGCGCACGCCCATGCCGTGGACTTCGTCGATGATGCGCAGCGTGGTCGGATTGTGGTCCATCAACACGCTTTCCGTGATTTCGATGGCGAGGCACGACGGTGGCAGATCGTGATCGGCCAGCGCGTCGGCAATCGTACGCGGCAGGTTGTGATCGTGGAAGTTGGTTGGCGACAGGTTGACCGACACATTGCCGATGCCCACGCCTCGCCGGCGCCAATCCGCCAACTGGCGACACGACTCGCGCAGCGTCCAGGTGCCGAGTTCCCCGATCAGGCCGCACTCCTCGGCCAGTGAAATGAAGCGCGACGGCGACACGTCGCCGTACTGCGGATGCGTCCAGCGCGTCAGGGCCTCGGCGCCGTAGACCGAGTCGTCGGACAGATCGATCTGCGGCTGATAGAAAAGCGCGAGCTTGCCGTGCCGCAGGGCGTCGCGCAGGGCGGTCTCCAGCTCGAGCCGCTCCTGCGCGTGGATGTTCATGTCTTCGTGATAGACGCGTACGCTGCCCGGGCTGGTCATCTTCGCCTGATACATCGCCATGTCTGCACGCTGCAAAAGAATGTCGAATTCCTTGCCGTGATTCGGATACAGGCTGATGCCGAAGCTGCCCGACGGTGCGAGCGTCACGCCATCGATCTGGCATGGCGCGCGCAACGCGCTGCGCATGCGCTCGAGCGCAATATCGAGTCGCTCGGGATCGCACTCGGTGAGCATGGCCACGAACTCGTCGCCTGACAGACGCGCGACGATATCGGCGCCGCGCAGCGAGCGTCTCAAGCGCTGGGCGATCGTGCGCAGCAGGGCGTCGCCGGCCTGATGGCCGAGCGAGTCGTTGACCTGCTTGAAGCGATCCAGGTCGATGAAGATGACGGCCATGCGCGCGTTCAACTCCGCCGCGCTGGCAATGGCCTGTGCCGCGAGCACGCCGAGCATGCTTCGATTGGGCAGACCGGTGAGGTTGTCCGAGAACGCCAGTTGGCGGATGCGCGTGCGCGACTCGTCGCGCTCGAAGGCCAGCTTGCACAGATGCACGCAGACGTCGACGAGTCGTTCATGCAAGGCGTCAGGGCTGCGCGGCGTGCGGTAATAGAAACCGAGCACCCCGAGCACCCTCCCGTCGTTCGCGATGATGGGCATGGCCCACGACGCGGCCAATCCGAATTCGGCCGCCATGTCGCGGAAATCGGCCCAGCGCGGGTCGTTCGCAATGTCGGTCACGATCACCGGGCGCGCATGAAACGCCGCCGAGCCGCAGGTGCCTACGTTCGGTCCAATGGCCAGGCCTTCGATGTTCTTGTGATACTGAGCGGGCAGGCTTGGCCCCGCCTGCGGGCGCAACCGGCCTTCCGAATCGACCCGCACCACCGAGGCCACGACCTCGGGCGCGATCTGCTCCAGTTCGCGGCAGATGAGCGTAAGCACTTCGACGAGGGGCGCATCGCGCACCATCGCGGCGAGTGCCTTGTGCTGCAGCACTTCCTGAATCTTCGATTGCGTGATGTCGGTGAACAGCACAACGGCGTTGAGGAGTTTGCCGTTCGCGTCGAGCATCGGGTTCGTCACGACGGAGACCCACAGCGGCTGGCGCTGCAGCGTACGCACGAGCACTTCGCTATGGCAACTGCGGCCGTCGCGGGCGGCCACGAGGCAATGCGCGAGGGCTTCCTTGATATCGACGGCCGATGCACTGTCGGCGACGTCGCCCGTCGCGGTTTCCCCCAACGGCAGCCGGGTGGACTGGCCGACGACCTCACTCGCGGCGTAGCCGAACATGCGCGTGAACCCGGCGTTGACGTAGCACACGCAACCCTGTGCGTCGGTGATGAGCACGGCATTGTCGGTCTCGTCGACGCCGAGCGAGAGCAGGTGCAGGCGAGCGTCGTCGGCCGCCTGGCGCTCCACGCGCGCGGTCACGTCGACCGCGAGCTTGATCACGAAGGCGAGATTGCCGTCGTCGTCGATGACGGGGTTGTAAGTGGCTTCGAGCCAGATCGGGCGACCGTCGCGGCGGCGACGGCGAACTTGTCCGGTGTGCGAGCGCCGGGTGCTGGCGACGTGGGCCAGGGCGTTGCCGCATGTGGGATCGCCGGGTTCGCACAGGAGTGCGTGCGGCTGGCCAAGCAGGTCGGCGCGCGCGTAACCGAACATGCCGAGCAGCTTGTCGTTGACCTCGACGACGATGCCATCCGGCGTGAGCGTGAGCATGCCCAACGAGTGGTCGAGCGCCGCGAGCAGCGCCTCGCGCCCCGGCGCGGTGCCGGCGACGGACGGTGAACGGGGCACGACCATCGCAACGGCCTCCTCGGACGTCCTGTGGACATTGTCGGGTGTGACTTGGGCTGACACGCCAAAACCGCTTTCAAGTATAGCGGCCTGCGGGGGCAGGCTCACATGGGGGGAAACCGGGTATCAAGCCGCCTTGACGCGAATGCGAACACCGTCGACCGAAACGGTCTGACCTGCGCGGATCTTGCAGGTCTTGCGGGTCTCCTGCCGGCCGTCGACGCTGACCGCGCCGCTGGCTACCATCACTTTGCCCGCGCCGCCCGAATCCACGAGGCCGGCGAGCTTGAGCAAGTCGTTCAGGGCGACGAATTCGCCCGTCAGTTCAAAGGTTACGTTTTGCATGATGGACCGGATACTACGTAAAAACGCGATGCGCGTCGACTGCCACCGTGCTTGCGAGTCCGCGGCGCTACGACTTGATCACCTGTTCGATCCGGCGATCCGGGATCAGCCAGACGGCGGCGACCAGGCCATAGAGCACGAGCGAGAGTGCCGGCATCACGAATGCCAGCCCGATGGCCAGCGCGTAGGCCACGACCGACAGCTTGCCCTTGACGTCGCGCCCCACGGCGGCGGCGAGCTTTGCGTTTCCTCCTGCGCCATGCACGGCGAGCAGTGTTCGCGTGAGGAGGTAGTACGCCACGGCCGCCATGAACAGCACCACGCCGTAGAGCGCCGTCGGCCAGGCGGTGAAATGGTTATCCCCGAGCCAGTGCGTGACGAACGGCACCAGCGACAGCCAGAACAGCAGATGCAGGTTGGCCCACAGTACGCTGCCCGAGACGCGCTGAACCACATGGAAAAGGTGGTGATGGTTGTTCCAGTACAGGCCGACGTAGATGTAGCTCAGGATGTAGGTGAGGAACGTTGGGGCGACCGGCAGGAGATCGGACAGCTCGCTGCCGTGCGGTGCTCTCATCTCCAGCACCATGATCGTGATGATGATGGCGATCACGCCATCGCTGAAGGCTTCCAGTCGGCTCTTGCCCATTGTGTTCGTTGTTGTTGTCAGTCGCGGGTGGGGGTCACATCACGGCCAGGCGGTTGCGCCCGGACTGTTTGGCCGCATACAGCGCGCGGTCGGCGCGTTGCAGCAGGGTGCCGAATTCGGCATCGTCCGGGGTGAGGCTGCCGATGCCGATGCTGGCGGAAAAGCGGATGGGTCCGCTGGATCCGCCACTGGGTCCGGGTACGCTGGCGTTGCCGATCGCGACGAGCAGGCGTTCGGCGGCCTGCATGGCGCGTTGGGCGTCGGCCTCGGGCAGCAGCACCGCGAACTCCTCGCCGCCCAGACGGCCGATCGGCGTGCCCTTGCGCAGCGTGGCGCGCAATACCTGCGTCAACTCCACGATGACGCGATCGCCGATGGCATGGCCCCACGCGTCGTTGATCCGCTTGAAATGGTCGAGGTCGAGCATCAGCACGGATAAGCGGCGTTGCTGAGCGCGTGCGGCGGAAAACAGGCGTTCGGCCTGCATCAGGAAGGCGCGGCGGTTGAGTGCGCCGGTCAGCGCGTCGCGCATGGCCATCTCGCCAAGCACTCGATTGACGCGGCGCAGCTCGAGCGCGTCGACGACGAGCGCCGACAGATCCGCGAGCAGCGCGCGTTTCTCGTCGTCGAGCGCGCGGGGGCGGCGGTCCATCACGCACAGGGTGCCCAAGCGATGCCCTTCGGGCGTGCGCAGCGGCGCGCCCGCGTAGAACCGGATGTTGGGTTCTCCCGTGACCAGCGGGTTGTCGGCGAAGCGCCGATCGGCACGGGCGTCGGTCACGACGAGCACATCGTCGCCGAGAATCGCGTGCGCGCAGAAGGCCATCGAGCGCGGGGTCTGCGGCGTGTCGATGCCCTGGCGCGCCTTGAACCACTGGCGCGACTCGTCGATCAGCGAGACGAGCGACATCGGTGCGCCGAACAAATAAGACGCAAGACGCACGATGCGATCGAACGCGGGCTCGGGCGGCGTGTCGAGAATTTCGTAACGACGCAGCGCTGCGAGGCGTTCGGCCTCGTCAACGGGCGCGCCGGGTATCGGCCCATGCCGCGGCGTGGAAGCGGGGGCATGCGATGCGTGGAGGTCAGCTTCGGATGCGGTCATGTCGCGATGGGTGGACGCCAAAGGCGACTCTCGATCGATGATGTCTGTGACGGCGTCAATTCTGCCCCGCCTGTCGTCACTTGGCAAATGCGGCGACGTGGACCCCGTCGTGCCGTGTGTACGCCAGAGCGCGTGGGCGGTCTGCGCGATCGCTTGGGTGACCTCATCGGCGCCGCGATGGGCGCTGTCGTGCGGCGAGTCGGCGTCACGCGAGGTTGGCAAGGCGTGGCTCATGGCTTGACTTCGAACGCGTCGCCGGTTTCGAAGAAGTTGCCGCCGGCAATATAGTGAAGACTGCGCACTGCCCCAGGCTCGACCTGCCAGTGTCCGTTGCGGAATGCGCGCGGATCGGCCCAGGCGGCCACGACCTCGCCGAGGAACAGATCGTAGCGATCCTGGTTGTGGGGTTCCGGAATGACGCGGCACTCCAGCCACGCGAGGCATCCGTCGATGAGCGGTGCGACGATGTGCGAGCCTTTGAAGGCCTTCATGCCTGTGCCGTCGGCGAACTTGTCGATATCGCGGCCCGACACCGAGCCGACGGCGAGCGTTTCGCGGGCGATGAGGCGTGTGGGCACGTTCAACGAAAACTCGCCCGAGGCCTCGACCAGTTCGCGCGTGAGCGTATTGCGGTCGATGACGACGGCGACCTTGGGGGGCGAGAAATCCAATGGCATGGACCAGGCGGCGGCCATGACGTTGCGGCGCGCGTCGTGCGCACTCCCCACGAGAACGGTCGGGCCGTGATTGAGCAGACGATAGGCTTTTGAGAGTTCGACGGGCAGGCGTTCAGTCATGGCGGGCACTCGGCGGGCGTAACGGGATGACAGGCGTGATGGCAATTGGCCCATGATAGCGTGGCTCAGAACCTGCCGATGGCATCGGTGACGAAAACGGGGATCCGAAAAAGGCGGCCCGCAGGGTGAGCTGCGGGCCGCATAAACGGCACGGTGCGGGTAACGCGTGCCGGATCAGATCAGCGCGCAGTATGGCAGTCGTTCGTCCCAGTCCAGTCCCCATCCACGGCATGCGCGCTCGCCCTATACTGGCGCGACGCAACCCAATGAACGCGACGCTTGCCGCCACGGGAGGATTTGGCATGAGCCGAGTGAAATCGCACACTGCGGGGCAGGCTGATCGGCTGACGCCCGATGCCGCCGACGCCGACGCCTCCGATGCCTCCGATGCCTCCGATGCCGTCGATGCCCCGACAAGCGCCGCGACGGCCCGCCAGAATGTGTACATCGGCACGGCGTCGTGGACGGACAAGTCGCTGATTGCGTGCAAGCGGTTCTATCCGCCGGGGCATGCGTCGGCCGAGGCGCGGCTTCGCTATTACGCGAGCCAGTTTCCAATGGTCGAGGTCGATAGCAGCTACTACGCCATGCCGTCGGCATCGAACGCGCAGCTCTGGGCCGAGCGCACGCCGCGCGCGTTCGTCTTCAACATCAAGGCATTCCGTCTGCTCACGGGGCACCAGACGCCCCGCATTGCGCTGCCCAGGGATTTGCAGGCCGAGCTGCCGCCGGGCCCGCGCGCGAACGTGTATTACAAGGACATTCCCGACGCGCTCAGAGACGAGATCTGGCGGCGCTATCTCGAAGCACTCGCGCCGTTGCGGCAGGCGGGCAAGCTGGGGCTGGTGCATTTTCAGTTTCCGCCCTGGCTGACGGGGAATCGCGAGAGCCGCGCGCACGTTGAAGCGTGCGCGCAACGGATGCAGGGTTACGGCGTGGCGGCAGAGTTTCGTCACCGCGGCTGGTTCGACGGGGCGCACGGCGAGGCCACACTGGCGTGGCTGCGCGAGTTGGGCTGGGTCAACACCGTGGTCGACGAGCCGCAGGGTTTCGCGAACAGCATCCCGATGGTCTGGGCGACGACCACGCCGCTCGCCGCTGTCGTCCGCCTGCACGGGCGCAATCAGGCGACATGGAACGCGCGGGATAGCACTGCGGCGTCGGACCGCTTCAACTATGACTATCGCGATGCGGAACTGGCGGCGCTGGTCGATCCGATTCGCGTCATCGCCAAGGAAGTCGCTCGCGTGTATGTGGTGTTCAACAACAATTACGAGGATCAGGGGCAGCGCAATGCAAGGTCGTTGATGAGCATTCTCGGCTCTGCTGCCGTCGCGCCGTGAGGGTGTCACTCAGCGATGGGACATGAACGCCCCCGATGGCGCTTTGCTTGCTTGTTGAATAACGCAGCCAATAACGCGACGAACTCCTATCCTTGAAGCGTCCTTTCGGACTCAATCAAGGAGAACGACGATGCGAATGCTTCTCAACATACGAATACCTCACGAGCCATTCAACGGTTTTGTGCGAGATGGCTCCATCGGAGCATTAATAGAGAGGATTCTCGCAGAGATGAAACCGGAAGCAGCCTACTTCACCGAGCAGAACGGTACACGCGGAGCCATCCTCGTCGTGAACCTTGAGGAGCCGTCGCAGATTCCAAAATTCGTGGAGCCATGGTTTCTTGCGTTCAATGCCGACTGTGAGTTTCGCGTGGTGATGGGGGCGGATGACCTCAAGAAAGCTGGGCTCGAAACGCTTGGCTCGAAGTGGAAATAGGGCGCGCGGCACGGTGTGTGTGTGACCTGCCAGGGACAGGCACATCACGCTGCCGCACGGCTGGAGCGCCGTGAGTACGCCGTTCAAAAGAAGGCGCGGATAGTCGACGCTGTCATGCCGGCGGCGGCACGACTTCCCATAGAATGGAACGTCACCGTCCACAACGAGGCGTTACTGCAATGAGCACGTACTTGATCAAAAGCGAAGACATCGCCCGGATGGGGGGTGTCACGAAAACGCATTTCCGGAACCCGAATGCAATACGTACCAACAAATCGCTGGGCGACGCGACCGGGCTTAGCGGGTTCGGATTTCACCTTGTTGAAGTCGAGCCGGGCCGTGAAACGACGGAATACCACCTCCATCATCACGAAGACGAGTGCGTTTATGTGTTGAGTGGAACGGCAACCGCCGTGATCGGGGATGAGGCATTCGCCATTGGCCCGGGGGATTTCATCGGTTACCGGAAGGGCGGTCTGGCGCATTCGATCCGAAATACCGGTTCAGAGACCTTGCGTTGCATCGTCGTCGGCGATCGACTTCCCCACGATGTTTGCGACTACCCCCGCCAGAACAAGCGGATGTTCCGCAATCCCGGTATCGGGATGCCCTCGAATCTCGTGGATCTTTCAGCGATTGAGGTGGTGGGCGGTAGCGTTGGCAAGAAATGACGCCGTCGGCCGGTCACCCTGGGTTGGAGACCGGCCGATGGGGGGCTAGCGCCTCGCATGCGCCGCAGACGCAAGCTACACAACACTCTGCAACGCGTTGGCGAACCGGGCCACCGCGCCGTCGACGTCGTGCAGTTTGTCCAGGCCGAACAATCCGATACGGAAGGTCTTGAAGTCGTCGGGCTCGTCGCATCTCAGCGGCACGCCGGGGGCGATCTGCAAACCGGCATCGGCAAATTTCTTGCCGGATCGAATGCCGTCGTCGTCGGTGTAGCTGACCACGACCCCCGGTGCCTGAAAACCTTCGGCCGCCACGCTCTTGAATCCGTGCTCCGTCAGGAGTGCGCGAATGCGCGCACCGAGTTCAAGCTGTTCCGCTTTCACTTTGTCGAAGCCGTACGCCTCGGTCTCTTTCATGACGTCACGCAATGTCGCAAGACTGTCCGTGGGCATCGTGGCGTGATACGCGAATCCACCGCTCTCGTAAGCTTCCATGATCTGCAGCCATTGCCGAAGATCGCAGGCGAAACTGGTGCTCGTGGTGGCGTCGATCCGTTCGCGGGCAAGCGCACTGAGCATGACCATGGCGCAGCAGGGCGGCGCACTCCACCCCTTTTGCGGCGCGCTGATCAGCACGTCGACGCCGCACGCCTGCATGTCGACCCAGACCGTGCCGGACGCGATGCAATCCAGGATCAACATACCGCCGACGGCATGAATCGCGTCGGACACCGCGCGCAAATAGGCATCGGGCAACATCATGCCGGAGGCGGTTTCGACATGCGGGGCAAAGACCAGATCCGGCTTGTGTTCCCGGATTGCCGCGACCACCTCGTCGAGCGGGGCCGGTGCGTAGGCCGCTTGCCTTCCCTGTTCGACGGGACGCGCCTTCAAGACCCTCGATTCGGACGGTATGCCGCCCATGTCGAAAATCTGCGACCAGCGGAAGCTGAACCATCCGTTACGAATGACGAGGCACTTCTTGTTCGTTGCGAACTGCCGGGCCACGGCCTCCATGCCGAACGTCCCGCTTCCCGGGACGATGACCGCCGACTTCGCGTGATAGACGTTTTTCAGCGTATCGGAAATATCGCGCATCACCCCTTGAAAGCGCCGCGACATGTGGTTGATGGAACGGTCGGTATACACGACCGAATATTCGAGGAGTCCCTCGCGGTCGACATCGGGAAGTAGTCCTGGCACGTCCGCCTCCGACAATAGACGAGTATGAAAATCAAGCACAGGGGCTCACGAAAGCCGCCTGCAGGTGAGCGGGAAGCCGATTTGCGTCGCTTCAGCGGTATCAAATCATAAATGCGGCTCGCCCGGGGAACAGTTTCGTTCGCTATCTTCGCACGCGCGCGCCGGACCTGTCGGCCAGCGCCCGACGCGATGCAGTAAGATTTCCCGAAATCCGACGGCGGTCGCCTGGGCTCCTTGCCGCCCCGGACATGCCGCTCCCCCTGGCGCTGGACTGGAGACAAGCCCATGACGACTGACCGACGCATCACGTTCTATCACGCCCCCAACACGCGCTCGTCAGGCGTTTTGGTGCTGCTCGACGAACTGCAGGCCGAGCATGATCTTCATCTGCTGCGTTTTGCCACCGGCGAGCAACGCGGCTCGGAGTATCTGGACGTCAATCCGATGGGCAAGGTGCCGGCCATCCGTCATGGCGATGCAATCGTCACCGAGCAGGCGGCGGTCTACATGTATCTTGCCGAGCTGTATCCGGAGAAAGGGCTGGCGCCGATGCCGGGCGATCCGCGTCGCGGTGCGTATCTGCGCTGGATGGTGTTCTACGGCTCGTGTGTCGAGCCGGCCGTGGTCGACAAGTCGCTGGGGCGCGACGGCGCCGAGCGCTCGCGCTCGCCGTATGGCGACTACGATGCCGTCATGTGGACGCTGGAGCGGCATCTGGCGCAGAACGACGGTCCGTGGTGGCTGGGCGAGTCGTTCACGGCGGCCGATGCGTTGTGGGGCAACGCCATGCACTTCCTCACGCAATTCAAGCTCGTGCCGCCGACCCCGGCCGTGATGGCCTACGTGGAACGCTTTCGCGCCCGCGACTCGTTCGTGCGGGCACAGCAGCGCGATGCCGAGCTGGCGAGACAACTCGCGGCGTAATGACCGGCCAAGCCGGGGGCGGGCAACCCATCACCCCGGTCACCCGCATAACCCCATCACGCCATCACTGAGCCAACACGTCGATGCGCGGCTCGCACTCGATGGGGAAGTTGACCGAGTTGGCGATGTAGCACTTCGCGTGGGCCTGATGATGCAGTTCGGCCGCCAGCTCGGCGTTACTGCCCGCGCGGATCGTGACGTGCGGGTGCAGCACGATCCGCGCGAAACGGCCTTCCTGTGCGGTGTCGATCATCGTGCCCAGGGCGTGGTCGGTGTATCGCTCGACGATCACACCGGCTTCGGCACACAGGTGCAGATACCAGAGCTTGTGGCAGGCACTCGCGGACGCGACCAGCAGGTCCTCGGGATTCCAGCGCGCGGCGTCGCCACGAAAGGCGGGGTCGGCGGAGCCGGGGATCGTCGGTTTGCCATCGGCGCGAATGTCGTGATTGCGCCCGTACGCGCGGTAGCCCGACGTACCGCTGCCCTGATTGTCGGTCCACTCGACGTCGACCTGATATTGATGTTCGCCTGATGCCACGAGGTATCTCCCTGGTAGGCCAGCGTGAGTTACGCCAGCGGTTCTGTCGTCAGCGCCCGTGTAAGACCATGCGTCGGGCGGCGCATCGCAACGTCGAACGGGTTCGTTTGCGGGCCGATCAACTCGGCCTGACGCCGCAGCAATTCCACCACCATCGGCAGACGATCCTGCGACAGCCGAGCGGCGAGCGTGCCCACGCTCAACGCGGCCACCGCGTGCCCGGTGCGGTCGAACACAGGAACCGCCACCCCGGCCATGCCGTCGAGCACGCCGCTGTTGCTGCCCGCATAGCCCAATTGACGCACACGCTCGATTTCGGTGCGCAAATAGACCTCGTCGAGCACCCCATACCCGCGCAAACGCGGCACGTTAAAACGAATGATCTCTTCGCGCTCGGCCTCCGGCAGGAAGGCGAGAATCGCCAGACTCCCTTGGCCGACGCCCAGCGCCACGCGACCGCCGATGTCGCCGGTGAACGAGCGGATCGGGAAGGGCCCTTCGCACATATCGAGGCACACGGCATCGAAGCTGCTGCGCACCAGCAGGAAGATGGTGTCGCCGAGGCTCGCGCAAAGCCGTAGCAGCGACGGACGGCACAGCGTGCGCATGCCGCTTGGGTTGCCAGCCTGCGCCGCCATCGCGAAGAAGTCGATGCTGAGCCGGTAGAGCTTGGAGGTCTCGTCCTGTTCCACAACCTGCTCGGCGATGAGCGCATGCAGAATTCGGTGCACCGTCGCCTGACTGAGGCCCACGGCCTTGGCGAGGTGGGTCACGCGCTCGCCCTCGGGCTTGGCGTCGCCCAATGCGCGGATGACGGCAAAGGTGCGTTGCAGAATGCCCGCGCCAGCCGCGTCCGACGACGGCGACGTCGGCGTGCGGGGTGAATCGATGGTGTTCATTACTGTCTCGAATATTCCGTCAAACGGAATACTAGCGTAAGCCAATACCTCTTGAAAACAGGTGCGATCCGCCGAAACCGTAAAAAACATCCAATATTCACGTTAGCTTAGGGATTGTACCGAGGCGGTGACGCGAAATGAATTCATGTGTTCATTCGTCAAATATTCCATCAAACAAAATAATCTGAATATTTATCTCATTTCACGGAATCGTTATCTTGCGGCGGGCAATTTGGCTCGCTACTGTTCGATGCAATTGCATTTCTTGCGGCGTGTACGCGCCCGAAGGTCGTAACCATGTCTTTTCTGACTTTGACGGATGTTTCCAAGACGTTTGGCGAGCTGAACGCCGTCTCGAACGTCAATCTCTCGGTGGAGAAGGGCGAGTTCGTCTCGCTGCTGGGGCCCTCGGGCTGCGGCAAGACCACCACCTTGCAGATGATCGCGGGCTTTGTGGAAACCACCACCGGGCGCATTACCCTCGATGGGCGCGACATCACGCACATGCGTCCGAACAAGCGGGGCCTGGGTATTGTGTTCCAGAGCTACGCGCTGTTCCCGCATATGACCGTGGCGGATAACGTCGGCTTCGGCCTGGAGATGCGCGGTATCGACAAGGCCGAGCGTCAGGCGCGCATTCGCGAGGCGCTGGCCCTTGTGCGCCTCGATGCGCTCGGCCATCGCTTCCCGCGCGAACTCTCCGGCGGTCAGCGCCAGCGCGTGGCAATCGCGCGCGCGGTCGTGATCGCGCCGCCCGTGCTGCTGCTCGACGAGCCCATGTCGAACCTCGACGCCAAGCTGCGCGAAGACATGCAGTTCGAGCTGCGCGCGATCCAGCGCAAGATCGGCACGACCACGATCATGGTCACGCACGATCAATCGGAAGCGCTGTCGATCAGCGACCGGGTCGTGGTGATGGAGGCCGGGCGCATCACTCAGGTCGACACGCCGTATCGTGCCTACGAGCGTCCGCAAACGCCGTTCGTCTCGAAGTTCATCGGCAAGGCCAACATGCTGGCTGGCCGTGTGGCGGCGCGCGACGATGAGCACCTGCATGTCGAGATAGGCGCGCAACTGACCCAGCGCGCGCGGCTGTCGGACCTCTCGCCACGTGAGCGCGCGATGGCCGTGGGCGATGCAATCACGCTGTGTCTGCGTCCCGAAAAAGTTCGTCTGTGCGCACCCGCCGACGGCCGGATGGCGGCCACGGTAACGAGCCGCTTCTTCCTCGGCAGCCAATGGCTGTACCGCGTGGACAGTCCGCTGGGCGAAGTGCTCGTGTGCTGCCAGAACGAAGGCGGCGAGCCGCTCTCCGAAGGCGCGCCGGTCGGCCTCGACTGGCAGGCCGAGGCCGTGCGCTTCATTACGCCGAACGCCGGAGAACACGCTCATGGCTGAGACATTGCAAGTGGCCAGCCCCGAGACGGCGCCGGCGACGCGTGCGCCCTGGCATGCGTATCTGCCGATGTGGTTGATGAGCGCCCCGGCCATGCTGCTGTTCGTGGCGCTGGTGCTCATTCCGCTGCTCATGACGCTCGCGCTCACGTTCTATCAGTTCGATCCGTCGAGCGGCCCGATCGCGGCGTTCCAGTTCGGTAACTACGCCGAGGTCTTGTCCGACGCGTACTTCCACACGATCTTCCTGCGCACGTTCGGCATCTCGCTCACCGTCACGGCGGTGTGCGCCGTGGTGGGCACGTTCGAAGCCTATGTGCTTTCGCGCATGGGCGACCCGTGGCGGTCGCTCTTCTTGCTGGTGATTCTCTCGCCGCTGCTCGTGTCGATCGTGGTGCGGGCGTTCGGCTGGAGCATGCTGCTTGGCTCGGGCGGCCTGATCAATCAGACGTTCGGCCTCCTGGGCATGGGCCCATACAAGCTGGAGTACACCCACTTCGCGATCATCGTCGCGCTGGTGCACGTGATGCTGCCGTTCATGGTGATTCCCGTTTGGACATCGCTGCAACGCCTCGACCCTCAGACCGAGAACGCCGCGCTGTCGCTGATGGCGTCGCCGGCCACGACGTTGCGCCGCATTGTGCTGCCGCAACTGGTGCCGGGCATTCTGTCGGGCAGTCTGATGGTGTTCGGCCTGTCGGCGAGTGCATTCGCGATTCCGAGCTTGCTGGGCGGACGCCGTCTCAAGGTCGCCGCGACCGCCGTGTACGACCAGTTCCTGAGTTCGCTCAACTGGCCGCTGGGCGCGACCATCGCCGTGCTGCTGCTCGTGGCGAACCTGATCGTGATGCTGACGTACTACCGCCTGCTCGATCGCCGCTATTCGCGCAGCATGGGCTAAGGCCAGGACACGGTCTCCCGCAGAACAGAACCCAATCGCCATCATGCGTAAAAACAGCCCCCTGGCGCTCGCGTTCCATACGCTCGTCATCCTCTTCGTCCTCGCGCCGATGATCATCGTCGTGCTGGTCGCGTTCACGCCCGAGCAAACGCTCTCGCTGCCCACGCGCGGCGTGTCGCTGCGCTGGTTCCGCGCGATTCTCGACTACCCCGACTTTATCGCGTCGTTCTTCACGAGCCTGAAGCTGGCGTTCCTGTCGGCAACGCTCTCGCTGGCGATTGCGTTGCCCGCTGCCCTGGCCATCGGCCGCGCGCGCTTTCCGGGACGCAACTTCCTCAACGGTTTGCTGCTGTCGCCGCTGGTGATCCCGGGCCTCGTGCTCGGTATTGCGCTGCTGCGCTTCTTCGCCATGCTGGGCGTGAGCGGCTCGTTCGCGGCGCTGACCTTCGCGCACATGATCGTCGTGACGCCATTCATCATGCGCCTCGTGCTGGCGTCGATCAGCGGACTCGACCGCAGTGTCGAGCATGCGGCAGCGTCGCTCGGCGCGGGCGCATGGACGACCTTCCGCCGTGTGACCATGCCGATGATCCTGCCGGGCATTACCGGCGGCTGGCTGCTCGCCTTCATCAACAGCTTCGACGAACTGACGATGTCGGTCTTCATCACCTCGCCGCAGACGGTCACGCTGCCCGTGCGCATGTACATGTACGCGACCGAGTCGATCGATCCGATGATGGCGTCCGTCTCGGCGCTCGTCATTGCGGTGACGCTGGGCGCGATGTTGTTGCTCGACCGTGTCTACGGCCTGAACCGCATCTTGATCGGTCAGCATTGAACGTGCGCTCCAAGACGAATCTCATGTCTCACTCTTCCCATGCGTCCCGCGCGTCGCAAGACACCTGCGCGCCGGGGCATCCGCAATTGGCGCGCCTGGTCGAGACGGCGCGCGCGCCCGTCACGTTCTATCTCGACGGCGCCCCGGCGCAGGCGCTCGCGGGCGACACGCTGCTCACGGCCATTCTCATGCACCAGCGCCATGTCCGGATCAGTGAATTCGGCGGCGCACCGCGCGCGGGTTTTTGCCTGATCGGTGCATGCCAGGATTGCTGGGTGCGCTGCGAGACGGCGTCTGGCACCGGTGGCGATGCCCAACTGACGCGTCTGCGCGCCTGCTCGACACCGGTGCAAGCCGGCATGCGGATTCTCACGCGGGCGGCCGATGCCGACGAAGCGCACGGAGGCTCGCATGGTTGAGCATGCTGAGATCGTGATCGTCGGCGCGGGTCCAGCGGGCATTCGCGCTGCGCAGACGCTGGTGGCAGCGGGACAGCGTCCGGTGGTGCTCGACGAAAACATGCGCTGGGGCGGGCAGATCTACCGACAGCCGCCGGTCGGCGCGGGCTTCACACGGACCAAGCAAGCGCTGTATGGCTTCGAAGCGGCCAAGGCCGATGCCATCCACGGCACCATGGCCGCGCTGTTGCCTCAGGTCGACTATCGACCCGAGACCCTCGTGTGGGCTTGTGATCCGGCGCGGCTCCACACGATCCACGACGGTCGGGAAAAGCCGGTGCCGTTCACGCATTTGATCATTGCCAGCGGTGCGACCGATCGCGTCTTGCCGCTGCCGGGCTGGACGCTGCCGGGCGTGTACACGTTGGGCGGCGCGCAAGTCGCGCTCAAGGCGCAGGGGTGTGCGATTGGCGAGCAGGTGGTGTTCGCGGGCACGGGGCCGTTGCTGTATCTCGTGGCCTACCAGTACGCGAAAGCGGGCGCGAACGTGGCCGCGGTGCTCGACACGAGCGCGTTTGCCGGCCAGGTCAAGGCCACGCCGCGGCTGCTGAATCAGCCGGCCACGCTCGCCAAGGGGCTCTATTACGTGGGATGGCTGCGCGCGCATGGGGTGCGCATCGAGCATGGCGTCACGCTCGACGGCATTGACGGCACCGCCGGGGTGCGCGCGATTCGCTGGCGGCGCGACGGCCGCGAACACACGCTTGCGTGCAGCGCCGTGGGGCTGGGCTTCGGCCTGCGTCCCGAGACACAACTGGCCGATTTGGCCGGGTGCCGTTTTGTCTTCGACGACCTCAATCGTTGCTGGCTACCCGAGCGCGACGCCGCCGGTCGCAGTTCGCAATCCGGCATCTATGTGGCGGGAGACGGCGCGGGTATCGCCGGCGCCGACGCGGCGGAACTCGCCGGCCTTCGTGCAGCGCTTGCTTTGCTCGAGGATCTCGGCATCGCCGCCCCGGCAATGCCCAACGCGCCCGACGCCGACGCCATCGAACGCAAGCTCGCGAGCATTGGGCGCTTTCGTGTGGGGATCGAGCAGGCGTTTGCGTTGCCCGACGATCCGTCGGCGCGCTGGCCGGACGACATGATCGTGTGTCGATGCGAGGAAGTCGATGTGGGCACGCTGCGCGACTGCGTGCGGGAGGACGGTGTGACCGACATCAATCGGCTCAAGGCGCTCACGCGTGTTGGCATGGGGCGCTGCCAGGGCCGCATGTGCGGCGAGGCGGCCTGCCATCTGCTCGCGCGCGAGAGCGGCCAGACGCTGGCACAAGCGGGGCGTCTGCGGGCACAGGCCCCGATCAAACCGATTCCGATCGCGCCGATGTTGTTCGATGAAAACGTTGCGGCCATTCCTGAGGAGGCGCGCGATGAGTGAGACCCTGCATTACGACGTTGTCGTCGCCGGTGGTGGGCTGGTGGGCGCCTCGGCGGCGCGTGCGCTGGCCGAGCGTGGTCTGCGTGTGGCGTTGTTCGAGCGGCGTTATTGTGGGGCGCAGGCCAGCGGCGTGAACTACGGCGGCGTGCGCTGCCAGGGCCGCCCGGAAGAACAACTGCCGCTCGCCATGCGCGCGCGCAAGCTATGGGATCGCCTGCCCGAATTGATCGGGATCGACGGCGAATTCGTGCGCTCGGGACACTTGCGTCTCGCTCGTCGCGAGAGCGATCTCGAACCGCTCGACGCCTGGTCGGCAATGGCCAGCCGCTACGGTCTCGCCTCGACCGTGCTGCGTGGGGCGGCGTTTCGCGAGCGTTTTCCGTGGCTGGGCGACGGCGCCGTCGGCGGCTCGCTGTGTCTGAGCGACGGCCATGCGAACCCGCGTCTCGTATCGCCCGCGTTTGCGCGCGCCGCCCGCGCGCTCGGCGCGGACGTGCACGAACGTACGCCGATCACCTCGGTGGCGCACGATGGCGTGCGCTTCCAGCTCACGGCAAAGCCAGTCGAAGGCGAGCCATTGCACGTGAGCGCCGACTGGCTGCTCAATACGTCCGGCGCGTGGGCGAATCACATCGCGGGCACGTTCGGCGAGCGGGTGCCGATGCATGCCATCTATCCGAACATGTGGGTCACCGAACCGCTGCCGAAGTTCATTGGCCATAACCTCGGCGTGTACGGCGGCGGCGTGTATGCGCGGCAAGTCGAGCGCGGCAACTGTGTGATCGGCGGCGGACGCGGCACCGGCGACGGCGAGTACGCCCAGCCGTCGGCCGATACCACGCGCGCGGTGATGCGCGAGGCATGTGCATTGCTGCCGGCACTGCGCCATGCGTTGCTCATTCGCACCTGGAGCGGCGTGGAGGGCGAGACGCCCGACAACAATCCGATCATCGGCATGAGTCGCACCACGCCGCGTCTGGTGCATGCCTTCGGCTTCTCGGGGGGCGGCTTTCTGCTGGCCCCCGGCGTAGGCGAAGTGCTGGCGGATCTGGTCACGCACGGCGAGACGGCGACACCGATCGAGGCGTTTGCCGTCGACCGGTTCGCGCCAGTCACGGCCGACGCGTGATCGGCAAATGAATCCCGTACGTCCCGAGTTCGTCACAACACTACCTTCCTCACACCCAGGAAACACAAGGAGAACCACGATGAAGCTATCCCGAAAGGTCGTCATGTGCGCTGCGGCGCTGGCATTGGGCGCGAGCAGCGCGGCCTGGTCGCAGTCCAAAACACTGTACGTCGGCATGAATGGCGGCTCGATGGAAAAGGCCTACACGACGCAGGTCTTCCCCGAGTTCGAAAAGGCCAACAATGTGAAGGTCGTGGTGGTGCCGGGGACGTCGTCCGACGTGCTGGCCAAGCTGCTCGCGAATCGGAACAGCCCGCAGATGCACGTGGTGTTCCTGGACGATGGGGTGATGGCGCGCGCGATCAGCATGGGGGTGTGCCAAAAGCTTGACGATTCGCCCACGCTCAAGGAACTGTATCCGTTCGCGCGCGTGAAGGACGACATGGCTGCCGGTGTGCAACTCGGCATGACCGGTATCGGCTACAACACCAAGATCTTCAAGGAAAAGGGCTGGGCCGCGCCGACGTCGTGGAGCGATTTCGCCGATCCCAAGTACAAGGGCAAGGTTGTCTTCCAGTCAGCGTCGAGCAGCACGTTCGGCTTGCATGGTTTCCTGGCGCTGAACCGCATCTGGGGCGGGAGCGAGACCAACGTCGAGCCGGGCTTCAGCAAGTGGGCGACCACCGTGGGCCCGAATGTCGTCGAGTACATTCCGAACTCGGCCAAGCTCTCGGAAATGATCCAGACCGGCGAAGCCGCGATCTTCCCGCTGACGCCGACGGCCGTGAGCGAGCTGCAGGACAAGGGGATTCCGGTGGCGTACGTGGCCCCCAAGGAAGGTGCCGTGCAGTTGCTGGTCGACCTGTGTGTCGTGAAGAACAGCCCGGATAACGCCATGGCGCAGAAGCTCGCGCAGTTCCTGCTCTCGGCCAAGGGGCAGACACTTGCCGCCGCGGCGGGTGCGTATATCCCGACCAATCCGCACGCCACCGTGCCGCCGGCGATGCAGAAGCGTCTGGGCAAGATCGACGAACTTGTCAAGAACATCACCACCGTGGATTGGGACGCCATCAACCAGCGTCGCGCCCAGTGGGATCAGCGCTGGAACCGTCAGATCGAGCAGTAATCTCGATGCCGTGACCCTGGCGCATGTCCAGCATGCGCAGGGGAGACGGAAAACGCCGGGCCGCGCCTGAAGATCGCCCCGGAGGTTGGAGGGATGTCCAACTTTGGGGGGAATTGATCAGGGCGCCCGGCGTTATCTTGCTCAGGTGCCCGGTGGGTCACATCGCGTCCGATTCGGCAGCGAGTGCGGCAAAGGCGCCGACAAGGTCGGTATGGTCGGCGGGGATTATCAGGGTCTGCAGCGCGTGGGCGGGCTGGTCGAGCATCAGGTAGCCCAGGCTCCACGTCGGAAACGCGCCTGGCGTGTGCGGCGTACCATCGAGCAACACCTGGATGTCGCGATGGTGACGCGATGCCTCGATACGCCGGCGTGCATCGGCAAGGGGTTCGCTCGGCCCCTCGATGTATTGATAGAACATCATGCCATCGTAGAGCAGCACGCCGGTGATGCCATAGCTGGCATTGAACCCGCGTGAGTTGACGATGATCTGGGTGAGCTCCCGCAAATCGAGATCGGGCAAGGCTCGGCTCAGGTACGCGTAACACTCGATCATGCGGCGTTGTCTCCGTCATACAGGCTGCGCGTTGGCGCGCGATATTGGCGTGGACGCTGCGTCAGCGCGCATTAGAATACCGCATGTGCGAAGCCTGAGACTCACGCGTCATGCCGATCAAATTTCTACGTGGATTCACCCAGCCGGTGCGCACCGATGCCGCGAACCGGCGTCTGGGCTGCTCGCTTGCCTTCGTGGCGGGAGGAGCCAATGCGGGTGGTTTTCTTGCCGTCGGTCAGTACACGTCGCACATGTCGGGCATTGTCGCCTCGCTCTCCGACAATCTGGCGCTCGGGCAGCTCGTGCTCGTGTTGGCCGGATTCAGCGCCTTGTTGGCGTTCCTGTTTGGTGCCGCGACCTCATCCGTTCTCATTCACTGGGGGCGGCGCCATCAGACGCACAGCGAATATGCGGCACCGCTGATGTTCGAAGCGGTGCTCCTGCTGGCGTTCGGCGTGATGGGCGCCAATCTTGAAAACCATCGGCTGTTATACGTGCCGGGCACTGTCGCGTTGCTGTGTTACGTGATGGGCCTGCAGAATGCCATTATCACCAAGATCTCCCGGGCGGAGATTCGCACGACGCACGTGACCGGTCTGGTCACGGACATCGGCATCGAACTGGGCAAAATGAGCTACTGGAATCGGCCCGGGGTGGCGCGCCATCTGCCGCGCGTGGCGGGGGATCGTCAGAAGCTGCGTTTGTTGTGCGCGTTGCTGGGCATGTTCTTCCTGGGTGGGTTGGCGGGGGCGCTGGGTTTCAAGCACCTGGGCTTCGTCGCGACGGTTCCGCTCGCAGGGATATTGGTCGTGCTCGCCATCGTGCCGCTGCTCGACGACCTCGCACGAAGCCCCCACTGATCCCTGCGCCGACGAACCCTGACGCCGGTCAGCGCTCAGTCGGCCATGGCGGGAATGGCCCCGTCCTGGAAAAGCACGCGCGGTGCGTCCATCGTGCCGTCTTCCTCGTCGACCAGCACTTCGTAGGCGGCGATGCCCGCGAAGCCGGAGGCCATCGATTGCGCGATGCGCACGGCGCCGAATTCGGTGCTCGCCTGGCGCAACTCGCCGGGCTGCAAGACGCCGTCTTTGTTCTTGCGATAGGGCACGACGATGAACTTGATGGATTTGGCGTCGCTCATGGGGTCACTCACGATGAAATGGCATGATCGGAAATGTAGCATGAGTACTGTATAAAAATACAGTGTATTTTTGAAGTCATTCGATCGCCCCCGGCCCTTGGGGGCCGTGCATGCCTCGACGGGCTGTCGTCGGCCCGGTCCGGTCCGGCGGGGCGGCCGGGTCCAAACAACATCCCGTAATGTCTACATAACTAGTAAATGGTCGTATCTTCGCGCGCGTCTTGATAGCCTGCGGGTCGAATCGCGAGTTGCGACCAAATGATGACAAGCATTGAGAGCGTTGAATGAATGCAGGCAATCTGATTTCGGCAAACCGGCTGCAAGACGGCCTGGTCGTTTGGCTGGACAAGCAACACAACTGGGTGGATGACCTGACGCAGGCGCATGTGTTCGACGCGCAGGAACTCGAGCCGGCGCAAGCGGCTGCGAAAAGCGCGCTGGCCGCCAATCTGATCGTCGATCCCATGCCGCGCCCGGCGCAACTGAGCGACGCCGGCCCGGTGCCGGAAGATTTCCGGGAGCAACTGCGCTCGCGCGGGCCATCGGTGCGCGAAGATTTGGGCAAGCAGGCCGAGCAAGGCGCCGAGCCTGCGGCACTGGCGCACGCGCCGGCATTGACCGTTGCCCCGGAGCACGCCGGCATCTATCGCTACGACCCGTCGGAGCGCGAGTTCCTCAAGGACCGCGCCAAGGAGTTCGGTCAGAAGGTGGCGCGCCGCCTGTCCGGCGAGCTCAGCGAAGACGATTTCAAGGTCTATCGCCTGATGAACGGTCTGTACCTGCAACTGCACGGCTACATGTTGCGCGTTGCCATTCCGTACGGAACGCTGAGCGGCATTCAGATGCGCCAGCTCGCCTATGTGGCGACCCGCTACGACAAGGGCTACGGCCACTTCACCACGCGCCAGAACCTTCAGTTCAACTGGCCGACGCTCTCGGACTCGCCCGAGATCCTGTCGGCGCTTGCCGACGTGGACTTGCACGCCATTCAGACGAGCGGCAACTGCATCCGTAACGTGACCACCGACCAGTTCGCTGGTGCCGCGAAGGACGAAGTTCTCGATCCGCGTGTGTATGCCGAGATCTTGCGTCAATGGTCGACCGACCATCCCGAATTCACCTATCTGCCGCGCAAGTTCAAGATTGCGATCACGGGCGGCCAGGCCGACCGTGCCGCGGTGCGCTTTCACGACATCGGCATTCTGGCGCGCACCAACGAGCGTGGCGAAGTGGGGTTCCAGATTTATGCGGGTGGTGGCCTGGGACGCACGCCGATTGTCGGCACGCTCGTGCGCGAGTGGCTGCCCGAAGCGGATCTGCTGCGCTTCGTCGAAGCGATTCTGCGGGTGTACAACGCGCTGGGTCGACGTGACAACATCTACAAGGCGCGCATCAAGATCCTCATCAAGGAGATGCAGCCCGCGAAGTTCATCGAGATGATCGAGGAAGAGTTCGCGCGCATTGCGCTCACGCATCGGCCGTTAGGCGATGCCGTGATCGAGGGGATTCGCGAGCGTTTCATCGTGCCCGAGTTCGAGACGCTGCCGAGCGAGTCGACGGCGTTCGCGCAATCGTACGAGCGCGATATCGAGTTCCGTCACTGGGTCGATACCTGCACGCACGAGCACAAGGTGCCCGGCTATATCAGCGCGGTTGTCTCGCTCAAGCCGGCCGGTGGCATTCCGGGCGACGCCAGCGCGCAGGAGATGCTGGTGCTGGCCGATCTGGCTGAGCAGTATTCGTTCAACGAGCTGCGCGTGACGCACGAGCAGAACCTGGTGCTGCCGCACGTCAAGCGCGACGAACTGTATGTGCTGTGGTCGCGCCTGAAGGCGGCCGGTCTGGCGACGGCCAACATCGGCCTGATTTCGGATGCGATCGCTTGCCCGGGCCTGGATTATTGCGCGCTCGCCAATGCGCGTTCGGTGCCGGTGGCGCAACGCATTGCGCTGCGGTTCTCCGAGGCGCAGCAACGCGATATCGGGCCGGTGACGCTTAATGTGTCCGGCTGCATCAACGCTTGCGCGCATCACCACGTCGCGCACATCGGCATTCTCGGTGTCGACAAGGCGGGCAAGGAAAACTATCAGATCACGCTGGGCGGCTCGGCCGACGAGAATGCAGCCGTCGGCAAGATTCTTGGCCCGGGCGTCAGCTATGAGGACGTGCCGCAGGTGATCGAGAACATTCTCGGACGATATCTCTCGCTGCGAAACGAGGGCGAGCGCTTCATCGATACGCTCGGACGCGTCGGAGCGGAAGCATTCAAGGGAGCTTTGCATGTTGATTGATCGAAACGGGTTGCCGGCGGCAGACGTCTGGACTTATCACGGCGCCGATGCGTCGGCCACGGCAGCGCAGCCGGGCAACAAGGACGTGTTGCCGCTCGACGCCTGGCTTGCCGCGAACGAGAAGGGCGTGGCGCCGGCCGGCATCCGGGTGCAGGGGCACGACGATGCGGCAAGTATTGCGCCGCTGTTGCCGCAGCTGGACCTCATCGTGATCGAGTTCCCTAAGACCCGCGACGGGCGCGGTTTTACGCTCGCGAAACTGCTGCGTGACAAGTGGCATTTCGAAGGCGCGATTCGCGCGGCGGGTCCGTTGTTGCCCGATCAACTGGCGATGTTGTGGGCGTGCGGCTTCGATAGCCTGCTCTCGCCGTCGGACGTGCCCACGGCACGCTGGCATGAGGCCGCCCAGGCGGCAGTGGGTCGCGCCTCGCGTCCCCGCACGCTACTCGAGCGTCTGTCGGCCTGAGGGTCGCAGGTCTGGCCGGAGCGCACTCGGCTCAGTGCTCAGCCGCCGTTGGGGGCTGCAGCAATGTACTTCGCGCGTGGGCGCAGCATGAAGGACTGCATGCGTTGTTCGACGACATGCGCGCACCAGCCAGCCGTGCGGCCGAGAATCCACAATGCCGTGGCACTTCCGGGCGGCATTTGGAGCGCGCGTGTCAGCGGCACCAACGCCAGAGCAAGTCCTGGTGTCATACCGTCCTCGTCGCGTAGCCGTTCGAGGCACCTAAGCGTCTTGCGCAAGGCCGGTTCGTTATCCCCGCACTGACTCGCCAATGAGAGGATCCATTCGGCGCGCGGGTCGCCCTTCGGATAGAGCGGGTGATTGAAGCCGAACAGGCTCGCGCCGCGAGTGCGCGCGAGTTCCAGGCGGGCGTTCGACACGCCGCCGTGTGGCTCGTCGAATAGTTGGGTTTCTACGCGATCAGTAACGGCCCCCGTCGAATAGCCTACATGTGCGCTGATGGCTGCGGCGATGCAGTTGCAAAGACCTGCGTCTATCGAGGCCGCGACACGCGCCGCGAACGTGGCGGGCGCGAGTTCGTGGTCGGCGACGACAACGAGTGCAGCATTGAACGCTTGCACGGCGTTTGGCGTCGTCGGCGCGCCGCTCGCACGCAGTGCCCATGCGGCAAGCGACTCGCCCGGCTTGCGCGCGCAGTATCGTCCGCGCGTCGAAAGAAAGCCCAGGCAACCGGTGAAGGCGTGAAGCATGGTGCGCGCCATCTGTACCGTGGTGCCATCGGCCATCTCGGCCCGATCCCTTGCGCGCATGCCGAGCGACAGGGCGACCATGGCCATCAAATTGCCGATGTCGTCGGGAGTCACCGACTTTGCGTGCGACGCAAGCAATGCGGCCGTGTCGGGAGGTATCTCGGCGAGCGGCCAGTCGGCCTGCGTATCCTGCCACACCCCCGTGATCAGAAAATGCGTAACGACCTCGAACGGCGCGCCCGCCTGTGCCAAATCGAGCGCGCGGCGGTTGCGATAGACGGGGCCGCGCTCGTCGATAAAGGTAATCGATGAGGCAACGACAGGTTCTCCCCAGCGCATCGACGTTCCGGCCGTGACGGAGCGCGGCAGCCTGCCGCGTCCGCGTGCCGCGAAACGTTGCACATCGTCGCTCGCGTAAAGGTGGCGCTTTGTGCCGGCGACCGGGACACTGCGAATCAACCCACGGCTTACATACGAATAAAGTGTGGCCACCTTGACGCCAAGCACCGCAAGGGCCTCTTCTCGGGTCAGAAAGTCGTTTTGCTTCTTCATGTCGATTCTGAAAATCAATCTTGATCAATGATCGTTGCGATATCTAGTATCCGTATAGGGATGCTGGAACGAATCGAGTATAGCCACGTTCCTACACCCCGCATGTGCTTCGCTCGATACGCGCGCGGAGTTCAGTCGTTCTGAATCAAGGCTCAGGTGCATTGAACAGCACGAGCCCATTCTGGAGGAGAAAAAATGAGTGTCGCCATGCGCGAAAGCCCGCCGTCCGGCGCGACGACCATGCAAGCGCCGGTCACGTGGCATGTGGATGATGTACCGTGGGTTCCGCTGACCGGATTGTTTATCAACCGGTCCGGGTATAAGGCCATAACCGACACGATGTATGCCGGCGACGCATACAGCATCGAGCTGACGTCGATTGGCCCCGGCGGATTCTCACCGACGCACGTCGAGCCGCACGCGCATCTGTTCTACGTGTTGTCCGGGCACGGCGAAGTCACCGTCGGTGAAGAGGTAAAGGCGGTGACGGCGGGCTCGGTGAGTCCGATTTCTGCGGGCGTGCCGCATTCGTTTCGCAATCTCGGCAATTCGACGTTGGAGATGCTCGTGGTCTACCATCCGCCGCGCGTGCGCAAAAAGCCCGAAACGGCGAAATTGCGAGCGACGGTCCAAGCAATTCGCCATGAGGCGCAGCGCGTTATCAGCATTGAGTTACGACCGCCGCGAGGCTCGATGTTCCCGGCCTTCGACGCCGGTTCGCACATTGATCTTTATCTGCCCAATGGGATGATGCGCAGCTATTCGCTGTGCAACGCCGCAGAAGACAACGACAGATATGTGATCGGTGTGCTCAAGGTCGAAGACAGCCGCGGTGGATCTCGTTATGTGCACGAACAGTTGCGGGTTGGCGCGGAGATCGAAATATCGAGGCCCCGCAACAATTTTCGATTGCACGAAGACGCGCTCCATACCGTGCTGATTGCGGGGGGAATCGGTATCACGCCGATTCTGTCGATGGCTCGGCGACTGTGCGGTCTCGGACATTCGATCGAGTTACTTTACTGTGCGCGTTCGCGTCGCGAGGCGGCATTCGTCGAAGAGATCGACTCGCTCGGAATCCAGGTCAAGTGGCATTTCGATGACGAGCAGGATGAGCGTGTGGATCTCGCACAATTTCTTGCGTCCCGGCGCGGCGACGCGCATTTCTATGCCTGCGGGCCGACCGCGATGCTCGACGATTTCGAGCGCCTCAGCAACGCGCTCGGGCTTACGCAGGTGCACCTTGAGCGATTCGTCGCGCGGGGTGCGCTTGCGCAGTCGACGTCGCCTTACAGGGTCGAGCTGAAGCGCTCGGGACGCAGTCTCGAGGTCGCCCCCGGCAACACGCTGCTGCAAACGCTTCTCGATGCTGGCATCGAAGTCCAGCACGGTTGCAAGCAAGGCGTGTGCGGCGCGTGCAAGACGCGTGTGCTCTCTGGCGAGCCGGACCATCGGGACACGGTGTTGAGTGCGAGTGAGCGTGCGAGCAAGGCGGTGATGACCGTATGCGTGTCGGGCTGCAATGGCGAGTCGCTGACGCTTGATCTTTAGGAGAGAAGAATGCCGCGCTGAGCGTCGTCGAGCGGTGGGCAGACATCAGGGGGCGATGAAAACGCTGTCGGATAGATGACGCATTTTCGCTCGGCATGGACAATACGAGCCCAACAAAAAACCCGCACAGCCAAAGACTGTGCGGGTTCTATTCTGGTCGGGGCGAGAGGATTTGAACCTCCGACCACCTGCACCCCATGCAGGTACGCTACCAGGCTGCGCTACGCCCCGTGAGAAATGCGTCGTCTAGATGCATTGCTCGAAAGAATGCGAGTATAGCAGAGCTTTCCGCGAGAATGAAAGAGGACGTGCGTATCGGACGCATATTTTTTGCGTCCGTCACTCACGGCGCGATATCAAGGATTGGCGAAACCCCATGATGGTTATCCCGAATGTTGCATTCGGAGGGCCTCACGATAATGGAATTCTGCCTAATCCTGCCCGACAGGTCTCGGAGACAAGCGATGCCGCAAAACCTGGGATTCGAGGCCGCGCGCGATCTGCTGCTCGCCCAGCGTGCCCACTACGACGTGGCGTACCGTGATTTCCGTTGGCCCGTCCTCTCGCATTTCAACTGGGCGCTGGATTTCTTCGACCCGCAAGCCCAGGGCAACGACCGTGCGGCCCTCTGGGTCGTCGAGGAAGACGGACGCGAGGCGCGGCTGTCATTCGCCGAGATGTCCCTACGCTCGAATCGCGTCGCCAACTTCCTGCGCGAGCAAGGCGTGTCGCGCGGTGACCGCGTATTGCTCATGCTGCCTAATCAGGTCGAACTCTGGGACCTCATGCTCGCCTGCATGAAGCTCGGCGCCGTCATGATTCCCGCGACCACCTTGCTCGCCGCCGGCGACCTCGCCGACCGGCTCGAACGCGGCCGCGTGCGCCACGTCGTCACCACCGCGCGCGATGCCGTCAAGTTCGCCGCCTTGCCCGGCGACTATCGGCGCATCGCCGTCGGCGACAACCCGCCCGAAGGGTGGACGCCCCTCGCGCCCGCCTATCAAGCCTCAGACCGATTCACCCCCGACGGTGCCACGCTCGCGATCGATCCATTGCTGCTCTACTTCACGTCCGGGACCACGTCGCGCCCGAAGCTCGTGCTGCACACGCACCAGAGCTATCCGGTCGGTCATCTCGCCACGATGTACTGGCTTGGTCTACAACCCGGCGATATCCACTGGAACATCAGCTCGCCAGGCTGGGCGAAACACGCGTGGAGCTGCTTTTTCGCGCCGTGGAACGCGGGGGCCACCATCTTCGTCTACAACTTCTCGCGCTTCGATGCGCGTGCCGCGCTGGAGACGGCCACGCGTTGCGGCGTCACGACGTTGTGCGCGCCGCCCACCGTCTGGCGCATGATGATTCAGGAAGATCTCAAGCGCCACGCGGTGAAATTCCGTGAACTGATCGGCGCGGGCGAGCCGCTCAATCCCGAAGTGATCGACCAGGTCAAACGCGCCTGGCACATCACGATTCGCGACGGCTATGGTCAGACCGAAACCTGTTGCCAGATCGGCAACTCGCCGGGGCAGCCCGTCAAGGCGGGGTCGATGGGGCGCCCCATGCCAGGCTATCGCGTCGTACTGCTCGATCACGACGGCGCCGAAGCCGACGAAGGCGAAATCGCGCTCGTGTTGTCGTCACGCCCGACGGGTTTGATGCAAGGCTACGAGGACGACAGCGAGAAGACCGCCGACGCCATGCGCGACGGCTACTACCACACGGGCGACGTGGCGATGCGCGACGAGCACGGCTACTTCACGTACATCGGTCGCGCGGACGATGTCTTCAAGGCGTCCGACTATCGCATCAGCCCGTTCGAGCTGGAAAGCGAACTTATCAAGCACCCGGCCGTCGCCGAAGCCGGCGTGGTGCCGAGTCCCGATCCGGTGCGGCTCGCCGTGCCGAAGGCCTTCATCACCCTGCGCGCCGGTTTTCACGCCGACGACAAACTCGCCCTCGACATCCTGCGCTTCTGCCGCGATCACCTCGCGCCTTATAAACGTATCCGACGCATCGAATTCTGCGATCTGCCGAAAACCATCTCCGGCAAGATTCGCCGCGTCGAACTGCGGCGCACGGAAGCGGAGCGCGATCTGGATAGCCGCCGCGCGATGGAGTTCTGGGACGTCGATTTCAGCGATCTCAGATGATGCCGTGTGGCCCCGACCAGCGCGCCCCCGCGAGGGCCGCGCCGACCGTTGCGCTTAGCGCAGGTGCTGAATCACCAGTTCGGCACCGAGCATGGCTAGACCCACGAAAAAGCACCGGCGGAAGACGGGCGCACTGACGCGCCCTCGCACCCACTGCCCGAAGTACATCCCGCCCAGCGCGGGCGCCACCGCCAGCAGCGACACGCCCATCGCATGGCCGTGGAAGATGCCGTCGCGCGCCAGCCCGGCGGCAAGCGCCACCGTCGACACGGTGAACGACAGGCCGAGCGCCTGCACGAGGTCGTCGCGCTCTAGATCAAGCGCCTGGAGGAACGGCACCGCGGGAATGACGAACACCCCGGTCGCCGCCGTGACCAGGCCGGTCACCACACCCATGCCCGCGCCGAGAGCGCTCACGCGCGCGGCGGACCAACGCTTGGGCACGAGCAGCCGCACCGCCGCCAGCCCCAATGCCGCATAAGCGAGAAGCGCGATGCCCAACGCCATGCCCGCAACGTTGCCGCCGTTGGCCAGCCATCCGCCACCCGCCCATGTGCCGACGCAGATGCCGACCAGCATCGGCCACAGACGCCCGGCTAGCGCGGCAAAGCGCGGCCCCGCCAGCAATTGCCACACATTCGTCACGAGCGACGGCACGATGAGGAGCGCTGCGGCCTGCGCCGTCGGCATCGCCAATCCGAGCAGCCCCACGGCCACCGTGGGCAGGCCCAGCCCGATCACGCCTTTGACGAAGCCAGCGAGCACAAAGGTGGCAAGCCCCAGGAAGAGTAGGGGGATGAGGTCGGTGAGGTGTTGAGTATTCATCATGGCGTCAGTATCGATGTGCCATGCTGGAACGCCAATGCGGCATTCGCGCAGGCGGGCTCAGGCAGGCGCTGAGGCTGCGATGTCGGGCCGAGGTGGCGTCCGGCGCGCTTTGGCGTTTTCAGTTATGCTCAGGCCAAATTCACGCCGTGCCAAAGCATCGCGCCAGTCCAGAGGGATGGAAGTTGGAAAAACAGAATCGTCAACACGAACACACTGCACACACCGGGCCGCATGCCGCCCACGCGCCGCTTGACCGGCGTCTGGCGCTCATCATGCAGCCCGATCACCTCGCGCTGCTCGGCGAAGGTCTGTCGGGCATCGAACGGGAAACCCTGCGCGTCGAAGACAACGGCGCGCTCGCGCTGACGCCCCATCCACGCGCGCTCGGCTCGGCACTGACCAACGAAGAGATCACCACCGATTATTCGGAATCGCTGCTCGAGTTCATCACGCCGCCGCAGCGCGATGCGGCCGACGTCATCGCCCGCCTGGACGAAATTCATCAGTTCGCCTACCGCAAGCTCGGCACGGAATTGCTATGGAGCGATTCGATGCCGCCCGCGCTGCCGCCGGAAGCGGTGATCCCGATCGCCGACTACGGCACGTCGCACATCGGCAAGCTCAAGCATGTCTATCGCCGCGGCCTCGCGCTGCGCTATGGCAAGCCGATGCAGTGCATCGCAGGCATTCACTACAATTTTTCGCTGGCCGAACCGTTGTGGACATTGTTGCGCGAGCACGAAGGCGCAACGCAGTCCGCACGCGATTATCAGTCGGCGCGCTATGTCGCGCTCATTCGCAATTTCCGTCGCTATAGCTGGCTGCTGATGTACCTGTTCGGTGCGTCGCCGGTGCTGCACGCCGAATTCCTGCGCGGACGCGAGCACGGCCTCGACGCTTTCGACGAAGGCACGCTCGGTCTGCCCTATGCAACCAGCTTGCGCATGAGCGATCTGGGCTACCAGAACAGCGCGCAGTCCGAAGTCTCGCCCTGTTACGACTGCCTGCCCAGCTATATCGACGCGCTCACGCAAGCCGTCAGCCAGCCGCATCCCGCCTACGAGGCACTCGGCACCCAACGCGATGGCGAATGGATTCAGCTCTCGACGAATCTCCTGCAAATCGAGAACGAGTTCTACGCCACGATCCGACCCAAGCGGGTGACGTATAGCGGCGAGCGCCCGGTGCAGGCCCTCGCGCGTCGCGGCGTGCAATACGTGGAAGTGCGTTGTATCGACATCGATCCCTTCCAGCCGGTCGGTATCGACGTCGACACGGCCCGCTTCATCGACGCCTTCCTGCTGTTCTGCGCGCTCGACGACAGCCCATCGTGTTCGGACGCCGAGAACCGCGAGAATCGCGACAACTTCGCTCACGTGGTCAAGGAGGGCCGCAAGCCGGGCCTCGTGCTGCATCGCGGTGGCGAAGCGATCACGCTGTTCGATTGGGCCGAGACATTGCTCGATCGCATCGACCGGACGGCGGCCGCCTTCGACCTGCAGCGTGGCGGAGCGCATTACGCCCATACGATGGCGCTGCAACGTGCCAAGGTGCAGGATGTGTCGCTCACGCCGTCCGCGCGTGTGATGGCCGCGCTCGAACCACTGCGCGGTACGTCGGGCGGCGCGTTCCAGGCGTTCGCGCTCGCGCAGAGCCAGCGTCATGCGCAGACGCTGCGCGACATGCCGCTCGATGCGCGCGTTGTCGAGCACTTCGAAACACTGGCCCGGAAGTCGCTCGATGCCCAAGCCGAACTGGAACGCACGCAGGTCGGCGACTTCGATGCATTCGTCGCCGATTACCTGGCAGGCACGCTAGGGGCTGCCACCGCCTGACGGACAGTGCGCGGGTACACAAAAAAGCGCCTCATGCGAGGCGCTTTTTTCATGGACGATGCGAATGACACGAGCGGTGCCTGGTCAGCCCAATACCCCTAGCTGCCACGTAAAAAAGATGGCCAGCCCGGCGCCGATGGTGAGCAACTGGTGACGCGTCGCGGCACAGACGGCGATGGCCACGAGGGCTGCGACGAGTTGCGGATTACGCCACGTCAGCTCGAGACCGCTACCATGCGGCGCGAGCGTCATCGGCACAATGATTGCCGTGAGTACCGTCACAGGGACGAACGACAACGCCTCGCGCAGCCACGCGGGAAACCGCACGCGGTCGCCCAGCAGGAAGATCCCCGCCTTGACGGCAAACGTGACGGCGGCCATGCCGCCAATCGCCACGACATAATTCATTGCGCACCCCCGCGACGCTTTGCATGCAGCGCGATCATGCCGGACGCAATGCCGAGCGCCACGGCCACGAGCAAGCCGAGCTTGTACGGCAAACCGTGACACAGGTACGCGGCCACCCCGGCGACGATCGTCGCGACGGCCCACGGCATGCGGGCCATCTGCGGCACGATGATCGCGATGAACGTGGCGACCATCGCGAAGTCGAGGCCCAGCGTTTGCAGTCGCGGAAACGCGGCGCCGAACAGCAATCCGGCAAGCGTCCACACTTGCCAATTCATGTACATCGACAGACCTGAGCCCAGGAAGTACCAGTGGCCCATCGGATCGTCGGGGTGGCGATGGAAATGACTACTGGTCACCGCGAACGTCTCGTCCGTCAGCAGGAATCCCAGCAGGGCGCGCCACCGCAAATTCAAATGCCCCACATGCGGCAACAGGTTGGCCGCGTACAGCATGTGTCGCAGATTCACGATCAACGTCGTTGCCCACAGCACGAGATAGCCCACGCCCGTCGCGAAAAGGCCGGCGGCGATGAACTGACTGGATCCGGCGAAAACGGTGAGCGACATGAGCTGTCCGTGCCATGTCGCCAGCGGCGTGGTGGCCACCAGCGCACCGAAGATCAAGCCGAACGGGGCCGCGCCGACGATCATCGGCAGGGTGTCACGGGCACCTGCGGCAAAACTAGCCGCACGGGTCGGAGCCAGCATGGAGGCGCTTTCCTGAAGGTAAAAGGTTGAAGAAGAATACGGGAAAGGCGTGAGCATAGCCGCTATGCCGGGCCGCCCGCTTGTACGTTCTTGCGCTTGAGGCCGGAAAGTGGCTCGACAGTGAAAAACGGCCACCCGTTGGGTGGCCGCGTATTGTGTGGCGGTGCGGGCTCACGTCAGCCGCTTGCGCGGGCTGACATCGGGCCAAGCGTCATGGGTGCTTGAACATGTCGAGGATGCGCGCTTTCTCGCGGGCGTCGACACCGCCCGGCGACGGGGGCTGACCCTCGGCGGGCGGCGGGGCGGCAGGCGAGGGCGAATTGCTCCCGAAGAACGGCAACGAGAATCCGCTGCTGCTGTCGTCGATCCCGATGCTCGCGACAAACCCGTTACCCGGCAATTTGCTGGACTCATACAGCTCGCCGTTCACGACGCTGACTCCTTCGGGCATCGCCATTTGTTGCTCAGGCACGCCGTTGAGCGCCACGCCCATGTACTTGGTCCACACCGGCAACGCCAGTTGCGCGCCGAATTCGCGGCTACCGAGCGTCTTGGGTTGGTCAAAGCCGAGCCATGCCACGGCAACGAGCGAATGCTGGTAACCGGCGAACCAGCCGTCGAGGGCATCGTTGGTCGTGCCGGTCTTGCCGGCCAGGTCGGTGCGCTTGAGCACGTTCGTGCCCGCGCCGGTGCCGCGTTGCGCCACCGATTGCAGCAGGCTGTTCATGATGTAAGCGTTCGGCGCCGAAATCGCGCGGGCGGCGTTCACCCCGGCGACCACCGGCGTGGCCTTGTTGAGCAAGTTGCCGCGGGCGTCGCGAATCTCGCTGATCAGGTACGGGGCGACGCGATAGCCGCCGTTCGCGAACACCGCGTAGGCGCCAGCCAGTTGCAGCGGCGTGGTCTGCCCGGCGCCCAGCGCCATCGGCAGATACGGCGGCACCTTGTCGGCGTCGAAACCGAAGCGCGTGGCGTAATCCTGCGTGTATTGCGTGCCGGCAAACTGCAGCAGACGAATCGCCACGAGGTTCTTCGAGCGCTGCAGCCCTTCGCGCACCGTCATCGGGCCGCTGAAAGCGTCGTCGTCATGCGGATCCCACGCCTGGCCGCCGGTCTGCGCGGGGGGCAGGTTGAGCGGGCCGTCCATCACCATCGTCGCCGGGCTCACGCCTTTCTCGATGGCTGCCGAGTACACCACCGGCTTGAACGTCGAGCCCGGCTGACGCCATGCCTGCGTTGCCCGGTTGAACTTGCTCTGATTGAAGTCGAAGCCGCCCACCAGCGCGCGGATGGCGCCGTCGTCCGGCGAGAGCGAGACGAGCGAGCCTTGCACTTCCGGCAACTGTGCGATGCGCCACTTGCCGCGTGCATCTTTCATCACACGGATGATCGCGCCCGGACGGATGCGGATCTTTTCGCTGGCCTTCGCCGAGAGCGCCGACGCGGCAAAGCCGATGCCGTCGCCGTTGACGACCACGGGGTCGCCCGAGAGCGGCACGGCCGTGACCTGAGACGTGCTGGCGGCCACCACCACGGCTGCGACCAGATCGCCGTTGTCGGGATGTTCGAGCAGTGTGTCTTCGATCGCCTGCTGACGATCGGGCATCGCGGCGGGCAACTCAACGAAGCCCTCGGGGCCCCGATACGCATGACGGCGCTCGTAGTCGAGCACGCCCATGCGCACGGCTTCGTACGCGGCCTGCTGTTTCTTCGAGTCGAGTGTCGTGATGACGGTCAGGCCGCGGGTGTAGGTGTCTTCCTTGTATTCGTCGTACACGGCCTGCCGCACCATTTCGGCGACGTACTCGGCATGCACGTTGTACTCGTTGCCGGACGTGCGCGTGCGGATCGGCTCATGCAGGGCGTCTTCGTACTGACTGCGCGAAATGTAGCCCAGATCGAGCATGCGCTTGAGAATGTATTCCTGACGAATCTTCGCGCGTTTCGGATTGACGATCGGGTTGTAGGCCGAAGGCGCCTTGGGCAGGCCGGCCAGCATGGCGGCCTCGCCGAGCGTGATGTCCTTCAGATCCTTGCCGAAGTAGATGCGTGCAGCGCTCGCGAAGCCATAGGCGCGTTGACCCAGATAGATCTGGTTCATGTACAACTCGAGAATCTTGTCCTTGGACAACGCCGACTCGATCTTGTACGCCAGCAGCATTTCATAGATCTTGCGCGTGGCCGTCTTCTCGCGCGAGAGGAAGAAGTTGCGTGCGACCTGCATCGTGATCGTACTGGCGCCCTGCGCGGCTCCGCCGTGCAGCACGTCTGAAACACCGGCACGCAGAATGCCGATGAAGTCGACGCCGCCGTGATCGTAGAACCGATAGTCCTCGATCGCGAGCACGGCCTTCTTCATGACGTCCGGAATCTGATCGATAGTGACCAGACTGCGGCGCTCTTCGCCAAACTCACCGATCAGCACGTTATCGGCCGTATAGACCCGCAGCGGTACCTTGGGCCGGTAATCGGTGATGACGTCCAGCGGCGGCAGGTTCGGGCGCATGACGATCAGCGCATAGCCGACGAGCAGCGCGCCCACGACCGCCAAGCCTACCAACGTGGCAAAGATGGCGGCGAGGGTACCGAAACCGCGTTGACGACCTGGGGCGAGCTGCGAGGCGCAGAGTGCGGACGACGCCTGGGACGTTACGACGGGGGACTTGGGAGGCGCCGAATGAGACGGCGCACGAGGCGGCAAACAATGCTTCAAGGACATACCCAACGAAAATTGCAGGATGGGAACAGGCCAGCCGGCCTAGCGCTGCGTGGATCCCCGCCGCGCGGCGAAATCGGAGCAGTATGCCACGCCCGGCGCGAACACGCGCGTTTCGGGCGCTCACCCACTCGCCAACGACACCACGGTGCGCTTCGGCGATCCTGTGCGGGGCCGGCGCATCCAGCGCACCGCTCACCCGCCAGGCCGCACCATACCACGCTAACCGGGGACTCGCCCGATGTGTGACATCGGGCGGGCGATACAACGTCAACCCAACCGTTTGAGAAAGACCGTCATTTCCTTTTCCGCCTGACGGTCCCCGTGCGCCTGCGCGGCGGCGATGCCACGCGTCCACGCGTCGCGCGCACCCTCGCGATCGCCCGCGCCGTGTCGCGCTTTCCCCAACAGCTTCCACGCGGCCGTATAGGCCGGATCGAACGCCACGCAGTGGGTCAGGTGATCGGCAGCGACCGGGAAGTTCTGCGCATCGAGATAGGCCTTGCCGAGCCCGAAACGCAACAGCGCATTGTCTTTGCCGGCCGCCAAAAGCTTTTCGAGTCCTTCGATCATGATTCGAATATATCGAATGAATATATAAAAAATGTAATAGGATCATGCCCGGTTCCCACGTCATCGGCTTGGCGCGCGAAAGGCTCGGAAAGAGGCTCGTATACCCGCAGGACGCTCAAGTCGGGTGCTTGCCACGCCGATGACATAAATAATACCGGCCCGACAGAGGCCGTACAGGGACCCGAACCCACGACACAAGACGGAGACGACAGTATGTTGCGTAGCTTTTCCATTAAGGCGCGCCTCGGCATCACGATGGCGCTGTTGGCGGCGTTACTGATTCTGTTGGGCGCGCTCGGCATTGCGGGCATGACGCGCACGGGCAACGCGCTTCGCGAGACGTACGCCAACCACCTCGCCGCCACGGTGGCGCTCGGCAAAGACAACGCCACGCTTGCGCGCACCCGCGCCATTCTCGATCGCGTAGTGCTGCATCCGGAATCGCCGGATGGCGACAAGATTGCCAAACGCGCACGCGGCATGATCAAGGACGCGAATACGGCATGGGCCGCCTACCAGGCGCTGCCGCGCGGCCCCGAGGAACAGCGGATGGCCGACGAGGTCGCCGCCCGGCGCGCCACCTTCTTCGAGCAGGGCATGAATCCGATGCTCACCGCCATCGACGCGCGCGATCGCACGGCCATGGACGAGATCACGATGAACGTGCTGCCCAAGCGTTACGCCGAGCTTACGAAGGCCAGCGACGCGCTGGCCGCGTACAAGCTGAAGCTCGGGCACGACACGTACGAATCGTCGATGGCGGAGCTGGAGGCATTCCGCTGGCTGAGCATCGGCGCAACGGCGCTGGGCGTGCTCATGGCCATCGCCTGCTACTTCTCGCTGCGCGGCGCGATCATGCGCCCGCTTGGCGAAGCGCTGGCGCATTTCGAGCACATTTCGGCAGGACAACTCGACAATCCGGTGCACGCGCGCGGCAAGGACGAAATGTCGACGCTCATGCGCGGTCTCGAGGCGATGCAGTCGCGTCTCGCGGACACGATTCGCGGCGTGCGCCGCAGTTGCGATGCGATGGCAACCGCCACGGCCGAAATCTCGGCGGGCAATACCGACCTGTCGGCGCGCACCGAAGAGCAGGCCGCCTCGCTGGAGGAGACGGCCTCGTCGATGGAGCAACTGACGGCCACGGTCAAGCAGAACGCCGACAACGCACGTCAGGCGAGCCAACTGGCGGTCAATGCGTCGGATATCGCATCGCGCGGCGGCCAGGTGGTGGCGCGGGTGGTCGACACGATGCAGGGCATCTCGACGAGTTCGTCGCAAGTGGTGGACATCATCGGCGTGATCGACGGGATTGCGTTCCAGACCAACATTCTCGCGCTCAACGCTGCCGTGGAAGCGGCCCGTGCCGGCGAGCAGGGCCGCGGTTTCGCCGTGGTGGCGGGCGAGGTGCGCACGCTGGCACAGCGCAGTGCCACGGCCGCACGGGAGATCAAGGCACTCATCGAGACGTCGGCGCAGAAGGTGGCCGATGGTTCGACGCTGGTGGCCGAAGCCGGGCGCACGATGAACGACATCCTGCAAGCCGTGCAGCGCGTGACGGACATCATGGGGGAGATCTCGGCGGCGTCCGACGAGCAGAGCAGCGGCATCGAGCAGGTGAACCGGGCGGTCACGCAAATGGATGCCGTCACGCAGCAGAATGCCGCGCTGGTGGAGCAAGCGGCGGCGGCGGCGGCGTCGCTGGAAGATCAGACGCATACGCTTCGCGAGGAAATGGCGCGATTCCGACTGGGCGACGAAAGTCAGGCGAGCGGCGCGGCAAGACGTCCAGCCTTGCATGCCGTGGAATCATCGCCCCTTTCCCTGGCGGCCTGAGCGGTGTGGCCGGTCACCGCCAATCAGGGCGATAGCGGCGCGGCGTGGGCATGGAAGGGGTGTGTTCGTGGCGGCCGTGGGCCGAACCGGGTAACATTGCCCATCTTTTGCTCAGTTGAGGGTGGCGAAGTATGAAGCGAGTGGCGCTGATGGCAGCGGTGGCCGTGCTGGCCGGGGGAGTGGCAGGGTGTGGCCCGGTCAACCAGATGAGCGTGCCTGATCCGGCCGCAGGACGACTGCTCGATCAGGGGACGGGGGCTGATCGCTTCATGGTGCTCAACTGTATCTATCACGGCTGGAGCGAGCTGTCGCCGAACGTCGAATCGACGTCGTACGCCCGTCAGGGGGCCGACCGCGTGCGTGTCTATCGCGGGCAGGGCGCCGACGGCAAAGCGGTCTACAACCCGTACGTCGACGTCATGCAAGGCGGCTTCGGTGCACGTTTGCAATACTTCGAAATTCCAGGCAGCCACCTGCCGCGCGACTACGAAAAGACGGTCAGGCGCTGCATGGTGCCGTATTCGGGCAGCAACGACTGACGTTGGGTCGTCTGACGAGGATCGCTCAAGCGCGATCATGAAAAAACGCCACGGGAGACCGTGGCGTTTTCGTTGGTGCCGGCGACAAGGCCGGCGAGTGCCTGCAACGGGGCTGCGATGACGGCGCTCAGCCGTGGAAGTCCTCGCGCGCTTCGACGACGGCCTTGACCACACCCCGACGCACGAGGAAATCACCGAATTTCTCACCGGCATCGCGCGTCTTCGCGTATTGCGCGAAGAGCGGCGTGAGTTCGGCCACGATCTGATCTTCGTTGAGCGATTCCTTGTAAAGCTTGTTCAAACGCTGCCCGTGGAAACCCGCGCCGAGGTACAGGTTGTACTTGCCGGCCGATTTGCCGACCAGGCCGATCTCGGCGATGTACGGACGGGCGCAGCCGTTCGGGCAGCCGGTCGTGCGAATGGTGATCGGTTCGCCCGCAAGCCCCGCATCGTCGAGCACTTTCTCGAGTCGCGTGACCAGGCCGGGCAGGGCGCGTTCGCTCTCGGCCAGCGCCAGACCACACGTCGGGAAGCCGACGCAGGCCATCGAGTTGATGCGCAGCGCACTCTGGTGCTTGCCGTCAAGCAGGCCGTATTCCTTTACGAGGGCGTCGATCTGCGGTTTATCGGCTTCGCTCACGCGGCCAATGATCAGATTCTGGTTGCCCGTGATGCGGTAATCGCCCTGATGCACCTTCGCGATTTCGCGCAGCCCGGTCATCAGGCGGTAGTCGTCCCAATCCTTCACGCGACCGTTCTGGATGAAGAGTGTGAGATGCCAAAGATCGTCCGCGCCCTTGAGCCAGCCATACTGATCGCCGTTGGTCGTGAACGCGAACGCGCGCTCGGGCGCCAGATTCCAACCGAGATATCGGTTGAGGGTTTCCTTGAACCACGCCACGCCACGGTCGTCGAGGGTGTATTTCAGACGCGCATGCTTGCGATTGCCGCGGTCGCCGAAGTCGCGTTGCACGAGCAGCACCTTCTCGGCGACGTCGACGATGCGATCGGCCGGCGTATAGCCGATGACGGTCGCCGTGCGCGGGTAGGTTGCGGCGTCGCCGTGAGTCATGCCCATGCCGCCACCGACCGTCACGTTGAAGCCTTCGAGCTTGCCGTCGTCGCCCACGATGGCGATAAAGCCCAGGTCGTTGGCGTAGAGATCGACGTCGTTGTTCGGCGGAATCGCGATGGCGATCTTGAACTTGCGCGGCAAATAGTGCTTGCCGTAGATCGGCTCATGATCCTCCTTGCCCGCGCCCAGACGCTTGTCGCCCAGCCAGATCTCGCGATACGCCGTGGTCTGCGGCAACAAGTGCCGATCGATCTTCAGGCACCAGTCGAGCGCCTCGGCATGGGCGGGCGAATGGTGCGGATTGTTCGAAACGAGCGTGTTGCGATTGACGTCGCCGCATGCGGCAATGCTCGTCATCGCGACTTCATCGATGCCCTTGATGAGGGGGCGCAACTGGTGCTTGAGCACGTTGTGATACTGCACCGTCTGCCGCGTGGTCAGGCGAATGGTGTTGCCGCCGTACTTCTGGGCGAGATCGTCGAGCTTGAGCCATTGCTCGGGCGTGCACACGCCGCCCGGCATGCGCAGCCGGATCATGAACTGGTAGGCCGGTTCGAGTTTCTGCTTTTGCCGTTCGCTGCGCAGGTCACGGTCATCCTGCATGTAGGAGCCGTGAAACTTCAGCAATTGGGCGTCCTTCTCGAAGATCGCGCCGGTGAGCGGGTCGGCCAGACCTTCGGCGATGGTGCCGCGCAGGTAGTGGCTGGCGTCCTTGATCTTCTCGACTTCGGAGCGCGGCGCCGTCGAGGCGTCGCCGGCTTGCGTGGGTTGCGTCATGTGCTCGGCTCTATCGGTCAGCGCGGGGTGCCGCGCGGGTTTTGTCGGGGTAGACGGCGAAACGCGGTCAGAATCCGCGGCATCCGCGATCAGTACACATCGCGCTGATAACGCTTTTCGCGCTGCAACGTCTTCACGTACTCGGCGGCGGCGTCCGGCGTCAGTCCCCCATGTTGCGCCACGATGTCGATGAGCGCGGTGTTCACGTCGCGCGCCATTGCGTCGGCATCGCCGCATACGTACAGGTGTGCACCTTCCTGCAACCAGGCATACAGTTCCTTGCCTTGTTCGCGCATGCGGTGCTGTACGTAGACCTTGTCTTGCGTGTCGCGCGAAAACGCGACGTCGATTTTCGTGAGCGCACCGTCCTTCACATAGCGTTGCCATTCTCGCTGATAAAGGAAGTCGGTGCGGAAGTTCCGGTCGCCGAAGAAGAGCCAGTTCTTGCCGGGGGCGTCGAGCGCCTGACGTTCCTCGACGAATGCGCGGAATGGGGCAATGCCGGTCCCGGGGCCGATCATGATGACCGGTGCATGGCTATCCTGCGGCAGCTTGAAGTTACGGTTCGCTTCGATATAGACCGGCACCGTCTGTCCTTCGCGGGCGATGTCGGCGAGGTAAGTCGATGCCACGCCGCGTCGCGCGCGGCCGTGGCTGTCGTAGCGAACCGCGCCCACGGTGATGTGCACCGCGCCCGGATTGGCGGCCAGACTCGACGCAATCGAGTACAGACGCGGCTGAAGCGTGCGCAGCGTGCCGACGAACTCGGCCGCCTTCACCTTGCGGGCCGGGAACTGGCGCACGACGTCGATCACGTCGCGGCCACGGAGATAGTCGCGCAGTGCCGTTTCGTTGCCCGCGCCGAGCAGCGCCTTCAGTTCGCCGGATTCCGCCAGCGCCGCGTATTTTTCGAGGAACGCGCGCGAGAGCGTTGTGATGTCGTAGGCGCGCAGGAAGGCGTCGCGCAGCGACAGCGAGCTGTCCTGCGTCGTCGTGGTGGCCTGCGGGTCGAGGGCCAGCGTGTCGATCAGCGTGTCGACGAGCGCCGCGTCGTTCTGCGCGACCACGCCCAGCGCGTCGCCCGGCTCGTACGTGAGTCCCGAGCCTTCCAGCGAGAGTTCGACGTGATGGACTTCCTTGGACGAACCGCGCCCGGAAAGCGTGACGTTCTCGATCACGGCGGCGTCGAACGGGTGCTTGCGGCTGTATTGGCTCGATGCGGTGGCCGGTGCGATACCGCTCGCGAGCGCGGCGAGGCTGAAACCTTCCGTCACGCCGGCGCTCTTGCCCGCGGCAACTGGGGCGGCCACCCGCGACAGCGCTTCGACGGCCTCTTCGATCCAGCGCTCGGCCGGCGCGTCGTAGTCGACGTCGCTGTCGACGCGGGGCACGAGTCGTTGCGCACCCAGCGCTGACAGCCGTGCGTCGAAGTCCTTGCCGGCCTGGCAGAACTTCTCATAGCTCGAATCGCCCAGGCCGAGGACCGCGAAGCGGGTGCCTTCGAGTTGGGGCGCCTTCGCGCCGTGCAGGAAATCGTAGAAGTCGCGCGCGTCGTCGGGCGGCTCGCCTTCGCCTTGTGTCGACACGGCAACGAGCAGCAACTTGTCGTTCTTCAGGCGCGAGGCCTTGTAATCCCCCATCGCGAACAGATCGACCTTGAAGCCTGCGGCGACGGCGCGCGCCTTGGCAAGCTCGGCGACTTCCTGGGCGTGCCCGGTCTGCGAGCCATACAGAATCGTCACCGACGGGGCGGCAGGCCCGGCCGTTGCCGCGACCGTCGCCGGCGTACCGGCGTGTCGCACAGAGTGATTGATGCCCGCGAGAAACCCTCGCACCCAGGCGAGCTGCTCGCCGGAAAGGCCGTCGACCAGTTGGCTGAGCATCTGGGCTTGCTGAGCGGAAAGCGGTGTCGTCTCTTGCATGTCGTTCATGACTCCAGGGGCCGGACCTGGACGGACGCCTTGGCGGGGCATACCCGTCGAGCGCCCCCAGACAGACCGGCAAGGGGATACTCAACACGATATCGGCTGGCTCTTAGAAATTAAAATAATAAAATTTAATTTTTATATATCTAATTCACATATGGACATAAGGCGCAAGCGGGCTGGCGCAGCGCGAACCAGCGACGCATGCTGCGGTTACGCCGCAAGTGCCCGTGCGACGGGTTTCCGGGTCGGTGGGCGCTGGGAAAACGTGCTATGCTCCTCGCCGTGATTTATCAGGTCCTTCCAAGCACCACTTGATTCTCGCAATCCGCTAATCGGTCAGGCCGTGTCGCGGAAGGTTTCGTAACCCGCTATTTCTCGAGACACTCGTAGAAAAGGTGAGCGCAAAATGAGTTTGATGGAACAATTCCAAACGAACTCGTACCTCTTCGGCGGCAATGCCCCCTACGTTGAAGAACTGTACGAATCGTATCTAGACAATCCGGCTTCCGTGCCGGACAACTGGCGCCAGTATTTCGACGCGCTGCAAAACGTTCCCGCTGTTGATGGTTCCAACGCCAACGACGTGGCTCATGCCCCGATCGTGGAGTCGTTCGCCCAGCGCGCCAAGGCCAATGCCTTCGTGCCGCACGCCGGCGCCTCCGACCTGGCCGTGGCCCGCAAGCAGGTGCACGTGCAGTCGCTCGTCGCCGCCTACCGCTTCCTGGGTGCCCGCTGGGCCAACCTGGACCCGCTCAAGCGTCAGGAGCGCCCGGCCATTCCGGAACTGGAACCCGCGTTCTACGACCTGACCGAATCGGACATGGACAGCGTGTACTCGGCCGAGAACACGTACTTCGGTTTCGAACAGGCCAGCCTGCGCGACCTGCTCAAGTCGCTGCGCGACACGTACTGCGGCTCGATCGGCGCCGAGTACATGTACATCAGCGACCCGGTGCAAAAGCGCTGGTGGCAAGAGCGTCTGGAGAAGGTGCGTGCCACGCCCAACTTCACCGCTGAAAAGAAGAAGCACATTCTCGAACGCCTGACCGCCGCTGAAGGCCTCGAGCGTTACCTGCATACCAAGTTCGTCGGCCAGAAGCGCTTCTCGCTCGAAGGCGGCGAATCGTTCATCGTGGCGATGGACGAACTCGTCCACCACGCCGGTGCCAAGGGCGTGCAGGAAATCGTGATCGGCATGGCCCACCGCGGTCGTCTGAACGTGCTGGTCAACACCTTGGGCAAAATGCCGGCGGACCTGTTCGCCGAATTCGAAGGCAAGCACGTCGACGATCTGCCGGCCGGTGACGTGAAATACCACAAGGGCTTCTCGAGCGACGTTTCGACGGGCGGTGGCCCGGTCCACTTGTCGCTGGCGTTCAACCCGTCGCACCTGGAAATCGTGAACCCGGTGGTCGAAGGCTCGGCCAAGGCGCGTATGGACCGTCGTGGCGAAGCCGACGCGGCCAGCGTGCTGCCGGTGCAAGTTCACGGTGACGCCGCATTCGCGGGGCAGGGCGTTGTGATGGAAACGCTGAACCTCGCGCAGACGCGCGGTTACGGCACGCACGGCACGGTGCACATCGTCATCAACAACCAGATCGGTTTCACCACGTCGGATCCGCGTGATGCCCGTTCGACGACGTACTGCTCGGACGTGGTCAAGATGATCGAAGCGCCGGTGCTGCACGTGAATGGCGACGATCCGGAAGCGGTCGTGCTGGCCATGCAACTGGCCCTGGATTTCCGCCAGGAGTTCAAGAAAGACGCCGTCGTGGACATCGTTTGCTACCGCAAGCTGGGCCACAACGAGCAGGACACGCCGGCGGTCACGCAGCCGCTGATGTACAAGAAGATTGCCCAACACCCGGGTACGCGCGCGCTGTACGTCGAGAAGCTCGTCACGCAAGGCGTGATTACGGCCGAAGAAGGCAATGCCTTCGTCGCGGCCTACCGCAAGGCCATGGACGACGGCCACCACACCGTCGATCCGGTGCTCTCGAACTACAAGAGCAAGTACGCGGTCGACTGGGTGCCGTTCCTGAACAAGAAGTGGACCGATGCCGGCGATACGGCCGTGCCGCTGAACGAACTCAAGCGTCTGGCCGAGCGCATCACCACGATCCCGGCGAACTTCAAGGTTCACCCGCTCGTCGAGAAGGTCATCAACGACCGTCGCAAGATGGGCGCGGGCGAGCAGCCGCTCGACTGGGGCATGGGCGAGCATCTGGCCTTCGCCTCGCTGGTCTCGTCGGGCTTCGCTGTGCGCCTGACCGGTCAGGATTCGGGCCGCGGCACGTTCACGCACCGCCACTCGGTGCTGCATGACCAGAACCGCGAGCGTTGGAACGACGGCACCTACGTGCCGCTGCAACACGTGGCCGACGGTCAGGCCACCTTCACGGTGATCGACTCGGTGCTCTCCGAAGAAGCCGTGCTGGGCTTTGAGTACGGTTACTCGACGGCCGAGCCGAACACGATGGTGCTGTGGGAAGGCCAGTTCGGCGACTTCGCCAACGGTGCGCAGGTCGTGATCGACCAGTTCATCTCGAGCGGCGAAGTGAAGTGGGGCCGCGTGTCGGGCCTGACGATGCTGCTGCCGCATGGCTACGAAGGCCAGGGTCCGGAGCACTCGTCGGCGCGTATCGAACGCTACCTGCAACTGTGCGCCGACACGAACATGCAAGTGGTCCAGCCGACCACGCCGGCACAGATCTTCCACCTGCTGCGTCGTCAGATGATCCGCCAGCTGCGCAAGCCGCTGATCGTGTTCACGCCGAAGTCGCTGCTGCGCCACAAGGAAGCCGTGAGCGACCTGTCGGAACTCGCCAAGGGCGGATTCCAGACGGTGATCGGCGAAACCGATGCCTCGATCGACGCCAAGAAGGTCAAGCGCGTCGTGGCCTGCTCGGGCCGCCTGTACTACGACCTGATCGCTCGCCGTCGTGAAGACAAGTCGACCGACGTCGCGATCGTGCGTGTGGAACAGCTCTATCCGTTCCCGCACAAGGCGTTCGAGAACGAACTGAAGAAATACGAAAACCTTACCGAAGTGGTGTGGGCCCAGGACGAGCCGCAAAATCAAGGTCCGTGGTTCTACATCGAACACCACCTGATCGAAAGCATGAGCGCCGGTCAGAAGCTGGCTTACGCGGGTCGCGCGGCTTCGGCCTCGCCTGCCGCGGGCTACTACGCCAAGCACTACGAACAGCTCAAGCAGCTGCTCGACACGGCTTTCGGTCGCCTCAAGGGCGCGACCGTGGTGCAGTAACCGGTTAGGTTTTACAGCGGTCGTCCTCCCCCTGGGGACGGCCGCTGCCGTATTTCCGAATTGAACGTTTATCGAATCCAGGATCCAGAAATGGCCATTGTTGAAATCAAAGTCCCCCAATTCTCCGAGTCGGTTTCCGAAGGCACGCTGCTCGACTGGAAGAAGAAAGTCGGCGAAGCCATCGCCCAAGATGAAACCGTGATCGAAGTCGAAACCGACAAGGTCGTGCTGGAAGTGCCGGCGCCCGCCGCCGGCGTGCTCGTTGAAGTGAGCGCCGCCGCCGGCGACACCGTGACGTCCGAGCAAATCATCGCGAAGATCGACACGGACGCCAAGGCAGGCGCCGCCGCACCGGTCGCTGCCAAGCCGGCAGAAGCCGCCGCGCCGGCCGCTGTTGCTTCGGCCGCAGCGCCCGCCGCCGGTGGCGCATCGGGTGGCATCGCCAGCCCGGCCGCTGCCAAGGTGCTGGCTGAAAAGAACCTGTCGACCACGGACGTGGCCGGCTCGGGCCGCGACGGACGCGTGACCAAGGGCGACGCCCTGGCCGCTGGCGCCAAGCCGGCTGCCGCCGCACCGTCGATCCCGGCACCGGCCCAACGCGCCGCGCTGCCGTCGGTAGCCGCTTCGGTGGGCCGCGACACGTCGCTCGAAGGCCGTCCGGAACAGCGCGTGCCGATGTCGCGCCTGCGCGCCCGTATCGCCGAGCGCCTGCTGCAATCGCAACAGACCAACGCCATTCTGACCACGTTCAACGAGGTCAACATGAAGCCGGTGATGGATCTGCGCAACAAGTACAAGGACAAGTTCGAGAAGGAGCACGGCGTGAAGCTGGGCTTCATGTCGTTCTTCGTCAAGGCCGCGGTCCACGCGCTCAAGAAGTACCCGGCCGTGAACGCCTCGATCGACGGTAACGACATCGTCTACCACGGCTACTTCGACATCGGTATCGCGGTCGGTTCGCCGCGTGGCCTGGTGGTGCCGATTCTGCGCAATGCCGACCAGCTCAGCCTGGCCGACATCGAGAAGAAGATCGCCGAATACGGCAAGAAGGCGGCCGACGGCAAGCTGTCGATCGAAGAAATGACGGGCGGTACGTTCTCGATCTCGAACGGCGGCGTGTTCGGCTCGATGCTGTCGACCCCGATCATCAACCCGCCGCAGTCGGCCATTCTGGGCGTGCACGCCACGAAGGACCGCGCGGTCGTGGAGAACGGCGAGATCGTCATCCGCCCGATGAACTACCTGGCCATGAGCTACGACCACCGTATCATCGACGGTCGCGAAGCCGTGCTGAGCCTCGTCGCCATGAAGGAAGCGCTGGAAGATCCGGCGCGCCTGCTGCTCGACCTGTAAGCGATAGCGCGCATTGCGCGGCGCTGCCGGGCCATCTTCGCATGGCCGGCGCGCCGCGCCTCCCCCTGCCGTCTACCTTCAGTGAGTCACAATCAAAATGGCAAAAGAATTTGATGTAGTCGTAATCGGCGCCGGCCCCGGTGGTTATATTGCCGCCATCCGCGCCGCCCAACTCGGTTTCTCGGTCGCTTGCGTCGAGAAATGGACCAACCTGGCCGGCAAGATGGTGCTCGGCGGGACCTGCCTGAACGTCGGATGCATTCCGTCGAAGGCGCTGCTCGCCTCGTCGGAAGAGTTCGAGAAGATCGGTCATCACCTGGCCGATCACGGTATCACCACGTCGGACGTCAAGATCGACATCGAGAAGATGCTCTCGCGCAAGCAGGGTATCGTCGACAAGATGACGGGCGGTATCGAATATCTGTTCAAGAAGAACAAGATCACGTGGCTCAAGGGTCACGGCACGATCATTGCCAAGAACGACGGCGGCTATCAGATCGATGTGAAGGGTGCCGAGGCCGAGTCCGTCACGGCCAAGAACATCATCATCGCTACCGGTTCGAAGGCGCGTCATCTGCCGGGCATGCCGGTCGACAACAAGCTCATCTCGGATAACGAAGGTGCGCTCTCGTTCGACACCGTGCCGAAGAAGCTGGGCGTGATCGGCGCCGGCGTGATTGGTCTGGAACTGGGTTCGGTATGGCGCCGTCTGGGTGCCGAAGTCACCGTGCTCGAAGCCATGCCGGAATTCCTGGCGGCGGCCGATGCCGGCGTTGCTAAGGAAGCGGCCAAGCAGTTCAAGAAGCAGGGGCTGGACATCAACGTTGGCGTGAAGGTCGGCGAGGTCAAGACCGGCAAGAACAACGTCACGATCAGCTACACGGACAAGGACGGCAACGCCAAGACGCTCGACGTCGATCGTCTGATCGTGTCGGTCGGCCGCGTGCCGAACACCGATGACCTGGGCCTGGGCAACATCGGTCTGGCGACCGACGAGCGCGGCTTCATTCCGGTGGACGACCACTGCCGTACCAAGCTGCCGAACGTGTACGCGATCGGCGACGTGGTGCGTGGCCCGATGCTCGCGCACAAGGCCGAAGACGAAGGCGTGCTGGTGGCGGAAGTCATCGCGGGCCAGAAGCCGCACATCGATTACAACTGCATTCCGTGGGTGATCTACACCTCCCCGGAAATCGCCTGGGTCGGCAAGACCGAGCAGCAATTGAAGGCCGAAGGCCGTGAGTTCAAACCGGGTCAGTTCCCGTTCGCGGCCAACGGCCGTGCGCTGGGCATGGGCTCGTCGGACGGTTTCGTGAAGGTGCTGGCCGATGCCAAGACCGACGAGATCCTCGGCGTGCACGTGATCGGCCTGAACGCTTCGGACCTGATCGCCGAAGCCGTGGTGGCGATGGAATTCAAGGCGGCGTCGGAAGACATCGGCCGTATCTGCCATCCGCACCCGTCGCTGTCGGAAGTGATGCGTGAAGCCGCCCTCGATGTCGAGAAGCGCGCGCTGAACAAGTAAGTCGCTTTACGCTGACAGGTACGACCAAAGGCGAGGCAACTCGCCTTTGTTTTTTCCCCAATTTCCTCTGCCCCCCGGCCGGTCGCCGCACCGCATGAACGTTCGCGAATACTATCAACAGGAACTGGCCGCGCGCGGCTACGAGCCCGATGAGGCGCAGGAGCGCGCCGTCGAGCGTCTGCAACAGTGCTACGACGAATGGGCGGCATACAAGGCCAGGCGTTCGAGCACCCTCAAGAAGTGGCTCGTGCATCCCGATCTGCCCAAGGGCGTGTACCTGTGGGGTGGGGTGGGCCGTGGCAAGAGCTTCCTGATGGACAGCTTCTACTCGGTGGTGCCGCTGCAGCGCAAGACGCGTCTGCATTTCCACGAGTTCATGCGTGAGGTGCATCATCAGTTGCAGGCGCTCAAGGGGCAGCCCGATCCGCTCGACGAATTGGCCAAACGCATCGCGAAACGGTATCGCCTGATCTGCTTCGACGAATTCCACGTCTCCGATGTGGCCGACGCCATGATCCTTCACCGCTTGCTTGCCGAGCTGTTCAAGAACGGGGTGCAGTTCGTGATGACGTCGAACTATCGTCCCGACACGCTGTACCCGGACGGTTTGCATCGTGACCGCGTGCTGCCCGCGATCCGGCTGCTCGAAGAGAAGCTCGACGTGCTCAATGTCGACGCCGGCATCGACTATCGGCGCCGCACGCTGGCGCAGGTGCAGGTCTATCACTATCCGCTTGGCAACGAGGCGAATCGCGCGCTGCGTGCGGCGTTTGCCGAGATCGCCGGCGTTCCCGACGAGAGCCCGCTGCTGCACATCGAGCAGCGCGAGCTGAAGGCCCTGCGTCGCGCGGGCGGCGTGGTGTGGTTCGACTTCCATATGTTGTGCGGGGGCCCACGTTCGCAGAACGACTATCTCGAACTGGCCAATCGCTTCCACACCGTCGTGCTGTCGGACGTGCCGAAGATGACGCCGCGCATGGCCTCGGAGGCGCGCCGCTTCACATGGCTCGTCGACGTCTTCTACGACCACAAGGTCAAGCTGCTGATATCGGCGGAAGTGGCGCCCGAGGAGTTGTACGTGGAGGGCACGCTCGCTAACGAGTTTGCTCGGACGGTATCGCGTCTGGTGGAGATGCAGTCACTGGAATATCTTGAAGCCCCGCGTCGCGTGGTGGATACGTCGCTCACCTGAGCGTTGCGCGCCGCGTGTAGACCGCTCGCGGGTTTGGGCTCAGCGTGAACGCGCGCCGCGATCGCCATGATCGCGCCCACGCGGGGCGGCGGCGGGCGGTGGCGGGGGCGCTTGCCGCTGTTCGCGCAGATGGTTGTAGATGTCGCCGCGCAAGTCGCCCTGCGGCCGTACGGCCTGAGGAGGCGGACGTGATGGTCCAGGCCGTGCGCCGCCGCGCGGGTTGCCGCGTCCGTCGGGACGCTCGGCGCCCTGTGCGAACCAACTTTCGAAAAACCGGCTGTTCGACCTCGGCTGTGCCGTTGCGCTCAGGGCGGTGACGGCCAGCATGACGCAACACGTCATCCGGACAAGTCGGGCGAGCCGCATGGTGCCACCTCCTTGTCGGTTGAACTGCCGCGTACCTTGCGCGCACCGTGCCCCCGCCGGGTGGGCGAGCGCCGGAGCGTGACATATGTTTGCGGCCACGTTTCCAGAGTAAAAGGGCGCGGCGTCGCTTGCTGTAAAGATTTGTAAAGCAATGTAAGCCGACAGGCGAGCGTTGCGATACGTCGACTACCATGCGCAGTTTGATCGACGGAGTTTTTCCATGCGTAAGCTGTCAACGATCGCGATGTCCTTCGGGGCACTGGTTGTCGTGCTGGGTCTGCTCTTCGGCACGCCGTACTACACCTTGTGGCGGGCGCGCGACGCGGCCGATGCGCGCGATGCGACGGCGCTGTCGTCGTACGTCGACTATCCGGCCGTGCGCGAAAGCCTGAAAACGAGTCTTCACGACGAACTCTCGCGTCAGATGGACAAGCAGCGCGGCAACGCCTTCGGGGCCCTTGCCCTCGCGCTGGGTGGGTGGGTGTCGGATCGCGTTGTCGAGGCGTTGCTCACGCCGGAAGCGGTGGCGGCCATGCTGCGGGGGGACAGTACCGGATTGCCGCCGGCGCCTGGAGCACCCGCGCCGCGCGATGCGGTGCCGCAGGCGCAGGGCAGTGCCCCGCCGGCGGCTCCGCCGGCCGCAGCCGACCCCTACGCCGCCAACCCGCCCGAGGCGCGCTCAGGTGACGCGTCGCCGTCGTCGGGCAGCACACCGCCGCGCACCACCACGCGGACCGAGTTTCAGGACTTCAATCATTTCCTTGTCCATGTGTCGCGCAGTGACCGTCCGACGCGCATCGTGACGTTCACGCTGACGCGACGCAATCTCGTGCAGTGGCGTCTGACCGCGATTGCCTTGCCGCCGTTGTAATCGTCGACGGCGGGAGGGTGCTCGGAGCGCGCGGCGATTTCGGCTAGAGGACTTCCTCAGCACGGCGTTACGCCTTTGGCGTAATCTGCAAAGCGACTCGCGCGAGTAGCGGTGCGGTGATGACGGCTATCGTGAGTCCTACGACAATCAATTCCGTATCCGGGAGGATGACAATCATGAAGCAAATTTCGAACGCGACGTCGTGGCGACGTCTGGGTGCGCATGCGCTCGTTGCAGTGGCATTGTTGGGTGGCGTTGCCAAGGCGGCAATCGCGGCCAACGACATGTCGCCGGTCGGCGTATGGAAGACCATCGACGACAATACCGGCAAGCCGAAGGCGCTTGTCACGATCTCGGAAAAGGACGGTGAATACGTGGGCGTCGTCACCAAGGGCCTTGGCGAAAACGACGATCCGGAGCGTGTCTGCACGGCCTGCACTGACGCGCGCAAGGGACAGAAGATGCTGGGCATGCAGATCATTCGCGGCATCCGCAAGGATGGCGAAGTGTATGACGGCGGCAAGATCCTCGATCCGGAAAACGGCATGGAGTACAGCTGCAAGATCACCGTGATCGACGGCGGCAAGAAACTCGACGTGCGTGGCTACCTCGGGATTTCGCTGCTTGGTCGCACGCAGACCTGGATCCGAGACCAGTAATCGGCGTCGGCTTCGGCTTCGGCGTCGCGTCGGGGGGCGTTGCTACGATCCTTCTGCACCGCCACCGCGCGATAGGCAGGTTCGGCTGGATGCCCGCGGCAAAAAGACCCGGACGAGTACTCGTCCGGGTCTTTTTTCTTGGCGTGCGAGCGCGACGTCAACGCAACACGCAACAACGTCGCAGCGCGGTGGCCGCAACGTGTCATGAGATCGCGCCGACTTCGACGGCCGCGATCACGTTGACAGCCGTCTGTCGGAATGAGCGACCGCTCGACGCCAGACACGGCAAAGCCCGGCCAGTGTCGCTTCACTGGCCGGGTTTGCCGTCGTCATTGGGCCTGCACCCCGCCGACGTTCCCCCCCTCTCGCGATCTTGCGACGCTTCGGTACGTCGCGCTACTCTCCCATCCCCTGTCTCGTCACTGTCCCGCTTCCGTCTGGCTTGCGTCTGGCTTGCGTCCCGCAATTTATTTGGCCACGCCGCCCAGCAGTCCCGTCACCGGCGCGAGCAGGCCGCTTGCGCCGCCCGTGCCGCTGGTGCTACCCGAACCGACGCTGGCCAGCGTCGCAAGTGGCGCAGTGACGGTGTTCAGCAGCGTCGTCACGGGGGCCAGCGCGGTGCCCGCACCGCCGCTGGCGCCCGAGGGACTCGTCACACCGCCCAACAGGCCCGTTACGGCCCCCAATGGATTGCTGCCGGATGCGCCTGTCGCACTCGACAGCCCGCCGAGCAAACCGGTGAGCGCGCCCAGCGGATTGTTGCCGCTCGCCGTGGTCGGCGTCACCGTGGTGTTCCCCACGTTGGCGAGCACGTTGCCGAGCGCATTCGGTTGCGTCGTGCTGGTGGTCCCCGAGAGCAGGCCGCCCGCACTCGCGACGGTGTTGCCCAGCGCCATGAGCGGATTGCCAAGGCTTGCGACAACGGCGTTTGGTGCGGCCGCCTTGACCTGCGCGCCGGTCGAATTCAATGCGCCGCCCAGTGTGCCGAGCAGACCGGCCGCCGGAGTGCCCAGGCCGGTGGTGTTGCCGAGCGTCTGCGTTGTCGTCGTGAGCGTATTGGTGATCGGCGTGATGGCCGACGAGAGGGCCGTCGTCGCTTGAACGACAGGGGCGCTCGTCAATGCCTGAGTGAGTGCCGAACCGCCTTGCACGCCTCCCTGGCCGACGGTCGCGACGGTGGTGCCCAGCACGCCCGTGAGCGTGTCGATCGGTGTGTTCGCCAGCGGGCCGCTCTTGCCGATGCCGGCAATGCCGCTGCCGAGCGATACGCCGGCATTGCCGAGATCGGACACGACACTGCCCGTGCTCGCGAGCGTGGTGCCGACCGGGTTCGTGCCGGACGTGCCGAGCTGGCCCAGTCCGCTGCCCACGCCTTTGCCCAGGTCCGTGACGGCGTTACCCGTTTGCGTGAGCGCGCCGCCGAAACCCTGCGTGGCTTGCGTGGATACACCCGGCACCGTCGTGCCGGCGACCTGATTGCCGAGCGCGCTCACCACCGAGCCGACCGAACTGACGACACCGGCGCTGCTCGTGGTCGGATTCGTGGGGTTGGTCGGCGTGACGGGATTCGTCGGGTCCGACGGGTTGGTCGGCGTGTTCGCTGTGGCGCCGCTGCCGCCGCCTGAACTGGAGCAACCGGTAACACTGACGATGCTCGCCACCAGCACGGCAAGCATCGTGGGACGCAAAAGCTTCGACATGACGTTTCTCCTCGTTGGGGTCGTGGTCGTCGAGGCGCGCTCAGACCTTGGTCGACGCGCTCCGACCATTGGAGACCAGACCGGCGATGTCCTGATCGGCCTCGAAGCGAAGACGGAAGGTTTCGCTCTTCAGGGTGCGGATGCTCTGCACCAGGAAATCGTGAATCGCGGCGAGTTCGCTCTGGTCGTATGCCGCGCTGACCGCCGTGAGTTCGCGCGAGACTGAGGACAGGAACTGTTCGATCTGAGCGCAACGCGCTTCGATGGGGTGGATCATCACCATGCGCCGGTCGTGCGGGTTCTTCTCCCGCTCGACGAAGCCCGCGCGCTCGAGCCGGTCGATGACCGTGGTGATGCCGCCCGAGCTCACGCCCATGAGTTCGGCAAGCTGGCCCGCGGTAATCGATTCGATCTCAAGGATGAGATCGAGCGCGTTCAGGTCGGTGACATTCAGGCCGAGCTGCTCGGCTAGCGCTGCGTGATACAGCGCCGTGTACACGGCGAGCCGGCGTCCGAGCGAGCGGACGATGCCGGCGACGAGATCGTTACGGTTCGTGTGTCGGTCGCTCATGGTGCCGTGCGATGTGTTGAGCGGGGAGGCCGTCGACGTCGCCCCGGAGGCAGCGCCCGAATCGACGCCGTATGTGTTGTGGCGGTGGCCGGCGGCGAACCCGTTGCCGGTGTCGCGCATGGCGACGGGCTCGGAAAGTTGCGGGGCGCAATCGCCATGACCGCGCATCAGAACGCTGGTGTCGGGAATGAAGCGGGCCATGGCATCTCCTTATCGATGAATCACGTGGTGCGCGCGCGATTCGCGCGACGCACCATTGGACGGGCGATTACTTGCCGACACTGGCCACACTGCCGAGCAGGCTGGTGACCGGTGCGAGCAGTCCCGTCAGACCGCCCGTTGCGCCGCCCGAGCTACCGCCGGCCGTGCTCGTCACACCGGAGAGCAGGCTCGTGACCGGGGCCAGCGGGCTGCTGCTGCCACCCGACGTGGCGCCACTCACCCCGCCGAGCAGGCCGGTGACCGGCGCGAGCGGGCTGCTGCCCGAACCGCCGAGACCGCCGAGCAATCCCGTGACCGAACTGAGCGGGTTCGACGAACCGCCTGCGGTCGTCGTGCCCAGGTTGCCCAACAGCGACCCGAACGGATTCGCCGAGCCGGTGGAAGTGCTGCCGTTCAGGAACGTGCCGACGCCGCCCACGGTGTTACCGGTGGCAATCACCGTGTTGCCGAGTGCGGTGACGACCGGGTTCGACGATGTTCCCTGCATGGTCGTGCCGACCGAGGCGACGCCGCCGCCGACCGTCTGCAGCAAACCCTGTACCGGACTGCCCAGGCCCGTGGTCATTCCCACGGTGCGGGTCGTGTCGGACACGACATTGGTGATCGGCGTGATGGCCGACGAGAGCGCCGTGGTGGCCTGAACCACCGGGCCGCCCGTGAAGGCCTGTTTCAGGATCGCACCGCCCGCGATGCCACCTTGGCCGACGGTCGCGACCACGTTGCCAAGTGCCCCGGTCAGCGTATCGACGGGAGTGCCTGCCAGGGGACCGCTCTTGCCGACACCGGCCACGCCGCTGCCCAGCGATACGCCTGCCTGACCGAGGTCGGTCACGACATTGCCGGTGCTCGCAAGCGTGGTGCCGACCGGATCCGACGAGGCGCCGACTTGGCCGAGACCGCTGCTCACGCCGTTGCCGAGATCGGTGACGGCGTTGCCGGTCTGCTTGAGCGCACCGCCGAAGCCCTGCGACGCTTGCGTGGACACGAGCGGGAGCTGGGTGCTGGCCACCTGGTCGCCCAAGGCGCTGACGACGTTGCCGGCGGAACTCACGACGCCGCCGGCGCCGGTGGCGGTCGTGCCGACGGCATTCGGGGTACCCGAGGTGCCGCCCGAAGCGCCGCTCCCGCCGCCGCCGCTGGAGCAGCCGGTCAGGGCGATGAGGCCGATGGCGGCCGAAGCCAGGAGGGTGCGTTGAAGTACGTTGGTCATGATGTCTATCTCCCTAGATCGTTCTGGATGGATGCCTGATTACTTCTTGGCGCCGAGCAAGCCGCCGAGCAGACTGGTCACCGGCGCGAGCGGGCCGCTGCTGCTGCTACCCGAGCCCGTGGCTCCGCCGACCGTGCCTGTTACGGAACTGAGCAGCGCCGTCACCGGGGCCAGGGCACCGCCTGCTGCCGTGCCACCCGTCCCCGTCGAAGCGCCGCCGGTGGCGCTGCCGAGCGCGCCGGTCAGGCCGGAGACGAGGCTGGTGACCGGGGCCAGCGGGTTGCTACCCGAGGCGCCGCCCGTGGCACCGCCGAGCGTGCCAGTCAGGCCAGAGACGAGGCTTGTGACCGGGGCCAGCGGGTTGCTGCCCGAGGCGCCGCCCGTGGCACCGCCAAGCGTGCCGGTCAGGCCAGAGACGAGGCTCGTGACCGGGGCCAGCGGGCCGGCGCCTGCGCCACCACCGAAGCCACCCGTCAGCCCGCCAAGGACCGAGGTGAGCGGGGCGAGCGGGTTGGTGCTCGTCGGGGTACCGTGGACCGTGCCGCCCAGGCTGGCCACTGTGTTACCCACGCCCGCCACGATGCCGCCGACGTCGGTGGCCACCGGATTGTTGAGCTGACCGGCGATCTGCGTGCCGACACCGGCGAGACCGCCGCCGATTTGCGCCAGCAGTCCGGAAACCGGTGTGCCGAGACCTGTCGTGTTACCGACCGTTTGCGTGGCATTGGTCACGACGTTCGTGATCGGCGTGATAGCCGACGAGAGCGATGTGGTCAGTTGCTGCACCGGGCCGCTCGTGATCGTCTGCGTCAAACCGCTGCCGAGGCTTTGGCCTGCCATGCCTACCGACGTTACGACACCGCCAAGCAGCGTAGTCACGCCATTGACCGGCGTATTGGCAAGCGGGCCGGTTTGCCCGAGGCCGGCGACGGCGCTACCCAGTTGCGTGCCGGCCGTGCCGAGGTCGGTGACCGCGCCGCCCACGCTGGCGAGCGTCGGATTGAGCGGATCGCTCACCGAACCCAGTTTGCCGAGACCGTTCGTGAGGCCATTGCCAAGGGTCTGCACGGCGTTGCCGGTCGAGACGGCGGCGCCGGCGAGACCACTTTGCGTTTGCGTGCTGACCAGCGGCAGTTGCGTGCCGGCAAGCGTGGTGCCCAGATCGCTGACGGTCTTGCCGACTTGCGTCACGACTCCCGTGCTCGCGGTGGCGGCCACGGTGCCGATCGGGTTGGTTGCGGCGCTGCTGCCGGTGCCACCGGTCCCGCTGCCGTCTCCACTGCCGCCGCTCCCGCCGCCACTGCCATTGCCGCCGAGGCCCGAACCGTCAGCCACCGTGCCGGCGCCCGTGCCGCCCCCGCCGCCAGTGCCGGCGCTGGTGCCGCTGGTGCCGCTGTCGCCGAGCGACCCGCTGGTGCCGCCTGAGCCGGAACTCGCGCAGCCGGTCATCGTGACGATCGCGAGCAGGCAGGCGGAAGCGAGAAGATGGCGTTGAATGTTTTTCATGATGATGTCCTCTGGTCTGTATCGGTGGTCAGGCGAGCGCGTCTTGCGCCGCCAATCGGCTGTTCATGCGTTGTGCGATGAGTGCGAACAGGAGCGCGTTGACGACCGCGCTATCGGGGCCCGTCATCGCTTGGGCCGAATGCGTGTGGTCGGCGCGAGCGGCGATGGGCGAATCGGTCGGTGTGGCGGTGGCGCGTACGCCACCGCCTTGTGCACCGCCCCTCCCTGGGCTTGCGCCTCTACGATCGTTCTCGGCAGCAGCGCTGCGCTGCGTTGCCGCGATGCGTTGCTGGCCGCCAGACAGGGCGGCGGGGCGCGGCATCGTTTGATTGGTATTGCCAATGATCATGGTGTCCCCCGGTGATCTTCAGCGTTGCGATGCAGGGATATGCGCAAGAGCTGTGCCAATCGCCAAGGCCGGGTTTGAACAAAACTTCTAATTTTTCCGGGGGCGGGCTGAAAAGCCTGTATTTACTTGCGTTTCGGAAAACAAGAATCTTTCGGATCGAGAGATCGACCGTCTTCGGAAGGGGGATAGGGCAGGGTTAACGCCATCGAAAAATGAGCGGTTTTCGTCGAAATGCCGTTCCCGTTACGGGGGTGTTACGGGGGACGTTACGTAACGTCCCCGGCGAGACCGATGTCGGTGTCGTGTAGAAATACGAAGTAAATTGCCAAGCCATGCGATGCTTGAGCGCGCGAGGCGCGCAAAGGCTGGATGCTGGCGTGTCGCGGCGCGGGCGAGCCGAATCTCGTCTCTTGGCGAGGCGTGAGCCGGGGGATGTCGGGAGGCAGGGGTGTTGAACGAAGTGCAACGATAATCAACAGCGACAACACGGGGTGAATCCGTTGAATCAGATGAATCGCTATTTAACGGCGTGCTACAGGTATTGCGCGTGAACGTGTGGCGTGACACCAATCATGGTTTTCCCTCGCGGGCGTTGTATTACCTGGATTTGGAGTATTGTTTGATCCAACGATGTAACGCTTTCTTACATTCTCCAGGGTGATTGGAAGCAAGGCTCTAGTTTTTGTTTGCAGGTTTAAATTAGCATCGAAAAAAAGCGTACGCCGCGACAATAGCGGTATCGACAAGCGTAGAAATATTGGCGTACAACGCAAAAGAGGTTCGCAAGCCTGATGGCGCAACGAATCCGAGGCCGAACTCAAGCATTGATAAGCGATATGGCGCACGTGCGTCGGCGACCGAGAGGCCGTTGATGTCCCGTTGTGTCCGAACGGGCGCTTGGCGCCTTTTTTGTGGGAGCGTGATATGAAACTTGGCAATCGCATTCGACTGTTTGCTCGCGACGAACGTGGGGTCACGGCACTGGAGTACGGCATTCTCGCCGCGATCGTGGCCGTGCTGATCGGTGGCGCGGTTTATACGAACCTGTCAGGGGTATTCACGTCGGTATTTACGAAGATCACGTCGGTCGTGACGAACGTCGGTTCGTGACGTTCCGGCATCGCGACTTGTTTGGCGCCGGCGTGAGTGCGGTGGCACGGGTGTCGAGATTGTGGTTGGCAATATTGGGAAGGACACCATAATTTTCTGGTGTCCTTCAGAGTGGTAGGCGGCAGTATTCGCGAGGACGCGAATCATGCGGGCAAAGCGAGCAGGGGTGGCCGGACGGCAGCGCAGCCTGTCCCGGCAGACAGGAGTCACGGCGCTTGAGTACGGCATTCTGGCCGCCATCGTCGCCCTCTTGGTCGGCGCGACGGTGTTCACCAATTTGACGACCGTGCTCACGAATGTGTTCAGCAACCTCACGTCGGTCGCAACGTCCGCCGTGAACCACTGACGCGAGACGCAACGTGCTCACCTTGCTGTGGCTGTTGTGCCTGCCGATCGTGATCACCGATCTGGTCGCGCGCCGTATCCCGAATGTCTGGCTGTTGGGCGTAGGCGGGCTGGCACTGATCTGGATTGCATGGCGAGCGTGGCATGGCGAGCCTCGGGTCATGTGGGTTCACGGGCTCGGCGCGCTGTTAGGATTGATCGCACTGCTACCTTTCTGGTGGCGCAACGTGATGGCGGCGGGCGATGTCAAGCTTTTCGCGCTGATTGGGCTGGTGGCAGGATATTCAGCGCTGCTGCCGGTTTGGTGCCTGGCCAGCGTGGCGGCTGGGGGGCATGCGCTGGTGTTGTTGACCTTGCGGTTGAAGTGGCTATCGCGATGGTGCGATGGCCTGAGCGCTTCCACCGCCTGGCAACGCGTTCTGCACTGGCGAGCCGGACGCATCGGATTGCCCTATGGGGCCTATCTGGCAGCGGCGGCGCTTGTAGTGCGGTAAGTCGTGTAAGTGCGGTCGTAACAAAGGTTGCATTGAGTCAGGCAGCGGCAGGTCGTGCGCCTTTCCACGACACATGCCACAGGCGACGACACGCGACGACAGGCGATGACGAGTGCGGCGGCAAGCGGCACCGAAATAACGAGAGGCGCGGGCGACGCCGCGCAAATTAGTATGACCAATGCGTCGCCAAACACGGCCACACAGTGCCGTGAGCGACGGGGAGCATCGTCATGAAGCGGTTTGGGGCACGGGCAGGGTCAGGGTTGCGATGCACGCGCTCGCGTGGCGTCGCCGCGCTGGAATTCATGCTCATCCTGATGATCCTGCTGCCCGCGTTCTATGTTGCCGTCGCGTTCTCCATCACCATTCTTGCCCGGCAGATGCTGACGCAGGCCGCCTCCGAGGCTGGCCGCGCCATGCTGCGCGCCGGCACCATGGCGCAGCGCCAGGGATACGCCACGCAGGCGATCAACACCACGTTGACCTGGCCGTCGGCATCGGCGGTGAGCACCGGCTTTACGCCCGACGCGACCTACCCGTGTCCGGCGTCGGGCACCAGCGCCAGTTCGCAATGCATTGTTCACGTCACGTTGACGCTGACCCAGCCGATGACCGTCAACTGGCCGGGGCTGGGGGCGCTCGTGCCGCAAAACATTGTCGGGACGGCCGCGATCACGCTCGACACATCGACGTTGGGCGGCAGCTAAATGAGGAACGCGAGCGTCAAAGGAGCGCGGTGCGCAGGTGCCGCGAACATTCACCCCGAGGGCCCAAATGAGATGTGCGGTTATGCCAGGTTGTCATGCCGCCGGTTCGCCGGCGTCCCGCAAGTTGTGACTGAACGGCCCTCAGGCCCCAAGCCATGAACAAAGCCACCAAGATTCTCGCTGCTGTGTTGGTTGTCGCCGGTGTGTTGCTCGCGCTGTTCGCGCTGCGACTCGGCACGTCCAACGCGCCGGCGCCGGCCGCGACGCCTTCACCGGTAACCCAGACGCTCACGCAGCGCTATCCGGCCGTGGTGGCGGCCAAGGCGCTTGCGCCGGGCCAACCCATTGCAGCGGACGGCGTGAAGCTCGTATCGTTCGATAGCCAGACCGCGGGCGGCTTCGCCAACCCGGCCGACGTCGTGGGGCGCGTGCCCCTTGTCGCCCTCGCGGCCGGCGTGCCCGTGACGCAAAACGCGCTCGCACGCGGCCTCGCCCTGCAGCTCGCGCCGGGCGAGCGGGCCTTGGCCATTCCGGTTTCCGAGACCGTCGGCGTGAGCAACCGCATCCGTCCGGGGGATTACGTCGACGTCTTCTTCACGATGAAAACCAATCGACCGGCAGGACCGTCCGTGGGCTTGGTGGATGACACGCAAGCGCGTCTGCTGGCCTCCCGCGTGCGGGTGCTGAGCTATGGCAACGCATCGCTCGACGATGTGTCACCGCCGCCGGCCACGCCGAGCGTGGCGTCCAGCGTGCAAGCCGCCACGGCGACCGCCCCGGCGCCTGCGCAACCGGCCATCAATGCGCAGGCGCCCATGCCGGCGACGGCCGCGGTCGTGGCCGTGCCGGTGGCCGACGTCAACCGGGTGGTGCTCGGCACGCAGCAGGGCAAGATCACGCTGGCGCTTCGCAACCCGGGGGACGACGCCAAACCCGATCCGTCGCTGTTCCCGGCGCCACCGCCCGTGCTCGCGGGCAAGGCGGGACTCAAGCCGGACGACAAGGCGGCGCTCGAGACGCCCGAGAATCAGGCCTATGCCGGCATTGCCGCGACGGGGCTGGCGGGTGCACCGACGCGCGCGCCGGCGGGGACCCCCCATTTAGCGGGCGCATACGGGAGCGGCGGCGCCACGATCGAAGTCGTTCGCGGCGCGCAGCGAAGCACCGCTGCCTATTGACGCCGCCGACGCTTCGAGGTTCGACCTGAAACGCTACGCCAATTAATCTACACAGTGACCGATACAGCCACGCCATGATGAGAAGCCAGGTTCGCACCGCCAGACGACAGACCCGACGCGTGACGGCCATGCTGTTGTGCTTTGCCGCGCTGCTCGCGTGCGCTGCCACGGTATCGGTGCCTCTGGCCGACGCGGCCGACACCCCCTCGGGCGCCGGATCGCGTTCCCTGACGCTGGGCGTTCACGAGCAACGCGAGCTGCAAGTGCCGGGCGCGCTCGAGCGTGTTGCCGTGGCCGATCCGGCGGTGGCGGACGTCGTCGTGCTCAAGGGGTCGGGCGGACGACGCGGCTCGGTGCTGGTCGTCGGCAAGCAGGCGGGCACCACGCAGATCGCCGCATGGCCGCGTGGCGGCGAACCGGTGCGTTGGGAAGTGCATGTGAAGGGCAGTCTGCAGGGCGCCCTGGGCGATACCGGCACGGCCAGCGTGGATGCGCGTGGCAGCGCGGCGCTCATCAAGGGGCATGCGAATACCGTCATCGAACACAGCGCACTGCAATCGGCGGCGCTCGATGCGGCGGGAAAGGGCGGCGTCATCGTCGATCGCTCAACGGTCGGGGACACCGGGGTCGTGCAGGTCGACGTGAAGATCGTCGAGATCAATCGCAATATTCTCAACCAGCTGGGGGCGCGCTTCGGCGCGTCGAAAAAGACCGGCTCGGGCACCTTCGGCGTGAGTTCAGCGCTTAACTCCGCCTTCGGCGGCGCGGGCGGGACGAGCGCCGTGCCGAACTTCGGTTCGTTCTTCGGCTCGGTGACCCGCGGCGCGTTCAGCATGGCGGCGGAGATCGATCTGCTGCAATCGAACGGTCTCGGCCGGGTGCTTGCGGCGCCGACCCTGGTGGCCTTGTCCGGGCAGAGCGCGAGCTTCCTTGCGGGCGGCGAGATTCCGGTGCCGCAGTCGGGCGGCCTTGGCACCACCACCATCGTCTACAAGCCGTTCGGCGTCGGACTCACGGTCACGCCGACGATTCTTGCACCGAACCGCATTGCGCTGAAGGTGGCGCCCGAGGCGTCGGACATCGACTATACGAATGCCATCGTGACCGACTCGACGCAGATTCCCGCCATCACGACACGTCGTGCGGACACGACCGTCGAGCTGGGTGACGGCGAGAGCTTCGTCATCGGCGGCCTGATTTCGCGCACCACCACCGCCGCCGTCGACAAGGTGCCGCTGCTCGGCGACTTGCCGCTCATCGGCGCATTTTTCCGCAATCTGAAGTACAACAGCGCCGAGAAGGAGCTGGTGATCGTCGTCACGCCCCATCTGGTCAAGCCGGTGGCGAAAGGGGTGGCGATGCCGTTGCCGGGCGATACGCGCGAGCGTCGCCCGGGCCCCGTGTGGGGCGCCTATTTGATGGGTGTAGCAAGCGACAGCGAACTGCCGGGTTTTTCGAAATAACGCCGCTACAGGTACCAAGATGGTACGGAGCGGCGCGCAGGCGAGAGCCCGGGGCACAGGGAAGTCAGGAGTGCATAAATGAACGCACCGACGCGAATACTGGACACCATGACAGAGTTGCATCGCTTCCTCTTTTGCAGCGCGCATGCGGGCCACGGTCAGTGGCTCTCGGCGGCGTTGCGCGACGAGGGCGTGGTGTTGCAGGAGGCGGGCCGTCCGGCGCAATTGCAGCAGCGCATTGGCGATCTCGATCCGCAGGTCGTGCTGCTCGATTTTTCCGGAGAACCGACCGGCCATGCCGACGACGCCGCCGACGGCGGCTTCGCCGGTGCCATCGAACTCGCGCACATGCTCAAGCGCGTGGCGCCCAAATTGCCTCTGGTGGCAGTGGGCTCGATGGTGCGGGCCGATGGCATGAAGGCGGCCATTCGCGCCGGGGTCCACGATTTCATCGATATGCACTCGACGCACGAGGAGGCGCTCGACGTCATTCGCCGGGTGGTCGATCAAACGCCACCGCCCAGTGTCGTCGCGCCTCAACGTCACGGGCGCTTCGTGGTGCTGCTCGGCGCGCGCATCGGTGTGGGGTGCAGCACGCTCGCCGCGCATCTGTCGCAACTCGGGCAGGAGATGGTCGTGGGCGCGCATCCCGACAAGGCGGTCCGCGCGGCGAAGGTGCCGGCGAACAAGGACGATAAGTTCGATGCCTCGCTACTCGGTCATGTGGCGCTGCTCGATCTCGGTTTGCCGTCCGGTGACGGCCTGTTGTATCTCAATACGCAAAGTCAGTTCAGCTTCGCCGAAGCGGTGCAGAATCTGCGTCGCTTCGACGAAACGCTCGTGCATACGGCGGTCTCGCATACGCCAAGCGGCCTCGCGGTGTTGCCGCTGCCACTCGATCTCGGCGACATGCGTAGCGTGGCCGCGGCCGATGCGCTGGCGCTGACCGACCGTCTGCGGGCGTTCTTCGATCTGATCGTGGCCGACCTTGGCGGCTTCTCGAATCCCGCGTTCGTCGCGAGCCTCGTGCGCGCAGCCGACGAGGTCTGGCTGGTCGTCGACCAGAGCGTGGGTGCGATCGTCTCGCTCGCGTCGATGTTGCGCGATCTCGAAGAGAAGAGCGTGGAGCGCCATCACCTGCAGCTCGTGCTCAATCGCTACGACCCGCGTTACGGTATGGCGGCCGATCAGATCGCCAAGCGCTTCGAGATTCCGCTGCTCGCTACACTGCCCGATCGTCCCTTGGCCATGCTCTCGGCCACCAATCAGGGCAAGCTGATTCTCGATACCGCGCGCGGCGATCCGTACGTGCGCGCGTTGCAACCGCTCGTCGAACGACTGATCAGCGCGCAACATGCGGGAGCGGCAGCACAACGTCATTCGTCGGGCTGGCTGGGCCGATTCATGGGAAAGCACTGATATGACCGACTCCATCGAATTTGCCGACGACAAGCGCGCGTTTGCCAATTCACAGCAGTTTCAGGACATCAAGACGGCAGCGCACGAACACCTGCTTGCGCGGATCGAGGAACTCGGTGCGGAATTCGGGCGCTGGAGCCGCAGCGCGATTCAGCAGTTCGTCGATCTGGAGATGGACGGCTTCGTGCGTCTGCGCCGCATCCCGATCAACGAATCGGAGTTGCGCCAGATCTCCGATGCGCTTACGAAAGAGCTGGCCGGCTTCGGACCCATCGAGGATCTGCTCGCGGATCCGGCGGTGGAAGACATTCTGATCAACGGGTACAACGACGTGTATGTCTCGCGCGAGGGCGTGCTCGCGCGTGAAGCGTTGCGCTTTTCGGACAATCAGCATCTGCTGCGCATCGTGCGACGCATTCTTGCCCCCATCGGCCGCCGTCTCGACGAGTCGAACCCGATGGTCGACGCGCGCCTGCCCGACGGCGGGCGCCTGAACGTCGTGATCGAGCCGTTGGCGGTCGACGGGCCGGTGGTCTCGATTCGCAAGTTTCGCAAGGACCCGCTCAAGCCGTCCGACCTGCTCGCGCTCGGTAGCTTCAACGAAGAGATTTACGCGCTGCTCGAGGCGGCAGTGCGCTCACGCTGCAACATTCTTGTCTCCGGCGGGACCAGCTCGGGCAAGACGTCGCTACTCAACGCGCTGGCCAGTTTCATTCCGGCGAACGAGCGCGTGGTGACGGTCGAGGATACGGCCGAACTCTCGCTTAACCACCCGCATGTGGTGCGGCTCGAATCGCGTCAGGGCGGCTTCGACGGCGCGGGCGAAGTATCGATTCGCGATCTGATTCGCAACAGTTTGCGCATGCGTCCCGACCGCATCATCGTGGGCGAAGTGCGCGGGTCCGAAGTGCTGGAAATGATGCAGGCGATGAACACCGGTCACGAAGGCTCGATGGCGACGATCCACGCGAACTCGCCGCGCGAATGCCTCTATCGCCTGGAGATGCTGGCGGGCTTCGCCGGGTTTCAGGGCAGCGAGAGCAGCCTGCGCCGGCAGATCACGAGCGCGCTCGATTTCATCGTGCAGATCGGCCGTCTGTCGAGCGGGCGCCGACGCATTCTGTCGATTACCGAGGTGACCGGGGTGTCGGATACGGTGATTTCGACGCAGGAGCTGTACCGTCACGAATCGGTCGTGGGGCCCGACGGCGAAGAGAAGGATCGTTGGGTCTCGCTCGGCCTTCAGCCGCACTCGCCGAAATTGCAGCGGTTCAGGGAGCAGACGCGCCATGCGGCCGCGGCCGCAGCGCAATCGCAAAGCAACACGCCCCCGGATTCGGGTGGCGGTGGCGGCTTCTTCGGACGCCGTCGATGAATGCCATCGTGCTGTGGGTCATTGGCATCGCCCTGCTGCTGATTGCCGCAGGGTTGGAGCTATGGCGCCGCACGCACCAGCGCGTGAGAGCGCAGGCGACAAGCGCGTTTCTTGAACGGCAGCTCGCCCAGAGCGCGCCGCGGTTCGCGGCGAGCGAGGGCGACGCCGCGCGCGCGCCGCGCCGCAAGTCGTTGCCGTGGGAGTTCTTCTTCGAGCGCGCGGGCGTGCAGACCGATCCCACGTTCTACGCGATGCTGGTCGCGCCCGGCCTGCTGATGGTGATGCTGTTCTGGATGTGGCACGGGCCGCTCTCGGCCATCGTCGTACTGTTGATGTACGCCGTCGGCACGGTGCTGCGCTACTGGTTCAAGGCGGCGCGCCGGCATCGCAACATCGTGCGGCAGTTGCCGATCTTTCTTGACGGCATGGTGCGGATGCTGACCGTCGGCAATAGTCTGCCGGCCGCGTTCCAGACCGCCGCGGGCAATGCCGACATGCCGCTGCGCGAACTGCTCGATCGTGCCGTGCGACAGGTGCAGGCCGGTGTGGATCTCGACGTTGCGCTCAAGCAGATCGCGCGTGTCTATCACGTCGAAGAGATTTATCTGTTCGCGTCGGTGGTCGACCTCTCCACCCGCTTCGGAGGACGCGCCGACCAGATCCTGTCGCGCATGGCGGGCTTCATGCGCGATCGAGAACAGGCGCAAGCGGAACTGTACGCGCTGTCGTCCGAGACACGGCTATCGGCATGGGTGCTGGCCGCGCTCCCGATCATCGTCAGTGCCGTGCTGATGTTGCTCAATCCGAGATTCTTCGAGCCGATGTTCCAGGAGGCGTCCGGTCAGCGGCTGCTCGCGATCGGCCTGGGACTGGAAGTCTTCGGCGGCTTCCTGTTGTACCGGCTCGCCAAGTCGCTGTGAGCGAGAGGGACTGACCGATATGCACCTCGCCAACTCGCACCTGTGGATGATGCTGGGCCTGTTGATGGTCGCGGCAGGGCTGTTGCTGGCGGCGTCGGCGTTGCTGTTGCGTGCGATGCGTCAGGGACGCAGTGAGCGGATGATCGAGCAGGTGCTGGCCAGCCGCCAGCAACAGGCGCTGGCGGCACTGCGTGCGGCGAGTGCACCGGGCGGGCGGCATGCGACGCCTGACGAGGACACGCTGGCGACCCATGAGGGCCGACAGCGCGGCTGGCGCGCGTTGTTCGACCGTGCCGCGGCGCTGGGCAAGCAGTGGTCGGAAACGCGCCTGGGTCAGCATCTGATTGCAGCCGAGGATCGCCTGCTGCTCGCGCAATGCGGCTACGACAGCGTGCGGGCCAAGTCGCTGTTCCTGTTCACGCGGGTGGCGCTCGCGGCGGTGTTGCCGTTGCTCATCTGGTTGTGGTTCCCGGGGAGCGGGGGGGTTGGTACGATGCTGCGCCTGATCGGTGCGGCCGGGGCCGGACTGCTCATGCCGAAGTTCTACGTGCAACGCAAGGCGACACAGCGCCGTCGCGAACTGATCGAGGAGCTGCCATTGCTCATCGACTTGCTGCGGTTGCTGCAGGGGGTGGGCCTGTCGATGGATCAGAGCCTGTATGTGCTGGTGTCGGATTTTCGCGAAGTGCTGCCGATCCTGTCCAAGGAATTCGACAACGCCAATCGTCAGCACGCGTCCGGGCGCGGTCGCGAGGCGTCGCTGGGCCGCTTGCGCGAGGTCTACGACAACGACGATTTGCGCGCGCTGGTGCGGCTCATCGTGCAGGTCGAGCAACATGGCGGGGCGGTGCAGGAACCGCTGCAACAGTTCAGCGATCGCTTGCGCGAACAGCGTCGGCAGACGATGAAGGAGCGCATCGGCAAACTCACGGTGAAGATGACGCTGGCGATGATGCTGACCCTGTTGCCCGCGCTGATGCTGGTGGTTGCGGGGCCGGCGATCCTGTCGCTGACGAAATCGATGGAGGCAATGCGGTGACCCGACGAATTCAGACACGACGCCTCGCTCGGGCCGCTGCCGCGACCCGCGTCCCACAGCCACCGCGCGCCCGCCGCGCGATGGCCGGCTCGCTGATGGCCGTGCTGTGCGCGGCGGCGCTTGCCGGGTGCAGCGGGCCGCGTATCGGTGGCTACGGTGCGCCGTCGGCGGCGGCGCTCATGCAGGCAGAGCAGAACGACGAAGCGTTGGCCAAGGCGGCCAAGCCCGACACGCGCGGGTTGTATCTGTCGATGATTCGCCAGATGCAGGAGCAGGGCGCGTATTTTGCGTCGCTGGCGCATATCGACGAGTTTCGGATGCAGTACGGCGCGGCGCCGGATATTGACATTCTCCGGGCCGATGCCTTGCGTGAGACGGGACAGCCCGACGCCGCAGAGCAAGCCTACCGCCCGTTGCTGATCGGGAGCGAAGCGGCGGCGGCGTGGCACGGCATGGGGCTGGTGGCGGCGCAGCGCAAGGATTACGTGGCGGCGGCGCGGGCGCTGCGCGAGGCCGTGACGCGCGCGCCCACGCAGGCGTTCTATCTGAGCGATCTCGGTTTCGCGCTGTTGCGCAGCGGCGATACGGGAGGGGCCCGGGTGCCGCTCGCTCAGGCGGCCGAGCTGCGGCCCGACAGCCGCAAGGTGTTGAGCAATCTGGCGGTGTATCTCGTGGTGACGGGCGAGCGCTCGCGGGCCGAAGAGGTGATGACGCGCGCCGACATGCCCCAGGCGACGCGCGACGCCATCGACAAACTGGCCGCCGACATCCGCGCCGAGGGACAAGCGCGCCGGGCGGCGGCCGATGCAGCGGCGGCACGCGCCGCCGCGCAGGCCGCGGCATCGATTCCGGCACCGCTGGCGCAGGCCCGGCTTGCACGTGCCGCGGTGGCGGCCGATGCCACCTTTGGCACCGATACCACCGATGGGACCCGCAGCGACATGCCGATGTCGCTGATGGACCGTTTCAGCCGCTCGCAGTGATGCGGTGCCTTCCGCCTTCATGCATGGCGCAGGGTGCACGACGAGAATCACGCAATATCAGGGAGACGTGATGATGGCAGGTCAGAAACCACACGGAACATTGGACGCTGGGCCGCGGCGGGCGACGCGGCTCGTTGCCGCTGCGCTCGCGCTTTGGGCGGGCGCGGTCGCGGCGCAACTCAATGCGCCGATCACGGGATCGATGGGCGGCGCTGACGCACGTAATGTCGCCGCACCGGCGCCGGCACCGGCACCGGTTGTCTCGGCAACGCCCGCAGCGCAAACGGCGGCAGCGCCCGTAGAACAAACGAGGCGTGTGCCGCACAACGTCGTTCGGCGCGATACGGCGCTGCGTGTCGGTGAGCATGCCCGCGACGGCATGCTCGGCGACGAAACCGAGGCGTTGCTCGCGCTGCAGGCGGGCAATCTGGCCGCCGGCCCGGGGCTGCCAATGCTCGGCTCGACGGCGTCGCGTGCCTACAAGCGCTATCTGGATAGCTTCACGTATCCGATTCCTCAGTTCTATCCGGCGATCGTCCAGGGCGATACGGGGACCGGCAACAATGGCGGGGGCAGCGCGGGCGCTGCACCTGCCGCAGCGGGGGCTGGCGCGAGCCAGTAACGTGTCATGACTGTGCGTGCGCGTTTGCGCCGAACGAATCGTATTGCCTCGTCACGTGGGGCGCAGCGGGGATCGGTTCCGATCCTCGCGTTCGTCTTCGTGATCGTGGCGCTGATTCTGGCGTTCGCCATCGATGTGGGCTATGCGTTCATGCAACGACGCGATCTGCAGCGCGCGGCCGACATGGCCGCGCTCGCCGGTGCGCAGACGCTGCCGGGATGCGCCAACGCCACGTCGTATGCAAGCGTCGCACAGGCCAACGTGACGTCGAACATGGGCAGCAACGTCACCGGCTTGCAGGTGACGACGTCGTGCGGTATCTGGACATCGCCGTCGGCGTCGGCGACCGGGCCCGGCACGTTCGTCGCGACCAATGCCGGCAATGCGGCAAGTGGTAACGCGGTGTCGGTGAAGTTGTCGTTGGGCGTACCGTCCTTCTTCCAGCTCGCCGGTACCCGCACGATCACGGCCACCGCGATTGCACGCAAGGCGCCAGCGGTGGTGACGTTCACGGTCGACTCGGGACTGCTGGCGCTTAATACGAGCAATTCGGTGCTCGCGCCGCTGCTTCAGTCGGTCGGTATCTCGCCAACGCTCTACGTCGCCGCGGCGCAGCAACTTGTCGGCGTCAATATCACACCGCAGGGATTGTTGCAGGCGCTTGGGGTTCCGGTGACCGGCGATGTCAGCGTGGCGTCGCTGTCGGGCGTGGCCGCGGTGAAGAACCTGACCGTCGGGCAATTGCTGAGTGCAACGAATATCGCGCTGGCAACGCAGAACGGTGCGCTCTCGGCGTCGGTCACGGCGATGAACAACCTCATCAATGTGTTCGCGGGTAGCCCGGTGCTGAATCTGCCGATCAACTTGCTGGGCACGGCGACGACACCCGGCCTCATCGCCAACATCGACGCGGCGGGGGTGAGCGCAGCGAACGCGCTCACGGCCAATATTGGTGTCGCTGATCTGATTTCCGCAGCCGTCGTCGGTGCTAACGGCAGCAACGCCGTGGCGATTCCGTCGCTACCGATTCTGGGCGGTACGGTGTCGGTCGTGGCTCGGGTCATTTCGCCGCCACAGGTTGGCGTGGGCGGTGTCGGTGCGACAGCGACGACCGCGCAATTGCGGCTGTTCGTGACCGTCAACTCGTCTGCCGGTACGCTGGGCGGGCTGCTCAATGGACTGGGGACGCAGTTGAATCTACCGCTCGTGCTGGAGGCGGCACAGTCGACGGCGACAGTGACGGCCTTGCAGTGCGGCGCGACCCCTTCCGCGACCCTCCAAATCAATTCCGGTCTCGTAAATGCCTGTGTGGGCGGCACGGCCAGCGGCGTGAACATCGCAAACGACGCTGCGAGCTGCACCACCCTCATGACGCAGCGCACGAACATTGCGACGTTGCTGGGATTGATTAACGTGGGTGGAAACGTCAACCTCTCGCTCGTGACCAATTCGCCCGCGCCGCTGACGTTTGCCGGCCCGTTTCCACAAACCGTCGGGCCGGTCGGCTCGAGCGTGAATCTGAGCCAGATCGTCAGCGCGTTGGTCACGGGCCTGTCGCTCGACGTGAGTGCGTCTGGGGCGGCGTCATCCAATACGATCGGTACGGGTCTCGTTGGCAGCGTGCCAACCGCGGCCGTGGGCGCCACCGTCTCGACGGTCAACCTGTTTCTCAGTACTGCCGCCGCAGGGCTCACCACCACGACCAATGCGCTCGGCACCACCTTGGGCGGCGTCGCCACCCTCAACCTGCCCCAAGTGGTCGGTGGCGTGGACGGCCTCATCACCGGGCTGGTCAATACGCTCGGCTCGATCGTGAACGGTTTGCTGGGCGGCGTTTCGGATCTGGTTTGCAATCTGTCGGGCAGCGGGGCAAATCAGTGCCGCGTCAATGCCGTGTCGGGGTCGATCGGTAGCGCCGACGTCTCGCCCGTGCTCGGCAGTGTGGTCTATACCTTGCTCAATCCGCTGCTCGCGCCACTGAGCACGCTACTCAACACGTTACTCACGTCGCTCGGCATCACGCTCGGCACCACCACCGTGACCGTCGACAGCATCAACTGCCAGAACGGACTCGTCCAACTCGTCTATTAGCGAAGCGGCACGATCGCGCAAGCGAACCGGAACAGGAGCGGAACAGCGAGGCCAACAGCGGGCGACGGATATCAGGACTGAAATTCACCATGACGGGCGCCTGGCGCGACCGGCAACCAGCGGACAAGCATGAAAAGCAAGCCAGTACGTGAAGATCTCGATGTGTACGTGTGGGAGGGCAAGTCGGATATTGCCGACCGCGTCGCGCATTGCCTCGCGAGCTTCGACATGGAAGTCATTCGTGCCGACGGTATCGATCTCTCGCGCGAGCGCACCAAGGCGCGTCCGTCCATCGCCGTGGTCAGTGTGTCGGTGATCGAAGGCGCATCGACCAATGCCCAGGAGTGGCAGTTGGGCCACGGCATGCCTGTCATCTGGGTCGCGACCACGCCGCGCGAGAACGATCCGCGCGTCTATCCGCCCGAGTACAGCAATATCCTCACGCTCGACTTCTCCGGCGCGGAATTGCGCACGCTCATCTTCAAACTCTCGGGCGCCATCGCGGAAGCCGACCGCGCCCCGGCGCCGGTGGACCCGCTCGTTGCGCAGTCGAGTGCCATGCTCGCCTTGCTCGCGGAGGTCGATGCCTTCGCCGATTGCGACTCGAACGTGCTCATTCACGGCGAGACAGGGGTGGGCAAGGAGCGCATCGCGCGCTTGCTGCACGACAAGCAAAGCCATTACGGGCAAGGCCCCTTCGTCGCCGTGAACTGCGGCGCGATTCCCGACGGCCTGTTCGAGTCGCATTTCTTCGGCCACGCCAAAGGGGCGTTTACCGGCGCGCTGTATTCGCACAAGGGCTATTTCGAGCAGGCCAACGACGGCACGCTCTTCCTCGACGAAATCGGCGATCTGCCGTTGTATCAGCAGGTCAAACTGTTGCGGGTGCTGGAGGACAGCGCAGTGACGCGTCTGGGGTCGGCGCAACCCGTGAAGCTCGACTTTCGGCTCGTGGCGGCGACCAACAAGCACCTCAAGACGATGGTGCGCGACGAATTGTTTCGTGCCGACCTGTTCTACCGTCTCGCTGTGATCGAGTTGCATATCCCAAGTCTCGAGGAGCGCGGCCCCGTCGACAAGCTCGCCGTCTTCACGGCCTATCTCGGCAAGGTCGTCGGCGACAGCGAGGTTGGCGCGCAAGTGCCGCCGTGGCTGCGCGAACAGGTCGAGGGCGGGGTGTTTCCCGGCAACGTGCGTGAAATGCGCAACATCGCCGAGCGTGTCGGCATCATCTATCGGCAATTGGGGGGCTGGGACGAGCGGCGCATCCGCCCGATCTTCGACGCGCTTTCCATGGGCACCCCCTCACGCGGTGACGATGGCGCACGAGGCGCGGTGCTCACCGATCGCGCCCGTTGGGATGCCACCGAGCGCGCGCGCATCGTCGCGTCGCTCGACGCCAACGGCTGGCGACGCCAGGACACCGCCAACGCCCTGGGCATCAGCCGCAAGGTGCTGTGGGAAAAAATGCGCAAGTATCAGATCGTCGGCAACGATTCGGAACTGGCCAGCGAGTTCGATGCGGGCACCGGTAGCGATCGCTAGTGCGCCGCTACCGGACGGCATTCGGCGCACCTGGTTGGCAAACCGAAGGAAACGACTGAAAAGCCCGCGGCGGTCCGAGAGATGCCATCCGCCCCTCGCCATGGGATCGTGCCCCGATATCGCCGCGTGTTGCGTGGGCAATACCTCGATTCGCGCCTAAATGACGGGATTTGTCTGACATCGAAGTTCCGTCCGGGAGAACTCGCACGGTGCGTGGAGTTGCGCGGTATCAACAGATGAATTCAGGCGGGCACAATAACGCATTCGGCGCTTGGAAGCGGGCGCGTCAATGGATAGAATTGGCGGCTATTGCGGGCGTGCGGTTATCATTCCACAAATACGCAGGTCTCAGATCCTCGGGGCGGAGTCCGGAGGGGGCGAACGAATGCGGCGAACAAGGATCGTGAAACGGTCCGGTCGATAAGAGGAAAACAGATCAGATGAAAATCAGTGATTGCCGGGGGCGGTATTGGTTGGGCGTGGGGGTGGCATGCCTGGCAGCCTGGGGAACGCCAGCGGGGGCGGCGGACGCGGTGAAGGACGTGACGGGCGCATCGCCCGCCCAACTCGCGGCGCCGACAGTGCCTGCGCAGTCGGCCAACGCGCCGGCGGCGGCCTCGGGGACGATTCAGGAACTGCGCGATCGCATTCAGAACAAGGAAGTCTCCGAACTTCGCACAACTTACAACGGCCGCTATGGCGCGAGCCTGTTGTTCTATCCGCAGACGTTGGGCTATTACGTGGCACTGTTCCATGAGGGCCAGTTCTGGCGCGTCGTGAAGCTCGGCAACGAGAAAAAGGCGGAAGCCCTGTACGGCGATTTCGTGCGCCAGACGCAGGTGCTTGCCGACGTCGAAATCCGTCGCATCAAGCTCGAAGCGCAAAAGGCGCTGATGGAGCGCCAGCTCGCCGAGAGTGAAGCGCGCCTGAACGCGGTGCAGAACGACCTGACGATTCAACGCCAGCAGGAGCAGGCGCTGGCCGAGAACCAGCAGGCAGTGCGCGAACAGGCCTCGGCACTGGAAACCGAACGTACCGCAGCGCGTCTGCGCCTGAACGACCTGCAAGGCCAGATCCGCTCGCTTGAAGCCGAGCAGAACACTGCCGATTCGAGCCTCGTGCGCTCGGTCAAGAGCCCTGTCCATCGCGGCAAGGCAACGCGTCATCGTTAAGGCGATGACCTGCCGGGCATCGTTCGGTCGACGGCTCAGATGATGGGAAAACCGCCTTCGGGCGGTTTTTTTATGGGCCGTCGTTTATGGGCCGTCGTACCCGCGTTTCACCGGCGGCGGCGGCGTACACGGTGCACCGGTACACGCAATTGGCGGGGCTGTCGACTCGTGAATGCGCATGCCGGGCATATGTCGCGCATTTGCAACTCGAAACGCGGCGCCGCTCGCCCAATCCCGTGGTGCGCCGGGGTGGCAAAACCCTTGTCGCGCCGCACTGGTCACGGCGCACGGCTCGAATTATCCTAGCGTAGCCTGCCATGTCAGACGTCCGGCACTCAGCACCTGTCCGGACTGGCGAGGGAACCGGCGCCCAGTTAGAATAGCGCCCATTTTGTGCAGCGCAATAAAGCGATTACCCAAACCTTATGACGCAAAACATACGACACGGGCAGCGCCCTCAGGCTTTGCCCGCGCTCATGGTGGCGGCCATCGGCGTGGTCTTCGGCGATATCGGCACCAGTCCGCTCTATGCGCTCAAGGAATGTTTCGATCCGCAACACGGCATTCCGTTTACCCAGCAAGCCGTGTTCGGCATCATCTCGCTGCTGTTCTGGGCCCTGGTGATTGTCGTTTCCCTGAAGTATGTGCTGTTCGTGATGCGCGCGGACAACCGCGGCGAGGGCGGCGTGCTCGCGCTCATGGCGCTAAGCCTTCGCAGCGTGCGGGGCGGCACCCGATGGGCGTCGGTGCTGATGATGCTGGGCATGTTCGGCGCCTGTATGTTCTATGGCGATGCGGTCATCACGCCGGCCATTTCCGTGCTGTCGGCGGTCGAGGGGCTGGAGATTGCCGCCCCGTCGCTCGCGCGCTTCGTGCTGCCGATCACCATCGTCATCCTGATCGTTCTGTTCTGGATGCAGAAGTCCGGCACGGCCAAGGTCGGACGCCTTTTCGGCCCGGTCATGGTCATCTGGTTCGTGATTCTCGGCGTGCTCGGCGTGTACAACATCGCCGCCGCGCCCGAGATCGTTCAGGCGATCAACCCGTATTACGGCATCCGCTTCATCCATACGCACGCCCTGCAAGCCTATATCGTGCTCGGCTCGGTGTTCCTGGTGTTGACCGGGGCCGAGGCGCTCTATGCGGACATGGGGCATTTCGGCATTCGGCCCATCCGATTTGCGTGGTCGCTCCTCGTGTTCCCGGCGCTGACACTGAATTACTTCGGCCAGGGTGCATTGCTGCTGACGACGCCAAAGGCCATCGAAAATCCGTTCTTCCTGATGGCCCCGGACTGGGCGCTGGTGCCGTTGGTGATGGTGGCAACGGCGGCGACCGTGATCGCCTCGCAGGCGGTGATCTCCGGCGCATTCTCGCTGACCAGTCAGGCCATTCAGCTCGGCTATGTCCCGCGTATGAAGATCCTGCATACGTCGGATCGCGAAATCGGCCAGATCTACATGCCGGTGATCAACTGGGCCCTGCTGCTGGTGATCATCTGGATCGTGCTGGCCTTCAAATCGTCGAGCAATCTCGCGGCCGCGTACGGTATTGCCGTGACCACGACGATGGTCATCACGACCATTCTGGCGTGCGTCGTCATGGTCAAGGTCTGGAACTGGAACAAGTTCCTGGTGGCGTTGATCATCACCGGCTTCCTCGTGGTCGACTTCGCCTTCTTCGGCGCGAACCTGATCAAGGTGGAAGAGGGCGGATGGCTGCCGCTCGCGCTGGGGGCGTTCCTGTTCTTCATGCTGATGACCTGGCACAAGGGGCGCCAATTGCTGCGTGAGCGCACGGCCGCCGACGGGATTCCGCTCGCGCCGTTCTTGCAGGGGCTGCTCGCGCATCCGCCGCATCGCGTGGCGGGCACCGCCATCTACCTGACGGGCGGCAACACGCAAGTGCCGGTGAGCTTGCTGCACAACCTCAAGCACAACCGCATCCTGCACGAGCGCACGATCTTCCTTACCTTCCGCACGGTCGATGTGCCGTATGTCGAAGATCTCAATCGCATCGAGGTCCAGGATCACTCCGGCGGCTTGTTCAGCGTAGTCGCAACGTTCGGTTTCAACGAGACGCCCGACGTCAAGGAAGTTCTGAATTTGCTCGAGGGCAAGACGGACATGCACTTCGAGCTGATGGACACGTCGTTCTTCCTCGCGCGCGAGACGGTGGTTCCGACCAAGTTGCCCGGCATGTCGATCTGGCGCGAACGTCTGTTCGCATGGATGCACCAGAACGCGGCCAAGCCGACCGACTTCTTCAGCATTCCCGCGAACCGCGTGGTCGAACTGGGGACCAAGATCGAGATCTGACGGCGAGTCCCGTGCCCTGAGGGGGCGGGCACGCCGCGCCGTCGGACATGGCCGGTGCATGAACGCGATGCACCGAACCCCCAAGGATTGGCGAGATCGCCAGCCCTTGGGGGTTCGGTATTTTGGCGGACCGAAAAAAACCCGCCTTCCGGAGAGGGCGGGCCGGTCGCAACGAGACGGGACGCGGCGCGAGGTAACGCTTGCGCGCCGCGCGTCGGACTCGTGAGCGCTGGGGCTCGACTTAGCGCTTGAGCTTGGCGAACGCGGCTGCCATGGCGTTCACCGTCTCCGGTTCACGCTGACGTTGACCGCCGCCACCACGTTGGCCGCCGCCATTGCCACCGTTGCCGCTGCGCGCGCCGCTGCTACTGCCCGGACGATCGGTCGCCCCCGCCACCGGCAGGTCGTCGTTCAGGCGCATCGTGAGCGAGATACGCTGGCGGCGCGGATCGACTTCGAGCACTTTTACCTTCACGATGTCGCCGGCCTTCACGACCTCGTGCGGATCCTTGATGAACTTCGTCGACATGGCCGAGACGTGCACCAGGCCGTCCTGATGCACGCCAATGTCGATGAACGCACCGAAGGCCGCCACGTTCGTCACCACGCCTTCGAGCTGCATGCCCGGCTTGAGGTCGGTGAGCTTTTCGACCCCTTCCTGGAACGTCGCCGTCTTGAACTCCGGTCGCGGATCGCGGCCCGGCTTCTCGAGTTCGGTCAGGATGTCCTTGACGGTTGGCAGACCGAAACGCTCGTCGACGAATTCGGTCGCCGAGACACTGCGCACGATCGAGCCGTTGCCCATCACGTCGCCAATGGTCTTCTTGATCTTCGCCAGAATGCGTTCGACGACCGGATACGCTTCCGGGTGGACCGACGACCGATCCAGCGGATTGTCGCCGCCGGTCACGCGCAGGAAGCCGGCGGCCTGCTCGAAGGTCTTGTCGCCCAGGCGCGGCACTTTCTTGAGCGCTTCGCGATTCGGGAACGGGCCGTTGCTGTCGCGAAAGTCCACGATGTTCTTTGCAAGCGTGCCGTTCAGGCCCGATACGCGTGCGAGCAGCGGTGCCGAAGCGGTATTGACGTCCACGCCCACGGCGTTCACACAGTCTTCGACCACGGCGTCGAGCATGCGCGCCAGCTCGCGCTGGTTCACGTCATGCTGATACTGGCCCACGCCGATGGCCTTCGGCTCGATCTTGACGAGTTCGGCCAGCGGATCCTGCAAACGGCGGGCGATCGACACCGCACCGCGCAGCGACACGTCGAGTTCGGGGAATTCCTTCGCGGCGAATTCCGATGCCGAGTACACCGAGGCCCCGGCTTCCGAGACCACGATTTTCTGCAGCTTGAGCTCGGGATGGCGCTTGATCAACTCCAGCGCGAGCTTGTCCGTCTCGCGCGAGGCCGTACCGTTGCCGATACTCAGGAGTTCTGCGCCGGTGGCAGCGGCGATCTTGGCGAGTCGCGAGAGCGAGCCGTCCCAGTCGCGGCGCGGTTCGTGCGGATAGATGGTGTCGGTGCCCAGCACCTTGCCGGTGCGATCGACCACGGCCACCTTCACGCCGGTTCGCAGGCCCGGGTCCAGACCGATCACGCCCTTCTGACCGGCCGGCGCGGCGAGCAGCAGCGCCTTGAGGTTGCGTGCGAACACGCGAATGGCTTCGCTCTCGGCGCTCTCGCGAATTTGCGTGAGCAGTTCCGATTCGAGGTGCGGCTGCACCTTCACGCGCCAGCACCAACGGCAGACATCCCCTAGCCACTTGTCGGCGGCGCGGTTCTGCTGGCGAATGCCGAAGTGCCCGGCGATCACGCCTTCGCACGGATGCGGGATTTGCGTGTCGAGTTCCTCGCCAAGGCCCAGCTTGACCATCAGAATGCCGAGGTTACGGCCGCGGAAGAGGGCCAGTGCGCGATGTGACGGCACGGCGGCGATCGGCTCGGCGTAGTCGTAATAGTCGCGGAATTTCTCGCCTTCCTCGCTTTCCTTGCCCTCGACGACTTTCGACGACACGACGCCCTGATGCCACAGATAGTCGCGCAGCTTGCCGAGCAACTCGGCCGTTTCGCCGAATTGTTCCGACAGGATGTCGCGGGCGCCGTCGAGCGCAGCCTTGACGTCCGCCACGCCTTTTTCGGCATCGACGAACTTGGCCGCTTCGGCCTGCGGGTCGAGTGTCGGGTCGGCAAGCAAGGCCTGCGCGAGCGGCTCGAGACCGGCTTCGCGGGCGATTTGCGCGCGCGTGCGCCGCTTTTGCTTGTACGGGAGATAGAGGTCTTCGAGCGTCTGCTTCGTGTCGGCCGCCTCGATGGCGGTGCGCAGCTCGTCGGTCAGCTTGCCTTGCTCGTCGATGTTCGCGAGGATCGCCGCGCGGCGCTCTTCCAGCTCGCGAAGATAAAGCAGGCGTTCTTCGAGCGTACGCAACTGCGTGTCATCGAGGTTATCGGTGACTTCCTTGCGGTAGCGAGCGATGAAGGGCACGGTGGCGCCTTCGTCGAGCAGTTGCACGGCGGCGGCCACCTGACGCGGCTGCACGTTGAGTTCGTCGGCGATGCGTTGAACGATCTGAAGGGCTACGTTTTGCGTCATGAGTGTTGCGAGTTACCCAAGTGCCAGGAGCGGGGCATTTTGCCATAAACCGCGGGCGCGTCCGGGCAGGCAATGTTAAAATTTGGCATCACTCTGCTCAACCTCATGATTTCCTTCGCAAAATTGTTTTCGCGCCAGTCTTTGTGTCGTCATGCCGCGGTGGGCGCGTTCGGCATCGTGACGGCGGCCGCCGTCGTGCCCGGCACGTCGTTCGCGCAGGGGCTCTCGGCGACCGAGGCCGCGGGACGCACGACCGAACAGCTTCGCGTGCCGAAGGTGCCGTTCGATGCCACGGCCGATCGCACACCGTCGCCGGCCAGTGCGGCGAGTGCCGCCATCGCCGACGATGACAAGCCGGTCGCGTACGACGACGCGCTCGATCTGCACCCCGCTGACGACGACTTCGCCGGCCGCCGTGCGGTGCTCGATCGGCAGCGCGCCTGGATCGACTATCGCTTCGAACAGGCGAAGTACGAGTGTGCGTCGAAGTTCTTCGTGAATTACTGCATCGACAACGCGCGTGACGATCAACGCGCGGCGCTCAAGGCCGTTCGCAGCCAACGACTGGTGCTGGAAGACCAGGAGCGCAAGGCGCGGGCGCAGGAGCGCGACGATCGTCTGGCGGAGAAGCGGGCGCAAACGGCGGCCGAAGCGCCGCAGCGCGCGGCGGAGCGTGCGCAGAACGTATCCAATTACCAGACCAAGCAGGCTGAGTATCAGCAGCGTGTGACCGAGCGTACGGGCCAGGCGCCGCAGCGGGCGGCCAACGCCGAGCAGTACAATGCCAAGCAGGCCGGACAGCAGCAGAAGCTCGACGACGCGAAGGCGACAGCGGCTCGCAAGGCGGCAGAGCGCGAAGACAATGTGCGCAAGTTCGACCAGAAGCAGAAGGACGCTATCGAGCGCCAGAAGAAGTCGGATGCGCGCCGCAAGGAATCGGAATCGGGCAACGCGCCGGCGCAGAAGCCGTTGCCGGGACAGTGAGCGATGTCCCGATCCGTGCTGCCGCGTTGCGTGGCGATCCCTCCTGGCGCGTCGTTGGCCGGTACGCCGTCGGGGAAGGGGTGTAAAGGCCGGCCCCGGCATCTTTCGAGAGTCGCAGGAGCGTGACCACGATGCAGCATGATCTTCACTCCGTCGGGCGCCGCATCATCGAGTTGCAGATCGAACACCGCGATCTCGACTTCCTGATCGACAAGCTGCTGACGGAACCGTCCTACGACGAACTCCGGGTTACGCGGCTCAAGAAGCGCCGTCTGAAAATCAAGGACACGATCACCCTGCTGCAAGTGCAGCAAATGCCGGACCAGCCTGCCTGAGCGGGTGTCCCACGCAACGTTTGCGACACGCGTCGGAGAGTCGACGCGATTGCTTTTTTCATTGCCGGTGTCGCGAATCTCGTAGGTGTGATTCGCGGCACCTTTGAGTTCTCTTGCCGTTTTGACCGATTCCGCCGCCTCCAGCGATTTCCCCGATACCTCCCCGAGCCCCGCCGAGTCGCCCACTTTCTATGGACTCAAGCCGCTTGCCGCCAAGCGCGAGCGCGAGTTGCAAGAGATCTTCGGCGACGGCGGGATGCTTGCGCGCACGATCGACGGCTATCGCTCTCGCGAGCCGCAGACCGAAATGGCACGCGCCGTGGCCGCCGCGATGGACACGCACGACACGCTGATCGCCGAGGCCGGTACCGGTACCGGCAAGACCTACGCGTATCTCGTGCCCGCCATGCTGTGGGGCGGCAAGACGATCATCTCGACCGGCACCAAGCACTTGCAGGATCAGATTTTCGCGCGTGACATCCCCACGGTGCGCAAGGCGCTCGCGGTGCCCGTGACGGTGGCCATGCTCAAAGGGCGCGCGAACTACCTCTGCCACTACTATCTGGAACGCGCCCAGCAGGAAGGACGCTTCGCGTCACGTCATGAAGCGGCGCAGTTGCGCGAGATCACGACGTTCGCGCAAATCACGCACAGTGGCGACAAGGCGGAACTGGCCTCGGTGCCGGAGAATGCGCCCATCTGGGCGCAAGTCACGTCCACCCGCGACAACTGTCTTGGTCAGGAATGCCCGCGCTACAAGGATTGCTTCGTGATGCAGGCACGCAAGGAAGCGCAGCAGGCGGATCTCGTGGTCGTCAATCATCACCTCTTTTTTGCAGACGTGATGCTGCGCGACACGGGAATGGCCGAGCTGCTGCCCAGCGCGAACACGGTCATCTTCGACGAAGCGCATCAGTTGCCCGAGACCGCCACGCTGTTCTTCGGTGAGACGGTTTCGACCGGGCAGATGCTCGAACTGGCGCGCGACTGCGTGGCCGAGGGGCTGATTCATGCCCGCGATGCGGCAGACTGGGTCAAACTCGGTGCGAACCTGGAGCGGGCCGCGCGCGATGTGCGTTTGACCTTCGGGCAGGACAACACGCGGATGTCGGTCGCACAATTGGCCGACGATCACGCGTTGTTCGGCGCGCTCGATAGCGTGGACGTTGCGTTGCAGGACATGATCGAGACGCTCCAGCACCAGTCCGAGCGAGCCGAAGCCTTGGGCACTTGCTTGCGTCGCGCGCTGGAGTTGCATCAGCAGTTGGAACGTTGGCAGACCGGGGCAACGCCGCCCGTGCCGGGCGAGTCGCCGCTGCCGCTGCTGGATCCGGATGCACCGCGTGTCACCGACGGCAAACGTGAAAAGGCGGCCAAGGCGCGCGAAGCCGAAGCTGCACGGCTGGCGGCCGACGCGAAGGCATCGGGCACTTCGATGGACGAGGGGGCGGCGGAAAAAAACTACACGCCGCCGGAGACGGTCCGCTGGATCGAGGTGTTTTCACAGGCGGTCCAGTTGCATCAGACGCCACTCTCGATTGCGCCGATCTTCTCAAAGCAGCGCGCCGGCGCGCCGAGGGCCTGGATCTTCACGTCAGCTACGTTGTCGGTGAAGGGCAATTTTATGCACTATGCGGCGCAGTTGGGGCTCGATGCGGGCAAGTCGCTCACGCTCGCTAGCCCCTTCGATTATCCGAATCAGAGTCTGCTGTACGTGCCACGCGGATTGCCACAGCCGTCGGCGCCGGGCTTCACCGACGCCGTGCTCGACGCCGCCTTGCCGGTGCTCGAAGTGAGCGGTGGCCGGGCGTTTGTCCTGTGTACGACGTTGCGCGCTGTCAACCGCGCCGCGGAGCGTCTGCGTGAGGAGTTCGACCGCCGTGGCTGGCCGTATCCGCTGCTCGTGCAGGGCGAGGCGAGCCGCACCGAACTGCTCGATCGGTTTCGCGCGCTCGGCAATGCCGTGCTCATCGGCAGTCAGAGTTTCTGGGAAGGGGTCGACGTGCGCGGCGAGGCGCTCTCGCTTGTCATCATCGACAAATTGCCGTTCGCGCCGCCGGATGACCCAGTGCTGGCCGCGCGGCTCGACGCGCTCACGAAGAAGGGACTCAGCCCGTTCGCCGTGCATCAGTTGCCGCAGGCGGTCATCACGCTCAAACAGGGAGCGGGGCGATTGATTCGTTCTGAACTCGATCGTGGTGTGTTGATGATTTGCGATCCGCGTCTGGTCGACAAGCCCTACGGCCGCCGGATCTGGCAGAGCCTGCCGCCGTTCAAGCGCACGCGCGAGCTACCCATCGTGCGCGGCTTCTTCGATGAGATCGCCGCCGACGCGGGCGACTGACTCGCCGACGCATTGCCGCGGCATTCGCCGGAATCGACCCGGCGCATCACGCACCAAAACAAAAAGCCCTCGCGCGAGCGAGGGCTTTTCGATGGGGCAGACCGAAGCGACGTTTACCGCCAGAGCTGCCACCAGGACTTCTTGTCGCCGCTGGTGTCGGTGCGATGGCCGACCGTCAGATAACCGCTCTTCGGATAGGTCTTTTCCATCACGCGACGCGCGTCGTCACGCAGTTCGGTCATGCCGAGTTTATCGTACGACTTGATCATGATGCCCAGTGCGTCTTCCAGCGCCGGTGCCTGATCGTAGTCCTTCAGCGCGCTTTGTGCCCGATTCACGGCAGCGAGGTACGCGCCGCGACGATAGTAGTACTCGGCGGCATGGACTTCATGGGCCGCCATCGCGTTGACGGCGTAGCGCATGCGCAGCGCGGCGTCGTTGGCATACTTGCTGCTCGGATAATGCTCGACCAGATATTTGAAGCTGTCGTAAGCCGCGCGCAGTGCCTTCGGATCGCGCTCGCTGAGATCCTGTCCCGAGAAGCGGCCGAACAGGCCCAGGTCGTCATTGAAGTTGATCAGACCCTTGAGGTAATAGGCGTAATCGATCGACGGGCTGTCCGGATGCAGGCGGATAAAGCGGTCGATGGCGGTGAGGGCCTGCGCCGGCTCGTTGTCCTTGTAATAGGAGTAGGCCGTGTTGATCTGCGCTTGCTGCGCGTGCGGACCGAACGGATCGCGCCCTTCGAGCAACTCGTAGTACTTGGCGGCCTTCGTGTAGTCGCCGCTATCGAAGCTGTCCTTGGCTTCCGAGTATAATTTGTTCGTCGACCAGCCGGCCGTTTCGTCGACCTTCTCCGGCAGAATGCCGCAGGCGGCAAGGCTGCCGACCACGATTGCGGCCAGCGTCAGGTGTTTGACAAGTTTCAGGGCTTGCATGCTCGTTAGCTTCACTTCTCGATGACCCATTCAATTCTGCCGGATTATAGCGTAACCGCCTCATTTGCCACGGAAAATGCGGAGGATTCGTCTGACGACGACCTCGATTCGCTTCCTGAGGCTTTCCCAACGGCAGCCGACGGCCCCCATCCCGGTGCTCCGTTGTCCGGTTCCGCCTTGCCGGGCGGGGCTGGCCTCAGCGCGCCGCTTAGCGCCACCCTGCCCGAGTCGCTGGCCGGGGAGCGACTCGACAAGGCGCTCGCGCAATGTTTTCCCGAATACTCCCGTAGCCGGTTGCAGGCGTGGGTCGAAGACGGCCGCGTCACGCTCGACGGCGAGGCCGCCAAGGTGCGCCAGAAAGTGGCGGGCGGCGAGGCCGTCGTCATCACGCCGGCACCACTGCCCGATCAACTCGCGTTTGCCCCCGAGCCGGTGCCGCTCGACGCCGTCTACGAGGACGCAACACTGGCCGTCTTCAACAAGCCGGCGGGTCTGGTCGTGCATCCGGCGGCGGGTAACTGGTCCGGGACCTTGCTCAACGGCCTGTTGTATCGCTATGGCCAGGCGGCCGCCGATCTGCCACGCGCCGGTATCGTCCACCGGCTCGACAAGGAGACGTCGGGCCTGATGGTCGTGGCGCGCACACTGGTGGCGCAAACCGATCTGGTGCGCCAGTTGCAGGCCCGCACCGTTAAACGCCATTACGCCGCGCTGGTGTGGGGACGCCCGCCGCAGCGCACGGTGGTGGACGCTCCCATCGGTCGCGACCCGCGTGAGCGCACTCGCATGGCGGTCGTGCCGGGGCAGGGCGGCAAGCCGGCGCGCACGCGCGTCGTGACGGTCGCCAGCGCAGAATGGGAAGGTTCCCCGGTGTCGCTCGTGCTTTGTTCGCTCGATACCGGGCGCACACACCAGATCCGCGTTCATCTCTCGCACCTCGGCCATGCGCTGTTGGGTGATCCCCTCTACAAACCCCGTCACAAACGACCGGTGTTGCCGGGCGATTTTGCGCGTCAGGCGCTGCATGCCTGGCGACTGGGGTTGATCCATCCCGAGGATGGCCGTCTCGTGCACTGGCAGGCACCTTTGCCGGATGACCTGCGTGTGCTCGTGGCCGCGCTTGGGCTCGAATTCGATTTTTCAACGCTCCCCGATTCGCTCGATGACTTCTTCCCTGCCTGAGTCAAACCTGATGCCCGCGGACTGGATCGTCCCCGACTGGCCCGCCCCGGCCAACGTGCGTGCCGTCTTCACGACGCGCGCGGGCGGCGTGAGTCAAGGACCGCAAGCCACGTTCAACTTGGGGACCAAGGCGGACGACGAGCCGGCCGCCGTGCGGATCAATCGTGCGTTGCTCGCGGCGCGCACAGGCGTACCGTCGGCATGGGTGGCGCAGATCCACGGCCCGCGCGTGGTCGATGCACGCGCGGCGCTCGAGGCGGCCGATGCCGGCGACCCGTTGCAGGCCGATGCCAGCGCGACGAGCGAGATTGGCCTTGCGAGCACCATCATGGTGGCGGATTGCCTGCCGGTGCTGCTGTGCGACGCGCAAGGGCGCGCGGTGGCCGCCGCGCATGCCGGCTGGCGCGGACTTTGCGCTGGGGTGATCGAGCAGACAGTGCGGGCATTGCGAGCGCGCTTGCCGAAGGGCGACGCCGACGCACCGGTCTTGGCGTGGCTCGGCCCTTGCATTGGGCCCCAAGCGTTCGAAGTCGGTCGGGAGGTGAGTGAAGCGTTTCTTGCGGCCGCAACGCCGGACGAGCGTGAAGCGACGCAATCTGCGTTCGTCCCGTACGGCGATCCCGATGCGGGGAAGTCGTTGGCGGATTTGTGTGCGCTTGCACGGTTGCGACTGGCCCGCGAGGGCGTGACGCAGGTCTCGGGCGGGCAATGGTGTACGGTCGGTGATCCGGCGCGATTCTATTCCTACCGGCGCGACCGGACGACGGGTCGCATGGCGGCACTCGTGTGGCGCGCGGCCTGACGCCGATTACCGCGCAAGCGAATCCGTCCGGGGTTCTGTCACGGCAAAGGCGTGGGCGGCGAGCGCGGTGAGGCGTCGCGATCCGACGATGAAGGGACTGAAGGGACTTGCGCGACGGCGTCATCGGGTCGCGGCGGGCGGGCACGCCGAAGGCGGGCGCCTGCGATATACAGTAAGAGCATCGTCGGGGCGAGGCCACCGCAGACAAAGATGACGACACCCAGTGCGACGGACGGCGCGGTGATGGCGACCATCGCAATGACATAAAGCCAGCCAAGAATGACGATCAGCATTGGGGCAAACGCGCAGGCAAAAATAGGTGGGGCGACGGAAATATGCAAGCAAGACGGACGCTGCAAGCATTGACACACTTGCGCGCGCACGCAAGAATGCTTCGCAGGTGGGGCGTATCGCTAAGCAAGCGCTGCGTGCCGCCGCGTTTCGGGCGCTGGCCCGTGAACGCAACGAACGTGACACTCAGGCTATCATGAATCGCGCCAGTGCCAACTTCGATCCGGCCTCGTTGGCCGCCTCGTTCGCCAAGCAGTTTCCCTCCGCTTCGCTCTCCGCTCAGGACATGTCGCAGTGGTTCACGGCTGCCCAACAACTGTTCGGGGCGCTGCCGGGGGCTGCCGGCTCGTCATTCTCCGGTGCCCCTGGGGCACCGTCCGCCGCAAACCCGTTCGCCGGGCTTTTCGATCTCATCGGCAAGGCCGGCAGCCTGCCGCCGCCGACGTCACCGCACGTCGATCCGGCGCGTCTGAATGCGCTTCAGACGGAATATGCGCGCGAATTTTCCGAACTTGTCGCCAGCTTTACGCAGCCCGGACTGGACACGGCGCCTGCCTTGGGCGACCGGCGCTTCGCGGGCGACGGTTGGCGTAATCCGTTCTACGCGATGCCCGCCGCGCTGTATTTGCTCAATGGGCGCTTCCTGCTGCGCATGGCCGATCTGGTCGACGCCGACGCCAAAACGCGCGAGCGGATTCGGTTTGCGGTAGAGCAATGGGTGGCGGCCAGTTCGCCGGCGAACTTCATCGCGACCAATCCGGACGCGCAGCAGCGCCTCGTGCAAACGAAAGGCGACAGCCTGCTCACCGGCATGCAGCACCTGCTGGCCGACATGGGCAAGGGCAAGGTGTCGCAAACCGATGAGGCCGCGTTCGAAGTCGGTCGCAACGTGGCGACGACCGAAGGCGCCGTGGTCTTCGAGAACGACCTGATCCAGCTCATCCAGTACAAGCCGCTCACGCCGACCGTGTATCAGCGGCCGCTACTCGTCGTACCGCCGTGCATCAACAAGTACTACATCCTCGATCTGCAGCCGGAGAACTCGTTGATCCGCTACGCGGTCGAGCAGGGCAATACGGTCTTTGTCGTGTCGTGGCGCAACCCCGACGCGTCGCTCGCTCACAAGACCTGGGACGACTATGTGGGAGAGGGGCCAATTGCCGCGATCGACGTCGTGCGTGAGATCAGCGGGCAGCCGCAGATCAACGCGCTCGGCTTCTGCGTGGGCGGTACGTTGCTCTCTGCCGCGCTCGCCGTGCTGGCCGCGAAGGGCCAGAAGGGTGCCAAGTCACCGGTCGCCAGCGTGACCTTGCTGACGACGCTGCTGGACTTTTCCGATACTGGCGTGCTCGACGTCTTCATCGACGAGCCGCATGTGCAGTTCCGAGAGCAGACGATCGGCGGCGGCGCCGGGCATGCGCCGGGCCTCATGCGCGGGGTGGAGCTGGCGAATACGTTCTCGTTCCTGCGCCCGAACGATCTGGTCTGGAATTATGTGGTCGACAGCTATCTGAAGGGCAATGCACCCCAGCCGTTCGACCTGCTTTACTGGAACGGTGACGGCACCAATCTGCCGGGGCCGATGTTCTGTTGGTATCTGCGCCATCTCTATTTGCAGAACGAATTGAAGCGCCCGGGTGCGGTGCAAACGTGCGGCGTGCCCGTGGATCTGGGCGGCATCGACGCCCCCGCGTATGTGTTCGGCTCACGCGAGGATCACATCGTGCCGTGGACGTCGGCGTTCCGTTCGCTGCCGTTGTTGGGTGGCGAGCGACGCTTCGTGCTGGGCGCTTCCGGTCACATCGCGGGCGTGGTCAATCCGCCGGCCAAGAAAAAGCGCAGCTACTGGCGCAACGACGACGTGGGTACGGATGCCAACGACTGGCTGGCCGGCGCGACGGAGCACCCCGGCAGTTGGTGGAGCGACTGGAGCGAGTGGCTTGCAGGCTACGCAGGAAAACGCGTCAAGGCGCCAAAAGCGTATGGTAATGTTGTTTATGCCCCTATCGAACCGGCGCCCGGTCGCTACGTGAAGGCCAAGGCCTGAACGGGCGGCACCCACGGGCATCCCCCGCGGGTTCGACTCATTTGGAAACGAGGAAAGAGACATGATGGATATCGTGATTGTGTCGGCTGCGCGTACCGCAGTCGGTAAATTTAGCGGCTCGCTCGCCAAGGTGGCGGCGCCGGATCTGGGCGCCATCGTGATCGACGAGGTGCTCAAGCGCGCCAAGCTCAAGGGCGACGACGTGAGCGAAGTCATCATGGGGCAGGTACTCACGGCTGGCTCGGGTCAAAACGTGGCGCGACAGGCTTCCATCAAGGCGGGACTGCCTGCGATGGTGCCGGCCATGACCATCAACAAGGTGTGCGGCTCGGGCCTGAAGGCCGTGATGCTCGCCGCGAACGCGATCACCGCGGGCGACGCCGACATCGTCGTCGCGGGCGGGCAGGAGAACATGAGCGCCGCGCCGCATGTGCTGCCGGGTTCGCGTGACGGCTTCCGCATGGGCGACGCCAAGCTGATCGACACGATGATCGTCGACGGCCTGTGGGACGTGTACAACCAGTTCCACATGGGCATCACAGCGGAGAATGTCGCGAAGGAATACGGCATCACCCGCGAAATGCAGGACGCATTCGCCGCCGCTTCGCAGAACAAGGCCGAGGCCGCGCAAAAGGCGGGCCGTTTCGATGCCGAGATCGTGCCGGTCCTGATTCCCCAGCGCAAGGGCGATCCGCTGGTGTTCAACACCGACGAATTCGTTCGCCACGGCGTGACGGCCGAGTCGCTCGCGAGTCTGAAGCCCGCGTTCGCGAAAGACGGCACGGTGACCGCGGCGAACGCGTCGGGGATCAACGACGGCGCGGCCGCTGTCGTCGTGATGTCGGCCAAGCGCGCCGAGCAACTGGGTCTTACGCCGCTCGCGCGCATTGTCGCGTACGCGAACGCGGGCGTGGATCCGAAGGTGATGGGCATCGGCCCGGTTCCGGCATCGCAGCGTTGCCTCGCACGTGCGGGGTGGAAGGCCAGCGATCTGGACCTGATGGAAATCAACGAAGCCTTCGCGGCGCAGGCGCTGGCCGTGAACCAGCAGATGGGTTGGGACACTTCCAAGATCAACGTGAACGGTGGTGCGATCGCCATCGGACACCCGATCGGGGCGTCGGGCTGCCGTATTCTCGTGACGTTGCTGCACGAGATGGCGCGTCGCGATGCGCGTCGCGGCCTGGCATCGCTGTGCATCGGCGGTGGCATGGGCGTCGCGTTGGCGGTCGAGCGCGTCTGACGCGTCTCGGCGAGCGTTCGAAAAAAATCGAATCGGTATCGCCCGTGCGTGCAGTGCGCACGGGCGCACGCTGAAGTCGGCAGGAGACGAAAGGCGCGCGCGGGAACGCGCGGCTTGTGCGTCAGTCAATTGGCAGTCGCAACAGGCGGCAGAGATGCCGCTATTTTGGGGGAAGCTTTCCATGACTCAACGCATTGCATATGTGACAGGTGGGATGGGCGGTATTGGTACGTCCATTTGCCAGCGGCTGCACAAGGATGGCTTCAAGGTGGTGGCGGGTTGCGGGCCGAATTCGCCGCGCCGCGTGAAGTGGCTGGAAGATCAGAAGGCGATGGGGTTCGACTTTATCGCGTCCGAAGGTAATGTTGGCGACTGGGAATCCACGACGGCCGCGTTCAACAAGGTCAAGGCCGAGGTCGGCGAGGTCGACGTGCTGGTGAACAATGCGGGCATCACGCGCGATGTCGTCTTCCGCAAGATGACCCGCGAGGACTGGGATGCCGTCATCGACACCAACCTCACGAGCCTGTTCAACGTGACCAAGCAGGTCATCGAGGGCATGTGCGAGCGTGGTTGGGGCCGCATCATCAACATTTCGTCGGTCAACGGGCAAAAGGGGCAGTTCGGTCAGACCAACTACTCGACGGCCAAGGCCGGTATCCACGGCTTCACGATGTCGCTGGCACAGGAAGTGGCGACCAAGGGCGTGACGGTCAACACGGTGTCCCCGGGGTATATCGGGACGGACATGGTGCGCTCGATTCGTCAGGACGTGCTGGACAAGATCGTGGCCACGATTCCGGTCAAGCGTCTGGGCGAACCGGGTGAGATCGGGTCCATCGTGGCATGGCTGGCATCGGAAGACTCCGGCTTCTCGACGGGGGCGGATTTCTCGCTCAACGGCGGCCTGCACATGGGCTAAGCGGGATCGGGGCGTAGGGGGCGCGACGGGCGACACCCGCGCTGCGCGCCCCGTTGCGGGTTAGGGCTTTGCCGCATAGCAGCAAACGTCCTAGAATCGATAATATGTGACTAACCCCGACCGCCGGTCGGGGAAGTCCTTCATAAAAGCAGGAAACCCACCGCATGGCCGCGAGCAAGAAGACTGACGAACGCCTGATCAAAAAGTATCCGAACCGGCGTCTGTACGATACCCAGACCAGCACGTACATCACCCTTGCCGATGTGAAGCAATTGGTACTCGAGACCGAGGAGTTCAAGGTCGTCGACGCCAAGTCGGGTGAGGATCTGACGCGCAGCATTCTGCTGCAGATCATTCTGGAAGAAGAAACCGGCGGCGTGCCGATGTTCTCGAGCGCCATGCTCTCGCAGATCATTCGTTTCTATGGGCATGCGCTGCAGGGCATGATGGGCACGTATCTCGAGAAGAATATCCAGACGTTCATCGAAATTCAGAACAAGCTGGCCGATCAGTCGAAGGGCATCTACGAAGGCGCGTCGTTCAACCCGGACGTCTGGGCGCAATTCATGAACATGCAGGCGCCGATGATGCAGGGCATGATGACCAACTACATCGAGCAGTCGAAGAACCTGTTCGTGCAGATGCAAGAGCAGATGCAGACCCAGGCGAAGTCGATGTTCAATACGTTCCCGTTCCCGGGAACGCCGGGCGCGCCGGGCGACCCGAACAAGAAGCCCTGACGGTTGGCCGACGTTGCGATGTGGCACGGGGCGCGCAACGTAACGATCGGCAACATAGTTGGAACGCCCCACGGGCGAACAGGGTAAAATACGCGGTTGTTCGCCGCGAGGTACTTCTTGCGGCGGTTTCGGCGGCAGGCAGGATCTGCGTCTCGCACGGTGTTTCGGCATTGCGGGGGATGCGCCAGGAGTGGCTGAGGTCGCTGCTTCGCCGGCCGATCGTTCCCCGTATTTTCTAGATCAGGATTTCGCCCCATGTCCCGCCCATCGCCCGCCGGCACCCCCAAGGTCGGCTTCGTTTCGCTCGGATGCCCCAAGGCGCTGGTCGACTCCGAGCAAATCCTGACGCAACTGCGTGCCGAAGGTTACGACATCGCCGGTACCTATGACGGTGCCGATCTCGTGGTGGTCAATACTTGCGGCTTCATCGACGACGCCGTTCAGGAAAGCCTCGACGCCATCGGCGAGGCGCTGGCCGAAAACGGCAAGGTGATCGTCACCGGTTGCCTGGGCGCCAAAAAGGACGCCGCCGGTCAGGACATCGTAACGGCCGTGCACCCGAAGGTGCTGGCCGTCACCGGCCCCCACGCCCTGGGCGAAGTGATGAGCGCGGTGCATACGCATCTGCCAAAGCCGCACGATCCCTTCGCCGATCTTGTGCCGCCCGCCGGCATCAAGCTCACGCCGCGTCATTACGCGTATCTGAAGATCTCCGAAGGCTGCAACCATCGCTGCACGTTCTGCATCATCCCGTCGATGCGCGGCGATCTCGATTCGCGCCCGGTGGCCGAAGTGATGCTCGAGGCCGAGAACCTGTTCAAGGCCGGCGTGAAGGAGCTGCTGGTGATCTCGCAGGACACCAGCGCCTATGGTGTCGACGTGAAGTACCGCACCGGTTTTTGGGCGGGGCGTCCGCTCAAGACGCGCATGACCGAACTGGTCACGGCGCTGGGCGAACTGGCCAAGCAGTATGGCGCTTGGGTGCGATTGCACTACGTCTACCCGTACCCGCACGTCGACGAGATCATTCCGCTGATGGCCGAAGGCCACATCCTCCCGTATCTCGACGTGCCGCTGCAACACGCCCATCCGGACGTACTCAAGCGTATGAAGCGCCCGGCCTCGGGTGAGAAGAATCTCGAACGCATTCAGGCGTGGCGCAAGCTGTGCCCGGATCTGACGATCCGTAGCACCTTCATCGCGGGCTTCCCGGGGGAGACCGAGGCCGAGTTCGCGTATTTGCTGGACTTCCTGCGCGAGGCCGAACTGGACCGCGTGGGTTGTTTCGCCTATTCGCCGGTCGAGGGGGCCAAGGCCAACGAGTTGCCGGGTGCCTTGCCCGACGAAGTGCGCGAGGAGCGCCGCGCGCGCTTCATGGAAGTGGCCGAAGAGATCTCGGCGCAGCGCCAGCAGTGCAAGGTCGGCACGACGATTCAGGTCATCGTCGACGAGATCAATCAGGACGGTGGTGTGGCGCGCTCGGCGGCCGACGCCCCCGAAATCGACGGCCTCGTGTACATCGAGCCCACGTCCAAGGCGGCCAAGCGCCTGAAGGTCGGCGAGTTCGTGAACGTGACGGTGACCGGCGCCGACGGCCACGATCTGTGGGGCGAGGTGGTCTGATGGCGCTCACGCATACGTCAGGTCCGCACGTGCTGGCCATGGGCGAAGCCATGGTCGAGTTCAACCAGTCGCCCGACGACGCCCGCCAGTATTTGCAGGGCTTCGGCGGCGACACGTCCAACTTCGCCATCGCCGCGCGTCGCCAGGGCGTCAGCACGGGCTTCGTGAGCGCGCTCGGCGATGACCGCTTCGGTCGCATGCTGCTCGATTTGTGGCGTGAGGAAGCCGTCGATACGGACGCCGTTCGCATCGATGCGCAGGCCCCGACCGGCGTCTATTTCGTGTCGCACGACGAGCACGGGCACCATTTCGACTATCTGCGCGCGGGCTCCGCCGCGAGCCGTTATTGTCCCCAGGATCTGCCGCGCGAAGTGTTGGCGAGCGCATCGTTCCTGCACCTGTCCGGGATCAGCCTGGCGATCAGCGCGAGCGCTTGCGACGCTGCTTTCGAGGCGATGTCGACGATTCGCGCCGCCGGCGGCAAGGTGTCGTTCGATACGAATCTGCGCCTCAAGCTCTGGCCGTTGGCCCGCGCCCGCGCCACCATGCGCGAAGCCTTCAGCCTGACCGACGTCTGCCTGCCGAGTTGGGACGACGTGACGGCGGTCACTGGGCTGGACGATCGCGATGCGATCCTTGACGCACTGCTCTCGTATGGCGTGAAGGTCGTGGCGCTCAAGCTGGGTCGCGAAGGCTGCTATGTCGCCACGCCGGATGAGCGCCGTATCGTCGCGCCATACCCGGTAAAGGCCGTTGACGCCACCGGGGCCGGCGATTGCTTTGGCGGCGCTTTCGTGGCCCGTCTGGCGCTGGGCGACGATCCGTTCGCGGCGGCGCGCTACGCCAACGTCTGCGCAGCGTTGTCGACAACGGGTTACGGCGCTGTCGCGCCCGTGCCGCGTGCCGAGCAGGTGCTCCAGACACTGGCGGGCTGATCCGCATCAATGCTTGACCTACCGGGGCACGTCGATGCTCCGGTTTCCCCTCGCTTCGCGTCCCCCCCGACTTCCGTCGCTTGCGCCGCGTCCCGCCGCCGCGCGATGCGCGGCGCCCGACACGGCAGCCGTCCCCGCAAGCTCGCTCATCGAAGTTTCCCTCCACTGCGTCTGCCATCGCGGTAACCCTCGCGGCGCTATACTCATTGCCAACTGAAATTCACCCGGAGAAGAGACATGCAACGAGAAGTCGTGATCGTCAGCGGTGTGCGCACCGCGATTGGAGATTTTGGCGGCAGCCTGAAGGATTTCGCACCGACGCAGCTCGGCGCCATCGTCGCCCGCGAGGCCATGCTGCGCGCCCAGGTGGGCGGTGACGACGTCGGCCACGTGGTGTTCGGCAACGTCATTCATACCGAACCCAAGGACATGTATCTGGCTCGCGTGGCGTCCATCGAGGCGGGCGTTAGCCAGCATGCGCCCGCGATGACCGTCAATCGCCTGTGCGGCTCCGGTCTGCAGGCGGTCGTTTCTGCCGCGCAGTCGATTCTGCTGGGCGACACCGACGTGGCGATGGCGGGCGGCGCGGAGAGCATGAGCCGCGCGCCATACGTGATGCCGGGTGCCCGCTGGGGCACGCGCATGGGCGAATCGCGTCTGGTCGACATGATGCTCGGCGCGTTGCACGATCCCTTCGCCAACATTCATATGGGCGTGACGGCAGAGAACATCGCGAAGAAATGGGGTATCACGCGCGACGATCAGGATCGCCTCGCGGTCGAGTCGCATCAACGCGCCGCGCGCGCCATGGCGGCTGGCTATTTCAACGACCAGATCGTCCCTATCGCGATCAAGTCGAGGAAGGGCGAGGTGTCGTTCACCACCGATGAACATGTGCGTGCGGAAGTGACGCTGGCCGACATGGCGAAGCTGCGCCCCGTGTTCGAGAAGGACGGCACCGTCACGGCCGGGAACGCCTCGGGGCTTAACGATGCGGCCGCCGCGCTGATTCTGATGGAGCGCGCCGAAGCCGAGCGTCGCGGCGCCAAGCCGCTCGCGCGCCTGGTCAGCTACGCCCACGCCGGGGTCGATCCAAACTATATGGGCATCGGTCCGGTGCCGGCGTCGCGCAAGGCGCTTGAGCGCGCCGGGCTCAAGGTCGGCGATATCGATGTGGTGGAAGCCAACGAAGCATTCGCAGCGCAGGCGTGCGCGGTCACGCGCGACCTCGGATTCGATCCGGCCAAGGTGAATCCGAACGGTTCCGGCATTTCGCTGGGCCACCCGATCGGCGCGACCGGTGCCCTGATCACGGTCAAGGCTTTGCACGAGCTGCAGCGTATCGGCGGGCGCTATGCACTGGTGACGATGTGTATCGGCGGCGGCCAGGGCATTGCCGCCGTGTTCGAGCGCGTGTAAGTTACTCCCGGGGGCCGGTGTCGTTGCCGGCCCAAGTCTTTCCGGAGCCGTAATGACGCAAGACAACCGTAAGCCCCTCGACACGCCGGAAGCCAACGGCTGGCACTGGCAAACCAATATTCTGCATACCGACACCCACGTGCCGGCTGGTTTCACTGCGATGCCGGTGCCGGTGGCCCGCGCATCGACGGTGATCTTCCCCGATCTGGCCGCCATGCGCTCGCTCGACTGGAAGAACGACAGTCAGTGGCGCTATGGTCTGCATGCCACGCCCACATCGATGGAGTTGATGCGGCGACTGGCGGCGCTCGAAGGCGGCAGGCACTGCCTGCTGTTCCCGTCGGGACTTGCCGCGATCTCGAACGTGTACTTCGGCCTCGTCAAGAGCGGTGATGATGTCCTGATTCCAGACAACGCCTACGGTCCGAACCGAGAGCACGGCGACTGGCTCGCCGAATCGTTCGGCATCACCGTGCGCTATTACGATCCCATGATCGGTGACGGTATCGGCGCGCTGATTCAGCCCAACACGAAAGTGATCTGGCTCGAGGCCCCGGGCTCGGTGACGATGGAAGTCCCCGACGTGCCGGCCATCGCGCGCGTGGCGCGCGAGCGGGGCGTGCTCACGGCCATCGACAACACGTATTCCGCCGGCCTGGCGTTCCGTCCTTTCGATCACGGGGTGGACATCTCGGTGCAGGCCCTCACCAAGTACCAGTCGGGCGGTAGCGACGTGCTGATGGGCTCGGTCGTGACCGTCGACGATAACGTGCACCACCGTCTGAAGCAGGCGCGCATGCGCATGGGCGTGGGGGTGTCGGCCGACGATTGCAGCCTCGTGTTGCGCAGCCTGCCGAACATGCAGCTCCGCTTCGAGGCGCACGATCGTGCCGCGATGACGCTGGCGACGTGGCTGGCCACGCGTCACGAAATCGCAGCCGTGCTGCATCCGGCATTTGAGGATTGCCCCGGCCATGCGAATTTCCGTCGTGACTTCACGGGCGCGGGCGGCCTGTTCTCCGTGGTGTTCGACGAGCGCTACACGCCGGCGCAAATCGACGCATTCATCGAAGCGCTGCGCTTGTTCAAGATCGGTTTCAGTTGGGGCGGCGCGCACAGCCTGGTGGTGCCGTATCGCGTGCCGTCCATGCGCTCGGCAACGCCGTGGCCGCATAAGGGTGCGCTGGTGCGCTTCTATGTCGGTCTCGAAGACGTGCGCGATTTGCAGGCCGATATCGAAGCCAGTCTGACGGCGCACCTCGGCGCCTGAGGCAGGGAACGCGCGCCCACGAAGGGCGCCGCATCGTCGGCGCATCGCGCCGGCGATGTCAGTCCTTGCGGAACAGCGAGAGCAGGGCGTCCAGACCCGCGTAATTCAACGCGACGGACGCCTTCTCCCGCACCACGGGTTTTGCGCGAAACGCCACCGACAGCCCGGCGATGGCCATCATCTGCAGGTCGTTCGAGCCATCGCCCATGACGATCGCCTGAGCGGCGCTGGCGCCGAGCTGCGTCGCCACTTCGATCACGGTGCGCGCCTTGACCTCGGCGTTGACGATCTCGCCGAGCACACGGCCCGTGAGCTTGCCGTCGACGATCTCCAGCGTATTGGCGCGGGCGACATCCAGGTTCAAACGCGCCTTCAGCCGCTCCGTGAAGAACGTGAAGCCGCCGGATACCAGCAGCGTGCGGATGCCGAGTGCCTGAACGCCGCGCAGCATGGTTTCGGCGCCGGGCGAGAGTTGGAGGCGTTCGTCGAAGACCTTTTCCAGCGCGCTCGCGTCAAGTCCCTTGAGCAGCGCCACGCGCCGCGTGAGGCTCTCGTTGAAGTCCTTGATTTCGCCGCGCATGGCGGCTTCCGTGATGGCCGAGACTTCCGCCTTCAGTCCACAGTAGTCGGCAATCTCGTCGATGCACTCGATGGTGATGAGCGTCGAGTCCATGTCCATGGCCACGAGCTTGAAGTCTGTGAGGCGTCGGTGGCTGTCGACAAGGACCGCGTCGACCTGGTGCTGCTGGGCAAACGTGCCCATCGCCTCGCGCAGGGCGGGTGTATCGACGACGTCGGCAATGCGCGCCGCACCCGGGGTGAACGTGACGTTCGCGCCGGGCGCAAAGGCGCCGACCGCCGCTTGCAGGTGAGGCGGGAATGCCGTAGCGGGCAGGGTGGACGGGATGGACGAGGTTGACGGGGTGGGCGTAGCGGACGGGGTGCCGCCCAGAATGACGAGGTCGTGGGCCATCTTGAAGTCGAGAGTCACGCGTTTTGCGTGCGATCCCCATTCTACCGGGTTGCGGCGAGTCGGCGCTGGTTTCGCGAGGATTCACCCGCGTTGGGCCGTCTCGGCCGTCAAACGTTCCCCGCACACTTCGTCTGGCCTCTGCCGGCCTCTCCCGGCCTCTCCCGGCCTCTCCCGGCCTCTCCCGGCCTCAGCGCTCTCGGGCGATGCGTCGTGCGCGGCTCGGCGGGAGCGCGTCGAACTTGTGCCAGACGCGTCGCAGATGCCGGCTCGATCCGAAGCCGGTGCGCTCGGCGATGCGCTCCAGATCGAGCTGGCTGTTGCCGAGCATCTCGCGCGCCAGCGCGATGCGCAGCCGATGCAGGTAATCGATGGGCGCGACGCCGGCGTGCTCGCGAAAGAGTCGGGTCACGTGCCGTTCGCTCGCGCAGGCGATGTCTGCCATGGAGGCGAGCGTCCAGTCTTGCGAGGGATCGGCGGCGATGGCGTCTTGCACACGATGCAGTGCCGGGTGCAAATGGTTGCGGCCTTCGAGCCATGGGGACAACTGCGGGTCGGCGCCCGCACGCCGGGCGTAGACGACCATCTGCCGCGCAACGGCCGCCGCGCACATCGGGCCCGTGGCATCGGCGATGAGCGTGAGCATCAGATCGAGGCCGGTGGTCACGCCCGCACTCGTCCAGACATTCCCGTCATGCACGTAAAGCCGATTGTCGGCCACGCGGGCGCTCGGCGCCAACGTGCGCAGGGCGTCGCAACTGCCGTGATGCGTGGTGCAGGCGCGGGCATCGAGCAGTCCCGCGCGCGCGGCGAGCAGGGCGCCGGTGCAGATGCAGGCCAGTTGATGCGTGGGGCGCACGACGCGCCGAAGCCAAGCGATGGCAAGGGCTTCGGCATCGTCGGTGGGCGCCGCCGCAAGATCCGGTGCCGTGCCGCTGTCTGCTGCCTGAACCGGCAGCGGCTTCTCGACCGTTCCCGTGACGACCAGCCAGGCGTCGTCGGGGATCTCGCCGGGCAATACCGCGAGCGGTGCGACGCACAGGCCGATCGAGGTCGCCACCGAGGGCTGCGTGCCGACGTATTGCAACACGAAGCGCACGTCGTCCTGCTGGTGATTGGCGATGCGCAAGGCTTCGGCGGGGGCCGCCACGTCGAGCAGCAGCGCGTCGGGCATGACCAGCAGGTAGACGGGTTGCAGACGCGACATGGCGGCAGGCGTTCAGGTCAGATTCGGACAGCAGGGGCAAGGCGGTTTGATCACGACATTACACCGCGGCGAGCGCTTCCTCAACCGTCACGATGCGCGCGAAGCGATCGACGAGCACCGTTTCCGTGCGCTCCTTCAGCTCCGCCACCGACAGCTCGCGCCCGGTGCGTGGGTGCTGCATCGGGAACGTGAGGGTGGCTTCGGTGACGAAGTCCACAGCGTAACCAGCGTCGGACGCGGCGCGCGTGGTCGTCTCGCAGCACTGCTCGGTACGGATGCCAGAGACGATCAGGCGTGTGATGCCATGTTCAACGAGCCACGCGCCGAGCGTAGAGCCGGCCAGGGCACTGTGCTTGACCTTGTCCACCGTGAATACCGGGGCAACGCGCAATTCTTCGAGCGTGCGAACGAAGCCGGATTCGCGCGAGAAGGCGCCCGACCCAATGTGGAAGACCTGCACGACGGGCACGCCGCGTGCCACCGCGCCGTCGATGAGCGCCTGCTGGCGGTCGAAATACGCTGCGAGATCGTCTTCACGCCAATACGGGCGTTGGCGAAACGATTCCTGGGCGTCGATGACGAGCAGGGCGGTGCGGGAGATTTGGGCGGCTTGGCTTTGCGACATGAGCGACTCCGTGAGGTCGGGTGACGATGACGCCATCTTATGGCGTGTCCCGACGGCACGACAGGCCGCCCACGGACCGGAATCGGACGGATCCGGACATCACGCTGGATGACCCGTCGACCCCGTGGACCGCCCTCGCGACGGGCGCGTTCGGCGTTCAGATCGCGACGCGTGTGCCAATGCCCGCGGCTTGCGCGCGCTCGTAAAGCGCGGCGGCAAGGGCAACGTCCTGCGCGCCCATGCCAAGCGACTTGAACAGCGTGACGGCTTCGGGGTCGGAGCGCCCGGGGTGTTGGCCAATGACCAGCTCGCCAAGTTCCGCGAGCAGATCGGCCGGCCCGATGCGCCCTTCGGCAGCGGCGGCGAGATAGTCGCCGGATTCGTTGATCGTCGACTCGCGCCGGTCGACGAACAGTTGCGCGCGCGCCATGAGCGCCGTGTCGGCCTCGCGTTGACGCGGCGTGCTGCTGCCCACCAGGTTGACGTGCGTGCCCGGCGCGATCCAGTCCGCTTGCAGCACCGGTTCCGTGGCGTTGGTCACCGTGACTACGATGTCGGCGTCGCGCACGGCCGCCTCGACGCTCTGCGCGGCTTCGAGGCGAAAGCCGTAGTTCGGCTGCTCCTTGTCGACAAACGCCTGTGCGGTGGCGAGCGAGCGGCTCGCCACGCGCACGTGCTGCAGCTCGCGCGCCGCGGCGAGTGCCGCGAGATGCCAGTGCGCCTGATGACCGGCGCCGATCAGCGCGAGACGGCTGGCGTTGTGTCGGGCGAGCTGACGTGTCGCGAGCCCCGTCACGGCGGCCGTGCGAATGCCCGTGATCTCCGCCGCGTTCATGACCGCGAGGAGTTCCCCCGTCAGCCCGCTCATCAACAGGACGCAACCTTGATGCGGATCTTTTCCTTGAGCACTATTGCCGGGAAAGAAGGTGCCGACCTTCGCCCCATAGACCGGCAGGCCGGACGCCGTGCCGCCCAGGAATGCGGGCATCATCCCGAGCATGCCCTTGGCCCCGAGCGCTTCCGGTGGGCGAATGATCTGACGCAACGGCAGGTGAATCTGCTCACGCGCCAGCGCGCCGAACATCTCGGACATGACGGGAATCGCGTCGGCCACGGGCATGAGCGCGGCGATTTGCGTGGCGTCGAGCAGCAAGACCGGTGGCGTGGGAGAGGTGGCGGACATGGGCAATCCTGGTGACGGTGCTGGAAAACGCCTGAAGCGGCTGGAGGCCGAGCAACGACGCGACCGTCGGGTCGCGTCGGGAAACGGCATGGCTGTGGCGTAGCTGCGGCGCGATGCTGTATGAAGGCAGCGCGAGGCCGCTCAGTCGTTCGCTTGCGCCGCGAGGGCGGCTTCGATGTGCCGGTTGAACGTTGCCGTGTCGGTATTGGTGCCGCACAGCAGGACGCCCACGCGTTTGCCCATGAGCTTTTCGCGCAGCGGCCCCATCAGCGCAGCGGTGGCTGCGGCACATGCCGGCTCCACGGCGAGCTTGAGTTGGCGGAACAGCGTGAGCATGCCCGCGCGCATCTCGTCGTCGGTGACAGTGACCAGTTCGTCGATATGGCGTCGGCACAGCGTGTAGCTGTACTGCTCGGTGTGCGGCGCCATGAGGCTGTCGGCAATGCCGCTCATCGGCCCCATCTTGATCGGACCGCCCGCGGCGAAGCTCTGTGCCATCGCATCGGCACCCGCCGGCTCCACGCCATACACCTTCACGTGCGGGGCGAACAGCTTGAACGCTGTCGCCACCCCGGCAATCAGCCCGCCGCCACCGATGGGCACGATCACGGCGTCGAGGTCAGGGGCTTGCTGCGCCCACTCGTAGCCGAGCGTGGCCGTGCCCAGCACGGTACGGTAACCGTTGAAAGGATGCACGAAGTAACGGCCTTCCTCCTGCTCCACGCGCTTGACCACCTCGAACGCCTCATGCACGTTCTCCGCCAATATCAGATCTGCGCCGTACTGGCGGCACAGGGAGGAGCGTGCCGGGCTGGCCGTCTTGAGCATGACCGTCTTGGCCCCGACGCCCATCGCGCGCGCGGCGTACGCGACCGCCACGGCATGATTGCCGGCGGATACGCACGTCACGCCCGCCTTGCGCTGCGCGTCGTCGAGCGAGAGCAGATTCGAGAACGCGCCGCGCGCCTTGAACGTACCCGACGCCTGCAGCAGCTCGTACTTGAACGTCACCTGCGTGTCGCCCAGCGTCGGAAAGTCGCTGCGTGTGAAAACCGGCGTCGTACGCACGTAGGGGCGCAGCTTTTCGTGGAGTGCGGCAATGGCGTCCCGGGTCGGAACGGGTTGCGTGTCGATGGTGTCGGCGTGCGGGGCAGGGGTCGATTGCGTCACTTGGACATTGTCTCCGTAGTCGTGGAATCCCCGCAGGCCGCGACGCACACCGGTGAACGCGTGTGCGCCTCGGCGCCCGGGGGGCGCTGGGTCTTCGCTGAAATCAGCGCAGGCCGAGCTTACGGGTGCGCAGCAGCGCGGTAATGCTGATGAGGGCAGCGAAAATCAGATAAAAGCTCGGCGCGAGCTTGTTGCCGGTGGCGCCGATGAGCCACGTGATGATGAACGGGGCGAAGCCGCCGAACACCGTTGCTGCGATGTTATACCCGAGCGAGAGGCCGGTGGTGCGCACCTGCACCGGAAACAATTCCGTGAGCAGGGCGGGCAAGGCGCCGAAGTATGTCGTCATCAGCAGGCCGAGCACGATCTGGAACACCATCAGCGCGCCGAACGTCGGGTGCGCATCGAGGAGGCTGAACATCGGGTAGACCAGTACCAGCAATGCCACGGCGGCCGTGAGCATCGGTTTGATCCGGCCATGCGTATCCGACCAGTGGCCGACGATGGGCGCTACGATCAGTTGCACCACGCCGGTAAGCAGGACTGCCGAGAACGCGGCCGACGACGGCAGTCCCAGTTGCTTGACCGCATACGTCGGCATGTAGAGCACCAGGTAGGTCGCCACGGTGGCCATCACGACCACGCCGATGGCGAGCAGCAGCCGCTCCTTCTGACTCGCGAACGTGTCGCGCAGCGGGCTTTGCGTGGGCTCGATGTCGAGGAACTCGGGCGTCTCGTCCAGACGGCGGCGAATGTAATACGCGACCGGGCCGATCAGCAGGCCGAAGAAGAACGGCACGCGCCAGCCCCACGACATCATGGCCTCCTGTGACAGATTGCCGGTCAGCAGCGCCCCGAAGCCTGCGGCGAGCAACGTGGTCAGGCCCTGCGAGGCGACCTGCCAGCTCGAGAAGAATCCGCGGCGTTTCGGTGCGTGCTCGGCGAGAAACGCCGTGGCGCTGCCGAATTCGCCGCCCGCCGAGAAGCCCTGCACCATGCGGGCGATGACGATGCCGACCGGTGCCAGCACGCCGACGGTGGCGTACGTCGGCATGAGCGCGATGAGCAGGGTGCCGACCATCATCATCAGAATCGACAGGGTGAGGGCCGCCTTGCGACCGGCGCGGTCGGCATAGGCGCCGATCACGATGGCGCCCAACGGCCGCATGAAGAACGACACACCGAACGTGCCGAGGGTGAGCAGCAGCGATACCGTGTCGTTGCCGGTCGGGAAGAACAGTTTGGCGATGGTCACGGCGAAAAAACCGTACACCACGAGATCGAACCACTCGAGGGCGTTACCGATCGAGGCCGATACGATCACACGCCACGCGTGCGGGGAAGTGCGGGCGGCCGGGGCCGTCGCGTTGGGGGCTGCGCTTGCGCTCATGGGCGAGATCTCCAATACCTGTCTGGCGTACGTGATTGTTATCGTGCGGAGGAATGTCCTGTGCGCCCTTGCGATAGGCGTCTGCTACTGCGAACTACTCACTGCGTGCATATTGCGAAAGGCATGTTGCAAGGCAACGGGCCGCATCCGGCAATTGGCGGCATACGGCCCGGTCAAACGTTCGTCGATACGCCGGCCTGAGCGAGTCAGGCGTTGATTCAGGCGCCGACGGTGTTGCTGCGGATCAGCTTGCGCAGGAACGACTCGCACTGCGCGATCTGTTCGAGCGACACGAACTCATTGGGCTTGTGGGCTTGTTCGATATTGCCAGGCCCGCATACGATCGACGGCACGCCTGCGCGTTGGAACTGGCCGGCTTCGGTGCCATAAGCAACCTTGCGCTTGTCGGTGTCCTTGGTCAGCGCGCGCACGAGTTGCGTGATGGCGTCCTGCTCCGAAGCGTCCAGCGCCGGCGCCGCGGCAATCCGCTTGAACTCGATACCCGCGTTCGGGTGCTCTTTCTGCATCTTCGGGATCAACTCGTCCGTGGCGTATTGCTGAATGCGCTGGAAGATGCCTTCGGCATCCACGCCCGGCAGGTTGCGGTATTCGAACACGAACTCGCACAGCGCCGGAATCGTGTTGAGGGCGATACCGCCCGAGATCGTGCCCGTCTGCGCCGTGGTGAACGGTACGTCGAACAACTCGTCGAACGGACCGTTCTGCTTGAAGTGATCTGCCAGATCGCGGATGTAGCAGATCAGGCGCGCGGCGTATTCGATCGCGTTCGAGCCCTTCGGCGTGAGCGACGAGTGCGCCGCATGACCGCGCACACAGCACTGGTAGGCGTTGATGCCCTTGTGAGCGACGATCACGCGCATGCTCGTCGGCTCGCCGACGATGCAGCCGTCCGGGCGAATGCCGCGCTCACGCAATGCGGCGAGCATGACCGGTGCGCCCACGCAACCGATTTCCTCGTCGTAGGAGAACGCAAAATGGAACGGCGTCTTGAGTTTGGCGTCGCGCATTTCCGGCAGCAACGTCATGACCGAGCCGATGAAGCCCTTCATGTCGCACGTGCCGCGGCCGTACAGATTGCCGTCGCGCACCACCGGCTTGAACGGATCGGTGTCCCATGGCTGACCGTCGACCGGCACCACGTCGGTGTGGCCCGAGAGCACGATGCCGCCCTGCGTGTTGCCATCCGCGGCCGGCAGCGTCACGAACAGATTGGCCTTGCGCTGGGTGGCGTCGTAAGACAGCCACGGCTCGACGCCAGCGTGCTTGAGGCTGTCGCGCACCGTCTCGATCAGGCCGAGGTTCGATTCGCGGCTGGTGGTGTCGATGCTGACCAGCTTCGTGATCCAGTCGAGCGATGCCGGCTGGGCCTCGTTGGCACCCTGCGGGGCGATGGCTTGGGGGGAAGCGCTTGTCATTCGAATCTCCGGGAATCTCCAGTCATACGTTGCTACGTACCGGTACTGGGGAAATATTACTCAAAAACAATTTAGACGTAAAAGGTTGAGCGAACAACCATTCTCGTCAGGTGGGAAACTCTGCGTCGGGCGCGGGTTGGCCCGCGCATGCGAGTGTCAGGCCGCTTTCGCGTTCGGCGTGCCGAGCGCGCGCAGTGTCTCCTTGATCGCGCGTACGCGATCGGTCAGTTGCACGTGCTTTGCTTCGATGCGCAGCTTGTCCTGTCCCGCGAGCTTGATATGGCGATGCGTCTGCACCAGCGCGATGATGCGCATCGGATCGACGGGCGGGGTCGGCTCGAATTGCAGGGCGATGGCGTCTTCGCTCGCGTCGATCTTGACGATACCCAGTGGCTTGGCGAGCAGTCGCAGGCGGTGCGTCTCGATCAGCGCCTGCGCCTGTTGCGGCAGCTTGCCGAAGCGATCGACGAGTTCTTCCTGGATCGTGTCGATGGCGTCGGCGTGCGTGCCGTTGGCCAGGCGCTTGTAGAGCGAGAGGCGCTCCTGCACGTCGCCGCAAAAATCGCTCGGCAGAATGGCTGGGACATGTAGATTGATTTCGGTGGTCGCGGAGAGCGGCGCGGTGAGATCCGGTTCGCGCCCGGCTTTCAATGCGCTCACGGCGTCGGCCAGCATGTCGGAGTAGAGCTGGAACCCGATGTCGTGAATTTCGCCCGATTGCTTGTCGCCCAGCACTTCACCCGCGCCGCGAATCTCCAGATCGTGCATTGCGAGATAGAAGCCCGCGCCGAGTTCTTCCATCTGCTGAATGGCTTCGAGACGCCGCTGCGCCTGCTTGGTCAACGCCTTCGGATCGTGGACGAGCAGATAGGCGTAGGCCTGGTGATGCGAGCGCCCGACGCGCCCGCGCAACTGGTGCAATTGCGCCAGACCGAACTTGTCGGCACGATGCATCAGGATCGTGTTGGCGGTCGGCACGTCGATGCCGGTCTCGATGATGGTGGTACACAGCAGCACGTTGGCGCGCTGCGAGACGAAGTCGCGCATCACGCGTTCGAGATCGCGTTCGTGCATTTGTCCGTGCGCCACGACGATGCGGGCCTCGGGCACCAGGGCTTCCAACTGTGCCTTGCGGTTCTCGATGGTTTCGACTTCGTTGTGCAGGAAGTACACCTGTCCGCCGCGCTTGAGTTCGCGCAGCATGGCTTCGCGGATGACGCCATCCTCTTCGCGGCGCACGAAGGTCTTGATCGCCAGACGCTTCTGCGGTGCGGTCGCGATGACCGAGAAGTCGCGCAGGCCTTCGAGCGACATGCCGAGCGTACGGGGAATCGGCGTGGCGGTCAGGGTGAGCACGTCCACCTCGGCACGCAGCGCCTTGAGGGCTTCCTTCTGCCGCACGCCGAAACGATGTTCCTCGTCGATGATGACGAGGCCCAGACGCTGGAACTGGATGTCGTTCGACAGCAGCTTGTGCGTGCCGATCACGATATCGACTTGTCCCTCGTTGATGGCCTTCACGCTCGCGTTCACTTCCTTGGTGGTCTTGAAGCGCGAGAGTTCGGCGATGCGTACCGGCCAGTCGGCAAAACGATCGGAGAAGGTTTGCGCGTGCTGTTCGGCGAGCAGCGTGGTCGGGGCCAGCAGGGCGACCTGCTTGCCGTCGAGCACGGCAATGAAGGCAGCGCGCAAGGCCACTTCGGTCTTGCCGAAGCCGACATCGCCGCACACGAGGCGGTCCATCGGACGGCCGCTCGTCATGTCGCTCATCACGGCCGCAATGGCGGCCGCCTGATCCGGCGTTTCCTCGAAGCCGAAGCTATCGGCGAACTTCTCGTAGTCGCGCGGCGACAGTTCGAAAGCGTAACCGGAACGCGCGGCACGACGGGCGTACAGGTTGAGCAGTTCGGCCGCGGTATCGCGAATCTGCTGCGCCGCCTTGCGCTTCGCCTTTTCCCATTGGCCCGAGCCTAGCGCGTGCAGCGGTGCGGTATCGGGATCGGCGCCGCTGTAGCGCGAGATCAGATGCAACTGCGAAACGGGCACGTACAGCTTGCTGTCGCCCGAATATTCGAGATGCAGGAATTCGGTCTCGCCTTCGCCGAGATCCATGCTGACCAGGCCCTGATAGCGACCGATGCCGTGCTGGCTGTGAACGACCGGGTCGCCCACCTTGAGTTCGGCCAGATCTCGCACCATCGAGTCGACCGACGTCGCCTGCTCCTGGCGGCGCTTGCCGGCGCGGCGTGCGAGGCCCTCGTAAAGCTCGTTCTCGGTGATGAAGGCGAGATCTTCCGTCGGCAGCAGGAAGCCTGCGGCCAGCGGGGCGATGCCGATGGCAAAGCGCGCGTCGGACGTCAGGAAGTCTTCGAACGACTCGACGGACGGCGCATGCAGGTCGTTATCATGCAGCAGTTGCAGCAGCGTCTCGCGGCGGCCGGCCGAGTCGGCGCACAGCAGCACGCGGGCTGGCGTGCGGGCGAGATAGGCGCGCAGGGCGGCCAGCGGGTCGTCGGCGCGGCGGTTGATGGCCAGCGGCGGCAACGGGATTGCCCAACTGCCGTCGCCCGGCGTGGGCAGTGTCAGGCGGGCGAACGGCTTGGCGAGCGTGAAGAAGTCCTGATCGAGCAGGAACAGTTGCTCGGGCGGCAGCAGCGGCCGCTCGCGGTCATGCGACAGGAAGTTGTAGCGTTGACGCGTGTCGTTCCAGAAACGGTGGATGGCCGCATCGAGATCGCCCACGAACACCAGTTGGGCGTCGGCGGGCAGATAGTGGAACAGGGTGGCCGTTTCGTCGAAGAACAGCGGCAGGTAATACTCGATGCCGGCCGACGGCACGCCGCTGCCGATGTCCTTGTAGATCGGGCTGCGGGTCGGGTCGCCTTCGAACACTTCGCGCCAGCGCCCGCGAAAGGCGGTGCGGGCAGCGTCGTCGAACGGGAATTCGCGCCCGGGCAGCAGGCGGACTTCCTTGACCGGATACAGGCTGCGTTGCGTGTCGGGGTCGAACGCGCGAATGCTGTCGACGGTGTCGTCGAACAGATCGAGACGATAGGGCAGGGCCGAACCCATCGGGTACAGGTCGATCAGTCCGCCGCGCACACAATACTCACCGGGCCGCATCACCTGGCTCACGTGCTCGTAGCCTGCCAGCGTCAGTTGCGACTTCAAGCGTGCTTCGTCGAGCCGCTCGCCCTGCGTGAAGAAGAACGTGTAGGCCGCCATGAAGCTCGCGGGGGCCATGCGGTAGAGCGCGGTGGTGGCGGGCACCAGGACGATGTCACAGCGCTTCTCCCCGAGGTCGTGCAGGGTGGCGAGCCGTTCGGAGACGAGATCCTGATGTGGCGAGAACGTGTCGTACGGCAGCGTTTCCCAGTCGGGCAGCAGCCGCACTCGGGCGTCGGGCGCGTACCACGTGAGTTCCTGCTGCAGGCGCAGGGCATCGGTGGCCTGGGCGCACACGACGGCGAGCAACGGCAGGCGCTCGCGGTTGTCGTTGAAATAGCGGGCGATGAGCAGGGCGTCGCTCGAGGCGTGCGAGCCGGCAAAGGCGTAACGCTGTCCCGCTTTCACGAGCGGCACAGGCGCGGTATTACGGGATAGAGCGTTGGCGGCGGACATAGAGGAACGTTGCAGAAATGGCAAAGCACGGGGCTCCTTTCGCATGGGGCCCCGTGACAGTCAGCGTCTATTATAAAATCCCTGCTTTCCTCTTACCTGCGTTTTATTGTGAGCGACCGACTTTTTGCCGTCATCCCGTGTGCCGGGGCGGGTGTCCGCGCCGGGGCCGACGTGCCCAAGCAATACCGAAGCGTGGGCGGACGCGCCATGCTGCACTATGCGCTCGCCGCGTTCGACGCCTGTTCCGAGTTCGCTCAGACCGTGCTGGTGCTGGCGCCCGACGACAATCATTTCGACGGCAGGCGCTTCGGCCCGCTGCGTTTTGCGGTGCGACGTTGCGGCGGGCCGTCGCGGCATGCGTCGGTGCTCGGCGGGCTGCAGGCGCTCACCGAGTTCGGGGCGCAGGACAGCGACTGGGTGCTGGTGCACGATGCGGCGCGTCCCGGCATTACGCCGGCGCTGATTCGCGCGCTGGTCGAGGCGCTGCGCGACGATCCGGTCGGCGGCATCCTGGCCTTGCCCGTGGCCGACACGCTCAAGCGCGAGCAGACGCCGACGGCGCATGGCGGGTTGGCGGCCGTGCAGGCGACCGAGTCGCGCGACGGCCTTTGGCAGGCGCAAACCCCGCAGATGTTTCGCCTCGGCATGCTGCGTCACGCGCTGGAAGACGCGCTCGCCTCGGGGGCCGAAGTGACCGACGAAGCCAGTGCCATTGAACGGATCGGTCACGCGCCGAAGCTCGTTCGTGGCAGCCTGCGCAACTTCAAGGTGACGTATCCCGAAGATTTCGCGCTCGCCGAGGCCTTCCTCGGCGCTGCCAAGTCCGTTTGAGGGCTCGGCACGCGCCGCAGCCCCGAAACGACGCCCCGCATTCTTTCGCATTTGGCGACTCTCCATGACTGAACAAGCTGTTTCTCATTCCCTGCTCGCGACGTTGTCGAAGCTGCGCATCGGCCAAGGCTACGACGTGCACGCCCTCGTGCCGGGACGCCCGCTCGTGATGGGGGGCGTGACGATCCCGTTCGATCGCGGCCTGCTCGGCCATTCGGACGCCGACGTGCTCCTGCACGCCATCACCGATGCCGTGCTCGGCGCGGCGGCGCTGGGCGACATCGGACGTCACTTTCCCGACACCGATCCCACGTTCAAGGGCGCGAACAGCGTGGTTTTGCTCCAGGAAGCCATGCGGCGCGTGCGTGAGCACGGCTATGAGATCGTCAACGTCGACTGCACGGTGATTGCGCAGGCGCCGAAGCTCGCGCCGCATATCGCGGCGATGACGCAGTCGATTGCCGACGCGCTGGGCGTCACCGTCGGTCAGGTGAACGTGAAGGCGAAGACGAACGAAAAGCTGGGCTATCTCGGTCGTCAGGAAGGAATTGAAGCGCAGGCGGCAGCCTTGCTTGTTGCCGGCTGAGGTGATGGCGGCGCCGCACGCAACATCGTGACCGCCGCGCAGCACAATCCATCACGCACAACGGCGCTAACGGTTGAACCCGGTAGCGCCGTTGTCGCATTGGCGGTTTGCGCCGGCCTCGGCGCGTGGGTGCTTCAGCGCTTGCGGACTCAGGCAGCCTCGGCGGCGATGACTTGCGCGGCGGCATTGACAACGGCGGCGATACGGCCGACGTCACGCAGTTGCGCGGTGCTCATCCCGTGCTCGGCGGCGAGCAGGTGGGCGTGCGACTGCACACAAAAGTGGCACTTGCCGACGATGGATGCCGCCAGTGCATACATCTCGAAACGGCGCTGATCGACGCCTCCGCGCGTGGCGTAGCCGTTCATGCGAAGCTGGGCCTTCTCGTTCTTCAGTTCGGCGTTGTCGGCCATCTCGAGATACGGATACCACGTGTTATTCATGCCCATGAGCGCGGCAGCGGTCAACGCGCCTTCCAGCTCTTCGGGAGCGAGTACGCCGGATTCGCGAATCGCCTTGATGATCGGCTGGCTCTTGGCTGCAAAGGCGGCGGCGAAGGCCACACCCACGGCGTCGTTGCCTTCCAGCGAGGAGCGGGCGATGGTGCCGTCGAGGTTCAGGCGGATGTCCTTGGCGTAGTCAGGGATTTGCGCCTTAATCGCGGTGATGAATTCCATAAATTTCTCCTATTGCTTTGGGCTGAAAAAGCCCGCTTTCGCGGGCTTCGAGACGACGCTTACAGCGTTGCACCGCCAACAGCGCGGTTGCACGGGCAGAGTTCGTCCGTTTGCAGACCGTCCAGAATACGCAGTACTTCTTCCGGGTTGCGACCGACGTTCAGGTTGTTCACCGAAACGTGCTGGATGACGTTGTCCGGATCGACGATGAACGTGGCACGCAAGGCCACGCCGGCGGCCTTGTCGCGCACGCCGAGTTGGTCGATCAGGGCACCCGTCGTGTCGCCGAACGAGTAGTGATTCAGCTTGTTCAGGTCCTTGTGTTCACGACGCCATGCCAGCTTCACGAATTCGTTGTCGCCCGAGCCGCCGAGCAGGACAGCGTCACGCTCTGCGAAGTCGTTGGCCAGCTTGGCGAACTCAACGATTTCGGTCGGGCACACGAAGGTGAAGTCCTTCGGGTAGAAGTAAATGATCTTCCACTTGCCCGGGAACGAGGCTTCGGTGATCGTTTCGAAAGCCGAGACGCCGTTTTCTTCGTGGTTGTTGAAGCCAGGCTTGGCAGCTTCTACCGAGAATGCTTCGAGTTTGTCGCCGACAGTCTTCATCGATTGACTCCTAAATTAGTGCGGTTTATGTCGAGATGTCGCTGGGACATCGCAACCAGCAACTGACCGAAATCCGCTGATCCCGGTCAACCTATACATCATACGCTATCGAATAATCGACAGCAATAGTTTATTTTTATTCCGGAGATAGTTAAAACAAATCCCGTCGATAGGATCGTGCTCAACATTGGGCGGGAAAGCCTTGAGCATAGACAAAATTCCGCAAACCGTTATTTAGCAAGCGGAAATGACACGATGATTTCAAGGCCTGGACCCGGCCGTACATTGTGCAACGAGGCGTGACCTTTGTAGCGTGTGGCGATGCGCTGAACGATCGCCATGCCGAGGCCGGTGCCGTCTGCCTTTGTACGGGCGGTGTCCACCCGATAGAACGGGCGGAAGACCAGTGTGAGTTGGTCCTCGGGGATGCCCGGACCCGTGTCACGCACGCGCATTTCCACGCGTTCGCCGAGAACGCGCGTCGTGATGTGGACGTTGGCGACATCGGTTTTGGCGTCGCGGCCATATTTGCGCGCGTTCTCGATCAGGTTCGTGAGCAGACGCTTGATGTCGGTGCGTTCGGCGAGTATAGGGGCGGCGTCGGCGAGTTCGGTGCTCAGGTTCAGGTCTTCGCGGCCCTCGAAGGCGAGTGCCGTGTCGCGGACGATGTCCGACAAATCGAGCGACTGCATCGTTCGCGATGCCGGACGGGCGTAATCAAGGAATCGGCCGATGATGTCGTCCATCTGTTCGATGTCGCTGATCATGTCGCGCTTGACCGTTTCGTCGGACGGACTCATCTCTGTTTCCAGTCGCAGCCGTGCCAGCGGAGTGCGCAGATCGTGCGAGATGCCCGCGAGCATCAGCGCCCGGTCGGCGTCGAGGCGTTCGAGTTCCTCCACCATCTGATTGAAGCTCCGGTTGGCCTCGGCGGCCTCGCCCATGCCGCGCTCGGGCAGTGGGTCGGGGCGTTGTCCTTCGCCGATGGCGCGAGCCGCGTGGGCGAGCCTGGCGAACGGTCGGTTCACGAGTGCGGTGATGAACGCGGCGCCGATGAGCGAGAGGGCCAGCGCGAACGTTCCCCAACTGAAGAGTTGAAGGCCGGTGGCCGTGTCGATCCGGTCCTGTTCGATGGCGACCCAATAGTCGTCTTCATCGATCTTGAAGCTGATCCACATGGCTGGAATCTCGTTGACCGAGGCGGCGATGACGGTGTCTGTCCCCAGACGGCGCTGCACGTCGCGCGCGATCAGGTCCTGCACCACGCCGCCCGGTTGTTTCTCGATCTTGTCAGCCGGCTCGCGTGGGTACACGCGAATCCCCTCGTTGCTCTCGAGATCCTGCAGCAGGGCGCGACGCAGATCGGGCTCCGAATAGAGCAGCGCGGTGCGCGTAAGCTTGACAATCGATACGAGCTGCTGCGCGACACGTTGCGCGCGCGGCTCACGCTCGATGACGCGAAAGCTCTGGTACCAGGCGGCCAGGCTGACGCCGATGAGCAGTGCGATGAGGAAGAAGGTACGCCAGAACAGACCGCCGAACAGCCCGCGTACCATCCGGATCGGATGCATGGGGTTGCTCCGTCTAAAGCGTGACTTGCGCGAGTCGGCAGGCCCGACGTGCTGAATGGCGAGTGTCCGGACGAGACACGCGGTACGCCGTTGGATGTGGCGTGCGACGCAACGCAACGCCGGTCAGCGAGCGTGTCGCGACCGGCGTTGTTTTGCTGCTTGAGACGCAAAGGCGGACGATCACGCGCCGCCGTCCGGAATGAACACGTAGCCGAGGCCCCACACGGTCTGGATAAAGCGGGGGCTGCCCGGATCCGGCTCGATCAGCTTGCGCAGACGCGAGATCTGCACGTCGAGGCTGCGATCGAACACTTCGTATTCGCGCCCGCGTGCCAACTCCATCAGCTTTTCGCGCGACAGCGGCTGACGCGGATGACGCGCGAACACTTTGAGCACCGAGAACTCGCCCGTCGTGAGCGCGATCTCCTGGCCGTTCTTCGTGAGCGTGCGCGTGGCGAGGTTCAGGGAGAAGTCGCCGAACTCGAACGTCTCCATGGTTTCGCTGGGCGCGCCGGGGAGTTCGGGCGGTGCCTGACGGCGCAGCACGGCGTGAATGCGCGCGACGAGTTCGCGCGGATTGAAGGGCTTGGGCAGGTAATCGTCCGCGCCCATTTCGAGGCCGACGATACGGTCGACATCCTCGCCTTTGGCCGTTAACATGATGATCGGCGTGCGGTCGTTGGCGCCACGCAGGCGGCGACAAATCGACAGGCCGTCTTCACCGGGGAGCATCAGATCCAGCACGAGCAGATCGAAACGCTCGCGCACCCAAAGCTTGTTCATGGCTGTTGCATTTTCCGCCACGAAGACATTGAAACCCTGTTCCCCGAGGTAACGACGAAGCAGGTCGCGCAGTCGCGGATCGTCGTCGACAACCAGAATTTTGGGAGAGTTTTTGTTTTCCATGCCACGTATCTTAGCCCGAAATGTTACGAACTGATGGGGCCGCCAAAGCGGGTTACAAAGGGTTACACAATTTACCCTACAGCTTGCGCGCTGACCATAGGCTGTGGGTACACTTGCACCCCTGCCAGGGGGAAAACCTGCGGCATGGCATGAAGGACATACGCAAAAGATGAGATGGGCTGCTGAGTGGACGCTACTGATCGGGGGAATCATGCTCTGGGGACACCTGAGCGTGACGTACGCCCGTCCCGTCGCACATTTCAGTGCGCAGTTGCATCGGGTGAGCGGCCCGCGCTTCCAGCACGCGGGGCCTGCGCCATCGCCCCGCAATCCGACGAAGCGCGAGCCGTCGCAGAACGATTCCGGTGCTGCGCGCCGCAACGACGAGTTTCCCCCCGCGCCGCCGGGCCGTCGTCCCAATGGTCACATGTCGCCGGAAGACCGGCGCCTGCTACGGCAACATATTCAGGACGCCGTGCGCGAGTTGTACACTCACTAATGATAAAGACGCGCGCCCTCATGGATCGTGGATCGAGAGGGCACCGCAGCGTCGCCAAACGCTTCCCAAAAACGCCAGTGATGTCACGATGACGCGAGCGTCCCATGAAGCCCACCCCAAACTTGCCAGCCTGCGTCGACGCCGGCTTTTTTTGCGCCTGCCGAAAGGGCATTGAGGCGACGAACGGTGTCAGGGCGATGATCGCCGTGCTGCGTCGCCTGCCGTCGTCGATGTCGTGGATGCCTGGGCGGCTGACGTCTGGTGTGCTTGCCATCGTGTGGCTGGCGTGGCCGCTCGTCGGTCACGCGTCGCCGACGCGGCCTGCCGGCGCGGCGCATGCTGCGAGTGCGACGGCGCCACGCGCAACCGGGGCCGCCGGTGCTGCCGATGCCGATCGCGCGACGCGCCCGCTCACTGCCGACGACGCGCGCTATTTGCTAGCACGCACCGGCTACTCGCCTGACGCGCGCGAACTCGCCCCGTTCGTTGGACGCACGCGTGCGCAAGCCGTCGATCTTCTGTTGTCGCGAGCGCGCCGCATGGCCGTGACGCCGCCGCCCGCCTGGGTTGAAGATCCGCCGCTGTATGGCGCGCCGGTCAAGTCCATGACAGTCGAGCAGCGTCGCGAGCTGAACCAGCGGCGCAACCGTATGGCGGCGTCGCTGGCGGCATGGTGGGCGCAGGAGATGGCCACGACGCCGTCACCGCTCACGGAGCGCATGACGATGTTCTGGCACAACCACTTCGTGTCGAGCGACGACAAGGTGCGTGAGCCCGTCATGCTTTATCGGCAGAACGTCTTGCTGCGCGCGAACGCGCTTGGCAACTTCGGGACGCTGCTGCATGCCGTGTCGAAGGACCCGGCCATGCTCGTGTATCTCGATGGTGCGGGTAGCCGTAAGGGGCGCCCCAACGAGAACTTCGCGCGTGAAGTCATGGAGTTGTTTACGCTCGGCGAAGGACATTACACAGAGCAGGATGTGCGCGAGGCGGCGCGTGCCTACACCGGCTGGGGCATCGATCGGGCGACGATGACGTATGTCTGGCGCCCCAAACTTCACGATGCGGGCACGAAGACGGTGCTGAACCAGACCGGCGACTTCGATGGCGACCAGATGCTCGACATCTTGCTGGCGCGTTCGGAGACCGCGACGTTCATCACCGGCAAGCTGTGGCGCGAATTCGTGTCTCCTACCCCGGATCCGGTGCAGGTGGAGCGTATCGCGAGCCGCTTTCGCGCGAGCGGCTACGACATTCGCGTGGCATTGCGTGCGTTGTTGCTGACCCCCGCCTTCTGGGACGCCCGAACCCGCGGGACGTTGGTCAAATCGCCGGCTGAATTCGTGACCGATACGGTGCGCGAGTTCGACATCGGCTACGACGATCCGCAGTTGCTGGCGCGGCAGATGCGTGTTCTCGGGCAGGACCTGTTCCGTCCTCCCAATGTGAAGGGATGGCCGGGCGGCGACGCGTGGATCGACAGCACCACGTTGCTTGCGCGCAAGCAGTTTGTCGAGCGCATGTTCCGTGCGACGGAGAACGCGAATGCGGGCGGTGCGTCGACGGTGTCGCCGACCCTGTCGTTGTCGGCGCGAACGGGGATGCAGCGCATGGCGTTGGGAGCGGTGCCATCGTTGGCGAGAACGGTGGCGGGCGTGCGCTTCGATCTGTCGCGCTGGCTGCAACCTTACGCGCTGGGGCCGGTCGACGTTCCAGACGCTGCGTCGCGCGAGGCGTTGCAGCGGGCCGTGTTGCCCCTCAAACCCGCGGCGCCGCAGACCGCTGGCGTGAACAGCGCGGCCTACTTGCAGGGGTTGTTGATGGATCCCGTGTATCAGTTGAAGTGATGACTCGATAGCGAGCGGTAGGACGTGGGTGTGTCATTGGACGACGACTTCGCAGGGTTGCGAAGCGGGCCGAGAGAGGTGTGAGATGCGTCGACGCGATTTTCTGACTTTCGCTAGTGGTCTTGGCGCGGCGTGGCTCACGCCGATGCCGGTGTTCGGGGCGGCACATGATCTGTCCGGGATACGGCAGGGCACGGGTGGCAACTACGGCAATCTGCTGATCCTTATCGAACTCAAAGGCGGGAACGATGGATTGAACACCGTCATTCCCTATGCCGATCCGCTGTATGCGACTCTGCGCCCCAGCATTGGTATCGCGCGGGATCAGGTCGTGCAACTCGATGAGCGTAGCGGCTTACATCCGGCGATGGGCGCGTTGCTGCCGATGTGGCAGGCGAACGAGTTGGCGATCGTGCAGGGGGTGGGGTATCCGCAGCCGAACCTGTCGCATTTCCGGTCTATCGAGATTTGGAATACGGCGTCCCGGTCGGACGAATATTTGCGCGACGGCTGGTTGTCGCGAGCGTTCTCGCAGCGGGCCGTGCCGCCCGGGTTCGATGCCGATGGGGTGATCGTGGGCAGTGCTGAGCTAGGGCCGTTGGGCGGCGGTGCGCGCGCGGTGACGTTGACCAATCCTGCGCAATTCCTGCGCGAGGCCAATCTTGTATCGGCGAATGCGGCGAGGGTGAGCAATCCTGCGTTGGCGCATGTACTGCGTGTGGAGAACGACATCGTGAGGGCAGCGGACGGGTTGCGTCCGCGGCAGGGGCAGTATGTGTTGCGCGCGCCGATGCCGGCGGGGGCGTTCGGCAATGGGGTGAAAACGGCGCTGCAGGTGGTCGCGGCTGCCGATTCGCCGGCGGGCGTGCCGCAGCCCGGGCGTGGGGTTGCGGTGTTGCGTCTGACGCTCAACGGGTTTGATACCCACCAGAACCAGCCGGGGCAGCAGGCGAATTTGTTGCGTCAATTGGCGCAGGGGGTGATGGCGTTGCGGGCAGGGTTGATCGAGTTGAATCGCTGGCAGTCGACGATGATCGTCACCTATGCGGAATTTGGTCGGCGCGCGCGACAGAACCAGAGCCAGGGGACGGATCATGGCACGGTGGCGCCGCATTTCATTGTCGGCGGTCGCGTGCGAGGGGGGCTTTACGGCGACGTGCCGCGTTTGGATCGGCTCGACGGCAACGGCAACTTGCCGTTCGCCGTCGATTTCCGCGAGGTGTACGCGACGGTGCTGCAGCGCTGGTGGGGGCTTGATCCGCAGCCGGTGCTGGGTGGCGTGTTCAAACCGTTGAACGTGTTGCGCGCATGACGCGCTGACATTGACGTTGACGCCGGCGGACGGGCGTGGCCGAGTGTCTGCGTCGTTCGCGGGTGGCGTGACGAAGTCGCGAGCCCGGGCGTGTTGTCCGCCGGTTCGTGTCAGCGTGCGCGCCAGGCGCGCCAGAATTTACGCAGCGGGGTGAGATCGATCCGTTGATGCAGCACTTGGTAATCGCTGGCGGCGACTTCGTCCATCAAGGCCAATTGCAGCGCGGCGAGGGCGAGCAGCGGCTTTTGTTGGCGGCGATCTCGTTTGGGGATGGCGGCTGCCGCCTCGGTGATGGCACGACGTGCGCGCGTGTGCTGGAACTTCATGAGGTCGACGAACGCGGGCGAGTACTTACCGTTTTGCAGATCGGCGGCGGTCACACCGAATTGTTGCAGCTCGTTGATCGGGAAATAGACGTAGCCGGCACGTGCATCGACGCCTGCGTCGGTGATGCGTCGGCCGAGCGTGATGGCGTGGCCGAGGGCGTGGGCACTAGCGGGGGTTTGCGGGTCGTCGAAGCCATAGACGTGGGCCGCGAGCACGGCGGGTGCACCGCCGGCGGCGTCGCAATAGTGGGAGAGGCCGGCGAAGTCGAGGTAGCGCATCTGGGCCAGATCCATCTCTGCGCCATGCAGGACGGCGTCGAACGTGGCGCGGTCGAGCCCGCGTTGCTTGACGACGGGGGCAAGGGCGCGGGAGACGGGGTGAGCCGGGGAGCCGGAGAAGAGTCGCGCGAGTTCCTGGCGCCACCAGTCGAGCTTTGCGTGGGCGACGCCCGGGTCATGGACGGCGGCATGGATATCGGCGATTTCCTGGAAGAACGCGTGGACGGCGTAGGCGGGGTCGCGCTTGGACGGCGGTAACTGGAGTAGTGCGTAGTAGAGAGCGGAGCCGGGAGGGCCGGCCTTCTGGCGGCAATACGCGGTGGCCTGCGCGGGACTGGCGGGGGTGCCGGAGGTGTCGTCGGCGGTCTGGTGGGGTTGCATGCGAATGGGGTATCGGTTGGGTCAGGTGCCCGGATGCCGGTGCGCGGGCGCGCACGTGGGGCAAATGCCGTGAATTGGGGCGAATTCTAGCATTGAGGGCTTGGCGGCGGCGTGGGAAGGGCCGGGCGGGGTTGGGCGCTGCGTGAGATTGCCGGTGATTATCAGTTCGTGTAGAATTCTCGCCTGCTTTGACGCATGCGAGCGGGGCGGCGACGAGTCGCCCTTTTTCATGTCCGACAGGACGCATGCCGTCGACCCGATGCTGGGGTGTCGTACCTGTATCTAGGTGACCGACGCCCACGGGCTGCGAGGATGGCGAAATTGGTAGACGCACCAGGTTTAGGTCCTGACGCCCGCAAGGGTGTAGGGGTTCGAGTCCCCTTCCTCGCACCAACTCCCCGTTTTGGCATCGGTTACGAAGACTTCCAGTGGTTGGCGAGCACAGGTAAAACAGAACGGCGTGCGCGACAGTGGCACGATCTGCTCGTCACTGAACCGCCCTTCTTCATACCAACTCATCGTCGGATCAGGAGTAACAAGACCTTGAGTCCGCGCATCGCGCTATCGGCTCTGGTCAGGTGCGACGCGACACAAGCTCGCCCAGAATGGTCTCCAGTTCGACGTGGCCGCGCAAGATTCCATCAGGGCTGCTTTCGAAATCGATCCAGCCTTCGTTGAAGCCGTCCAGCATGCGCATGCGAGGTAGAGGATGCTTCATGCCCTCCGTGCGGAACAGCGCTTCCCAGGTCTGCCTTTCGACCACTTCCGCACGTACCTCACGACGCAACACGCACGCGAAAGCCGCTGCGAGATCGTTCGGACTCACCCGGCGTGGACCTTCAAGCTCGACGACGCGCACACCGCGCCACGTCTGCTGAAGGAGGTCGGCAGCAACGCGGCCGACGTCTGCGGTGGCGACCATCGGCACCGGCTTGTCGAGCGGCTGCAGGTAACTGGCAATCACTCCATCGTCGCTTGCGGACGCAACATCCCATGCGGCGTTCTCCATGAACCAGCCTGGCCGCAGGAACGTCACGGGCATCGGCATCTCGCGCAGCGCCTGCTCCATCAGCGTGCGTTGAGTGAGCAGGTTGACCTCGTCCGCCTGCGCGCCGATCGTCGACAGGCAAACGACCTTGCCGGGCCGTGCCTCCAGGAGAGCTGCGGACACAGCCTCAATTACCGTGCGCGCTTCGGGAAAGCCAGGTTCCGGATCGAACTCCGAAGGCGGCAGGATGAAAACGCCGGTCGCGCCTTCGAACGCAGCGGCGAGCGACGAAGTGTCTTCCATGCGAGCCCTCGCGATCTCGCAACCTCGCTGTGCCCAAGTCTCTGCCCGCGTCGCATCGCGCACGACTGCGCGCACCGACTGACCCGCAGCCAGTAGTTCGCGGGCCAGTGCGCCGCCCACCTTGCCGGTGATTCCTGTGATTACATACATTGCTCGTTCTCCATGTGTGGATAAATCGGTTGGCGCAGCGTGAATGTGCCGACGCTCAATCGCTCAGGCGCGACGCAATCCGTCGTAAAACGCCTGCTCGAACTGTCCGTAGAGGTTCACGACGCGCGCATCGTAGAAGGGCAGCATCTGCGTAAAAAGCGATCCGGCGACCCGCTTGACCGGATCCACCCAGAAGTAGGTGTTCAACAATCCGGCCCAGCTCACACTGCCTGCGCTTCGTCCGTGGGGTCCTGGCTGCATATTGATGTCGAACGACAGCCCCCACTTATGCGCAGTGCCCGGAAACTGATCGAAACTGTTCGACCAGGACGGCTGCGCCGTCTTCATCTCCGTGACCTGCAGGTCGCCAATGTGATTGCGGAACATTGTTGCGACGGTGTCGGCTCGTAGCACGCGTTCGCCGCGATAGGTACCGCCGTTCAACAACATTTGCAGGAACGCCATGTAGTCGCGTGGCGTGCTGAAGAGTCCGCCTCCGCCCATGAAAAATTCGGGGCGCTGGTTGATCTCGAACGGCTCGGGCGCGAGTGAGCCGTCCGCGTGACGCCTGTGCATGGTCGCGACGCGCCGCTTCTGCTCGCTACCGATGAGAAAGCCCGTGTTGCGCATACCCAACGGAGCGAAGATGTGCTCGCGGAAGTAGACTTCCAGCGACTGATCGGTCACGGCCTCGACCAGTTTGCCGAGCCAGTCCATGCTGATGCCGTACTCCCAGCGCTCGCCCGGCTCGAATTCGAGCGGTGCCGCGAATGCACCGTTCATCGAATAGCCGATGTCCGGCATGCCCGTTACTGTCTCGTACCGGCTTAGCTTGTCGCTCCAGATGCTGTAGGTGAATCCGGAGGTATGCGTGAGGAGATGGCGCACCGTAATCGCATTGCGCGCAGGACGCAGCTTGGGCTGCCCGGAGGCGTCGAATCCTTCAAGGATTTGAGGCGACTTCAACTGCGGCAGCATCTCGCCCGCAGGTTGATCCAGCCGCAGTCTGCCCTGTTCGATGAGCTGCATGCACGCGGTTGCGGTAATCGCCTTTGTCATCGACAGAAGCCAGAAGACTGTGTCGGGATTAATGGCCTCGCCAGTACGGGCGTTCGCCCGGCCGCATGCTCCCTCGTAAACCAGTCCGCGGTCGGTTGCGCCCATGGCGACAACACCGGCAACCGTGCCGTCGTCCACCGCCCTCTGCAGGCATTGATCGATCGAACTGTAGGCCGGATGATCGGCCAGCGCGGCGTCGCCACTCGTGCGCTGCGATACTGCCCGCGCGTCGCGGCTTGCGACGCCACCAAGTGTCGCAAGAGCCAGCAGGCTCGACGCACCCTTCAGAAGACGACGACGATCTGTTTGAACTGCCATTTTCCGTTTCTTCCCGAATGAATGAATCGCGGCACTACAGTGCTTCAGTGATGGCTGAAAGACGTGCGCCGCAAGCGGTTCCCGTTGAAGCGTCCAGCGGATGTCTCGGTGAGACGTATTCTGGCCAGGCACTAAGCAAAACAAAATGACATGGATGTCATAAGATAAGTGACAAAGTGTCATCAATTTGGCATGATCAACGGACATGCCCACTGCTGCGCGGCGCAGCGTTTGCTTTCACGCGGTCGACCGCGCTACGCCACACGTATTAACTCGAGCAACCATGAGATCCAGCAGCGAGAAGCTTTCCGGCAGCATTAGCGTGTTTGCCGCCGTAGTGGACGCGGGAACGTTTGTGGCCGCTTCGGAAGTGATAGGAATGACGCCGCCGGGCGTCAGTCGGGCGATTGCGCGGTTGGAAAAAAGGTTGAACATCCGGCTCTTCAGCCGGACAACGCGCTCCGTATCCTTGACTGAAGAGGGCCGCCGCTTTTACGAGCAGGTCATGCCCCATCTCGCCGGACTTGAGGAAGCTGCGGCCGCTGCGGCAGGCGGCGCGTCCGCTGTGCGTGGAAAGCTGAGAATCAATTTGGATCCTGTCGTCTACCGGACCATTCTCGGGCAACAACTGGATGCGTTCATGGACGCACACCCCGAACTCGAAATCGAGTTCATCGCGCGAGACAGCCTTGGCGACCTCGTCGTGGACGGCTTCGACCTCGCCGTGCGATTCGGCAAACCCAAAGCGTCAACCCTGGTCGCGAGAAAGCTGCTCGACACCCGCATCGTGACGGTCGCAGCGCCCTCGTACATTGCTCGCTGGGGACGACCGGCAAAACCCGAGGACCTGCAAGATCGAAGGCACAGATGCCTTGAATTTCGCAACCCGGAGACAGGCAAGCCGTTCCAGTGGGAATTTCATCGCAAGCAAAAACGCATCGTGGTCGACACTCAGGGACGACTCACGGTCAACGATCCTGGTGCCTTGCTCAACGCATGTCTCGCCGGTTCTGGGATTGCGCAGATGTTGCTGCTTGGCGCGGAGCCCCTGATTGCCGATGGCCGGTTGATCAATCTCTTTCCCGAATGGGTAGACGAACGGTATCCGTTATACGTCTACTACGCATCTCGGCACCACGTGCCGGCAAAGACCCGTGCTTTTCTTGAGTTCGTCGTGGAACTCACAGGCAATCACTAGCGCGCTGGCGCGCGCTAGTGCTGCTTCGGCGAACTGGCGAATTGGCGAGGCGACATCGAATCGCCGGTTACGTATGCGAAACGGACACTGACGCCCCGTGGTCCACCGTCCGCTTCCGGCCGGAAACGGTCATGAACGAGGGCAGTTTCTGACCCTGAGTTGCTATTGGGGCCAGCACGGCCGGGCGGCGGCTCACCCGGTGTAACGGATGTTGTGTGCCTTTGCGCATACCGCCACGTTCGCGATCACGTACGTCAGGCGTATTCATCACTTCCCGGATCGATCACCTCGGCGTGTACAGCCAACGGCCACGACGGCTTTCCGCGTTGAGTTAGAGCAACCTGGAACCGATAGGTCAAGTGATCTCACCCGCTTGCCGGCAGTACACGCGATATCCCGGCCAACGTCGATGTGCATTTCCCAACGCCCAGCCCCAAGCGATTTCGAATCGCCAAAGCGGCCGAACTCTGCGCGCTTAACTCCCGATGCACGACCAGACGCTTAAGAAGTACCAACGCCGCTGAGGTTACACGCGAGCAAAGGGTAGCCGGTCGGCGGTGCACGTCGCCTCCCTTGCCACGTGCACCACCCTCCCGCTGGGAGCTCAGGCGATGGCCTGCGGCTCTGCCGCAGTCTGCTCTCGCATGCGGCGAGCTTCGTCGCGCAGAAACTGCTGGTAATCGTCCAGATCGCCGTCGAACGGCTCGACACCGCCCTTGGTGACCAGCCAGAACTCATCACATACGGCACGCAGGAGCGCCCGGTCGTGACTGACCAGCATCACCGTGCCTTCGAATTCGTTGAGCGCCACGGCGAGCGCTTCGCGTGTGGCCAAGTCGAGGTGGTTGGTCGGCTCGTCCAACAGCAGCAGGTTGGGGCGCTGCCACACGATCATGCAAAGCACAAGCCGCGCCTTTTCACCGCCGCTCATCGTGTTGACCGCCTGATGGACCATGTCACCGCTGAAGTTGAAAGTGCCGAGGAACGTGCGAAGCGATTGCTCGGTGCCACTCTGACCCGGGGCGCGCATGTGCGCCGGCGTGTCCCTGGCAAGGCGAATCATGTGTTCCATCGGCGTGTCGAGCGGGCGCAGCACGTCGAGCTCCTGCTGTGCGAAGTAGCCGATGTTCAGGCCCTTGCCCTCGCTGATCTCTCCGTCAATCGGCGCCAGCGCGTGGGCCACCGTCTTCACCAGCGTGGACTTGCCTTGGCCGTTGGCGCCAAGAATTCCGATGCGTTGCCCAGCCAGCACGGAACGGTTGATGCCCCGCACGATGACCGTGGGCGGCGTGCCCGGCAGTGCGCCGGCCGGCGCGGGGTAGCCGAAGCTTGCGTCAAGCATTGACAACAGCGGGTTCGGAACGTTGAGGGGCTCCTTGAACTCGAAGTTGAACTCGGCATCGGCGAGCACCGGTGCGATCTTCTCCATCCGTTCGAGCGCCTTGACCCGGCTCTGCGCCTGTTTCGCCTTGGACGCCTGGGCCTTGAAACGATCGATGAATTTCTGCAAGTGGGCCATTTTCTCCACCTGCTTGGCCATCGCGGCCTGCTGCAACACGAGTTGCTCAGCGCGCATCTCTTCGAACTTGCTGTAGTTGCCGCCATAACGCACGAGCTTGGCATGGTCGACGTGCACGGTCACCTGCGTCACTGCATCGAGGAATTCGCGGTCGTGGCTGATCACGACAAGGGTTCCCTGATAGCGTTTGAGCCACGCTTCCAGCCAAACCAGCGCGTCGAGGTCGAGGTGATTGGTCGGTTCGTCGAGCAGCAGAAGGTCGGACGGGCACATGAGCGCGCGCGCCAACTGCAGTCGCATGCGCCAGCCGCCGGAGAAACTGTTGACCGGCTGGCTAAGCTGCGCGGCACTGAAGCCAAGGCCAAGGATCAACGCTTGGGCACGTGCGGAGGCATCATGAGCCCCGGCGTCGTGCAGGCTCATGTAGGCGTGCGCCATACGCATGCCGTCGTCGCTGGCCTCGGCGGCGGCCACTTCTGCCTGCGCGGCCAGCAGCACGGTGTCACCCTCGACGACGAAGTCGGTCGCGCCCTGCTCGGTCTCCGGCATCTCCTGCGCGACCTGGCCCATCTTCCATGTAGTGGGAATGGAGAACTCGCCGCTATCTTCATGCAGCGTGCCATTGAGAAGACCGAAGAAGGAGGACTTGCCGGCACCATTGCGGCCAACGAGACCAATCTTTTCGCCGGGGGCAAAGGTGACGGACGCGCTGTCGAGCACGACATTGACGCCGCGGCGCAGCGTGAGATTACGGATGGAAATCATAAGGGGCTACTTCGGGGAGGACTGGCATGATAGCCGACCGGACGTGCAGAGCGTCGCAATCGCGTCGATTTGCATCGGCACCGGCAGTGGATTAGACGATTATTGTGTCGGAAAACTATGCTTTTCTGGCGGCGCGGCGCTTTGATCATGCGGGTTAGGGCGATCGAGGCGACGAACGCATTTTGAGCAAGCCTGGCGCAAAGCGATTCCCCGTGTGATCGCTCGCGACTTCAAATCGCTTGCACTCGGCCGAGACAACCGGACACGGGTCTGATAATATACGTTTCGTAGCTACTTCGTATATAAAAGGACCGCAACATGGGTATCGTCAAGATATCGGAGCAGATGCACGCGGCGTTGCGCAACACCAGCGGCGCACTCAGCCGCTCGATCAACGCGCAAGCCGAGCATTGGCTGCGCGTGGGCATGCTCGCCGAACTCAATCCCTCGCTGAGTTACGGCGACATCTGCCGCAAGCTCATCGAATCCGATGGCGTCCAGGCCAGTGAGGCCGAGGTCGCCGCTTCTCCAGCAACCGGTGCACCCGTCACCGCATTCAACAAGGTGGCGTAATGGTGCGCGAACGCGTTGTCATCCGATCGAACGAAGAAATTGCCCTGTCGCGCCGCGCAGGCGAAATGGCCGCGCAGGTGCTCGCGATGATTGGCGAGCACGTCAAGCCCGGCGTCACGACCGATGCACTCGATCGCCTGTGTCACGACTTCATCGTGGACGAGCTGAAGGCGATCCCCGCCAATATCGGCTATCACGGCTATCCGAAGACCGTGTGTGCGTCGGTGAATCACGTCGTCTGTCACGGCATTCCCGGCGAAAAGACGCTGCATGACGGCGATATCGTGAACATCGACGTCGCCCTCATCAAGGACGGCTGGTTCGGCGACACGAGCCGCATGTATTACGCGGGCAAGCCGAGCATTCTTGCCAAGCGTCTGGTCGACACCACCTTCGAGGCGATGCTCGCCGGTATCAGGGCCGTGCGTCCGGGCGCCACGCTGGGCGACGTCGGCTACGCGATCCAGACGGTGGCGCATCGCGAAGGCTTCAGCATCGTGCGCGACTATTGCGGGCACGGCATCGGCACCACCTATCACGACGACCCGCAGGTGCTGCACTACGGGCGCCCGGGCACAGGGCTCACGCTGCGCCCCGGAATGATCTTCACCATCGAACCGATGGTCAATGCCGGCAAGCCGGACACGAAGCAACTGGCGGATGGCTGGACAGTCGTCACGCGCGATCGTTCGTTGTCTGCCCAGTGGGAGCACATGGTGGCTGTGACGGAGACGGGCTTCGAAGTGCTTACGCAATGGCCCGATGGCCTTGGCGAGTACGCCCGCTTCGGCACGCTCGAGAGCAGCGCGGCAACGGCCAACGCTGCCTGACAGGGATGGCAGCGCCTGGGGCGCGCGGCACGCGCCTCAGACGTCGTCCGGTGCGTCGTCGAGCGTCAGCAACTGGTCGGCGAAGCGCCGGTACAACCATGCGGCGCTCCCCGTGGAGACCGCGATCCATGCCACCGACATCACCGTTTGAAGCACAAGCGTGCCGAGCGCTACCGACTTGGCGGCCGGCGCGACGCGCAGCAACGCTGCGAACAGGGCCGTCACGACAATGCCCGCAATAATCAACGGCAAGACCGTCCCTATCGTCGTGCCGAACATCGCCCAGAAGTGCCCGCGCGAATCCTGCCAAGCGGCGCGCCAGCGCTTGCTGCGTCCGGCGCCAATCTGGGCAAAGATCAGCGATACGCGCGTCAGCACGTAGAGCACCATACAGATCAACAGCACGCAAAATGTGGCAAGCCCCGCAGACGAATTTCCGTGTCCCGTTGCCCGCATCGCCAACACCACTCCGATGCCGACGACCAGCCACACCGTCGCGAAGCCGACGAAAACCTGGGTTGACGTCCAGAGATAGCGCCAGAGATCGCGCCCATACCACCGCCCTTGCCGGGCGGCGTCGGGGCCGAGAATCGTATAGCGAAAGACATGGATGACGAGCACGGAGAACGCGACGAGATTCGCGAAAAAAACGCCGAACGACATGAGCGCAATGCGCAGACGATAGAGGGCGGGTTCGCCGATTTGCGATGCGGTGCGTGCGAGCTGATCGAGCGAAACGCTAAGTCCAGACGTCACGAGGAAGACGACGGCAATCGCCAGGCTTAGCCAGGGCCGTTGACGCAACGCGTTGAAGCCGTCGCGCCATGCCCCCTTGAAACACTGTTTGAACGTGATCGGTTCCATGCTCTCCCTTGCGCGAATTTCGCTTCGCTAAACGAAGCGCTACGGCGTCGGTACGTCACGCCGCCGCCATTCTTGCAGATCGGCTCAGGACTGACAATTCCACGCAGGGAGGGGCGGTGTCCGACGTGCGCAGTACCACGACGGGCGCCGGGCCAGGGTGAGGCAGGGGAAAGTGCGCTGCGATGCTTGACGCGCATCGCAGGTGTTTGACGCTCAGTGATCAGTCCCTGGCGGGCGATTGGCGTTTCACGCAGCCATGACCTTGCGAAGCACTTCGGCGTGCGTGACAACGCCCACAAGCCGCGCCGCTTCGTCGAGCACGGGCAGGGTGCCGTGACGTTGCGTCATCAGCAGCGGCACCAACTCCGAGAGTGGCATGCCGGCGGTGGCCGACTGCGGCTGCGTTTGCATGACGTCGCGAACCGCCGGGCGCTGCCCCGTGCCGATCGACATGCCAAAGCGCGGCCAACGCTGGCGGCGCGCTCGGCGCGTGTGAAGATCGTGACGCGTGATCAATCCAATGACGCGAGCGTCGCCATCGACGACCGGCAGGGCGTCCAGCCCGTGTCGCTGCAACAGACGCCACGCTGCCGGCGCTTCGTCGTGCGCCTGGACCTTCGCGAGTGCCGGCGTCATGACATCGGCACAGGTCAACTCGCGGGCGCGGCGCGCATAGGCCTCGCGCTGGGTGTCGCGGAGCAGGCTGGCGAGGTCGTCGGCGGAAATGTCGAGCAACTCGCTGCGGCGAGCGAGGGCCTTCTCGGCGTCAGCCGTCGTGACCGGTATGGCGGAGGCATTGACCGGACGCACCGTGGCCTGCGCACGCATGGCGTGTGGGTAGCGATGGCCGGTGAGCGCGTGATAACCGATGGCCGCGCCGAGCAGTGCCACCGACTGCACAGCAATCGGCTCAAGGACGAAACCGTACCCAAGGGCGTGGACAGCCGGGCCGCCGAGCACGGCGGTCAGTGCCACGGCGCCCGACGGCGGGTGCACGCAGCGCAGCGTGAACATCAACGCGATGGAGACGCCGACTGCAGTGGCCGCCGCGGCGATCGGCGACGGAATGTACATCGCGCACGTCACCCCGACGACGGCGGCGACCAGATTGCCGCCGAGAATCGACCAGGGTTGGGCGAGAGGACTGGCCGGTACCCCGAAAAGCAACACGGCGGATGCCCCCATCGGCGCAACGAGCCAGGGGATATACGTCGCGGGGCCGAGCATCCAGAGCATCAGGCCACCGGTCAGTGCAATCCCGCACAGCGCGCCAAAGCCCGCGCGCAGTCGTTCGCGCCAGTGGACGGCCACCACGGCGGGCAGAAAACCCGCCAGCCAATCCCTCACGTCGCGTCGTGTCATTGCCATGTCGTCCCGCTCCACCATCTGCACCCGTTTAGGGCGGCGTGTTGATATTTTGTGCATGATATATCGTATATCGATGGATTGGGAGAGTGCGAGCGCGAGATTTTAATGCTGCACCGCAGCGAAATCTCGAATAGGAACGGGTTGGCGATGAAGCGGCGCACCAAAATCAGGAAAACGAGACGCAAAAGGCGTGATCCTGGCCGGCGGAGGAAGGAGGGAATGCTGTCCGGAGGATGGGCGGATCGGCGGATGCGAAGAGCGCAGGTTCATCTGGTGCGCACGGAGCAAAAAAAGCCCGGGCACGCCGAACGTCGGTTGACGCAAGGCAGGCACCGGGCAAGCAGGGACGCAGGGAAGAAACTTTGACGCAGATGAAATCTATCGGGCGGCTACCGTGGCGTTGTCGGCCGGCGTCGCCGCCGTAGCGCCGTTGGCCGGCCCGTTGGGCGACCCCGGCGTCGTGGACGTCGTTGGCGCATTGGCCACCGGCACATCGCCCCAGCCGCCGCCGAGAGCGCGGATCAGGTTGACGGTCGAGACCGCGTTCGCGCCGGCGAGTTGGACCGCGCTGCGCCGCGCCTGAAGCACCGTACGTTCCGCATCGATGACATCGAGATAGGCAATCGAGCCTTCCTGATACTGCATGCGCGAGAGTTGTGCGGCACGGTTCGACGCTGTCACCGCATCGTTCTGCGCGCGCATCTGCGCGGCAAGCAGGCGCAGGTTGGACAGGTTGTCCTCGACTTCCTGGAACGCGACGAGGACTTGCTGGCGATAGTTCGCGACGTCTTCCTCGTAGCGCGCCCGCGCCCGCGACAGATTGCCGCTGCGCGCGCCGCCATCGAAGATCGGCATCGAGAGCAGTCCGCCTACCACTGGGCCGAGCAGGAAGGTACGGCTCGACCAGTTGAACAGGTCGCCCAGCGTGGCCGCTTCGAAGCCGCCCGCGCCGGTGAGCGAGAGCGAGGGGAAGAAGGCCGCTTTCGCCACGCCGATGCGCGCGTTGGCGGCTGCCATGCCGCGTTCGGCCGCCGCGATATCCGGACGTCGTTCGAGCAAGGCAGACGGCAGACCCGCCGGGATGTGCACGGCGACCGGCGTGAGCGGCGACGGCGCGAACGTGAATTGCGCGGGCGCCTTGCCGAGCAGAATCGCGAGGCTGTGTTCCGAGGCGGCCCGCAGACGCGCGACCGCCAGCGCGTCGGATTGCGCCGTGGCCAGTTCGGCCTTGGCGCGCGCCACGTCCAGCTCGTCGATATCGCCTTCGGCAAAGCGTCGCTGCACCAGCTTGAGCGCTGCTTCGCGCAGCGTCACCGTTTGCGTGTAGAGCGCCTGTTCCGCGTCGAGCTCGCGCAGGCTGAAGTAGTTCTGCGCGACATCGGCTTGCAGCGCAAGCTGCACCGAGCGATAGAGGGCTTCGCTCTGCTCGGCGTCCGCGCGGGCTGCAGCAACGTTGTCCGACACGCGTCCGAACAAATCGACTTCATAGCCGACGCTCGCTTGCGCGCGCCACAGCGTGTACGGCGCGATGTTCGTGCCGTCCGGTTGCATCTGCGAGGCGGGTGAGAGCTTCTGCCGCGTGGGACCGAACCCGGCGTCGAGCGTCGGGAACAGCGCCGCACGGGCCTGACGCTGCACCCCTCGGGCTTCCTGCACGCGGGCGGCGGCCGCCTTCAGGTTCTGGTTGGCCGCCAGCGCATCATCCTCGAGCGTGTCCAGGGTGGCGTCGCCAAACACCTTCCACCATTGGCCGCGCGCCATTGCTTCGGCAGGCTCGGCAGGCTTCCACGTGCCGGCTTCACCGGCCGGGAGCGACGCTTCCTTGAATGCCGTCGGCGTCCCCTTGTCGGTCACCGTCGGCACTTCGTACGTGGGGGCCATCGAGCAGCCCGCCACCACCAGCAGGGCCCCGAGCAGGCTCGAGACACCCAGACTTCGTTTGATCCATTGCGATTGCATGATTGGCATCCTTCAGACTTCGGCCTTGACGTTGGCGGGCATGGTCGATGCGTGAGCGCTGTGCAGCGGCTTCTTGCCCGCCAGCGTGCGCAGCAGCACGTAGAACACCGGCGTCATAATCAGACCGAAGCCGGTCACGCCGATCATGCCGAAGAACACGGCAACCCCCATCGCGTGACGCATTTCCGAACCGGCGCCGGTCGATGTCACCAACGGCACCACCCCCATGATGAACGCGATCGACGTCATCAGAATCGGGCGCAGACGCAGGCGGCTTGCCTCGATCGCGGCGGCCACGGGACTGCGGCCTTGCATTTCCAGCTCGCGTGCGAACTCCACGATCAGGATCGCGTTCTTCGCGGAGAGCCCCACCAGCACCATCAGACCGATCTGCGTGAAGATGTTGTTATCCCCTCCGGTCAGCCACACGCCGAACAGCGCGGACAGAATGCTCATCGGCACGATCATGATGACGGCGAGCGGCAGCGTCAGGCTTTCGTACTGTGCGGCGAGCACCAGGAACACCAGCAGCACCGAGATCGGGAACACCCACAGCGCCGAGTTGCCCGCGAGAATCTGCTGATACGTCAGGTCCGTCCATTCGAACTTCACCCCGCGCGGCAGCGTCTCGGCGGCAATGCGCTCCACGGCAGCCTGCGCCTGACCCGACGAATACCCGGGGGCCGGACCGCCGTTCACGTCGGCGGCGGTGTAGCCGTTGTAGCGCACCACCATTTCCGGGCCGAACGTTGGCGACACTTTCACCAGTGACGAGAGCGGCACCATGTCGCCATGGCTGTTTCGAGTCTTGAGCAGCCCGATGTCGTCGGCATGGGCGCGGAACGGCGCATCGGCCTGAACACGCACCTGATACACGCGTCCGAACTTGTTGAAGTCGTTCACGTACAGCGAGCCGAGGTAGATCTGCATGGTGTCGAACACGTCGGTGATCGGCACACCCAACTGCTTGGCTTTCACGCGGTCGAGATCCACGTTCAACTGCGGCACGTTGATCTGGTACGACGAGAACGTCGGGCCCAGTTCCTTCGTCTGCGAGGCCTTCTTGATGAACGCCTGCGTGGCGTCGTTCAAGGCGGCGTAGCCGAGCGCGCCGCGATCTTCGATTTGCAGCTTGAAGCCGCCGAGTGTCCCGAGCCCCAGCACCGGCGGCGGCGGGAACACGGCGATGAACGAGTCCTTCATCTTCGAGTACGCGCCGTTGAGTTGCCCGGCGATGGCGGCCGCCGAGAGCGTCTTGTCGTGACGCTCGGCGAACGGCTTGAGCGTGACGAACACGATGCCGGCCGACGACGAGTTGGTGAAGCCGTTGACCGACAACCCCGGGAAGGCCACGGCGCTTTGTACACCCGGCGTTTTCAGGGCAACGTCGGTCATGTCGCGAATCACCTTCTCGGTACGGTCGAGCGACGCGCCGTTCGGCAACTGGGCGAACGCGACCAGATACTCCTTGTCCTGCGCCGGCACGAAGCCGCTCGGCACGACCTTGCTCATCAGCATCGTGGCGCCGAGCAGGACGGCGAAGATCGCCATCATGATCGCCTTGCGCCCGATCACGCGCGTCACGCCTTGACCGTACTTCTCGGAGCCGCGATGGAACACGCGGTTGAACGCGTTGAAAAAGCCGCCCAGAAATCGGTTCATCTGCCGCGTGAGCCAATCGGGCTTGGCGTGATGGTCCTTGAGCAGCAGCGCGGCCATGGCCGGCGACAGCGTGAGCGAGTTGAAGGCCGAGATTACGGTCGAGATGGCGATGGTCATCGCGAACTGCTTGTAGAACTGACCCGTGAGACCCGACATGAAGGCGAGCGGCACGAACACGGCCACCAGCGTGAGCGCGATCGCGATAATCGGACCACTCACTTCGCGCATGGCCTGATACGTCGCTTCCTTGGGCGAGAGCCCGGCCGCGATGTTGCGCTCCACGTTCTCGACCACCACGATGGCGTCGTCCACCACGATGCCGATGGCGAGCACCATCCCGAACAGCGACAGCGCATTGATCGAGTAGCCGAAGCCGAGCAGCAGGGCGAACGTCCCCACAATCGATACCGGCACGGCGAGCAGCGGAATGATCGACGCGCGCCACGTCTGCAGGAACACGATCACTACCAGCACCACGAGGGCGATGGCTTCAAGCAGCGTGTGCACCACGGCCTTGATCGACGACCGCACGAACTGCGTCGGGTCATACACGATGCGATATTCGACGCCCGGCGGCATGTCCTTTTGCAGCTCCGCCATGGCTTCGCGGACTTGATCGGAGATCTGCAGCGAGTTCGCCCCCGGCGACTGGTTGATGGCCAGTGCCACCGCCGGCTGGTTGTCGAGCAACGAGCGCAGGCTGTATTGCGAGGCGTCGAGCTGCACGCGGGCCACGTCGCCCAGGTGCGTGACGGCACCGTCCGGTGAGGTCTTCAGGATGATGTCGCGGAACTCGTCTTCCGTATTCAACCGCCCACGCGCGTTGACGTTGAGCTGCAACGGCGTGTTCGGACCGGCCGGCGACGCGCCGATGACACCGGCCGCGACCTGCACGTTCTGTTCGCGAATGGCCTTCACCACGTCCGAGGCGGTCAGGCCGCGCTGGGCAACCTTTGCAGGATCGAGCCACACCCGCATCGAGTAATCACCCGCGCCCCACAACTGCACCTCGCCTACGCCCTTGATGCGCGAGAGGCGATCCTTGACGTTGATGAGCGCGTAGTTGCGCAGGTAGGTCATGTCGTAGCGCTGGTTCGGCGAGAGCAAGTGCACCACCATCGTGAGCGTGGGCGAGGACTTGATCGTCGTTACCCCCAGACGCTGCACGTCGTCCGGCAGACGCGGCAGCGCTTGCGAGACGCGGTTCTGCACGAGCTGCTGGGCCTTGTCCGGGTCGGTGCCCAGGCGGAAGGTCACGGTCGTGGTGAGGTTGCCGTCGCTGTTGGCCTGCGACTGCATGTACAGCATGTTCTCCACGCCGTTGATCTGCTCTTCGAGGGGCGCGGCCACGGTCTCGGCGATCACCTTCGGGTTGGCGCCGGGGTATTGGGCATGCACCACGACCGACGGCGGAACCACTTCCGGGTACTCCGAGATCGGCAACTGGAACACGGCGATCAGGCCGGCCAGCAGCGTGATGATCGAGAGCACCCCCGCGAAGATGGGCCGGTCGATAAAGAATTTTGAGATGTTCATGACGAGACTCTTGGGGGTCGTTCAGGGCGCGGTTCGCGCGTGCGCAGGTGAGCGTGGGCGCATTTCACGAACGCGTCGCCGTGGTGGCCGCCGCGACCGAACGGGCCGTGGCCGGCTTGGCGCCCGCGCTGGCCTTGGGGTTGTGCTGAGGCGGCTGGCTCGAGGTGTTCGCAGGCGTGCCGGCGGCAGTGTCGGTAGCGGTGGCGTTGGTGGCCATGGCCGGCGCCACGATGTCGTGCCCGTCGCCCGTATCGCCGGCCATCTTCACGGCCTTCGGCGTGACCGGATCGCCCGGACGCACGCGCTGCAGACCATTGACGATGATGCGCTCGCCGTCCTTCAGGCCACTGGCGATCTCGATGAGGCCGCCGTGGCGCTCGCCCAACTGTACTTCGCGATACTGCACCTTGTTCTGCGGGTCGACGACGAGCACGAACTTCTTGCTCTGGTCGGTGCCGATGGCGGCCTCGTCGACAAGCAGCGCCGGGTGCGGTTCGCCGCCACCCACGCGAATGCGGGCGTACAGGCCCGGCAAGAGCGCGCCGTCGGTGTTATCGAAGCGCGCACGCACGCGGATCGTGCCCGAGGTCGTATCAAAACGGTTATCGACCGAATACACGGTGCCCTTGCGCGAATAGCCGGACTCGTTGGCCAGGCCCAGGTCGACGGGGACGCCGTTCGTCTTCGCGGTATCGCGCGCGAGATAGCGCAGATAGGTCTGCTCATCGACGTCGAACGCAGCGTAGATCGGCGAGACGGAGACCACGGTGGTCAGCGCAGGCGATTGTGCGCCGGCCGATACCGTATTGCCCACCGTGATTTCCGCGCGCGAGACCCGACCTGCGATCGGCGCCACGATTTGCGTGTAGCCGAGGTTGATGCGAGCGGTTTCGAGCGCGGCGCGTGCCGCTTTCACGTTGGCGGCAGCCTCGCGCGCGGCGTTTTCCTTCTGGTCGAAGTCCTTCTTTGCGATGGCGTTATCCGCGATCAGCCGCTGCGCGCGGGCGAGGTCGGTGCTGGTGAAGACGTCGCGTGCCTGCGCCGACGCGAGTTGCGCCGCGGTGCGGTCGACTTCGGCCGCATACGGACGCGGATCGATCGTGAAGAGCGCATCGCCCTTTTTCACGAGCTGTCCGTCCCTGAAATGCACGGCGGTGATGGTGCCCGACACGAGCGGCTTGATGTCGACGCGATCCACGGCGTCGAGGCGGCCGGAATAGCTTTGCCAATCGGTCACGGTGCGTGAGATCACGTTGGCTACGTCGACTTCCACTGTCGGCATGACTTGCGCGCTGGGAGGCGTGCTGGCGTCGACGCGCACGACCGTGAGCGTGCCCAGGGCCACGAGCGCCACCGTAACGGCGGCGGCAATAAGAACGGGTTTGCGAGCGAGGGTGGTCATTTTTTTAAGATCTCCGGAATCGGATGGACTCACTGGGGGGCACCGGTGGCGGGTGGCGCCAGCCGGCGTGTCAGGAACGCGGCCACTTCCCGCAGTGCGGCGGGCAGGGCGGCCAGGCCGTGATGGGACGCGCTGCGATGGCGCGTGACCTGTGTCGGCACGCCGGCGGCGATGAGCTCCGCCGCATATTTTTCGGCTTCGACGTGTAGCAGGTCGTGTTCGGCAGAAGCAATCAGCGTGGGCGGCAGGCCCGCGAGACGGCGCGATTCGAGCGGCGCGGCGTACGGATGCAGACGCTGCGTTGCGTGCGGCAAATAGGCGCGATAGCAGCGGGCGCACTCGCTGGCTTCGATATCGCTTGGCGTGCGCCCGTCGGCCAGGCGCGTCATGCTGGGGTCGAGCAGCGGAGCGAGCAGTACCTGTGCCGAGATGGCAATTTCACCGCGATCACGCGCCATCATCGTCAACGCTGCGGCGATGTTGCCGCCGGCATCGTGCCCGGCCACGGCAAGACGGCGCGGGCTGGCACCGTAGCGCCGGGCGTTGCGGTGCAGCCAGCGCGCGGCGCACCACGCATCTTCCGGCGCGGCGGGGAACGGGTGTGCCGGGGCGAGCGAATACCCCACCGAGACCACCAGCGCGGGGATGTGCAGAGCAAGATAGCGGGCCGCGGCGTCGCCGTCGTTGAGCGAGCCGTGGCAGAAGCCGCCGCCGTGGAAATACAGCACGACCGGCAAATGCGCTTCGAGCGGCACCACCACGCCCGCCGCCCCGGCGTGGGCGGCATCGGCGCCGGCGTGGCCGGTCGGCCGATACAGACGCAGGGTGACCGGGCCGGCATGACCGGCGATGCTCACCTCTTCGATGCGCAGTCCGTCGTCGGTGCGGTGCGTTTGGCCCGGACGTCCCGAGGGCGACTTGGCGTTGGCTGACATATGGCGTTGGGCTCGCGAGCGCGATACCCCTCTGATGACATTTGATGGATCGAAGTCTAGAGGCGACGGACATCGGGATAAACGCCTATAATTTGGCAACACTATTCGGTCAGATCGACTAATCGATGTCGGCCTTGCCGGTATTGGCTTCTGCCGCCGACCAATTTGCTTATGCACTTGCAATGCGCGTGAAATAAGCCGGATTGGCTGATGCAACCACGTTTTCGAATGGGGAAATGTCATGGATCGCTTGCAAGCGATGCAGGTATTCACGCGAGTTGTCGAGGCAAACAGCTTTTCACGTGCGGCCGACAATCTCGGTTTGCCGCGCACCTCGGTGACCACGATTATTCAGAACCTCGAGGCGCATCTGGGCACGCGGCTGTTGCAGCGTACGACCCGGCGACTCAACCTGACGCCTGACGGGGCTGCGTATTACGAGCGATGCCTGCGCATCCTCGCGGATATCGAGGAAACCGAATCGTCGTTCCGGGAGAGCAGCCAGCGCGTGCGCGGCAAGCTGCGCATCGACATGCCGGGTTCGCTCGGCAAGCTGGTGGTGCTGCCGGCGCTGTGCGAATTTCACGAACGCTACCCGGAAGTCGAACTGATGGTGGGCATGGGCGACAAGCCGGTCGACCTGATCCAGGAGGGCGTCGATTGTGTGTTGCGCGTTGGCACGCTTCAGGATTCGAGCCTGGTCGCGCGACGCGTGGGCCTGTTCCAAAGCCTGACGTGCGCGTCACCGGCTTATCTCGAGCGCATGGGCATGCCGCATTCGCTCGACGACCTGCAACGGCACACGGCGGTGCACTACTTCTCGAGCCGAACGGGGCGCGTCGTCGAGGACCAGTTCCTGGTGGACGGCAAGGAGGTCGAGATCCCCATGACAGGGGCGGTCGCGGTCAACGACGCCGAGGCGTATCTGCAATTGGGACTCGCGGGGTTCGGGACGGTGCAGCTCGCGCGCTTCATGGCGCTGCCGTATCTGCAATCGGGCCAATTGGTCGAGATTCTGCACCAGTGGAAGCCGCCCCCCATGCCGATTTCGGCCGTGTATCCGCATAACCGGCATCTATCGCCGAAGGTTCGCGTGTTTGTCGACTTCATCGCCGAACTCTTCGAACGTTGCCCGTTGCTGCAAGGGCTCGACGAAACCGCAGGCTCATGCAAGCCGACCGTGGCGGCCGACGACGCAGACGGACACTGGGCCTCGTACGGCACGCAAATGGCGCCGCAAGACGTCGTGGTTTGACGGATTGGCCGGCGGCGCCGGCCCACCTCGCAACACCGGAAGACGCGCCCGCGCGGCCGCCCATCAAGCGCCGCGCGGGCGCTTCGTTTTGCGCATGCTGGCGCCACTGGAGGGGCGGGCGACCGTGGCCGGATGCCGCTGTCACGGTGCTCGGCAATGCGCGCACGGCCGAGTTGGACCACCTGACTGTCCCTAGCTTCGTGGCAAAGCAAAGCACGCCGCGCTTGGGAAAATTCTTAATCAGAAAAGCGCAAACGCGCCGCCGCCAGAATGATTTCGTGTCGCGCTTGCCGCCTGGCGCCCTGTGTCTTGATGCGGTAAGGCACCAGCATTGCCGCAGGTGAGCGGCCGTCCCTCGTACCTCTCTTTCGTCTCTTTCCCGACTTGAATCGATGGCTCTCGCAGTGCGTTTGCGAGGCTACACGGCGTTTGGGTCTTTCGGAATTCATCAGAATCGCTCTCGCAGGTGTCCGATGTTTAATTGATTCAAGGAGCAAAGCACCATGAACGAGAACGATCTGGAACTGCAACTCAACGAAGACCAAATCCGACACATTCAAGCGATCACCGGGCAGCGCATCGGCGCTATCCGAGTCGTGTCGAGCTTCCCGGAACTTCGCGGTGTGTACGGCGCGCAGGGGGCCGGGGTGCAAGGCCATCCGAACGGTCAGGGTTTGCAAGGCGTGCAAGGCGTGCAGGGGCCGCAAGGCGTGCAGGGCGTGCAGGGGCCGCAGGGCGCTCAGGGCGTGCAAGGCCCGCAGGGATATCAGCACGCCCAGGGCATTCAGGGCATGCAGGGCCCGCAAGGTATGCAAGGTGCTCAGGGCATGCAGGGACCGCAAGGTATGCAAGGCGTCCAAGGCATGCAGGGACCTCAGGGCATGCAGGGTCCGCAAGGGGCTCAGGGGTATCAGCACGCTCAAGGCATTCAGGGCATGCAGGGCCCACAAGGTATGCAAGGTGCTCATGGCATGCAGGGCCCACAAGGTGTGCAAGGTGCTCAGGGCATGCAGGGTCCACAAGGTATGCAAGGTGCTCAAGGCATGCAGGGCCCGCAAGGTATGCAAGGTGTCCAAGGCGTGCAGGGCCCGCAGGGTATGCAAGGTGTCCAAGGCGTGCAGGGCCCGCAGGGTATGCAAGGCATTCAGGGCCCACAAGGTATGCAAAGTGCTCAGGGCATTCAGGGCCCACAAGGTATGCAAAGTGCTCAGGGCATGCAGGGCCCGCAAGGTATGCAAGGTGTCCAAGGCATGCAGGGCCCGCAGGGTATGCAAGGCATTCAGGGCCCACAAGGTATGCAAAGTGCTCACGGCATGCAGGGACCGCAAGGTATGCAAGGTGCTCAGGGCGTGCAGGGACCGCAAGGTATGCAAGGTGCTCAGGGCGTGCAGGGACCGCAAGGTATGCAAGGTGCTCAGGGCATGCAGGGTCCGCAAGGGTATCAGCACGGCCAAGGCGTGCAAGGCGCTCAGGGTCTGCAGGGCCCGCAAGGCGTGCAAGGCGCTCAGGGCATACAAGGCCCGCAAGGCGTGCAAGGCTCGCAAGGACTCCACTGATTCGACGTGACACCTTGGTCGGACACGGGCGCGAAACCGCAGGTTTTATCGTCCGCTCGTGTCTATTGCGTGTGATGCGGCTCGCGCCCGTAGTGCGTCGAGTCGCGAATTCCGGGTGTCCTGGCGGGCACCCGGCATGGGAGCCGCGGTGATGTCGTCAACTCTCTTACCTTTGTCAGCAGAACAGCGCGCGCGGTTGTTCAACGCGACCGGCGCGCCGCTGCGCAGACTCCGTGTGGAATCCTCCACTGGCATCGGCGTTGCCGTCGATCGCTACTGTGCCCGGTGCCTGCTCACCGAAGACTTGCCTGGCGTGCATATCGAAGCCGATGGCATTTGTCAGGCCTGTCATGCGTTCGCGGCCGAAGCCGCACGCGGCGACTACACGCAGCGCCGTCTCCTGGAGGTCGTGCAATCCTGTCGCGGAGAAGGCACGCCAGACGCCGTAGTGGCCTATTCCGGGGGCAAGGACAGCGCGCTCACACTGCTCCTTGCCGTAAAGGAGTTGCATTTGCGCCCCATCGCCGTGCTCGTCGACAACGGCTTCATTCCCGATGAGGTCAAGGACAACGCGAGGACATTCTGCGCGCGCTTTGGCGTAGCGCTGGTGATCGAGACGATCGACATTCGCCAGGTGGCCCGCGAATCGCTGGCGTCCAGTTCCGGCAAGATTCCGTGTACCTCATGCATCGGCGGAGTGTTTGCGGCGATGGCAAAGGCGTGCAGAACGTACGGTGTCCGACTCATTCTCAGTGGACACCGATTTCCACCGCTGGCGTATCCGGTGAGCGGATTCACGAAGCGTGACGCCGACAACGGCTTCTTCTGCGCCTCGCCTTTGCTCGCGCGAGGGCTGAGCGAGGCCGAGCAGATGCAGTGGATCCGGCACGCCGGTTGGCAACCCACGGCCATGGCGGGCAACACATCGAACTGCAAGCTGATCGGTGTGGTGGAGCAGCATCTCTATGACGTGCAAGGATTCAATCCCCACATCTACGAGGTGTCGAAGGAGATTCGCGCCGGCTTCTACGATCGACGCACGGGGTTTGGCAAAGTCGATCGTCCGGAGATATCCGCCGAGCACCTGCAATGGGTGCGTGAGCGCATGCTGCCGGATGCGCCCGAGACGCCGACCGCACGCGATGCCGGGCGTGTCCCGGAGGACGCCGCTATGCGAGGGCGCCAGCGTGACGAACCGGCTACGCCAAAGTGAGCGCCATGCACGACTCCATCATCGTGACCGACGATTTCTATCGCGATCCCGCCGACGTGCGCGATTTCGCGTTGAGGCAGACCTTCGCGGTCAAGGGCAACTATCCCGGTGCGCGTACCGAGGCGTTTGTCCACGACGGCGTCACGTCGGCAATCCAGGACATCGTGAAGTCGCCCATCACCTATTGGCCGGTCGACACCTACAACGGTGCGTTTCAATACAGCGTGCAGCGCGATATCACGTGGGTGCATGCCGACCACACCACGGTGTGGTCCGGCGTGGTCTATCTCACGCCCGATGCACCACCGACGGCAGGAACGGCCTTCTTCCAGCATATCGAAACCGGCTTCGACCTCTACCCCGATGACGACGACCAGCGGCAACGTTGCGACGCCGATGCCGCCGCATGGGAGCGCTGGGAGATGACCGACCGCATCGCGAATCGCTTCAATCGCCTCATCCTGTTTCGCGGTAGACGGTTTCACGCGAGCCAGGGGCATTTCGGCGACTGCAAGGAGAACGGGCGCCTGTTTCAAACGTTCTTTTTCAACACGCAATATTGACGTTCCCCTTCCTTTCGATCGGAGGTACTTTCATGACGGCTTCGGAACTCTTCTTCCCGGTGGGTTCGCTCGACCTGAGCGAGGCGCAATCAGCAGAGATCAAATCGGCGTTCGGGCATGAGATGGCGGCCGTGCCGCTCTATCGGGTAGTGCCTGTGTCGTCCAGTGACCGGTACGTTGCGTTGGAGGGCGTGCCGGGTTTGCCGGGAATTCTGGTGCACTACCGCGACGAAGATCCTGCCCAAGGCGGAAAGATCATCGCGTCGGTCAGGGCGGAAATGGCGCGCGGACCGGACGACTCCGCCGTCTTCGCGGCACACACGAAGCTGATGGCGCCGCGAGCCGAGAGCGAGTCCGCCAAAAGCGGGCCGCCGGCGGCCGGCAAGCGCAAGTGAGCGGCGCCGCGCGTCGTCCCGCACCATGCTGACCCCACCCGGCGCGGCGGCGCACGGCAACGCTAACGCTCACGGCGATCTGTTGGTGATGGTCAAGGTCGCCGAGCGTTGCAATATCGACTGTAGCTATTGCTACATGTATCACGGTGTCGATCAGGGCTGGCGCGAGCGGCCGAAGCGGTTGCACGCGTCCCACCTTGATGCGCTGGTAACGCGTCTGGCGGAACATCGCAGTGCGTATCCGACGGCGCGCATGACGCTGGAGGTTCACGGGGGTGAGCCGCTGCTGCTCGGCAAATCCCATACCGAGCGCTTCTTCTCAAACTTGCGACGGCGCCTGCCGGCGTCGGACCTCGCCATCATCACGCAGAGCAACGGCGTGTTGATCGACGATGACTGGCTGGATATTTACGCGCGATACGACGCGAGCCTGGGCATCAGCTGCGATGGGCCGCCCGACATGCATGACCGGCATCGGTATGACTTCGCGCGACAAGGTACGGGCGAGCGCGTCGAGCAAGCGATTCTGCGATGTCTTGCGCATCGCGCATCGCAGCGGGTCTTCAATGGGGTGCTGGCCGTGATCGATCCGAATCATGACCCGGTGCGCATGCTCGATTACTTTCGGTCGCTCGGACTGACGGCCATCGACTTTCTGCTCCCCGATGCCAATTTCGCGGCACCGCCCCGTCACATCCAGGCCTACACACACGCTCGGCTGCTCAGCTTCCTGTGTCGAGGGTTCGATGCCTGGCTTGCCACCGACGATCCGGGCTTCAGCGTGCGCATCTTCGAAACGTTCATTCGCGGCGTGCTCGGTCGTCGCTCGGAACTCGATGCCTTTGGCGGGGCGCTTGCGCCGATCGTCGTCGTGGAGAGCGATGGCAGTTATCGCTTGCTCGACGTGCTCGCCATCTGCGAGGAGGGCGCAACCCACACCGGGTTCAACCTCACGTCTCACCCGTTGCAAGCCTGCAGCGATTTCGCGCGCACTCGCTACCCCGAGCCCCACGCGACTTGCCTGCAATGCGAGGCATTTGCGGCGTGCGGCGGGGGATACGTCGCCCACCGATTCGACGGGCGCAGTTACGATAACCCCAGCTTTTACTGTCACGCGCTGCTGGGTTTTTATCGCCACGTCCGGGCGCGGGTGCAGGGCGTGACGCCTCCGATCTCGCTCACTGAAAACGCAAAGGGCTGAGTTCGTAACACCTCGAACTCAGCCCTGCCAGACTCAACGGTGCAAAAGCGTGTTCAGGCGCTCGCCTGCGCCACGCGTTGCGAGAGATGCGCGAGGGCGTCGTCGACCTGATCGATGAGAATCAGGCAGAGATCGCCGGGTTGCAGGCGTGCGAGCGCCGTGTCGATGGCCACGAACTCGCCGTGAATCTCGTCGATGTGGCTGGCGCGTCGCGCGCCGACCAGACCTTCGCGCAACAGACCCAGCACTTCGCCGTCTTCGCGGCCGCGCTGGCACTGATCCTGGTAGAGCAACACGTCGTCGAACGCATCGCCAAGGATCTGTGTCTGACGGCGGATATCCTCGTCACGACGGTCCCCCGCGCCGGAAATCACGACTGAACGGCGTCGTGCCGGCATCGTCTCGATCGCCTGCGCAAGCGCGGCAATGGCGTCCGGATTGTGGCCGTAGTCGGCAATCACGGTCGCGCCGCGGTAGTCGAACACGTTGAAGCGCCCCGGCGCGGTGCCGGCGTCGTTCACGAAGGTGGCCAGCCCGGCCCGGATCGTCGCCGGATCGAGGTTCAGCGCCCAGGCCGCACCAATGGCCGCCATCGCGTTCTCGACCTGGAACCCGATGCTGCCGCCGCGCGTAAGCGGAATCGCGGCGAGAGCGTAGCGGGTCTCTTTGCCGCCGTGACACGTCACGATACTGCCGCCGTCGACATAGACCACGCGTTTGCCCTTCGCGCGATGCGTGGCGAGCACCGGATGTGCAATGTCCATGGCGAAGTAGGTCACGTCTCCCGGGCAGGCGTCTGCCATGCGCGCCACCATCGGATCGGCGGCATTGAGTACGGCCATGCCGCGCGGTGCCACGTTGCGCACGATCACACTCTTGAGCACGGCGAGGTCTTCCACCGTGTTGATGTACGACAGGCCCAAGTGGTCGCCCATGCCGATATTGGTCACCACGGCCACATCGCAGCGGTCGTAGGCCAGGCCTTCGCGCAGCAAGCCGCCACGCGCGGTTTCGAATACGGCGGCATCCACGTCCGGATGCATCAGCACGTTGCGCGCGCTGCGCGGGCCGCTGCAATCGCCCGTGTCGATGCGCTGGCCGCTGATATAAATGCCGTCGGTGCCGGTCATGCCCACGCGCAGGCCTTGCTGGCCGATGAGGTGGGCAATCAGGCGCACCGTCGTGGTCTTGCCGTTCGTGCCGGACACGGCCACGAGCGGAATGCGGCCATCGTCACCGTCGTCGAACATCGTCGAGACGATGGCTTCGCCGACCGCGCGGCCCTTGCCGTAAGACGGCTGCAAGTGCATGCGCAGGCCCGGCGCGGCGTTGACTTCCACGATGCCGCCCGCCTGATCTTCGAACGGCTTGATGACGGTCTCGCACACGGCATCGACACCGGCGATGTCCAGCCCCACCTGCTGCGCAGCGGCGATGGCGCGCGCGGCGATTTCCGGATGGACGTCGTCGGTCACGTCGGTGGCCGTGCCGCCGGTCGACAGGTTGGCGTTGTTGCGCAGCACGATTCGCGCACCGGCTGCTGGCACGGAGTCGGCGTTCAACCCCTGCTTGGCAAGCGTGGCGAGTGCAATGTCGTCGAAACGAATCTTGGTGAGCGAGGTCGCATGGCCTTCGCCACGGCGTGGGTCGGCATTGACCGTCTCGACCAGCTGGCGCACGGTGTGCACGCCGTCGCCGGTCACTTGCGGCGGATCGCGGCGGGCAGCCGCGACCAGCTTGTTGCCGATCACGAGCAAACGGAAATCGTGCCCCGGAATATAGCGCTCGATGATGACGTCGCGGCTGATGTCCTGCGCGGCTTCGAACGCTTTCTCAATCTCCTCGCGCGTGCGCAGACGCACGGCCACGCCCTTGCCCTGGTTGCCGTCGCGCGGTTTGACGACGACCGGTGCGTCGATTTCCTGCACCAGCTTCCACGCGGCTTCGATATCGCGCACGGTGCCGCCCAGCGGGACCGGCACACCGGCGGCGTGCAGCAACGTCTTGGTCAGATCCTTGTCTTGCGCAATCGACTCGGCCACGGCCGACGTGCGGTCGGTTTCCGCCGCCTGAATGCGGCGTTGCTTGCTGCCCCAGCCGAACTGCACCATCGAGCCTTCGGTCAGGCGGCGATATGGAATGCCGCGTGCGACGGCGGCATCCACGATCGAGCCGGTCGACGGGCCGAGGCGCACGTCTTCATCGAGATCGCGCAGGCGATAAAGAGCATCGGCCAGGTCGAACGGGCCATCGTCGAGGGCCGCGTGGATCAATTGCTGCGCCAGTTCGAAGGCGAGACGTCCGACAGGTTCTTCGCTGTACTGCACCACCACCTGGAACGTACCGGGTTCGATGGTCTGCGTCGTTTGGCTGAATGTCACCGGGCACCCTGCCGCGGCCTGCAGATGCAGGGCCGTCGTGGCGAGGGCGTCTGCCAACGACACCGGACGCTCTTCGGCGTCGGGCGTCAGCGCCGGCAGTTCGGGAAAGCGTGCACGCAGGCGAGCCTCGAAACCGGCCAGATTGCCGATCGAGTATTCCAGATCGGTGCACATCACGATCGCCTCGATGGCGGTGTGACGGCTCCAGAGGTTGGGCCCGCGCAATGCGCGGATACGGGAGACTTCCATAAATTGCAATCCCTGTCTGTCCACTTCGCGTCCCTGTATGTCGGTGGGTTGGCGAGAAAAACGACTGTGGCTTGGGTATTCGGTAACGGGCTAAATACGCGAGGGGACGGCGGCAGATCACCCTGCACGCCGCCCCTCGCGGCTCACGTCGGTCAGGCCGCCAGCGCGCGCGCCGGCTGGCCCATCCACTGATGCACCAGATCGAGCATCGCGGTCGCTCCGCCTTCGTCGGCTTGCAATACGAGCAGGTCACCGCTCACGAGCTGGGCCAGCGCCGCTTCGGCTGCCGCCCGTCGCTCGCCGGCGTCAATCACCTGCACTTTGCGCTCGGCATCGATGCCCGCGCGCAGTTGCGCACGCGACTCGGCCAGCGGGCGCTTGCGCTCGACGCTCAGGTCGTCGCACAGCACGACTCGCTCGAACGTCTGCGCCAGCAGTTTGCCCTCGGCTTGCAGGTCGTCGTCCATCCGGTCGACGCCGGGGCCGTACACCACCATGCGCCGCTCGGCGGGCAGGGTCGCCAGTGCCGCGGCCAGCGCCGTCAGCGCCGGGGCGTTATGGGCGTCGTCGACGATGACCGTCGCGCCTTGCTTTTCAAACAGGGTGAAGCGGCCCGGGGCATCGACCTGACCCACGTCGAACGTGGTCACGCCGGTGCGCAGGACGTCGAGCGTCACGCCCATCGACCAGGCGGCCGCGACGGCCGCGAGTACGTTTTCGATCTGGAAGCCGACACGGCCGGCATAGGTCAGCGGCATGGTGGCCGTCGCACCGAGCGTGGTTTCCTCGGTACCGTTGGCCAGCATGACGTCGCCGTTGCGCACGAACACCGCGCGCTTGCCTGCGGCGCGATGCGCCACGATGGCCGGCAGGTGTTCATCCAGCCCGAAGAAGATGACGTCGCCGTCGCACAGCTCGGCCATTTCCACGACGAGCGGATCGCGCGCGTTGAGCACAGCCACGCCGTCGGGCAGCACCACGTCGATCTGCGTGCGCATCACGCTGAACATCCGGTCGACGTCTTCGACGAAGTACTGGCCCAGATGATCCGGACGGTCGATATTCGTCACGATACCCACCTGGCAGCGGTCGTACGCGAGGCCTTCGGAAAGGATGGCGGTGTTGTCGTTCTCGAACACGGCCGCGCTCACGCTCGCGTTCATCAACACACGGTGCGCGGCGTCCCAGTTGGCACAGTCACCTGCCTGCACCAGACGCTTGTCGAGGAACAGGCCGTCGCTGCAGGCAAGACCGGTGCGCTCGCCCGCGAGTTGCAGCACATGCGTGAGCAGGCGGGCGGTCACCGTCTTGCCGTTCGTGCCGGTAATGCCGACAACCGGAATGCGACCGGCGTCGCCATCCGGGAAAAGATGATCGACGATGGCGCGACCGACGGGGCGGGGGGCGCCATCGGCGGGTTTCAAATGCATGAGCAGGCCGGGGCCGGCGTTGACTTCGACGATGGCGCCCCGCTGTTCGACCAGCGGGCGCGAAATGTCTTCCGCCACCAGATCGACGCCGGCGATGTCCAGACCCACGATACGCGCGGCCAGCGACGCATGCGCAGCCACGCTCGGGTGCACGCGGTCGGTCACGTCGAACGCGACGTTGCCGTTGCGCTGGATCAGCACGTGCTTGCCCTCGGGCGGCACGGCATCGGCGTCGAAACCCTGGCGCTTGAGTTCAAGCCGGGCCGACGAATCGATGCGCACGCGGTTGAGCGGCTGGTCTTCGGCGCTGCCGCGGCGCGGGTCGCTGTTGATCTGCAACTCGATGAGTTCCGAGACCGTGTGCTGGCCGTCGCCGACCACCGTGGCCAGTTCTCCCATGGCCGCAGCCACGACGCGCCCGCCCACGACCAGCAGACGGTGTTCCAGACCCGGCACGAATCGCTCGACGATCACGCCGCTGCCTTCTTCCAGAGCGACTTCGAATGCCGTGACGACTTCGTCGCGCGTGGTGAGATTGATGAACACGCCGCGGCCGTGGTTGCCGTCGTATGGTTTCACGACAACCGGCAGGCCGATGTCTTCGGCGGCTTCCCACGCATCGTCGGCGTTCTCGACCAGGCGGCCTTCCGGCACGGGCACGCCGCACGATTCAAGCAGTTGCTTCGTGAGATCCTTGTCGCGCGAGATGCTCTCGGCGATCGCGGGGGTACGGTCCGTTTCGGCGGTCCAGATGCGACGGGCGGCGGCGCCGTAGCCCAGTTGCACCAGATTGCCGTCGGACAGACGAATATGGGGGATGTCGCGGTCGTCGGCGGCGTCGACGATGCACGCCGTGCTTGGGCCGAGGCAGTGTTTGTCGACCAGGCCGCGCAACATTTCCACCGCGGCATCGACATCGTAGGGGCGGTCTTCGATGGCCGCCATGACCAGATCGCGGGCCGCGAACAGCGCGGCGCGGGTCACGTCTTCGTGCCAGGCCCGCACGATCACTTTATAGACGCCTGAGATCGGGGTTTCACGCGCCTTGCCGAAGCCCCCGGGCATGCCGGCGAGGTTTTGCAGCTCGAGCGTGACGTGCTCGAGAATGTGGCCGGGCCACGTGCCTTCACGCAGGCGCTGAAGGAAGCCGCCGCGCTCGCCGATGCTGCAACGGTGCTCGACAAGCGTCGGCAACCATGCCGACAGTCGCTCGGGGAATCCAGGGATCTTGTTGGACGGGAACTCCTCGAGTTCGCCGATATCGACCCATGCCTCAAGCACCGGCCGATATGTCCACATATTCGGGCCGCGCAGCGACAGGACATCGAAAATCTCAATGTCTTTCTTTTTCATACTCAAGGCAAAATCACGCATCAAGGCGGGGTTCGGAGAAGCTGGCGAGGCCGCTTTCAGGCGGCACCGCCGCTTGCGCTCGTGCAGTTAACTGGTTACTTAACGTAAGAATCCGTAAACGGTTGACCGTCGCAACAATATTTCCATGCTGCACTGTGTCATCGCGGAACTCCACGCCGCAAAAGGCGTCGCTGTGGTTATACTTGCGGCAATTTCGCGGACTGACAGGGAAAGTCCGCCTCGTTATTTCCTCGTTTGCCCCGATGTCCGCCCCTTGAGGACACGTCTGCCGCAGCAATGACCGACATCCCCACTCCGACAGCGCCCCCCGCGGCGGCCCCGACTGCCCTTTCCGAGGGTAGCCCCTCCGGCGCGGCTGCCGAGTCCTGGTATTCCGACGTCGCTTCGCAACTGGCCGACGACGAAACCGTACTGGCCTGGCTGACGGTCGATCTCGACGCACAGCTGCATTTCGCGCATGGCGTGGTGGTCGCGACCGAGCGCCGGATCCTGGCGCTCGACGCGCGTCGCGACGCGCATTCGCAAACAGGCAGCCAGCCCGGTTGGCAGTCGTGGCCGTATCGCGCTGACCTGTCGCTGACACATACCGATCATGCGGGCGTTGGGGCGCTGGAATTGTGCGACGCGCGCGAAAAGCTGGCGAGCTGGCGCTATACGCTGGGCCATAATCCGGCCGCGCTGACGCTGTTGGACACGGTGTTGCGGCAGCGCGACGCGCGGGTGGCGGGCTATACCGCCAGCGAGGTACCGGACGAAGTGGGTACCTGCCCGATCTGTCAGGCGGAACTGCCGCCGGGTGCCGACGAGTGTCCGCAATGCAACCCGGAAGTCGAACCCCCACCGTCGACGTGGGCATTGCTGCGCCTGTGGCGGTTCGCGCGGCCATACCGCTTCGAGTTGCTGGCCGGCTTCCTGCTCACGCTCTGCGCCACCGGGGCCACGTTGATCCCGCCGTATCTGACGATGCCGCTCATGGACAACGTGCTGATCCCGTTCCAGAACGGCAAGCCGATCGATTACCACCTGGTGGGAATTTATTTGTCAGGCCTGATGGGGGCGGGCGTGGTGGCCTGGATATTGGGCTGGGCGCGCACGTATCTGCTGGCCAAGGTGTCGGAGCGCATCGGTGCCGATCTGCGCACCGCGACGTACTCGCATCTGCTGCGCCTCTCGCTGGAGTATTTCGGCGGCAAGCGCACGGGCGACCTGATGGCGCGTATCGGCTCGGAAAGCGACCGCATCTGCGTGTTCCTCTCGCTGCACCTGCTCGACTTCGCCACCGACGTGCTGATGATCGTCATGACGTCGGTGATCCTCGTGTCGATCAATCCCTGGCTGGCTGCCGTCACGCTGTTGCCGCTGCCGTTCATCGCCTGGCTGATCCATCTGGTGCGCGACCGTTTGCGCCACGGCTTCGAGAAGGTCGACCGGATCTGGTCGGAAATCACCAACGTGCTGGCCGATACCATTCCGGGCATTCGCGTGGTGAAGGCGTTCGCTCAGGAAAACCGCGAGGTCGCGCGCTTCAAGGAAGCCAATCGCCATAACCTGGTGGTCAACGACCGTGTGAACAAGGTGTGGTCGCTATTCTCGCCGACGGTCACGTTCCTCACCGAGGTGGGGCTGCTCGTCGTGTGGATCTTCGGCATCTGGCAGGTTTCGAAGCACGAGATCACCGTCGGTGTACTCACCGCGTTCCTTACCTACATCAGCCGCTTCTACACGCGTCTCGATTCCATGAGCCGTATCGTGTCGGTCACGCAAAAGGCAGCGGCCGGTGCAAAGCGCATCTTCGATATTCTCGATCACGTCTCGAACGTTCCCGAGCCGGTCAACCCGGTGCACCTGAAGGAAGTGAAGGGCGCCATCGACCTGCGCGACATCGGTTTCCGCTACGGCAACCGGGCGGTGATCCGGGGCATGGACCTGCGCATCGCGCCGGGCGAGATGATCGGTCTGGTGGGACACAGCGGTTCGGGCAAGAGCACGCTGGTCAACCTGATCTGCCGCTTCTACGACGTGTCCGAAGGCTCGATCCAGATCGACGGGGTGGACATTCGCGCCTTGCCGGTGTCGGACTTCCGTCGCAACGTCGGCCTCGTGTTGCAGGAGCCGTTCCTGTTCTTCGGCACGATTGCCGAGAATATCGCTTACGGCAAGCCGGAGGCGACACGCGCCGAGATCGTGGCGGCCGCGCGCGCGGCACACGCGCACGAGTTCATCCTGCGTCTGCCGCACGGATACGATTCGCTCGTCGGCGAGCGCGGACAGGCGCTGTCGGGCGGCGAGCGTCAACGCATCTCGATCGCTCGCGCCCTGCTGATCGACCCGCGCATCCTGATTCTCGACGAGGCGACGTCGTCGGTCGACACGGCGACCGAGAAGGAAATTCAGAAAGCGCTGGACAATCTCGTCAAGGGCCGCACGACGATCGCCATTGCGCACCGGTTGTCGACGCTGCGCAAGGCCGACCGGCTGGTGGTGCTCGATCGCGGCAAGATCGTCGAAGTGGGCAACCACGATGCGCTGATGGCCCGCGAAGGCGCTTACTACACGCTGTACCAGGCCCAGCAGCGCAACGTCGACACGGATATCGACGCGGCACTCGAGACGGTCGAAGCCGCCGCCGTGCTGGCGGCCGTGACCGCGGCACCGGCCCAGCCGCTTTCCGCCACCTGAACGTTCGCGAAGACACACATGCAGATTGATTTCACCTTGTCTCGTAACGCGTTCGGCCGCCTGGTGCTGACCGACGCGGCTGGCGTCTCCCATGAAGGCGTGGTGCCCGTGCGCGCGTTTCCGATTGCGGCGCCGCAGGACGGCCTCGCGCTCGTGAGTCAGGAGGGGCGCGAGCTGGTCTGGCTCGACTCGCTCGACGTGCTGCCCGCCTCGATGCGCGCGCTGTTGCAAGACGAACTCGCCGCGCGCGAATTCATGCCGGAGGTGTTGCGCATCAAGGGCGTTTCGACCTACGCGACGCCCAGCACATGGACCGTCGAGACGAACCGAGGCGAGGCGGCGTTCGTGTTGCGTGGCGAAGAGGACATTCGTCGCCTGGGCGGCCAGACGTTGCTCATCACCGATAACCACGGCATTCACTTCCTGATTCGGGACACCGGCACGCTCGACAAGCCGAGCCGGAAGATCCTCGATCGCTTTCTCTGACACGATGCGCGTTGCCGAATTTCGCCGTGCCGCCCGGCACTGGTAAAATCTCGGCTTTTGCTTTTTGCGGTGATGCCGATGTGGTTCAAGAATCTTCAGTTGCACCGAATTCCTGCCGGTTGGTCCATGAGCGTCGCGCAAATGGAAACGGCGTTGGAGAAGCACGCCTTCTGCGAAGGCGGTAGCCTCGAAATGCAAGTGCAGGGCTGGGCGCCGCCGCGTGAGGGGGGCGAACTGGTGCACAGCATCAACCGTCAATTCCTGCTCGCCTATCGCGCCGAGAAGAAGCTGCTGCCGTCCACCGTCGTGAATCAGGTCACGCGCGCCAAGGCGCTCGAGTTGGAAGAGCAGCAAGGCTTCAAGCCGGGCCGCAAGCAAATGCGTGAGCTCAAGGAGCAGGTCACCGACGAACTGCTGCCGCGTGCGTTCGGCATTCGTCGCGACACGCGCGTGTGGATCGACCCGGCCAATCGCTGGCTCGTGATCGACGCCGCGTCGCCCGCCAAGGCCGACGAAGTGCGCAGCCTGCTGCTCAAGACGCTCGACATCACGCTCGAGAACGTGGAACTCAACGAGGCGCCCGTCGCAATGATGACCTCGTGGCTCGCGGGCAATGACGCGCCGGGCGGCTTCACCGTCGACCAGGACGTGGAACTGCGCTCGAACACCGATGAGAAGGCCGCAGTGCGCTATGTGCGCCACCCACTCGATGGCGCGGACGTGCGTCAGCATATCGAGGCTGGCAAGCGCTGCACCAAGCTGGCGATGACGTGGAACGACCGGATCTCCTTCGTGCTGACCGACGCGTTCGTCGTCAAACGTGTGACGACGCTCGACGTCATCAAGGATGCCGCCGATCCAACGGCTGAAGGCGAAGCCGAGAAGTTCGACGCCGACGTAGCGCTCATGACCGGCGAGCTCGCCCGAATGCTCGACGATTTGGTCGAGGCGTTGGGTGGCGAGCGTCAGATGGACAAGGCCGCCTGACGCGCAGTCGTCGCTCGCCGCAGAACTGCGAACGCCGCGAGGCCCGTGAGGGTGTCGCGGCGTTTTTTCGTTGGGTGCCTGGTTTGGCGCCCCGGCGGGGGTTATGCCGCGGGTTCTTGCAGGTAGACGCCCAGCGACAGCGCCTGCTTGACCTGTCGCGTGCCTTCGTCGACGCAGACCTCCTCTTCGCCTGCCTCGATGGCGTCGTAAGCCTGACGCACCACGTCGGCCGGGTCGAGCTTGTCGGCGTCGAACCCGCGAGTCAGGTCGGTATCGATGTAACCTGCGTGCAAACCGACCACCTGCGTATTTTGGGCGCGCAACGCGTTGCGCAAGCCATTGGTCAGCGACCACGCGGCCGACTTCGTGATTGAGTATTCAGGGAGCGCGTCTGAACTGATCCAGCTCACGATCGACAGGACATTGAGCAGTGCGCCACCGCCGTTGCGTTCCAGGGCCGGGGCGAACGCCTGCGTCATGCCGAGTACGCCGAACAGGTTCGTCTCCAGCGTCTCGCGCAGCAGCTCGGTAGCACCCGGGCCGGTCAGCCCTTCGGTCAGGCGTGCAATCCCCGCGTTGTTGATGAGCAGCGTGACGTCGCCCGCCAGGCTTGCCGCGGCCGCCACCGCCTCCGGGTCGTTGACGTCGAGCTTGACCGGGATGACACCCGGCAGCGTGACCTTCGACGGATCGCGCGACCCGGCGTACACCTTCTTCGCGCCGCGTTCGAGCGCCTGTTTCGCAAACGCCAAGCCCAGGCCACGGTTGGCGCCGGTCACGAATACGACGGCATCTTTGATCTTCATTTCAGAACTCCAGCAGGGTCATAGAGTCACGTCGACCCTGTGGAAGACGTGAGCGTTGGGCTATACTTCATGACGATGGTGATCGTAATCGTCATCGCTGACGCATTGTGCCGAGTCTGGCATCGATATGTCAATGGTAATCGCAATTGTCTTTATCGATGATGACGATAGTTCGATGGTGTGAACGAGTCTGGGCGAGCGTTGCGAGTCCTGAGGAGCGGAGGATGGGAATTTCAAGAGAGCAGGCTGCGGAAAACCGCGAGGCGATCGTCGCGGCGGCGGAGCGGCTGTTTCGTGAGCACGGCGTTGACGCCGTGGGGCTGACGGCGCTGATGAAGGCCGCGGGGTTCACGCAGGGGGGCTTCTACAACCACTTCAAGTCGAAGGATGCACTGGTTGCGGCCGTGATGTCGCGCGCGGTGGCGGCGAGCAACGGGCTGCTCGCAGGCGGCGACGCGGCGGCGGAGGCGGTGTTGTCGCCGACGGCGCGCGTCGAGCGGTATCTGTCGACGGCGCACCGCGATGACGTGGCGTGTGGCTGCCCGATGGCCGGATTTGCGGGGGATGCCCCGCGCATCGGCGACGAAGCGCAAGCATGTTATGCGAAAGGCCTGGCCGACATGATCGACCGAATGACCGCGGTCGGTATCGAGCAAGGACTGAGTCAGGCGCAGGCGAGTCGGTCTGCGATGGCACGCTTCGCGCAGATGGTGGGCACGCTCGTGCTGTCGCGCGCGGTCGTCAGTGCGGATCCGGCGCTCTCGGAGGCATTGCTGGCCGCTGGACGTGACGCGCTCAATGGGCGCGATACCGTCGGCGACAAGTGAAAGCCGCGAGGCAGCGCGTCGCCGGCGGAGCGACGTGAGGCGCTGCGCACGGTGTGCGTCGCTAGTGTTGGGGCCAGCGCCATTTGGCGCGCAACCCGTCCCGTAGAAAGTCAACGAAGGCGCGTGTGCGCGGTGCGAGATGCCGGCTGTGCGGATACACGGCATGCAGCGGCGACGCCGGCATTTGCAGCGAGGGCAATACGCGCGCAAGACGTCCCGCCTGGATATCGTCACCCACGTCCCAGATGGATTTCTGTGTGATGCCCGCACCGTGCAGCGCCAATTCGTGCGCGGTATCCCCATCGTCGACAACGTAGGTGTCGCGGACCTGGATGCGCAACGTTTCGGATTGCCACACGAATCGCCAGTCGCCGTGCGGCGCGTGGCCGAACAGAATGCAGTCATGCTGTTGCAGATCGCCAGCATCCTGCGGCGTGCCATGCCTTGCCAGATAGGTCGGAGACGCGACCAGCACGCGGTAGTTCGGGGCGAGTTCCTGCGCGACGAGACTGGAATCGGGCAGGGCGCCGACGCGGATGGCCACGTCGATGCCGTGCGCGACCAGATCGACCCATAGGTCGCTGAGTTCGAGATGCACTTTCAGGGCTGGATGCCGTTCGCGAAACGCGACCAGCAGCGGCGCCAGGTGACGACGGCCGAAGGCGCGCGGCGCGCTGATGCGAAGCACGCCACCGACGGTGCCCGCCTGTCGCGTCATTAGCCGCTCGGTCTCGGCAATCTCCGCGAGGATTCGCTGGCAGCACGTATGAAACACCTGCCCTTCGTCGGTGAGCGCCTGTTTGCGGGTGGTGCGATTGAGCAGACGAACGCCAAGGCGCTGCTCGAGTAGCCCGAGCCGCTTGCTCACGACGGCAAGCGACAGCCCCAACTCCCGCGCGGCCGCCGACATGCTGCCCGTGGTGACGACACGGTCGAATAAGGTGAGATCCAGCGTCTGGTCAATCATCTCGGGCAGATTCTCAATGAATTGTAGAGAGTCATTCAGTTTTCAACGGGATTATCGTTCCCCGGGATGAGTATCACAATAGCGCCGTGACATCGCGTGCCGGGGCTGGACGGTCAATCCCCCGGCGGCCACCGTCAGGTCGCGCGATTCCGCCCTCATTCCGATCGTTTTCAGGAGTTTCATCATGTTCAATTTCGAAGGTCAGCGCGTGTTGGTCATCGGCGGCAGCTCCGGCATTGGTCGTGCCACCGCCCAGGCGTTCGCCAAGGCAGGCGCGGCCGTGACCATTGCCTCGCGCAGTCAGGCGAAGCTCGACGACGCGCTTGCCACGTTAGGCACGACCGCGCGCGCCCTGGTGCTGGACACCGGAGATGCCGCCGCCGTTGAGCGGTGCTTCGCCGATCACGCCCCCTGGCAACACGTGGTCGTCTCGGCCGCGCAAACCCCGACCGGACAGGTGCGCAAGCTCTCGCTGGACGACGCGCATGCCGCCTTTGACAGCAAGTTCTGGGGCAGTTACCACGTAGCGCGCTATGCGCGCATTGAAGACGGCGGTTCGCTCACGCTGACGTCGGGCTTTCTGAGCGTGCGCCCGAGCACGTCGTCGGTCGTTCAAGGCGCAATCAACGCCGCCATCGAGGCGCTGGCACGAGGGCTGGCACTGGAACTGTCACCCGTGCGCGTGAACACCGTCTCGCCGGGGCTCACCGTCACGCCGCTATGGGACAAGCTGTCAGAGGCCGATCGCGAGGCGATGTATCGCAACGCGGCGGCGCGCTTGCCCGCGCGCCGTGTGGTCGCTGCCGAGGACGTGGCCAACACGATTCTTTATCTGGCGGGCACGCCGAGTGCCACGGGCTCGACCGTGCTGATCGACGCGGGCGGTGCGATTGCCTGACGGCAAGCCTCTCGGCGATGCGAATCCTGCGTCTCGATGGCAAAGATGCCATTGAATAGCGAATGATATGTTGCGTCGCAGCAGGCGAGCGGCGCGATGATGTCGAGGCCCTTGTTGTTGCGCAAACGCGGTATACCCCGATCACTTTCGGGTACCTATTTCGATAGGGATTGCCTAGAATGAAAGCGTGCCATCCCGCCATGTCGAAGTTAGGAGGCCACTATGCTGACAGGGAGCTTGATTGCCATGTTGATCATCGTGCTGGTCGTCGGCGCGGCGGTTGCGTGGCTCGTCGATCGCAACTGGTGCCGGGAGCATCCGGCGGCGCGGCACACGTGGCGGCGTCACTCTCGGGACGTCCGGCACGGTTGAACGCGCAGGTAGGTATCGAGGGGGATATCCCCCGCCCAATGAAAAGCCCGCCTTCCGGCGGGCTTTTACATCTTACGGACACCTCAACAGCAGGCTGGGCGCTCAGGCAACGGCCTGAAGGACATACTTGCCCTGGACGGTCAGTCGCGGGGATTTTTCACCCGACGCCAACTCTTCCCATTCGATCAATTTGCTTTCAAGCAATGACTCGAGGTCCAGGCGATCATGCTCCACTTGCTCAGGAGCGTCCTTGACCAGCATCAGGGTGGCAAATTCATGATGACTCAGCATCGTCGTCTCCCGGTTTGCGGTTCCACAGGGGGTCCCTCGTCAGGGAATTAAAGGATAGGTCACGAATATGGCACTTGCGCGACAAAATTCGCACTTTCGATGTTGCTTCGCAGCACGTCTCTTAGGACACTTTCCCACTGCCAGCATAGCCGCTCCTCATGTCACTGGCATGTCAGCGGCCCCCGTTCTTTACTGTCGGAACCGTTGGTTCATGATGCAAAATGCTGCAATGCGACAACGGTGATTCTTCCGTCAATGACGGAGGCGACCCGTTGATTTGCGGTTGGCGTCCCGTCAAGGGACGGTAGAATGGCCCAATTTGCCAGCAATTCGCGCACAACAACCTGACATGCCGCAAAAGAAAACCCCGTACTTCGAGTTACGCAGCGGTGCCATCGATACCCTGCATTTCGTGGTCAAGACGCCGCAACTGGAGACGCTGCGCACCGAACTGTCACAACGCTTCGAAGCGACCCCGGAGTTTTTTGCCGGCGACACGGTCGCCATCGACGTTCGGCGCCTGACCGGCGACGAGCGCGTTGCCGTGCCCGCGTTGGCCGACATGCTGGCCGAATTCCGCATGAAGCCGATCGGGGTGGTCGCCAACGCCGAGCAAGCCGAGTGGGCGGTGGTGGACGGACTGCCGCGGCTCGATAGCCACGAGCGTCGCCTGTCGCGTCCGGCGCGGGAGAGTGAGGCGCCGGACGAGACGGCTGCCGTGCCAGCCCAGGCGGCACCGGAACCGGTGGTGCCTGACACCGTGGCCGTCCCATCGACCATCATCGACAAGCCGTTGCGTTCGGGCCAGCAGGTCTACGCGAAGGGCGATCTGATCATCCTCGATTTGGTCAGTTATGGGGCCGAGGTGATCGCGGAAGGTAATATCCACATTTACGCACCGCTGCGGGGGCGGGCGCTGGCAGGCGTGAAGGGCAAGCTCGACGCTCGCATCTTCTGTACCTGCCTCGAGCCCGAGCTGATTTCCATCGCCGGTATCTACCGGACCGGTGAGCATGCACTGCCGCCTGATGTGCAGGGGCGTTCGGTGCAGGTGCGGCTGGTAGACGACAAACTGATTTTCGAGCCCCTCGGGCTCAAATGATTCGTAGCTAAATTCATCCTCAAGTTTGGGAAGGCATCGACAGATGGCAAAAGTGATTGTGGTGACCTCTGGCAAGGGTGGCGTCGGCAAGACGACGACCAGTGCCAGCTTTTCCGCCGGCCTCGCCTTGCAGGGGCACAAGACGGCAGTCATCGATTTCGACGTGGGCCTGCGCAATCTCGACCTCATCATGGGTTGCGAGCGCCGCGTCGTGTACGACCTGATCAACGTGATTCAAGGCGAAGCGAACCTCAATCAGGCGCTCATCAAGGACAAGGCCTGCGAGAACCTGTTCATCCTGCCCGCGTCGCAGACGCGCGACAAGGATGCCCTCACGCAAGCCGGCGTGGAGAAGGTCATCAAGGATCTGGACGACATGGGATTCGAATACATCGTGTGCGATTCGCCGGCCGGTATCGAGTCGGGCGCGCTGCTCGCCATGCATTTCGCCGACGAGGCGCTCGTGGTGACGAACCCCGAGGTGTCGTCGGTGCGCGATTCGGACCGCATTCTGGGCATTCTCTCGTCGAAGACGAAGCGCGCCATTGAAGGCGGCGAGCCGATCAAGGAGCACCTGCTCATCACCCGTTACAACCCGAAGCGCGTCAACGACGGCCAGATGCTGTCGCTCGACGACATTCAGGAAATCCTGCGAATCAAGCTCATCGGCGTGATTCCGGAGTCGGAGTCGGTGCTGCATGCCTCGAATCAGGGCACGCCGGCCATTCATCTCGACGGCACCGACGTGGCTGACGCGTATCGCGACGTGGTGAGCCGTTTCAAGGGCGAAGACAAGCCAATGCGCTTTACCGACTATCAAAAGCCGGGACTGTTGCAGCGTATTTTCGGCTCGAAGTAAGGAGTGCCCATGTCATTCCTGTCTTTCCTCCTGGGGGAGAAGAAAAAGACCGCTTCCGTCGCCAAAGAGCGCCTGCAGATCATTCTGGCGCACGAACGCGCGGGCTCGTCGCCGCCGGCGGACTACCTGCCGGCGTTGCAACGTGAGCTGGTCGCCGTCATCTCCAAGTACGTCAAGATCGCACAAGACGACATCAAGGTCAGCGTTGAGCACCAGGACAACCTGGAAGTGCTCGAAGTGAAGATCGAACTGCCGCAGACCTGATCGGCCGCGGCAGGCCGGCGTTGCTACGAGCTCGCGACCTCGCGCACGCCGGCATCCGATGTGCGCATGAGCGAAAGCCCGCCACCTCCGTTCAGAGGTGGCGGGCTTTCGTCGTTCATTTATCGCGCGCCGTCACACCGATGCGATCCACGGGTGCCGGTCGTTGCCGACATCAAGTGGGCCATCAGAACTTATAGTCGGGATTTTTCGGATCGAACGTTGCGTCGGTCCATGAGGCCTTGCGCACCTTCTCGAAGCGCATTTCCTCGACCTTTTGTCCCGACGCATCCCACGCTTCGATACCGCGCGGACGGCCGGTCTTCAGGTCGAGCAGCAGGCGTGACTTATACGCGTAATGTTGCGGTGGCCCGGCGGGGGCGTCCCATTCCAGAGCGAGCATGCGCATGCCGTTCGATTCGGATACCGAAATTCTTGCGGGCGTCGCGGGGAGTCCCTCGGCGCGGAAGCTGCGACCGTCGTGCGCAATTCGCTCGGCAATGAACGCAAAGCCCAGATCGCGCACGGTATGGTTGGACTGCGAGCGCGCGAGCGGGCCGTCGATACTGCTCCAGATCGATGCGAAGCCGAAAATGCCGCCGAGATGGCCATACATCTCCTTGGGATTCTTCGTCTCGTCGTAAATGATTTCCTGACCCGCGTGGGCGCCGCCCGGTAGCCATTTCGCATAGATCTGCAATGGCGCCTCTCGAATCTTCACGAGCATGCGGTCGGGCGTGGTTTGCCACTGGTCATTGATGCGTTCATGACGTGTTAGCTCGTACTGGTATTCGGGCAGCGCGGCCGACTCCGTCTTCAGGAACCGAACGAGCGCGTCGGCGTGGATCGCCTGCATGCGAGCGACGATCCGCTCGTCGCTTAGCCGCGCCAATTCGCCGGCCTTGATCGTGTGGGACAGCCATTGGGCTTGCGCGGCGACAGGCATGGCGGCCAGCTTGGCGACCTCGACATCCGCGGCAGCGGTGTTTGCCGTCGCGTGGGTCGTGGGCGGTGCCGCAGGAGCGGAGGACGTGACAGCCGATAGGCCTGCATCCGACGAGACGTTGCTCTGGGCGAGGGCATTCGACGCACTCAGCGCGCCGGCAACGAGCGCCATGGGTGTCAATACGAGGGCCAGTGCGACGTGGCCGAGGCGGCCGGCGTGGAACGCGTGGTGCTTGGGCATGTTGTTCGTCTCCCTTACGCGTGACCGAGCGGCGCGCGCAGTTCGCGCCGAAGAATCTTGCCGACGGTCGACTTGGGCAGTTCGCCGTCACGGAATTCGACGATGCGCGGCACCTTGTACGCGGTCAGGTGTTCGCGGCAGTGGGCGAGCAAATCCTCGGCGCTCACCCCAGGGGCCTTTGCGACGACCACGAGTTTCACGCGCTCGCCGGCCACCGGATCCGGCACGCCGACCACCGCGGCTTCCCGAACCCCTGGGTGGAGCATCACGACGTCCTCGATTTCATTCGGGTAGACGTTGAAGCCGGACACGAGAATCATGTCCTTCTTGCGGTCGATGAGCCGTACATATCCGCGTGCGTCCATCACGCCAACGTCACCCGTCATCAGCCAGCCGTCGGCGTCGAACGTGTTGGCGGTGTCTTCCGGGCGCTGCCAATAGCCGCGCATGACCTGCGGCCCCCGCACGCATAACTCCCCTGGCTCGCCGAGATCGGCCCACGTGCCGTCATCACGCTTGAAGCGCACGTCGGTCGACGGCGCGGGCAGACCGATGGAGCCGGTGAAATCGACGTCGTCCATATGCGAGAGGTCGACCGGGTTCATCGTGACGATGGGGGAGCATTCGGTGAGGCCGTAGCCCTCGATGATCGGTTTGCCGGTGACCTGCTTCCATCGCTCGGCAATGGCGCGCTGCGTGGCCATGCCGCCGGCAAGCGAGAGTTTCAATCGGGAGAAGTCGCGCGCACAGAAGTCCTGGTTCTCGAGCAGACCGTTGAACAGTGTGTTCACTCCCGTGACGCCGGTGAATGTCTCGTTGCGGATGATGTAGACGACCTTCTTCACGTCGCGCGGGTTTGCGATCAGGATGTTGCGCCCGCCCAGGCTCATGAACACCAGGCAGTTCACCGTGAGTGAGAGGATGTGATACATGGGCAGCAGCGACAGATTCACCTCGATGTCGCCGTCGAGCTGGCCGGCGGCCCATGCCTCGGTTTGCAACAGGTTGGCCAGCACGTTCCCGTGCGACAGCATCGCCCCCTTGGCCACGCCGGTCGTGCCCCCTGTGTATTGAAGGAAGGCGAGGTCGTCGCGCGCGAGGGGCACCGGAACAGGCCTGCGCTTCGCGCCCTCGGCGAGCGCTCGGCGCAGCGGGATCGCCTGCGGCAGATCGTAGGGCGGCACTTGTTTGGCGATTCGCCGCATGAGGAAGTTGACGAGGCGTCCCTTGACGTTCAAGCCGGTGCCGAGCAAGTCGCCGATCTGCGTGACGAGCACGTGGCGCACCTCGGTGCCGGGGATCGCGTCCTGCACGGTTTTCGCGAAGTTCTCAAATGCGACGATCGTACGTGCGCCGCTGTCCTGTAATTGATGTTTGAGTTCGCGAACGGTGTACAGGGGATTGACGTTGACGACCACGGCCCCGGCGATCAGCGTGCCGAACAGGCCGATCGGGTACTGGAAGCAATTGGGCATCATGAGCGCCACGCGCTCTCCCTTCTGCACACCGTGGGCTTGCAGCCACGCGGCAAAGGCGTACGCCTGGCGGGCGACCTCGCCATAGGTGATTTCGCTCCCCAGACTCACGAACGCAATGCGTTCCCGGTACTTGTCGATCCATTCGTCGAACGCCTGTACCAGCGACGTGTAGCGTGTCGTATCGATGTCGGCGGGAACGCCAGGCGGGTAAGCGCCTAGCCACACGCGTTCGTGCTGAACAGCTGAGTCCATCGTTGTCTCCCTTGAGGTCTTTTGGCACGGGTACCCGAGAGCAGGCGGTGGCTCTGCTGGCAACTCGCCTCCTGCTGCGGGGCCGTGCTTGTGACTGCCCCTGTAACGTCGTTTGCGTTATCGTTCCAGCATGGCGACCACGCCTTGTCCGCCGGCCGCGCAAATCGAGATGAGGCCACGTCCGCCGCCACGCTCGGCGAGCTGTTTGGCGAGAGTGGCAAGCAGGCGTGCGCCGGTGGCCGCGAACGGATGCCCGCAGGCAAGCGAACTGCCATTTACGTTCAGCCGCTGCCGGTCGATGCTACCCAGCGGCGCGGCGAGCCCCAGCCGATCGCGGCAGTATTGCGGGTCTTCCCACGCTTTCAATGTGCAAAGCACCTGCGCCGCGAACGCCTCGTGAATTTCGTAGAAGTCGAAGTCCTGCAGCGTGAGCCCGGCCTGGGCGAGCATGCGTGGCACAGCGTACGCCGGCGCCATGAGCAGTCCTTCGCGCTGGGCTTCATCGGGATGAAAGAAGTCGACGGCCGCGGTTTGCGAGTACGTCAGATACGCGAGCACCGGGATGTCGTGCGCGTGTGCCCAGTCTTCGCTCGCGAGCAGCACGCACGAGGCGCCGTCCGTCAGCGGGGTCGAGTTGCCCGCCGTGAGCGTGCCCGCGGCGCTGCGATCGAACACCGGCTTGAGGGCGTTCAAGGTCTCCAGCGTGACGTCGGGGCGCAGGTTGTTGTCGCGTCGCAGGCCGCGAAACGGCGTCATCAGATCGAGGAAGAACCCGCGTTCATAGGCGGCGGCCAGATGTTGATGGCTCGCGAGCGTGAGTTCGTCCTGTGCGGCGCGCTCGATTTGCCAGCGCTTGGCCATCTGCTCGCAATGCTCCCCCATCGAGAACCCGGTGCGTGGTTCGCCGTTGCGGGGTAACGCCGGCTTGAACAACATGCCGGGACGCGCCTTCGCGAGCGCACCGAGCTTGCCCCCAGGGCTGCGCTGTCGGTTGGCCTCCAGCAGAATCTTGCGCAGTGTCTCGTTGACTGCGATGGGGGCGTCCGAGGCTGTGTCGACCCCGCCGGCGATCGCCACGTCGATCTGGCCGAGCGCAATTTTGTTGCCGGTCAGGATGGCGGCCTCGAGGCCCGTGCCGCACGCTTGCTGAACATCGTAGGCGGGCGTTTGCGGGGCGAGCGTCGTCGACAGGACGGATTCGCGCGTCAGGTTGAAATCGCGCGCGTGTTTGAGCACGGCCCCCGCGGCGACTTCCCCCAGGCGCTGATCGTGCAGCGCAAACCGGTCGACGAGGCCCTGAATCGCGGCGGTGAGCATGTCCTGATTCGACGCGGTGGCGTATGCCGTGTTGGCGCGCGCAAACGGGATGCGGTTGCCGCCGAGAATGGCAACGCGGCGCAAGGCGGGGGGCGGCGCGGTAGGCGTGAAGGCGCTCATGAAAGGTCTGGGTCGAGGGGGGAGGACGACACGGTCGGCGCGTATTGCCACCGTCCGCGCAGATGGGGCACCGTGCCTGCCGCGTCGCGTAATTCGAAGGCGCCGCCGCGCGCATCGCGCCAGAGCGTGACATCCCCCGGCAGCGGCAGCGGCCTTTTGAACTCCACGAGCAGATCGAGGCAGGGCACGTCGGCCGGTAACACGGCCGCGAGGCTTCGGGCGAAGCTCCACATGCCGTGAATGATGGGGTGCGGGAAGCCGAACAGTCGGGCCGTGACCGGCCAGAGATGAATCGGGTTGTAATCGCCGGACACCCGCGCGTACTGGCGACCAAGGTCGCGCGGCACATGCCATGCGGCGGTCTTCGCGAGCGACGGGTCGGCGCTCAACGCGGCGCGATACGGTGCGCCGAGCGGGTCGGGCAGACCGGTGCGCAGGTATCCGCTCTCTCCCGACCACACGACAACCCCATCGCGTCGCGCCGTGGTGAGGACCGTAAAGACCTGTCCCTTGTCATGGGCGAACAGCGAGCCGCAACGGACATCCAGATCGAGCCGGTCCCCCGGCGTGAGCGATGCGTGCTGACGTATGCGATTGTCCAGATGCACCATGCCGAGCATGGCGAACGGAAACGCGCGGTCGGTCATCAGCAACATATGCAGCGGGAAGGCGAGCAGATGCGGCCACGTGGGTGGCACCCCGTGCGCCGCGGTGAAGCCGCACAAGCGCGCGTAACGGGCGATGGCGTCGGCGTCGAGCGTGACATTGCGTCGCGTGAAAGCCAAGGGTGGGAGCCGTTGCGCGTTCGCTGGTTTGCGGGACGAGAGCAGTGCCCGCAGAAACAGCGTGTGCGGGGAGGGCAGGCGCGTGACGTCGGCCGGGGTGTGCCCGGTGGCGGACGATAACGCCTTGTCATGCGGATCGCGAGGGCGGTCGTTGGGCATGGTCATGCACCTAGCAGGCTCTGGCCGCACACGCGCACCACCTGTCCGGTCAATGCGCCCGATGCAGGGTGCGCCAACCAGGCAATGGCCTGCGCCACGTCGACCGGCTGGCCGCCCTGGCCGAGGGAGTTCATCCGGCGCCCGGCTTCGCGAATGGCGAACGGCACAGCGGCGGTCATCTGCGTCTCAATGAAGCCGGGAGCGACGGCATTGATGCTGATGTGGCGCTCGGCGAGTACCGGCGACCAGGCTTCGATCATGCCAATCACCGCCGCCTTCGACGCCGCGTAGTTGGTCTGCCCCCGATTTCCCGCAATGCCGCTGATCGACGCCACACCGACGATCCGGCTGTTGGCGCGCAGTACCCCAGCATCGAGCAGCGCCTGATTGAGGCGTTGCGGCGCACCGACATTGATGTCGAGCACGCTCTGCCATTGCGCTTCGCTCATGCGCACGAGCGTCTTGTCGCGCGTGATACCGGCGTTGTGCACGAGGATGTCGAGGCCGCGTGGCGCATGCGTGGCCAAATGCGCTAGCAATGTCGCCCCCGCCTCGGGTGCGGCAATGTCGCACGTGAGCGCGCTGCCGTCGAGACGCATCGCCACAGCCTCGAGCGCACCCTGGGCTTGCGCGATGTCGACGCACACGACATGCGCGCCGTCGTGTGCCAGCACGGTGGCAATCGCTTCGCCGATGCCGCGCGCCGCGCCTGTCACAACGGCGACGTGTCCGGCGAGCGGACGATCGTCGTGAGTCGGCGGCGTTGTGAATACCGGCGCTTGCAGGGTGATGGCCTGACCGCTCACGTAGGCGGCGCGCGGCGAGAGAAAGAAGCGCAGCGTCGAGTGCAGGGCATCCCGAGCGTGCGGCGCGACGTAGAGCAACTGCGCCGTGGCCCCGCGCTTGAGTTCCTTGGCGAGCGATCGCACGAAGCCTTCGAGCGCGCGCTGCGCCACGCTGGCCTGGGGTGTCGGTGCCAGCGCGGGCGGCACGCCCAGCACGAGCACGCGGGCGCATGGGTCGAGGCAGGCGAGGGTGTCGTGGAAGAACGTATAGAGCGCGCTCAGGCCGTCGGTGCTGGCGATGGCGCTCGCATCGAACAGCAACGCCTTGGCACGTACACCTTCGCCGGGATTGAATCGTCCACTCATCGTGCCCGCCTGATTGGCATGGGTGATCCAGTCGAGTCGCTCGGCGTGCGCAAGGCTGGACATGCCGAGCCGATGCAGCTCACGTGCCAGATCCGGCAACAGCGGGGCGTCGCCCGCGCCGCCCACGACCGCGGGTGGTGTGGGCACTGCGCGTTGCGACGCATCGGTGGCCGCCTCGGCGCGGCTGTCGTCGCGCGACGGCATCCGTTCGAGCGGCACGGGGCGCGGTAGCCCCAGCGCATTGGCCAGGCGGCTGCCCACGGCGGAGTTGGCGAAAGCCAGATATCGGTCGGACGTCGTCACGGCGCGTAAATCCTCAGAGTGATAGGCAACGGCAGGCGGGCGAGCTCACGGGCTGAGCGCTTCGTCGGCCGCTTCCTGTTGCTGGGCGTGCTGCATGTCGGCAAGGCGACCGAAGTCGGACGGGAAATCGTCGACGGCCACGGCCCGTGTCGCAAAGTCGGCGTACTGCGCCAGCACCTGGCGCTCGCTGTCGCTCACGAAATGCAGGTGCGCGGCCTGCTCCACCCACTCGGCGAATTCAGGCAGGCTTTGGGGCATCGTCGGCAGGCGGCCCTCCTTGACCGCCGTGCGCAAACGCTGCTCGATGGCGGTGACCTGCGGCGTCATCTGGAAAACGATCTCCCCGTAGGCCAGCCCGTCGATCTCGGGGCGCGGCGAATAGCTGCCGGCGATGAGGCGCTCGCGCGCGTCGCCCGGCGTTTGCATCAATTCGGCGACCTGAGTGGCGAGCGCATCGGACGGTTTGGCGTAGGGCAGGCCGAGCGGCATGAGTTTCCAGCGCATCCACCCGGCGACCGCGCGCGACGGATAGTTCGCAAGCACGCCTTCGAACGCTTCGCGTGCCTGCCAGAGCGCGTCCTGCGCCGCCCAGTGCACCAGTGGCAGATCGGCGGTGGGGCGGCCTTCGTCCTCGTAGCGCTTGAGCGTCGCCGTCAACAGGAACAATTGGGAGAGGATGTCGCCGAGCCGGCCCGTGAGGCGCTCGCGGCGCTTGAGCGAGCCACCGAGCACCGCCATCGAGACGTCGGATGCAATGGCGAGCAGCGTCGATAGACGATTCGCGGCGCGGTAGTACCCATGCAACTCCGGCGCGGCGTTCGACGGCACGGCGGAGAAGCGCGCATGCGTGATGCCGTGCAGGGCACCGCGCACGATGTTGCTCGTGACGAAGCTCAGATGGCCGAAGAGGGCGTCGTCGAAGGCGCGCACGGCCGCTGCTCGATCCGCCGTTTGCGCGGCGCTCAGCTCCTTGAGCACGTACGGATGGCAGCGGATCGCGCCCTGACCGAAGATCATCAGGCAGCGCGTCATGATGTTGGCGCCCTCCACTGTGATCGATACCGGGATCTGCTGGTAGGCGCGGGCAAGGAAATTGTTCGGGCCCATGCAGATGCCTTTGCCCGCGACGACATCCATGCCGTCGTTCACGACTTTGCGGGCGCGTTCGGTCACGTGGTATTTCGCGATGGCGGAGATCACCGAGGGCTTCTCGCCAAGATCGACGGCGAGCGCTGCCATGCGGCGTGCGGCGTCCATCGCGTACAGGTTGCCAGCCATGCGCGCCAGCGCCTCCTGCACCCCCTCGAACTTCCCGATCGGCGTGCGGAATTGACGCCGCACCGCCGCGTAAGCGCCCGTGGCCCGCACGGCGAGCTTCGAGTAGCCGACGTTCGAGGACGGCAACGAAATCGCACGCCCGGCCGCGAGACACTCCATCAGCATGCGCCAGCCTTTGCCGACCTGTGCCTGCCCGCCGATCACCCAGTCGAGCGGAATGAAGACGTCCTTGCCGGCATTCGGACCGTTCTGGAAGACAGCGTTCAGCGGCCAGTGGCGGCGCCCGATCACCACGCCCGGATGGTTCGTGGGAATCAGTGCGCAGGTGATGCCTGGGGCGTCGTCGTCACCGAGCAGATGGTCGGGATCGAGGGCTCGGAAGGCGAGGCCGAGCACCGTCGCGATCGGCCCCAGGGTGATGTAGCGCTTGCTCCACGTGACACGGAACCCAAGCGTTTCGCGGCCCTCGTGAACGCCTCGGCAGACGATGCCGACGTCGGGGATGGCGGCGGCATCCGAACCCGCGTAGGGGCTCGTGAGTGCGAAGCAGGGGACTTCGTCGCCCTTCGCCAGACGCGGCAGATAGTAGTTCTTCTGGGCTTCGGTGCCGTAATGAAGCAGCAGTTCGGCGGGGCCGAGCGAGTTCGGCACCATGACCGACACGGCGGCCGCCGAGCAACGCGAAGCGAGCTTCATTACCACTTGAGAGTGCGCGTACGCGGAAAATTCGAGGCCGCCGTAGCGCTTGGGGATGATCATTCCCAGAAAGCCGGCATCCTTCGCGTATTGCCATGCGTTTGGCGGCAGGTCCTGCCAGACCTGGGTGCTTTCCCAGTCGTTGGACAGGTCGCACAGGTGCTCGACCTCGGTGTCCAGGAAGGCCTGTTCTTCGGCGGACAAGGTGGGCGCGGGCAGCGCCATGAATTTTTTCCAGTCGGGACGGCCGGAGAATAAATCCGCATCCCACCAGACGGTGCCGGCTTCGATGGCGTCTTTCTCCGTCTCGGACATCTCCGGCATGATCGCGCGGAATTTGGCGAGCAGCGGTGTAGTCATCCAAGCGCGCCGCAGCGGGCCGATGCTCAGGACCAGCGCCGGCAAGACAAAGATGACGGCGAGCACGACGCTTGCCACCGTCCCCGTCAGCCCGGTCACCGCGCCCGCGCCCACCCACACCACAGTCGCCAACAACCACTGCCAGGCGTGCGCACGATAAAAGAGCAGGGCGGTTACGCCCGCAATCCACGCAAGAATCCAAAGAGCCATCATGCTGTCCTCCCTCTCGGTTCACCCTCCCGGCCGGGGTTGCCGTAGCACCGGTCGGGGACGCCTCAGCGTCGATTGGGCCTCGCCTCCCGATGGGCGTTCGGGCGTCTGTTCAGGTTCGGCCTTCGTGTTCGATCGTCGTCGACTGGCTCGGACCTTCTCCGGCTGTCGGTGATCTGTGTTCAGGCATTGGCGAGCGAGCGGTCGTCGGCGCCCGGGATCCGAGGCGCGGCGTTCGCTTCTGCGGTTGTCGTGAGCGGGGCGGCGACGTGTCCGGCCTCGCGTGGCGGCGTAATGTCCGCGGCCTTCGCCAGCGCGAAGACGTCGGCGAAGCTCGCCAGTTGTTCCTCGCCCGGCATCGGCGCCCTGAGCGCCGCGACCATCAGGGCCGTGAGCCGTGCCACGACCTGCAGGTCGCCCATCGCCTGGCCTTGGGCGAACGTGTCGATCAGTCGAGAGGTGTCGCTGCTCGCGAGCACACCGGACAGGGCCTGAAGCGCGAAGTGCAGACGCCAGCCCAGTTCCTGGCGCGGCAACTCAGGCAACGCGCGGGCGAAGGCGTCGAAGAAGCGCTCGAAGACGGGGGCGTAATGCTGCTGCAAATAGTCCCGGATGAACGGCGACGGATCGGCGTACACCCGCCCGAGCAGGCGCAGGAACGCCGGGCCGCCGATATCGCGATGATGCGAGATGGCAAGGGCGGGGATGAACATCGCCCCCAGCACGTGTTCGCACGTGAGCTGCGGTGCCGGCCACTCCGCTTCGGCGCGCGTCAGCAGCGCGAGCCGCTCGTCGTTGAGCCGATCGAGCCGACGCGCCAGCATGGCCTGGAGCAAGGTCTCCTTGCTGCCGAAGTGATAGTTGACGGCGGCCAGGTTGACGTCGGCGCGCGACGTGATCTGACGCAAGGACATGGCTTCGTAGCCGTATTCGATGAAAAGGTCTTCCGCGGCATCGAGGATGCGTAGCTTGGTATCGCCGGCTTGCCGGCCGACGGAAAGGCGTGGGCTCACGAAGCACCTCCAGTGTGATGCGGCGTAAGGCCGCGCCATCGGATTGAACCGATGTTTCATTCAAACGTACGAATGAATCCTAAGCCGTAAGTGGGCTTCCCCCAAGATCTTTTTCTGGGCGCGATCCTCTAAAGCGTGATGCCGGCCTGTGCCGACCTGTTGCGACATGCCCGGCGGGGCGGGCGGACGTCGGGAAGGTACGTGAAGGCAAAATGGTCCGATTTCCCTGATGTCGGGGTGGAAAGTCGGGAGGCGGGGCAATAGTTTGCTAAAATGTTCCGCTTTGTGTTCAAAACCGTTTTGGCGCTACCCCGCATGTCGGGGGCGGAGGGAAGCCGGCGTCGCAACGTCGGTTCCGGCCCAAGGTTGATTAACTGACAGGGTCCGCTTGTGGCATTCCCTCGCCGCAACACAGAACGACCCTCTGGAAGGACGAATATCCTCATGACTATCGCTGTTGAAAACCTCGGCAAGCTCGAGCGTCGCTTTACCATCGCCCTGCCCAAGCAGGAAGTCGAAAAAGAAGTTGCGGCACGCATTCAGAAGCTGTCGAAGACGGTGCGTATGCCGGGTTTCCGCCCGGGCAAGGTGCCCTTGAAGATGGTCACCCAGCAGTACGGTGGTCAGGTCGAAGCCGAAGTCGTGAGCGACAAGGTCGGCCAGCAATTCTTCGACATCAGCAAGGAACAGGATCTGCGCGTCGCGGGTCAGCCGCGCTTCGCGCCGAAGGTCGACGCGGGCGAGGCCGAGTACGCATTCGACGCCACGTTCGAGATCTATCCGGAAGTCAAGATCGGTGACCTGGCCACGGCCGAGGTGAGCCGTACCACGACGGACGTCTCGGAAGCCGAGATCGACCGCACCATCGACATCCTGCGCAAGCAGCGCGTGCACTACCACGTGCGCGGCGAAGTTGGCGCCCACGGCGACGGCGGCTCGGTCGAAGCCAAGGACGGCGACCGCGTGACAGTCGACTTCGTTGGCAAGATCGACGGGGAAGCGTTCGCCGGCGGCAGCGCCGAAGACTTCGTGTTCGTGCTGGGCGAAGGCCGTATGCTGCCTGAGTTCGAGACGGCCACGCTGGGCCTGAAGGTGGGCGATTCGAAGGATTTCGAACTCAAGTTCCCCGACGAATATCACGGCAAGGAAGTGGCCGGCAAGACCGCCACGTTCACCGTGACGCTGAAGAAGGTCGAGTGGGCGCACCTGCCTGAAGTCGACGGCGAGTTCGCCAAGTCGCTCGGTATCGCCGACGGCAGCCTGGAAAAGATGCGCGCCGATATCAAGGAAAACCTGTCGCGCGAAGTGAAGCGTCGTACGCAGGCCTTGCTCAAGGATCAGGTGATGAACGCGCTGATCTCGGTGTCGGAGCTCGACGTGCCGAACGCATTGGTCGCACAGGACCAGGAGCGCCTGGTGGCGATGGCTCGTCAGGACTTGACGCAACGCGGCGTGCCGAACGCCGGCAACGTGCCGATTCCGGCGGAAATGTTCAAGGAGCAAGCCGAGCGTCGCGTGAAGTTGGGTCTCATTCTGGCCGAGCTGGTCAAGCAGAATGACCTGCAAGCCAAGCCGGAGCAAATCAAGGCCGAAGTCGAAGAGTTCGCGAAGAGCTACGAAGACCCGCAAGAAGTCGTCCGCTGGTACTATGGCGATCAGCAGCGCATGGCGGAAATGGAAGGTTTCGTCGTCGAGAACAACGTGGTCGAATTCGTCCTGGGTAAGGCCAAGGTGACCGACAAGCAGGTCAGTTTCGAAGAGCTGGCCGGCAACTCGCAAGCCTGATCGAACGCGACACGACCGATTGAACCGCCGCGGCCGCAAGGCCGTGGCGGTTCTTTTCCAAAGGGCCCCCGGGCCTCCTCCCTGCGGCGCGCAAAACCATCTCGATAGAAGGGTCGAACCGATATGATTACCCGTTCCGAATTGCTCGCCCAACTCGCCTCCCCGACGTACAACTCCGCCCTCGAGACGCAAGGCCTTGGCCTCGTGCCGATGGTCGTCGAGCAAAGTGGTCGTGGCGAGCGCGCTTACGATATTTACTCGCGACTCCTCAAGGAGCGCATCATTTTCCTGGTGGGCGAGGTCAACGACCAGAGCGCCAACCTCGTCGTCGCCCAGTTGCTGTTCCTCGAGAGCGAAAATCCGGACAAGGAAATCTCGATGTACATCAATTCGCCGGGCGGTTCCGTCTCGGCGGGCCTGGCAATTTACGACACGATGAAGTTCGTCAAGCCGGCGGTCTCGACGCTGTGCCTGGGCATGGCGGCAAGCATGGGCGCATTTCTGCTGGCGGCCGGTGAGAAGGGCAAGCGCTTCGCGCTGCCAAACGCGCGCATCATGATTCACCAACCGCTGGGCGGCGCCCGCGGTCAGGCGTCGGACATCGAGATCCACGCCAGGGAAATCCTGCTGCTCAAGGATCGGTTGAATCGACTGTTGGCCGACAACACCGGCCAGTCGCTCGAGGTCATCGCGCGCGACACCGATCGCGACAACTTCAAGTCGGCGGCCGATGCCGTCGAGTATGGGTTGATCGACCGCGTGCTCGAAAAGCGTCCCTGATTCGGTTTCGAATTCGAGAGCGCGCAACGGCAAAGGGTTGGCGCGACACCGGGCAGCGTCGTTACCGATAGCCAGGTGTTCGCGCCAAGTCGTTGTCGTAAAAGGGAAATTATTGCCGATGCGGCTGGGTCACACGCTCGCACGGCATGGCGTTACAATGGGATTCACGTATGCCGCGTTTGCCGCCCCCGGCGGGGGACGACCGGGGCGCAAATTGCTAGCAGGCTGACACAGATATGGTGGATAAAAAAAGCACTTCCAACGGCGAAAAGCTGCTCTACTGCTCGTTCTGCGGAAAGAGTCAGCACGAGGTCAAGAAGCTCATCGCGGGGCCGTCGGTCTTCATTTGCGACGAGTGCATCGATCTGTGCAATGAGATTATCCGCGACGAGGCCGCTGCGGCCGAAGACGAGGGCGGCAGCGGCGGCAAGTCCGATCTGCCGTCGCCGCTGGAAATTCGCGAGAGTCTCGATCAGTATGTGATCGGTCAGGACCGTGCCAAGAAGATTCTGGCCGTGGCGGTCTACAACCATTACAAGCGACTGAAGCACCTCGGCGACAAGCGCGACGAAGTCGAACTCGCCAAGAGCAACATCCTGCTCATCGGGCCGACCGGTTCGGGCAAGACACTGCTCGCGCAGACGCTCGCCCGCCTGCTCAACGTGCCCTTCGTGATTGCCGACGCCACCACGCTGACCGAAGCCGGTTACGTGGGGGAAGACGTCGAAAACATCATCCAGAAGCTGCTGCAGAACTGCAATTACGAGATCGAGCAGGCGCAGAAGGGCATCGTCTATATTGATGAAATCGACAAGATCAGCCGCAAGTCGGACAATCCGTCGATTACGCGCGACGTGTCGGGCGAGGGCGTGCAGCAGGCGCTGCTCAAGCTGGTCGAAGGCACGATGGCGTCGGTGCCGCCGCAAGGCGGTCGCAAGCACCCGAACCAGGATTTCATCCAGGTCGACACGACGAATATCCTGTTCATCTGCGGCGGTGCGTTCGATGGTCTCGAGAAGATCATCATGAACCGTACGGAGAAGACGGGCATCGGATTCGGTGCAACGGTCAAGACCGGTGAAGAGCGCGACGCCAGCGAGTTGCTGCGTGACGTCGAGCCGGAAGATCTGATCAAGTTTGGCCTGATTCCGGAGCTGATCGGTCGTCTGCCGGTGGTTGCCACGCTGGGCAAGCTTGACGAAGACGCGCTGGTGACCATCCTCGTCGAGCCCAAGAACGCGCTGGTCAAGCAATATCAACGCCTGTTCCTGATGGAAGGCGTGGAGCTGGAGATTCGGCCGGCCGCGATGCACGCCGTGGCGCGCAAGGCCATCAAACGCAAGACGGGCGCGCGCGGCTTGCGCTCGATCATCGAGCAGGCCTTGCTCGAAGTGATGTATGAGCTCCCGTCGCTAAAGGGCGTCACCAAGGTGATCCTCGACGAGAACGCGATCAGCGGCGACGGAAAACCGCTTTTGATTTACCAGGAGTCGCCGAAGGTCGCCGGCTCCAATTGAACGGTCAACTCAGCGCTACCCGAAGCCGTTCATGGAAACATGGACGGCTTTTTTTCCTTCATACTAGTGCCGCGGGCAATGAAACCCCGAGCGGTGCAACTTACCGGCGAAAGGGCTGTTCCACTCCCCCTTGTAATTCCCGTCGGCGGCCTCAATTAGCTGGAACACAACGGTATCGTTAAATATGGGGAACGAGATGTCAGGCACCCAAATCCTCCCGCCCGAAGCGATTCAACTGCCCCTGTTGCCTTTGCGCGACGTGGTCGTGTTTCCGCACATGGTGATTCCCCTCTTCGTGGGGCGTCCAAAATCGATTAAAGCGCTTGAAACCGCCATGGAAGGCGGCAAGCACATCATGCTCGTCGCCCAGAAGGCGGCGGCCAAGGATGAACCCACGTCGAAGGATCTCTACGAGATCGGCTGCGTGGCGAACATTCTGCAAATGCTCAAATTGCCCGATGGCACCGTCAAGGTGCTCGTCGAGGGGATTCAGCGCGCCCGCACCCTGAGTGTGGACGAAGAGGAAACCCAGTTCACGTCGGAAGTGATGCCGCTCGAACCGGACGACGGCAACTCGCCGGAATCCGAGGCGCTGCGCCGCGCGATCGTGGCCCAGTTCGATCAGTATGTGAAGCTCAACAAGAAGATTCCGCCGGAGATCCTGACGTCGCTCTCGGGTATCGACGAGGCGGGTCGTCTGGCGGACACGATCGCCGCCCACCTGCCGCTCAAGTTGGAGCAGAAACAGAACATCCTGGAAATGTTCCCGGTCATCGAGCGTCTCGAGCACCTGCTCGCGCAGCTCGAGAGCGAGATCGACATTCTTCAGGTGGAAAAGCGTATCCGTGGCCGCGTGAAGCGCCAGATGGAGAAGAGCCAGCGCGAGTACTACCTGAACGAACAGGTCAAGGCGATCCAGAAGGAGCTGGGCGAGGGTGAAGAAGGCGCGGATCTCGAAGAGCTCGAGAAGCGGATCAAGGCCGCGCATCTGCCCAAGGAAGCCAAGAAGAAGGCTGACGCCGAACTCAAGAAGCTCAAGCTGATGTCGCCGATGTCGGCCGAGGCGACCGTCGTACGCAACTATATCGACACGCTGGTCGGTCTGCCGTGGCGCAAGAAGAGCAAGGTCAACAACGACCTGTCGAACGCCGAGAAGGTGCTCGACGAGGATCACTTCGGCCTGGAGAAGGTCAAGGAACGCATCCTTGAGTATCTTGCCGTGCAACAGCGCGTCGAGAAGGTCAAGGCGCCGATCCTGTGCCTGGTGGGCCCCCCTGGTGTGGGCAAGACCTCGCTCGGTCAGTCGATCGCGCGTGCGACGAACCGCAAGTTCGTGCGTATGGCATTGGGTGGCGTGCGTGACGAGGCCGAAATTCGCGGTCACCGTCGCACGTATATCGGGTCGATGCCGGGCAAAATCCTGCAGAGTCTGTCGAAGGTGGCCGTGCGCAATCCGCTGTTCCTGCTCGACGAAGTGGACAAGATGGGCATGGACTTTCGCGGGGATCCGAGTTCGGCGCTGCTCGAAGTGCTTGACCCCGAGCAGAACCACACGTTCTCGGACCATTACGTCGAAGTCGACTTCGATCTGTCGGACGTGATGTTCGTGGCCACGTCGAACTCGCTGAACATTCCGGCACCGCTGCTCGATCGTATGGAAGTGATTCGCCTGTCGGGCTACACGGAAGACGAGAAGGTCAATATTGCCCAGCGTTATCTGCTGCCCAAGCAGAAGAAGAACAACGGGCTGAAGGAAGGCGAGATCGATCTGGCCGAAGCGGCGATTCGCGACATCATCCGCTACTACACGCGCGAAGCAGGTGTGCGTTCGCTCGAGCGTGAGATCTCGAAGATCTGCCGCAAGGTCGTGAAGATGCTGTTGCTCAAGCAGGTTGACGGTGCGTCGATCAAGGTCGATGCGGGCAATCTCGACAACTTCCTGGGCGTGCGCAAGTTTGACTTCGGTCTGGCCATGAAGGAAAACCAGATCGGTCAGGTCACGGGGCTGGCGTGGACGGAAGTGGGCGGCGATCTGCTGACCATCGAAGCCGCGTTGATGCCGGGCAAGGGCAACATCATTCGGACGGGTTCGCTCGGCGACGTGATGAAGGAGTCGGTCGAGGCCGCGCGCTCTGTCGTGCGTTCGCGTGCGCGCCGCCTCGGGGTGACGGATGAGCAGTTCGAGAAGAAGGACATCCACATCCACGTGCCGGAAGGGGCGACGCCGAAGGATGGTCCGTCTGCCGGTATCGCCATGACGACGGCGCTGGTCTCGGTGCTCACCGGTATTCCGGTGCGTGCGAATGTGGCGATGACCGGTGAGATCACGCTGCGCGGTGAAGTGTTGCCGATCGGCGGTCTCAAGGAGAAGTTGCTGGCGGCTCACCGTGGTGGCATCAAGCTCGTGTTGATTCCGGAGGAGAACGTGAAGGATCTCGCAGAGATTCCGGATACGGTCAAGAACGCGCTGGAGATCGTGCCGGTGCGCTGGATCGACAAGGTGCTTGAACTGGCGTTGGAGCATGCACCGACGCCGCTGCCCGAGGAAGAAGCGAAGGCCGCGCCTGTCACGCCGAATGCGGATGCAAGCGGCAAGCAGGAAGTCATCAAGCACTGACGTTAATTTTTCGTGTGGCGAGTAACGGGCGGATTGGCTCCTGCTCGCTACGTGGAAAGTGCGTAAATAGCCCGGGGGTTTCCCCGGGCTTTTTTTTGTTCAGGCGATGCGCTCGAAAATGACACTGGGGAAGCGCAGATTCAGGAGTGCTTCCTAAGCCGCCAGAAGGGCGCAAAACGGCTTGACATCAGGGTTTCCGGCTTGTCTAATGGCAAAGCCGACGGACCTAGCAGATCAAAGTCAAGGCGCGCAAAGAGCGCCTCCGCGGCTCAATCGCCTACTATCCTTGCAAGGGGGTTACAGTGAACAAGACGGAACTGATCGATCATATCGCGGGTGAAGCAGACATCTCGAAAGCGGCTGCCGGTCGGGCACTTGAAGCATTGGTGGGTGCGGTAAAGAAATCGCTGAAGAAGGGAGACAGCGTGACGTTGGTCGGCTTCGGCACCTTCCTCGTGGCCAAGCGTGCGGCGCGTACCGGCCGCAATCCGCGCACGGGCGCCACGATCAAGATCAAGGCAGCGAAGGTTCCGAAATTTCGCCCTGGCAAAGTATTGAAAGATACGTTAAACTGATCAGCTTCCCTGTTTCGGCGGGGAGTTGCAGCAAGAACAACACTTGAATCGGGAACGGGTGCTTAGCTCAGTTGGTAGAGCGGCGCCCTTACAAGGCGTAGGTCGGGGGTTCGAGCCCCTCAGCACCCACCAGTTCCAGATCTTGGGGAGCGGTAGTTCAGTTGGTTAGAATACCGGCCTGTCACGCCGGGGGTCGCGGGTTCGAGCCCCGTCCGCTCCGCCAAATTGTGAAAAGGCGAACTTCGGTTCGCCTTTTTTGCCATATAGCGTCTTAAGACGCATCCAGACGACTATTCCGATTTCGTATGTTCGACTTCATCCGCCGTCATCAACGATTGGTTCTCATCTTCCTGACGGTGTTGATCGTGCCGTCGTTCGTGGTGTTTGGCGTACATGGCTGGCAGGAATACGCCGCAGACGCCAGCACCATCGCCAAGGTCGGCGACCAGACCGTGACGCGCCAGGAATACGACGGCGTGCTTCGTGCGCAGACCGAGCGCATGCAACAGATGTTTGGCGGCGCTGTCGATCCCAACCAGATCAACACCCCCGAAATGCGCGCCGCGGTACTGGATAACCTGATCCAGCAGAAGCTGCTCACGCAGGAAACGCTCAAGAAGAATCTCTCGGTGCCCGATGCCCAGGTGCGTGAGGCGCTGCTCGCCATTCCGGCGATTGCCCAGTTGCGCCGCCCGGATGGCTCCATCGATGAAGCGAAGTACGCGCAATTGCTTTCTGCGCAAAACCTCACGCCGCAGCGCCTTGAAGCGCAAATTCGCTTCGAGCTGGCGTCGAACCAATTGCCGTCGAGCGTGCAGGCGAGCGCCATGCTGCCGAAGACGGTGCTCGAACGCTTCGCACAACTGCGTGCTCAACAGCGTGACGTCTCGGTGCTGACCTTCCCGGTCACGGACTACGCCGGCAAGATCGTTCCGACGCAGCCGCAGATTCAGGCGTATTACGATGCGCACAAGGCGGCCTTCCAGACGCCCGAATCGGCTGAGATCCAATATGTCGTGCTCGACCCGAAGGCCATGCCGGCTTCGGCACAGACGCCCGCGAGCGACGACGTGCTGCGCAAGATGTACCAGGACAATCTCAAGCAATACACGACGCCGGAACAGCGCCGCGCATCGCACATCCTGATCGCGTCGCCCGCCGACGCATCGCCGGCCGAGCACGCCAAGGCGAAGGCCAAGGCCGACGCGTTGCTGGCCGAGATCAAGAAGCATCCGGACGACTTTGCCAAGCTGGCCAGCGCCGATTCGGAAGACCCGGGATCGAAGGCCAACGGGGGCGATCTGGGCTTCTTCACGCGCGACGCAATGGTCAAGCCGTTTGCCGATGCCACGTTCGCGCTCAAGCACGAGGGTGACGTGAGCGATGTCGTGAAGAGCGATTTCGGTTATCACATCATCAAGCTGACCGGCATCAAGCCCGAGCAGACCAAGTCGTTCGATGAAGTGAAGGCGCAGCTTGCCGATCAGTATCGACAGCAGGAGTCGGCGAAAGCGTATGCGAAGCTGGCCGACCAGTTCACCAACGCCGTCTACGAACAACCCGACAGCGTGCAGCCGGCGGCCGACAAGCTCAACCTGAAGGTGCAGACGGCCACGGTCACGCGGACGCCGGATCCGTCGCAGGCGAAACTCCCGATCGGCAATGAGAAGCTACTCAAGGCCGTGTTTGGCGACGAGGCGCTCAAGAACAAGCGCAATACCGAGGCGGTGGATGTGGGTCAGGGCGTACTGGTGTCGGCGCACGTGGTGACTTACCACCCGGCCGCCACGCCGCCGCTCGCGCAGATCGAGGCGCAAGTCAAAGAGAAGGTCGTGGCCGATCTGGCCGAGCAGGCAGCGACGACGGCCGGCCAGGCCAAGCTCGAAGCGCTCAAGAAGGGGGGCGACGCCGCATTCGGCGCTGCGCAAACCGTTTCTCGAGACAACCCGGGCAAGCTGCCGGCGACGGCCTTGGGGGCGATCTTCAGTGCCGATACGACGCGGTTGCCGGCGTATGTCGGTGTCGCTTTGGGCGACGGTCAGGGCTACGCGGTGTATCGCATCGGCAAGGTCACGCAGCCGGCCGAGCAGGACGCGGAGCATCTTGCCGCCGAGGCGCAGCAACTCAACCAACTGGCGGCGCAGGCCGAATGGAACGCCTGGCTGGCCGACCTGCGTGCGCGCTCGAAGGTGAAGGTCGTGAACGATGTCACCAAGTCGGGGGCCTGAACCGGCGGCCGACACCATTGCTGAATGAAACGAGAAACGCGGCCAACCGGCCGCGTTTTTTATGCGCCGGACGTCTTCGGCGTTCGTGGTTGCGCGGGGCGCGAGGGCGCCTTGCCGGCGGGCTTGAGGAGTGGTTTGACCGCCGGCCAGACATTCTGCAGGATTTGCGGGTGCGCCTTGGCAAGCGGGTGAATCTGATCCTGCTGGAACCAGTCGGGATGTTCAATGACACCTGCCAACAGGAACGGCACGTAGCCCGTTTTTTCCTGCTTGGCCACGAGCGAAAACATTGTGAAGAACTGCTCGCTGTAGTCGAGCCCGTAATTCGGCGGAATGCGCATGCCGACGACGATCACACGGCTGCCTGCCTTGCGTGCCGCGCCGACCATCTCGCGCAGATTGCTGCGCGTGAGGTCGAGTGAAATGCCGCGCAGCGCGTCGTTGCCGCCGAGTTCCAGGATCGTGATGGCGGGATGATAGCGTTCGAGCAGCGGCGCGAGGCGCGCGCGTCCGCCGCTCGTCGTGTCGCCGCTGATGCTCGCGTTCACGACGTTATAATCAAACCCGCTTCGCGTGATCGTCTGCTGCATCAGATTGACCCAGCCGGTGCCGCGCGCGATGCCATATTCCGCCGAAAGGCTGTCGCCGACGACCAAAATCGTTGGCGTCCCCGAACTTGCCGCGTTCGCTGCGGTCCCTGAGAGCATGCACCCGCCTACGAGGGCGGAGGCGGCCATTTTCAAGAACTCTCTTCTAACCATGTCGTTTTCCGAAAACGTGATTGAGGTGCGGGGGCTGGGCAAACGGTTGCGCGACGCGACCGGTGAGCTGGTCATTCTGCAGGATATCGATATCAGTGTCGCCAAAGGGCAAAGCGTCGCCATCGTTGGCGCGTCGGGGTCCGGCAAGTCTACGTTGCTAGGCCTGATGGCGGGGCTCGACACTGCAAGCGACGGCAGTATCACGCTGCTGGGCAAGTCGCTCGGCGATCTCGACGAAGAGGGTCGGGCCGCATTGCGACGCGGTGCCGTCGGTTTCGTCTTTCAATCGTTTCAATTGATGCCGCACCTGAGCGCGCTCGAGAACGTGATGCTGCCGCTCGAGTTGCTGGGTGAGACACGCGACGTGCGCGATCGTGCCATCAAGTTGCTTGAACAAGTGGGGTTGGGCTCGCGTCTGGCGCATTATCCGAAGCAGCTCTCCGGCGGCGAACAGCAACGCGTGGCGCTGGCGCGCGCTTTCGTCACCGAACCCGCCATACTGTTTGCCGACGAACCGACGGGCAGTCTGGACACGGCGACGGGGGAGCGCGTGATCGACCTGATGTTCTCGCTCAACAAGGCCCGTGGCGCAACGCTGGTGCTCGTGACGCATGATCAGGCGATCGCGCAGCGGTGCGACACGACGGTGCAACTCGCCGGCGGACGAAGGATCGATGGCCCGTCAGGCGCACGAGACGCGGGGTCGAAAACGCCGCAGTGATGTTGCTGCGGCGATCGCGCGTTTCAGTGCTTGCGTTTCAGGGCGTCGCCTGCAAGGCGAATCAACGACGTGGTCGAGGCGTCGTGCGCGTCGGGCGTGAGCAAGTCCGGATCGGCGAGTTCGGGCTCGATGGCGCGGCTCAGCGTCTTGCCGAGTTCAACTCCCCACTGGTCGAACGGATTGATGTTCCAGATGGCGGCCTGCACGAACACCTTGTGCTCATAGAGCGCAATCAGCGCACCCAGGCGCTCGGGCGACAATTGGTCGATCACGAGCGTGTTGCTCGGACGATTGCCGTCGAAGCGGCGTTGCGCGCCCAGCGGTCCTCCAGCTTGTTCCGCCGTGGCCATCGAGCCGCCTTGCAGCAACGCTTCGCTTTGCGCGAAGCAATTGGCGAGCAGCTTGCGGTGATGATCGAGATAGGCGGGCGCATCATATTGCGGATTCAGGACGGCGATGAAGTCCACGGGCACCAGCGTGGTGCCCTGGTGCAACATCTGAAAGTAGGCGTGCTGACCGTTCGTGCCCGGCTCGCCCCATAGGATCGGCGCGGTTTGCCATGCGACAGGCGTCCCGTCGAGCTGCACCGACTTGCCATTGCTCTCCATGTCCAACTGCTGCAGATACGGCGGCAGTTTCTGCAAGGCGTCGGTATACGGCGCGATGGAAAGCGTCTGGGCGTCGAAGAAATTCCGGTACCAGATGCCGAGCAGGCCAAGCAGCACCGGCATGTTGGACTCGAGTGGCGCACTGCGGAAGTGTTCGTCCATGGCATGCGCACCGGCGAGCAACGCGTCGAAATGCTGCGGGCCGAGATAGAGCATGATGATGAGCCCGATCGACGACCACAGCGAATACCGCCCGCCGACCCACTCGCCAAACTCGAACACGTTCTCGCGGTGAATGCCGAAGCGCATCGCTTCCTCGGCATTCGTCGACACCGCCACGAAGTGCTTGCCGAGTTCGCCCTCAGGAATGCCATGCGCGACAAACCAGGCGCGAATCGTGCGCGCGTTGGTCATGGTTTCGAGCGTGGTGAAGGTCTTCGAGCACACCACGACGAGCGTGGTTTCGGGGTCGAGCGAGGGCAGCGTGCGTGCCAGTTCGGTGGGATCGATGTTGGCGATGAAGTGCGCGCTCAGATCTCGCCGCCCGTAGACGGCAAGCGCGTCGCACACCATGCGCGGACCCAGGTCCGATCCGCCGATCCCGACATTGATGAGATGTCGAATGGGCTTGCCTGTCGCACCGATCCACCGCCCGTCGCGCACGCTTTCGCTGAAAGCACGCATGCGCGAGAGGGTCTCGCGCACCCCGCGGCTGACGTCGCCGGCCGCGTCGCGAAAGGCCATGTCCTGCGGTGCGCGCAGCGCAACGTGCAACGCCGCGCGGTTTTCCGTGATGTTGACGGCGTCGCCGGCCCACATTGCATCGCGTTTGGCCGGCAGGCCGCATTCGCGCGCGAGTTGTGCGAGCAGCGTGCGCGTTGTTCCGGTAATGCGGTTCTTCGAGTAATCGAGGTACAGGCCGGCCGCACGCAATGAGAATTGTTCGACGCGTGCATGGGCGCCGGTGCTCGCGAACCAGTCGCGCATGTGCTGCGCGGCAATGTCGTCGCGGTGCGTGAGCAGGGTACGCCAGGCAGGGAGTTGGTCCAGACGAGTGGCAGGCGCGGATGGCTTGTACGGCATGTGCGATAAGGACATTTCGATAAAGCGGAGTATAACGGGAGTCGTCGCGAAATCACGCAGAAATGCGACGGCGAACGACCGTCTCGGGGGCCCGCATCCACATCACGCGCGACGTCAGGGCGAACCGGCCGGCGCCGTGCGGAGCGCTTGCGTGCTTCGCTTGGCGCACCGGGCCTCGTTCATCAAGTCAGCCAGTTCGGCGCGCATGGCGGGCAAAAGTTCACTTGCGGTCAGTCCCGCAGGGCCGGCCCCTGCGGCGACGCACCGTTCCGCGGCTCGGCCGTGCAGCCAGACCGCGGCCAGTGCGGCTTGCGGCGCTGGCATACCCTGCGCGAGCAGCGCACCGATCGCGCCCGTGAGTACGTCGCCCGTGCCCGCCGTCGCCAGCCCGGCATTGCCCGTCGTATTGATCCAGGCGTGCGTTCCGTCGTCGATGACGCTGCCTGAGCCCTTGAGCACGACCGTTGCGCCAAAGCGTTGCGCGAGCGCTCGTGCGCAAGCCAGCCGATCCGATTGAACGCGTGCGACGTCGTCACCTGCCAGGCGCGCCGCTTCGAGCGGATGCGGTGTCAGGACGGTGGGGCCGGCGCGACGGCGCACGCGCTCGGCGAGCGCGGGGTCGGCGGCCAGCAGATTGAGGGCGTCGGCATCGATGACCAGGGGCGTGTCGTCCAGGGCGAGCGCGCGCGACAGGCACGCGGCCGATGCGGCGGATGTCCCGAGCCCGGGGCCGACGGAGACGGTGTGCATCGTCGCGAGGTCGAGGTTTTCCGCATGACGCAGCATCAATTCGGGGTGCTGCGGATCCCAGGCGGGCGCATCGTGCGCGACGAAGCCGACATAGACGCGTCCCGCGCCCGTCATCAATCCGGCACGCGCGCAAAGCAGCGGCGCACCGATCATGCCTTCATGGCCGCCCAACACCGCCAGCGATCCATAGCTGCCCTTGTGCGACGCATGATGACGCTGCGGCAAATGCGCACGGAACGCGGCCGGCGCGCTCGTCGCGACGGCGTGGCCGTCGGGGCGTCCGGACCGCACCGCGGCCAGCACCTCGTCCGTTCCCAGGGTGGCGATGAGCACCTCCCCGGCAACGTCGCGCCCCATCCCGGTGAGCAGCCCGGGGCTGGCGCCAAGCATTGCCATCGTGATGTCGGCGTGAATGACCGGTCCGTCGACAACGCCGGTGGCCGCCGCCAGTCCGCTGGGAATGTCGATGGCGAGCACTGGTGTGCCCTGTGCGTGGGCCTCGACGACGCGCTCGACGAGGGCCGCGGCCGGGCCTTCGAGAGGGCGCGTCAGGCCGATGCCGAAGAGGCCGTCGACAATCCAGGCGTAATCCGAGGAGCGTTGAGGCCAGAGGGTCGGGGCGGACTGCACGGGCACACCGGCGGCGAGGGCGTGGGCGTGCGCCCAGCGGGCGTCGTCGGTCGACGGCGCCCCAAGTTGCCACACATCGACAAGCACCCCGCGCCGATGCAATTCGCGCGCCGCAACGTAAGCATCGCCGCCGTTGTTCCCGGGCCCTGCGAGCAACAACACGGGTTGACGACCCGCGCTCGCGAGGGCTGGCAAGCGACCGATGAGCCATTCGGCGACGGCAGCCCCGGCGCGGGCCATGAGCGTATGGGCAGGGAGTTGGGCGGCGGCGGCTCGCTCGACCTCGCGTAGCGTGTCGGGAAGCCATAAGTCGAGGGCGTCGCGCGCGCATGCGGCAATGGATGACGTCGCGCAATCGTGTGGCGACCCGATGGATCGTGTCAGGGGATCCGCGCCGACAGTGGCGCTGGCAGCGGCAGGGGTAGCAGCAGGGGTAGCAGCAGGGGTAGCAGGGGCGTCGGCGCGCGATGAATCGGACATGACAGACAAAGCTCCCGGTATCGAGGGGCGGCGAACGCTGCACATCGTCGCATGCCGACATCGACGGCTTGGGCGCGGTGTGTTCTGCGGGCCATTTGGAGATTATGCCCTCAACGCAACGTTCTGCCTGCCGGTGCGAATCTCGACGCGGTGTCGGTGGTTTCCGACAAGGCCCTGCCGGACCGGGTCTGGCTACCGACGATGGACGATGCCGGCCTGTGAATACGCGGGCGAACGTCAGGCCGGGCCAGCCATCTTCATGGGGTGGCCCGTCGGCATCCTCGCACGCCAGCGTCCGTATATCAGTGCGCGTAACGAGCGAGTGTCAGACCGTTCAGATCGATTTCCGGCGTTTGTCCGGAGATGACGTCGGCGAGCACGCGACCGGAACCGCAGGCCATCGCCCAGCCGGTCGAACCGTGGCCGACGTTCAGGAAGATGCCGGGTAGCGGCGTTGCGCCGAGCACGGGCGGGCCGTCGGGGAGCATCGGACGTGCGCCGACCCAGGCGCGCGCCTCCCGGTACTTGCCTGCACCCGGGAACCAGTCCGTCGCCACTTTGTAGAGCGTGGCGATGGCGCGCTCGCGCAGCACGAGTTCGGCATCGCCCAGTTCGGCCGTGCCGGCAATGCGCAGACGGTTGCCTTGCGGGGTGATGGCGGTCTTGTACGACTCGTCCATGACGGCGATGCGAGGGCTGAACAGTTCGGTCTTGACCGGCACCGTGATCGAATACCCTTTGATCGGCCAGAGCGGCAGGTCAATGCCCAGTGGACGCAGCAGCGCCGTGCTGGCCACGCCAGCCGCGATCACGACGGCATCGGCTTCGAGTGTCGTGCGCTGCGCAAGCTGCGCGGTGCTGGCCGTCTCGACCGTGACCCCCGATCGCCCCAGGTTCGGGCGCACCGACAGCACCGTCGTCTCGGTAGCGAGCGTGACGCCCATCTCGCGGGCGATCTGGGCAAGGCGCTTGGTAAAGAGCGGGCAGTTGCCGGTCTCGTCACGCGGCAGGTGCAGGCCACCCGCCAGTGGGGCATCGGTCGAAATCGCCGGTTCGAGCTTGCGGCACTCGTCGGCCGTGAGCAAGCGGTGCGGCACTTCGTTCTCGGCGAGCATGGCGCGCGCCGGTTCGTTCATCTTGACGTCGCGTTCGGTGCGGAACAGTTGCAGATAGCCTTGCGTGTGCTCGTACTCGAAGACGTGGGTCTCGCGCAGTGCATGCAGGCAGCGCTGGCTATAGAACGCGAGACGCTGCATCCGCTCGCGGTTGGCGCGGTAGCGTTCGAGTTTGCATTCACGCAGCCAACGGGCGGCCCAGCGCCAGGTGCCGGCCGACAGGCCTGGCCGGAAGATGAGCGGGCTTGCCGAGCTGAACAGATAGCCGAGCAGCTTGCGCGGCATGCCGGGCGCTGCCCATGGCGTGACATAGCCGGGCGCGATGACGCCCGCATTGCCGAAGCTGCTCTCTTGCGCCACCGTGCTATTGCGCTCGACAAGGGTGACCGTGTGCCCCGCGGCGGCCAGATAGTAGGCGGTACACGTACCAATGACCCCGCCGCCGATAACGATGACCTTCATTCCCAACCGTCTGGTGTGTGGCGAACGCCCGTACGTTCGCTTGTTAGTGTCGTTTTTTGCCGTGCCGCACCCGAATGCCGGTTTCGCGGCCCGTGTTGATGACGGGGCGCATAGGTTACCAGAGAGACGCCCTGGCAGGGCGGGAGGCTCCCCATAATGCGTGTGGCGCACTCGGGTCTAACCCGGGGTAAGCAGGGTATAATCTCGCTTTGTCGTTCCCCCGCGTTTTGAACGCCTCGCCTTCCGTCCTTCCATGACTCACATTGCCTGCTTCGCCGGCGCCTTGGCGCTCTCCGAATTCCGCCAGCAACGTCTTCTGCAGACCCTGCAAGCCATCGACAGTTCGATCGTGCGTGTCGACGCCCGCTACGTGCATCTCGTGGCCAGCGCCGAACCGCTGTCGAGCGAAGACGTGGCCCGTGTCGCCGGTCTGCTCACCTATGGTGAGCCGGTGCGTGAAGAGCCGGTGGGCGACCAGTTGCTCGTGATCCCGCGTCTGGGCACGATTTCCCCCTGGGCGAGCAAGGCGACGGATATCGCCCGCAACTGCGGGATTGATCACGTGCGTCGTATCGAGCGGGCTGTCGAATACACGATCGGTGTGAAGTCGGGCCTGCTCGGCGGGAAGAAATCGCTGGCGGCCGATGTTCTGGCGCGCGTTGCCGGCGTGCTGCATGACCGCATGACCGAGACGGTCGTGGCAACACGCCATGACGCCGAGGCGCTCTTCGTCGAGTTGCCGGCCAAGCCGCTGCAGACGATCGACGTCATCGGCGTGGGCCGCAGCGCCCTCGAAGCCGCCAACCGGGAACTGGGTCTCGCGCTGGCCGACGATGAAATCGAATATCTGGTCGATGCCTTCACGAGCCTGAAGCGCAATCCGACTGACGTGGAACTGATGATGTTCGCGCAGGCCAACAGCGAGCATTGCCGTCACAAGATCTTCAATGCGCAATGGACCATCGACGGTCAGGCGCAGGACAAGTCGCTGTTCCAGATGATCAAGAACACACACCAACTGCACCCGCAGGGGACGGTGGTGGCGTATTCGGACAATGCTTCTGTGATGGAAGGCGCCGAAGTCGAGCGCTGGTATCCGCGTGGCGCCGACGGCCAGTACGGCCGCAGCGTCGAACTTACGCATACGCTGATGAAGGTGGAGACGCACAACCACCCGACGGCCATTTCGCCGTTCCCGGGGGCGTCGACGGGGGCGGGCGGCGAGATCCGCGACGAGGGCGCGACCGGCCGCGGCTCCACGCCGAAGTCGGGTCTGACCGGCTTCACCGTGTCGAATCTGGCGCTGCCTGACGCGCGCGAATCATGGGAGAACGATCTCGACGTGGCGGTGCCGCCGTCGCTGCGCAATCCCGGCGATACCGGCGCCGACTATGGCCGCCCGGACCGTATTGCGTCGCCGTTGCAAATTATGGTCGACGGCCCGCTGGGCGGCGCCGCGTTCAACAACGAATTCGGCCGTCCGATTCTCGGCGGCTATTTCCGTACGTATGAGCAGAACGTGGCCGGCCGCGTGCGCGGCTATCACAAGCCGATCATGATCGCGGGCGGCATGGGCAACATCGCCGCACAACACACCCACAAACACAATCTGCCGGCCGGCACGCTGCTCATTCAGATCGGCGGCCCGGGCATGCGTATCGGTATGGGCGGCGGTGCGGCCAGCTCGATGGCCACTGGCACGAACACGGCCGAGCTCGACTTCGACTCGGTGCAGCGCGGCAATCCCGAAATCGAGCGTCGTGCGCAGGAGGTGATCAATGCGTGCTGGCGTCAGGGTGAGGCCAACCCGATCCTGTCGATTCACGACGTGGGCGCGGGCGGTCTGTCGAATGCGTTCCCGGAACTGGTCGACGGCGCCGACAAGGGCGCGCGCTTCGATCTGCGTCAGGTGCAGCTCGAAGAGTCGGGCATGTCCCCGGCGGAAATCTGGAGTAACGAAGCGCAGGAGCGTTATGTCCTGGCGATTCCGCCGGACAGCTTCCCGGCCTTCCAGGCGATCTGCCAACGCGAGCGTTGCCCGGTGGCGGTGGTCGGTATCGCCACCGATGAGCGTCAACTGAAGCTGGTCGATGCGATGCATCCGGAGTCGCCGGACCCGGTCGACATGCCGATGGACGTGCTGCTCGGCAAACCACCGCGCATGCATCGCGACGTCACGCGCGTGGCGACGACGCTCCCGCCGGTGGACGTGACGGGCCTGTCGCTCGATGACGTGGCACGTGCCGTACTGCGTCACCCGACGGTGGCCAGCAAGTCGTTCCTCATCACGATTGGTGACCGTACCGTGGGCGGCTTGACGGCGCGCGACCAGATGGTCGGCCCGTGGCAGGTGCCGGTGGCCGATTGCGCCATTTCGCTGATGGACTACACGGGCTATCGTGGCGAAGCCATGACGATGGGCGAGCGCACGCCGCTGGCCGTGATCGACGCGCCGGCGTCCGGTCGCATGGCGGTCGGCGAAGCCATCACCAACATCGCGGCGGCGCCGATTGCGTCGCTCGACCAGATCAAGCTGTCGGCCAACTGGATGGCCGCGTGCGGCACCGAAGGGGAAGACGCTGCGTTGTTCGATACGGTCAAGGCGGTCGGCATGGAACTGTGCCCGGCGCTGGGCCTGTCGATTCCCGTCGGCAAGGATTCGCTGTCGATGCGTACCCAGTGGGAAGAGGCCGGCCGCAGCAAGGACGTGGTCGCGCCGGTGTCGCTGATCGTCTCGGCCTTTGCACCGATCGAGGATGTGCGCGGTCATCTCACCCCGCAACTGCGCTCGGTCGCGCAAGTGGGCGAGACGGTGCTGATCGCCATCGATCTGGGTCGCAACAAGAACCGTCTGGGCGGCAGTATCCTCGCGCAGGTCACGCAGCAGATCGGTGACGTGGCGCCGGACCTGGACGATCCGGCCGATCTCCAACGCTTCTTCGACGCCATCCAGACACTGAACCGCGACGGCAAGCTCCTGGCGTATCACGATCGTTCGGACGGCGGCCTCTTTGCGACCGTGGCGGAAATGGCGTTTGCGGGCCACGTTGGCGTCTCGCTCAATGTCGACATGCTCACGCTCGACGACGGCTTCGAATCCGATTACGGCGATGCCAAGGATTGGGCCAAGCAGACCGTGGGCCGTCGCGAAGACAAGACGCTGCGCGCGCTTTTCTCGGAAGAGCTTGGCGGGGTGATCCAGGTGCGCGCCTCGGAGCGCGATGCGGTGTTGCAAATGCTGCGTGAAGCCGGATTGTCCGCCTGCTCGCACGTGATCGGCAAGCCGAACACGAATGACGTCATCGAAATCTATCGCGATGCGAAGAAGGTGTTCGGCGCGCCGCGCGCGGCGCTGCAACGCGAGTGGTCGGAAGTGAGCTGGCGCATTGCGCGTCTGCGCGATAACCCGGCCGCTGCCGATGCCGAATATGAAGCGCTCAACGACACGAGCGACCCCGGTCTCTCGCCGAAGCTCACGTTCGATGCCAGCGAAGACGTTGCTGCCCCGTTCATCGCGACGGGCGTGCGTCCGAAGATGGCCATCCTGCGTGAGCAGGGCGTGAATTCGCACCTGGAAATGGCCTACGTGCTGGACAAGGCCGGCTTCGATACCTATGACGTGCACATGAGCGATCTGCTCGCCGGCCGTCACTCGCTCGAAACGTTCAAGGGCTTCGTCGCCTGCGGTGGATTCTCGTACGGCGATACGCTCGGGGCCGGCGAGGGTTGGGCCAAGACGATTCTGTTCAATCCGGCACTGGCCGAACAGTTCGCCGGCTTTTTCAACCGTGCCGACACCTTCGCACTGGGCGTGTGCAATGGTTGCCAGATGATGAGCAACCTGTCGAACCTGATCCCGGGCGCGGCGGCTTGGCCGAAGTTCACGTACAACCAGTCGAAGTACGAGGCGCGTCTTACGCAGGTGGAAGTGCTGGATTCGCCGTCGCTGTTCTTCAAGGACATGGCCGGCTCGCAGCTGCCGATCGTAATCGCGCACGGCGAGGGCTATGCCAACTTCGGTCAGCAAGGAAACCTCGACCAGGCGATTGCCGCCCTGCGTTTCGTCGACCATCGGGGACAGCCGACCGAGCAGTATCCGTTCAACCCGAACGGTTCGCCGCGCGGCTTGACCGCAGTGACCACGGGCGACGGGCGCTTCACGGTGATGATGCCGCACCCGGAGCGCGTGTTCCGCACGGTGCAGATGAGCTGGGCGCCCGAGCAGTGGGGCGAAGACAGCCCGTGGATGCGCATGTTCCGCAACGCGCGTCGCTGGGTGGCTTAAGCGACGATATTCCGCACGTCAGCGCGTGCGGAATAGCACGCTGGAAACAAAAATCCCGCCGGAAGGCGGGATTTTCGTTTCAAAGCCGAACCGGTAGCCGGTAACGCTTACTGGATCTTGGCATTTTTCTCGAGGCCGTCGATGTAGCCTTGCAGCTTCTCTTCCTGCATTTGCTGCACGAGCTGCGGCTTGACATCGTTGAGCGCCGGGATCTGCGCGTCGCGAACGTCGTCCAGTTCGATCACGTGATAACCGAACTGCGTTTTGACCGGCGTTTGCGAGTACTGACCCTTTTGCAGTTTTTGCAGGGCGTCGGAGAACTCGGGCACGTAGGCGTTGGCCGGTGACCAGTCGAGATCGCCGCCGTTCTGTGCCGAACCGGGGTCCTTCGAGTACTGCTTGGCGAGGTCGGCGAACTTCGCGCCGCCCTTGAGCTTCGCGATGATGTCCTTGGCGGTATCTTCGCTCGGCACCAGAATGTGACGGGCGTGATATTCCTTGTCGCCGAACTGCTTCTTGAGCTGGTCATAACGCGCCTGAACCTCGGCGTCGGTGACCGGCGAGGTCTTCTGGAAGTCAGCGATCAGGGCCCGAATCAGCACGCCTTGCTCGGCCAGCTTGAGCTGCGCCTTGACGTCCGGCTTGGCGGCCAGTCCATTGCTGACGGCCGCTTGCGCGAGGATCTCACGCTTGACCAGCTCTTCGCGCACTTGCTGTTGCAGTTGCGGCGAGTTCGGCTGACCCTGTCGGACCATTTCGCGCACCATGGCGTCGGCACGGGCCACGGGCACCGGCGTGCCGTTCACGACGGCGACGTTCTGAGCGAGAGCGGGGAGGGAGACGGCGGTCAGCGACACGGCGGCGCCGAGCGCCAGTGCCGTGCGGGCGAGTTTCAATGCCATGCTGTTTTTCCTAACGAATGACGAAGGCAAGGTTAATCGACGGGGGATACGTCGCATGGTCGCATGCGAGTTACGCTTCGCCGGGAGCGAGCGCAACGATGGCGAGGGCGTGAATGCCGTTTTGCATCAAATCGGCTAGCGCATCATACACCAGGCGGTGCCGCGCCACGCGGTTACGTCCGGCAAACGCTGCAGACACGATTCTGACGTTGTAGTGCCCGCCCGACGCCGCGCCGGCATGACCGGCGTGACGGGCGCTGTCGTTCTCGAGGGCGAATTCCAGTGGGGCGAGCGCCGCGGTGAGGCGCGCTTCGATTTGCTGTTCCATGGTCATGGCAGTGGCTTCCTGACGGACGTTATTCGTCCTGCTTGATGTACTTAGAGAGCCACAGGCTCTGCATGACGATGAACACGACCATCAGGCCCATGCCACCGAAGAGCTTGAAGTTGACCCATGTATCGGTCGAGTAGTGGTAGGCGATGACCAGATTCAGCGCGCCCATTGCGAGGAAGAACAGCGCCCAGCTGAAATTCACCGCCCGCCACAGGGGGTCGGGCAATGCCATCTGCTTTTCCATCATGGCGCGAATCAGATTCTTGTCGAAGATGAGTTCGGCGACGAACAGGGTGATCGAGAAGAGCCAGTAAAGCGCCGTAGGCTTCCACTTGATGAAGGTCTCGTCGTGCAGCAGCATGGTCGCGCCGCCGAACACCACGATGATCGCCAGACTCACCCACTGCATGGGCTCGACCTTGCGGTGACGCAGCCACATCCAGATGACTTGCGCAATCGTCGTCGCGATCGCGATGCCGGTGGCGACATAGATGCCGGCGAACTTGAAGGCGACGAAAAACAAGATGACCGGTAACAGGTCGAAAAAGAATTTCATGAAGTCTCGACTCGGGGGCTTCGGGAGGAATCGCCCTCGGACAACAGGCGCCGGGGCAAACCCGCATTATATTTCAAAGGCCCGTGGCGGGACGCGGTGAATCGCCAAATGCGCGTCGCGTCGTCCGTGCCGCCGCTTCACCCCGGCTTGCCTCCGGATCGCTTGCCGAGGACGCCGGTCGCGTGCCTTACGGCAGGATGTCGATGCGCTTGACGTCGATATCGTTCGCGCGAAGGTGATGGCGGTCGACTTCGCCGGTGATGCGCACGCGCGTCTTGTCGTTGATCTGCTGGCCGGGCGGCAGGTATTTGTCGTCGAGTTCGATGACGAGCGTTCTGCCCGTGTCGTCACGGAACGTGTAGTGCTCGTGCTTGAGCCGGTTGACGATATAGCCCTCGATGACGGCCATCGCATCGTCCGGGGCGGCCAATGCCTGAGCGACGGTCGCCACATGCGGCATGGCCGATGGCACGACCACGCTGCCGGTCGTAGCAGCACCGGCCGAAGGTCCCATGTACTGTGCGATGGCCGGTGTGGCGCTCACGGTGCCGAAGCCTACCACCGCAGAGATAAGCAGGGAGGCGAAGCGAATATTCTGGCCAGTCATGAGCGGCGTTTCCTGTGTTCCGTTGAGGGAGCGCCAGCGTAGCAGATGTGCGAATCGCACCGGGGCGTCCGAGCGCGAGGGATATCCCAAATGGGGCGGCGCCCGGTGCGAATTGATCGAATTCACGGGCCGGGCACACACGTTGGACGCACTGAAGACGCGCACTAATGAGGCGCGCTACATTATCCAGGCGCTGGCGCTGGCGCTGGCGCCGTCGCCCGCTCAGTCGTCGGCCGGCTTGTCGGATGGGCCGCCCTTGTCCTCGAAGTCGAGCGACGCCGAGTTGATGCAATAGCGCAGTCCGGTCGGCTGCGGGCCGTCTTCGAACACGTGTCCGAGGTGGGCGTCGCAGTTGTGGCAACGCACTTCCACGCGCACCATGCCGTGGCTATAGTCCATGACCTCGTCGATGCCGGATTTGTCGATGGGCTTCGCGTAGCTCGGCCAGCCGCAACCCGCATCGAACTTCTCCGTCGATTCGAACAGCGGCGCGCCGCAACAGATACAGCGGTAGGTGCCGTCTTGCCAATGATCCCAGTAACGCCCGGTAAAGGCGCGTTCGGTCGCGGCATGACGCGTGACCTGGTATTCGACGTCGTCGAGTTGGGCACGCCAGTCGGCGTCGCTTTTTTCCACTTTGCTCATGAATGAGAGTCTCCTGATGGGGGCGGCCCCGGTGTTGCCGCCACGCGTCGTCTATCGTTGGACCTGGCACAGATGGGGGTGGCGCGCCGTTTTGCAACGCGTGGCGACTCGCCGCCGCCCGCCAACCACCGATGCCGTCCCTCGATCAAGACGAGCAACTAACCTCGAGCTGTCCGGCCCAGTCGGGCGGCAGCGCGGCATAACGTTCGAATTCGGGCTGTTCGTCGTAGGGGCGCGAGAGCACCTTGAGCAACGTGTCGACTTCCGAAAAGTCCTTTTCGCGCGCACGCCGGATTGCAATTTCCGCCAGATGATTGCGCAGGATGTACTTCGGATTGACAAGCCGCATCGCGACCGCACGCTTCGCGTCGGCGCTGGCCTCGTGGCGCAGCCGCGCGCGGTAATCCACGGCCCAGGCATCGAAGCCTGCGCGATCGATGAACATGTCGCGCAGCGGCGTGTCGGCGGCCGGGTTCTCCAGTTCAAGCCCCGCCAGCGTGCGGAACAGGTGCGTGAAGTCGACCCGTCCCTCGTGCATCAGCTTGAACAGACGGTTGATGAGCGCTTCGTCGTCGGCATGCGATTCGCGCAATCCGAGCTTCGCACGCATGCGCAGATCGATCTCCTCGGCGAACCGTGTCTTGAACACGGGCAGCACCGACTGCGCCTGCTCGATCGCCGCCTCGCCCTCGCCGAACAGCGGCAACAGGGCCTGGGCGAGACAGAAGAGGTTCCAGTACGCCACGTTCGGCTGGGCCTGATAGGCGTAGCGTCCCTGCGCGTCGGAGTGATTGCAGATGTGATGCGCGTCGAAGCCGTCGAGGAAGCCGAACGGGCCGTAATCGATCGTCAGACCGAGAATCGACATGTTGTCCGTGTTCATCACGCCGTGACAGAAGCCCACGGCCTGCCAGTGCGCGACCAGTTCGGCCGTCGCATCGCACACGGCACTGAGCAGAGCGAGGTACGGATTGGCCTCGCCGCGGCAATGGGGGTAGTGATGCTCGATCGTGAAATCAGCCAGCTGACGCAGCGCGCCATGCCGATCGCCTGCCCAGAAATGCTCGAAATGTCCGAATCGGATGAAGCTGGGCGACAAACGCGTGACCACGGCCGCCGTCTCGATGGTTTCGCGACGCACCGGGGCATCGGAGCCGATCACGCATAGGGCGCGCGTGGTCGGCACGCCGAGATGGAACATGGCCTCCGAGCCGAGGAACTCGCGAATCGACGAACGCAGCACGGCGCGTCCGTCACCCATGCGCGAGTAGGGCGTGAGTCCGCCGCCTTTGATCTGGATTTCCCAGCGCCCGCCGGGGCCGTCCGACTCGCCGAGCAGCAGTGCCCGGCCGTCGCCCAGTTGGCCGGCCCACACGCCGAACTGGTGGCCCGAATACACGCTGGCGAGCGGATCGCCGCCGGGCAGCGGCGTATTGCCGGCGAACGTGGTCACGAACTCGGGGTCGCGTGCGGCTTCGGGCGACCAGCCGAGCAGGCGGGCCGCGTCGGCAGAGAATCCGACCAGGTACGGCTCGGGCAACGCCTGTGGCGCGAGGCGCGTGTAGAAGTCGGGGCCGAGTGCCGCAAACCGGTTCGACAACGACAGCGGTCCGTAAGGCTTGAGTGAGGCGGAAACAGCGGCGGAGCGGTCGGTGGCCGGCATTGGGGACGTTCCTGAAGGTGAACAAACATTCTACTTGAGCTGTCCGTCGCGTGCTGCCGGCTTGCGGTGGCGCCCGCTCGCGCGCCGCTGCTGCGCCGCACAACCGATGAGCGTTGACCCGGCGCGCGCCCGCGTCAAGAATGGTTCGGCGCGTTTCGGTGAAGCGCGCCCGACGGCATGCTCCGGACGCGCCAAATGGCGAAGCACGAAACCACGACCGTAGTCTCCGACGTATTCCGTCATTCCGGTTTTCTCGACTTTTCTGGAGATTCGACGCATGGCAACACCGCTTCTCGGCCAGATGATGGCTGCGCCGCTCCTGATTTCCACGCTGCTCACCCACGCCGCCCGTCATCACGGCGAGACCGAGATCGTGTCACGTCGCATCGAAGGCGACATCCACCGGTATACGTGGCGCGACGTCGAGCACCGTTCCCGCCAACTCGCGCAGGCCCTGCGCCGGCTGGGCGTGGGCGACGGCGAGCGCGTGGGTACCCTGGCGTGGAATGGCTATCGCCACCTCGAGCTGTACTACGCCGTTTCCGGCATGGGCAGCGTGGTGCATACGGTGAACCCGCGCCTGTTTCCTGAGCAGATCGCCTACATCGTCAATCACGCCGAAGATCGGTATGTGGCCTTCGACATCAACTTCATTGGGCTGATCGAGACCATCGCGCCAAAGTGCCCCGGCGTGCAGGGCTGGATTGCGATGACCGATCGCGCGCATTTGCCGGCATCGAGTTTGCCGCTGCTGTGCTACGAGGATCTTATCGGCGTTGAAGACGGCGACTTCCCGTGGCCGTCGATGGACGAGAACACGGCCTCGGGACTTTGCTATACGTCGGGCACGACGGGCCACCCGAAAGGGGTGCTCTACAGTCATCGTTCGACGGTGTTGCATGCCTTCGGTGCAGCGCTCCCCGACGCGATGGCCATGTCGGCGCGTGACGCCGTATTGCCCGTGGTGCCAATGTTTCACGTCAATGCGTGGGGGCTACCGTATTCGAGCGCGTTGGTCGGCGCGAAGCTGGTCTTCCCCGGCAAGGATCTGGACGGCAAGTCGCTGTATGAACTCTTCGAAGCGGAGGGCGTTACGTTTTCCGCCGGCGTGCCGACGGTCTGGCTGGGATTGCTCGCGCATGTGAAATCGATCGGCGCGCGCTTCTCGACGCTCGAGCGCACAGTGATCGGGGGTTCGGCGTGCCCGCCGGCCATGCTGCATACGTTCGAGACGGACTACGGGGTGCGCGTCATCCATGCGTGGGGCATGAGCGAGATGTCGCCGCTGGGCACGCTATGCCATCTGCGCAAGCATCATCGTGACCTGCCGGCCGAAGCGCAGCAGCATATTCTCGAGAAACAGGGGACGGCGATCTACGGCGTCGATCTCAAAATCGTGGGCCCGGACGGCAAAGAACTGCCGTGGGACGGCAAGGCGTTCGGCGATCTGTACGCGCGCGGGCCATGGGTGCTGGATCGTTACTTCCGTTCGGATACCTCGCCGCTGGTCGACGGCTGGTTCCCCACGGGCGACGTGGCCACGATCGATCCCGAGGGATACGTGCAGATCACGGATCGCAGCAAGGATGTGATCAAGTCGGGGGGCGAGTGGATCAGTTCCATCGACGTGGAAAACGTCGCGATGGCGCATCCCGAGATCCACGAGGCGGCCTGCATCGCGATTCGTCACCCGAAATGGGAGGAGCGGCCGCTGCTGGTGGTCGTTCGCAAGCCCGGCTCGACGCTCACACGCGAGGACGTGCTGGCGTTCTACCAAGGCCGGGTCGTGAAATGGTGGATCCCTGACGATGTGGTCTTCGTCGACGAGATTCCCCACACGGCAACCGGCAAGATGCTCAAGCTCAAATTGCGAGAGGCGTTCCGCGATTATCAGGCGGCATCCTAGGGGTCGGGTTACCGTATCCGGGATGGGGGGGCGTTCGCCGAGAACCCGCTCGGAAACGTCTCACCTGGCGCGCGGATGGCGCCCGAAATCCAGCATTGACGCCGTTTTTCGGGCGACCCCGCGCCGCCGTGGTCGCCCGGCCCCTCTATAATGTCAGCCTGAATTTCCCCTCGATGCGGCGGTTTCTGCCGCGTCGTTCATTGGTCTTCCCGAAGGAGATGCAGTGCATCTGCTGAGTGCCACCGCCGGCCTCGTGCTTGTGAACGGCGTGAGCTACGGCCTGCTGCTGTTCATGCTGTCGAGCGGACTCACGCTGATTTTCAGCATGCTGGGCGTGCTGAACTTCGCGCATGCCAGCTTCTACATGCTCGGGGCGTACTTTGCCTACACGTTCTCGGCAGCGGTCGGGTTCTGGCCGGCGCTGTTCGCCGCGCCGCTGATCGTTGGCCTGATCGGGGCTGCGTTCGAGCGCGGCGTGTTGCGGCGATTGCGTGCGCGCGGTGCGTTGGCGGAGTTGCTGGCGACGTTCGGGCTCGCGTATATCGTGGTGGAGCTGGTCCAACTCGCATGGGGCCGCGGCCCGGTCGATTACGGCGTGCCGGCGGTCTTCGAAGGCGTGCTCGTACATGTGGCGGGCATCGCGGTGCCCGCGTACCGGCTGTTTCTGATGGGGCTCGCGTGCGCCATTGCCCTGCTCGTGTGGGGCGTGTTTCGCGCGACGCGGGCTGGGTGGATACTGCAGGCCGCACTATCGCAGCCCGCGATGACGCAGGCCCTCGGTTACGACGTACCTGCGCTTTACACAGGCGTTTTCGCCTGTGGCGCGGCGCTGGCGGCGCTTGCGGGGGCGGCGGGGGGCAACGTGCTGGTGACCGAGCCGGGCATGGCGGCAACGGTCGGCAGCGTGGTGTTTGTCGTCGTCGTGGTCGGCGGGCTGGGTTCGCTGGGCGGGGCGTTTGCGGCGTCGTTGCTGATTGGCCTGCTCCAGACATGGGCCGTGACGAGCGATGCGAGCCTCGCACGGTGGCTGGCGCAGAGCCCTGGGGGAACCGACGGCACCGCTAGTGCTGCGGGGGCCGTCATGAAAGCGCTGGCGCCCATTTCGCAGCTGAGCGTGGCGCAGCTCGCGCCAGCGGTGCCGTATCTGCTGATGGTGGCGGTGCTGTTATGGCGTCCGCGCGGGCTTTTCGGCGTGCGGGAGGGGTAATGGACAACGCGATTGCCCGTTCGCCGGCGGCGCCGCCCGTATCCTGGCGCCGCCACCTGGGCGCGTGGTCGGCCTTTGCCGCCATCCTCGGCCTGGCGCCGTGGTGCTTTCCTTCCGATGGGGCACTCACCCTGATGACCCAGATGGGGACCGCGGCCATTCTGGCGCTGTCGTTCAATCTGCTGCTTGGTTCGACCGGCTTGTTGAGCTTTTGTCATGCGACATATGCGGGCGTTGGGGCGTATGCGGGCGTGTGGTGCATGAATCGTATCGGGGCGCACGGGCTGCCGGTGTCGATGGCCCTCGTGCCGTTCGCCGGTGCGCTCGCGGCAGGTGTGGCGGGCGCCACGCTCGGTTACGTCACGACACGACGCGCGGGAATGACGTTCGCGATGATTACATTGGGCGTGGCGGAGCTTGTCTGGGTCATGGCCGCGATGCTGCCCGAGTGGTTCGGCGGCGAGCGCGGCATTCCGACTGACCGCACGCTCGGTGCGGCGTGGTTCGGGGTGACGTTCGCAACGCAGCGCGAGGTCTACGGGCTGGTAGCCCTGTGGGTGTTCGTCTGCGCAGCCTTGATGTACGGCATCACGCGCACGCCGCTGGGGTTCCTGGCGCGCGCCGTGCGCGACAACGCGGCGCGGGTCGCTTTCCTCGGGCCATCGGCATCGGCGGTGCGCTACCGCATGCAGATCCTGGCGGCGGCTTTCGCGGGCGTGGCGGGCGCGCTGGGGGCGTTGAATTTCGAACTGGTCAGCGCCGACGCCTTCAGTCTTGAGCGCTCCGGCGTCGTACTCGTCTTCACGGTGCTTGGCGGCACGATGTACTTCGCGGGGCCGATATTGGGCGCTGTCGTCGGTGTGTTCGCGACGGTGATGCTGGCAACGCTGACGCGCGCCTGGCAGCTCTATCTCGGGTTGGGATTTCTCGCCGTCGTGCTGTTCGCGCCGGGCGGCATCGCCGGATTGATCGCGGTACACGGGCGCGCCTGGCGCACCGGCATGGCGCGTGCGTTGTGGCGCCCCTACGCGGCGGTCTGTGTCGGTCTGGCGATGTGCACCGGCGGGCTGATCGGCATCGTCGAAATGACATACGGTGCGCGCCTTGCGAGCGACGCCGGGCCGGCGGCGGTGGGCGGCTTCGGCGCGTACGCCGGGCCGGGGGCTTGGGCGCTGGCAACCGTGGCAACCGTGGCGGTCGTGGCGGGGGCGGTCGTCGTCGCGCGCGCCGGGCGTTGGTTGCGCCACACGGCGGCGGGCGCCCAACGCCCGGTGGAGGACCGGCAATGACGCAGGCGCAGAGGCAAGCGGCGAGGCCAACCCCTCCGTCCGGCGCGGCACTCAGCGTGCGAGGCGTGCGCAAATCGTTCGGGCCCACGTCGGTGCTGTGCGGCGTCGATCTGACGCTCATGCCCGGCGAGCGGCTTGCCATCATCGGGCCCAACGGCGCCGGCAAGAGCACGCTGTTCGACGTCATTACGGGCAGGACACGGCCCGACGACGGGCGTGTTCTGATGAACACGCGCGATATCACCGGCCGGGCATCCCATGCCATCAGCCGGCTCGGCCTGTCGCGCAGTTTCCAGACCTCGCAGTTGTTCGGGCAAATGAGCGTCATCGACCATTTGCGTTGCGCCGGGCTCTGGCCGGAAGGTCATCGCTACACGTTCTGGCGGCGAATGCAGGGGCTGAGCGACGTCACACGGCGTAGCGAGCAGTGGTTGACGCGTCTCGGGCTGTCGGCGCGGCGCGACGTGCCGGCGGCGGCCCTGAGCTACGCGGAGCAGCGCGTCCTGGAGATCGGGCTGTGCGCTGCATCGGCGGGCAGCGTCATGTTGCTCGACGAGCCGACGGCGGGGATGAGCCAGTCCGAATCGGCACGGATGGTCGCGTTGATCGCCGACCTCAGCCGGGGACGCTCGCTGTTGATGATCGAGCACGACATGCAGGTGGTCTTCTCGCTGGCCGACCGGATCGCCGTGCTGGTGCGTGGGGTCATCATCGCGTGCGATACGCCCGAGCGGATTCGTGCGCATCCCGACGTGCGTACGGCGTATCTCGGGGAATTTGCGGATGCCATCGATGAGACCGCCCGTGCCGGGGAGGCGCGCGATGCTTGAGTTGATCGACGTGAGGGCCGGGTATGGCGGCAGCCGGGTGCTGCACGGGGTGACGATGCGCGTGGCGCCGGGCGAAATCGTGGCCGTGCTCGGGCGCAACGGGGCGGGGCGCTCCACGTTGGCGCGCGCGATCATGGGGCAGTTGCCGCGCGAGGGAGACATTCGCTGGCAGGGTCGATCGCTGACGTCGCTGGCACCGCATCAGATCGCGCGACTGGGCATTGGCTATGTGCCGGAAACGCGTGATGTGTTCGGGCCGCTGACCGTCACGCAGAATCTATGGCTCGGGCAGCGGGCCGGGAACGGGCGTACGGTGCGACCAAAGTCCGGCAACCATCGCGCACTTACGCTTGCTCAGGCGTTCGATCGCTTCGAAGAACTGGCACCGCGACGTGATGCGCCAGCCGCATCGCTGTCCGGCGGCGAGCAGCAACTGCTCTCCCTGTGCCGGGCGATGATGGCCGGCCCCGATCTACTGATTGTCGATGAGCCGACGGAAGGCCTCGCACCGCGCGTGGTTGCGCGTATTGGCCGGATTCTGACCGATTTGCGTGCCACCGGGGTCGCCATTCTGCTCATCGAGCAGAAGCTATCGCTCGCGCTCAACTGCGCGCAGCGTGTCGCCGTGATGGGCCGGGGCGCACTTGTCTTCGAGGGCACGCCCGATATGCTGGCGGAGGCTTGCGCGATACGCCGTGAATGGCTCGAGGTGTAGCGCTGCGCTAGAATCCACGGATCGTCTTGCCACTGCTTGCGCACCCGCAGCGCTCCCAGCGACGCACCGCGTCACCGCACATAGCCCCCAAGAATATAAGGAACGAGACAACGATGAGCACGGTTTATGAGGTTCGTGACGGCGTGGCCGTCATCACGCTGGACAATCCCCCGGTGAATGGCTTGGGACATGCCACGCGCGCTGGCATCGCCGACGGGCTCGCGAAAGCCCAGGCCGACGCCCAAGTGCGCGCCGTCGTACTGATCGGCGGTGGTAAGGCATTTTCCGGCGGGGCCGACATCCGCGAATTCAATACCCCGAAGGCAACGCAGAGCCCGCTGTTGGTCGATGTGATTGCCGCGCTCGACGCCTGCGCCAAACCCGTCGTTGCGGCCGTGCACGCGGTGGCGATGGGCGGCGGACTCGAATTGGCGCTCGCCTGCCACTATCGCGTGGGGTTGCCCGGCGCGCAGATCGCGCTGCCCGAGGTCAAACTGGGCCTGCTGCCTGGTGCGGGAGGGACGCAGCGCCTGCCGCGTGCCATCGGTGTGGCACGTGCGCTCGACATGGTGGTAACGGGGCGTGTGGTGAAGTCGGAGTCGCTCGTCGGTACGCTCTTCTCGACAGTGTTCGAAGGCAACCGCGACGACCTGCTTGCGGGTGCCATCGCGTTCGCCGGCAGCATCGCCTCGCAAGGCGGCGCATTGCCGCGATTGCGTGACGTGGCGCTCGATGACGCCGACGGCTCGGCGCAGGCCGCGATCGATGCCGCACGTGAAAAGGTGCAACGCGAGCAACCGCATTTCCCCGCGCCGCAAAAATGCGTGGCTGCCGTCGAGGCGGCGCTGCAACGCCCGTTCGATGACGGTGTGAAGTTCGAGCGCGAGTGTTTTGTGGCGTTGGTGAGTTCGCCGGAGTCGAAGGCGCTGCGCCATGCGTTTCTCGGCGAGCGTGCGGCCGCCAAGATTGCGGACGTACCGGACGACACGCCGGTGCGCAACATCGAGCGCGTGGCCGTCATCGGGGCTGGGACGATGGGCAGCGGCATCGCCATGACCTTTGCCAACGCGGGCATTCCGGTGACGCTGGTCGACACGACCGACGCGGCGCTTGCCCGCGGTATCGAAGCGATACGAGGCAACTATGCGCGTGCCGTCACGCGTGGAAAACTCGCGGCGGACGACGCGCAGAAGCGCCAGGCACGTATTCATGGCAGTACCGATTTCGCGTCGGTGGCCGATGCCGACCTGATTGTCGAAGCGGTGTTCGAGGAGATGGCCATCAAGCAGGTCGTGTTCCGTGAGCTCGACAAAGTGGCCAAGCCGGGGGCAATCCTGGCGTCGAACACGTCGACGCTCGATCTCGATGCTCTGGCCGCGACGACGTCGCGGGCGCAGGACGTCGTCGGCATGCACTTCTTCAGCCCGGCGAACGTCATGCGCTTGCTCGAGGTCGTGCGCGGTGCGCAGACCGGCAAGGACGTGCTGGCAACGGTCATGAAGCTCGCCAAACGCATTGGGAAGCTCGCCGTGGTGGCACGCGTCTGCGACGGCTTTATCGGCAATCGCATGCTCGAGCCGTATTTCAAGCAGTCTCAGTGGATGGTCGAGCAGGGCGCGACGCCCGCGCAGATCGACGCCGCCATTGAGCGCTTCGGCTTCGCGATGGGGCCGTTCCGTACCAGCGATCTGGCCGGAAACGACGTTAGATGGGCCATCCGCAAGCGCCGACATGCCGAACATCCCGGCATCGTCTATCCCAAGATTGCCGACGTCGTATGCGAAGCCGGACGCTTCGGCCAGAAGACGCACGCCGGTTGGTACGATTACGCCGAGGGCGATCGCTCGCCTCGTGAATCGGCCAAGGTCGGGCAGATGATCGACGACTATCGCAAGGCGAACGGTATCGCGCCGCGCCCCTTCTCGGACGACGAGATCGTCGATCGCCTCGTCTATGCGCTGGTGAACGAAGGGGCGAAAGTGTTGGCCGACGGCACGGCGGCACGCGCGTCGGACATCGACATGGTGTATCTGAACGGCTACGGCTTCCCATTGTGGCGCGGCGGGCCGATGCACTATGCCGATGCGGTGGGGCTCGACAAGGTGCTCGCACGGGTGCGCGAGTTTGCGCAAGACGCGCACGGCGAAGACTGGATGCCAGCCGCGCGGCTCGTTGAACTTGCCGACGCCGGCAAGCGCTTCAACGGATAAGCGGGACGCGCGCGATGGGGCCAGAATGTGGCGGTCGCTGCGACGAATGAGGGGCAAACCAATGAAACCGATGGACGAAGTGCTGCTCGTGATCGACGTGCAGAACGATTTCATGCCGGGTGGCGCTTTGGCGGTTCCCCAGGGCGACGCCGTGGTGCCCGCGATCAACGCCTTGGCGGGCAAGTTCGCCCGAGTGGTGTTGACGCAGGACTGGCATCCCGCGGGGCATGTGTCGTTTGCCGACAATCACGCCGGGCGCCGGCCGTTCGAGACGATGGTTCTGCCGTACGGCGAACAGGTCTTGTGGCCGACGCATTGCGTTCAGGACACGCCTGGTGCCGCATTACATGCCGGGCTACGAATTCCGCATGCGCAGGCGGTGGTGCGCAAGGGGTATCACGCGCACGTCGATAGTTATTCGGCGTTTCTGGAGGCGGATCGCAAGACGCCGACCGGCCTGGCGGGATATCTGCGCGACAAGGGCGTGAGACGGGTGCATTGCGTAGGATTGGCGACGGATTTCTGCGTGGCATGGAGCGCGCTCGACGCGAAGGCGGCGGGTTTCGATGTCTGTGTGATCGAGCACGCCTGTCGTGCCATCGATCTCAATGGCTCGCTCGCCAACGCTTGGGCTTCGCTGAGCGCGGCCGGCGTGTCGCGCGAGTGAGTCGAAGGCGACTGATTGAATACCAGACGCCGCGCATCATGCGCGGCGTCGCAAGCCGATGAAATGACGATGGACAAGCTTTACCGTAACGGCCGGTGCGGCCGGAGTGCCCGATGAGTACGCTATCGATTCGTTCTGGGTTTGCCGACCATCTCGGCATCGAACTGCTGCGCGCTGAAGGAGGCGAGTCGGAACTGCGTCTCCCGCTGGCGCCTCAGCATCTCAATAGCTGGGAGGTCGTGCATGGCGGCGCGACGATGGCGCTGCTCGACATTGCAATGAGCACCGCCTGCCGGAGCGTGGCGCCGGAAGGCACGGGCGTCGTGACGATCGAGATGAAGACGAGCTTCATGCAGCCGGGCGCCGGTGAGATGCGGGCGTTTGGTTGCCTGCTGCACCGCACGACAACGATGGCGTACTGCGAGGGCGAGGTACGCGACGCCGATGGCAAGCTCGTCGCCAAGGCGATGGGCACCTTCAAGTATTTGCGTCGACTCGCGGTGGGACGCGCCGTGCGCGAGCAGCGACGTCCGGACGAAGCGCGCGGCGACTGACGGCCATCGATGCTTTGTGTCGTTCCCAGACGACTCACCAATGGGGTCACTGAGATGATGTCACCGCGAGACAACGCGCATTCGAGGTATCTCGGCGACTCGCTAACGTGGAGGAAATGCCATGACGATCAATCGACAGATTCTGCTGGTTTCACGCCCGAAGGGCGAAGCCACGCTTGACAATTTTCACTTGGCTGCGCCCGAATTGCCGGAGATCGGCGAGGGGCAGTTGCTGGTGCGCAACTTCTATCTTTCCCTTGACCCATACATGCGTGGGCGGATGAACGACACCAAGTCGTACGCGCCGCCGCAACCCCTCGACACGGTCATGATCGGGGCGACCGTGGGTGAGGTGATCGAGTCGCGCCACCCGGACTGGCAGCCGGGCGACGCCGTTGCCGCCATGTTCGGCTGGCAGGAATATGGCATCTCGGACGGCAGCAACCTGCGCCGTATCGACGATGCACGCATTCCGATGAGCGCCTATCTTGGCGCAGCGGGCATGCCGGGCGTGACGGCCTGGTATGGCCTGAATCGGATCATCGCGCCGAAGGCGGGAGAGACGGTCGCGGTCAGCGCGGCCTCGGGCGCCGTGGGCAGCGTGGTCGGTCAACTGGCGAAGCGAGCCGGTTGTCGCGTGATCGGGATTGCGGGGGGCGCCCAGAAGTGCGCCTACGTCGTGGAGACGCTTGGCTTCGATGCGTGCGTCGATTACAAGGCGGGTCATCTCGACGAAGCACTGCGCGCTGCTGCGCCGGATGGCATCGACGGCTATTTCGAGAACGTCGGCGGCGACGTATTCGACGCGGTCATGCGCAACCTCAATGCCCACTCGCGTATCGCGCTGTGCGGCATGATCTCCGGCTACAACGGTGAGCCCATTCCGCTGAAGTACCCGGGGCTGCTGTTGACGAACCGGGTGCGGCTCGAGGGCTTCATCGTGACCGAGCATCTGGACGTCTGGCCACAGGCACTGAAGGAGCTCACCGACGCCATCGCCGCAGGTGAGCTGCGCTATCGCGAAACGATGGCGCAAGGGATCGAGAACGCGCCTGCCGCATTCCTCGGTCTGCTCAGGGGCGAGAACTTCGGCAAGCAGATCGTGAGGCTCGTGTGATGCGGGATTTTTCTCGAATTTAGAAAGCATCCCTGAATTTCAGGAGTATTGCACTTTACGTACTTCTCATGGACGCGTGCAGTGGGCACAATAGCGGGCTTCCACCTGATAAGCCGCCAGGGCGGTATTCGCTATTTTGACCACTGCTGCCAAACCGCCACCGGCGCCACCCGCGCCGCCTGTGCTTCCCCCGCGCCCCGAATCGTGTGCACGGGCGTTTGTTCCCGAGACTCGCTTCGGGAACTGGTTTCTGAAGACCTACACCTGGCGTCATCACGTGCTGCGCGTCGCCATCGAAGACCTGGTGAGGCTGGCGCACGGTGCGATACCGCAGGCCCCCGTCATTCTCGATGCCGGATGTGGCCACGGACAATCTCTGCCGCTTCTGCATCGCTATTTCGCACCGTCGCGCCTGATCGGGTTCGACTGCTTCGCCCCGGCGCTGAGCGACGCGCAGACACATGTGCGAAGCGCGGGGATTTCCGTCGATCTGCGCGCGGGCGATTGTGCCGCGATTCCGCTGCCCGACGCCAGTTGCGACATCGTGTTCTGCCATCAGACCTTCCACCACCTCGTGCACCAGGAAGCGGCTCTGTCTGAGTTCTATCGGGTGCTGAAGCCGCACGGTTTGCTGTGTTTCGCCGAGTCGACCGAGGCCTATATCCGCTCGTGGGTGATCAGACTGCTGTTCCGGCATCCGATGCACGTTCAGCGAAGCGCAACGGGGTATCTCGACATGATCCGCGCGGCGGGATTTACCTTTGGACCCGAGAACGTGTCTTATCCCTACCTGTGGTGGAGCCGAGCCAAGGACTTCGGGCTGCTGGAGCGGTTGAAGTTGCAGCGTCGCCCGGCATTCGGCGCGCGTGAGGAGACGCTGGTCAACGTCGTCGCGAGAAAGCCGCGCGCGTAAGCGTTTAACGGGTTTGGCGTGGTTAACGTGGTTAACGTGGTCAAAGTGGTCAACGTGGTTATGGCGTTTATCGCGCTTAACGTCTAACGCGCGGAAGTTAGGGCCGGGGCGTTAAACCCGAGCGAGCGTCAGCGCGCCGTAAGTGCCGCCGAAGCCAAAGGTGTTGATCAGCACGCGGTTCACCAGAGTCTCTTGCAGGGCTGTCTGGATCGGAAATGGCGCGGCGTCGGCGTCCAGGCATGCCAGATTGGCTACGCCTGGTACGAAACCTTCTTGCATCGCCCAGATCGCGCACGCGATCTGCATTGCCCCCGCTGCCGCCACGGTGTGTCCCGTAAGGCCCTTGATCGAGGTGATGGCCGGGACCTCGACCACCCCACCGAAGGCGTGCGCCAGCGCATGCAGTTCCGCGATATCGCCGTCGATGGATCCGTTAGCGTGGGCGCTGATGAAGGTGGGCGGTGCCGTCAGCCCACGACACGCTGTTTCGACCACCGCGCTCATGGTCGGGATGTCCACACCGAACGCTTGCGACGCGCAGGTGGCGGAACCGACCCCCGTGATTTCAGCGAGCGGGCGTGCGTCTCGCGCCACGGCGTGGGCGAGTGTTTCCAGGATGAGGATGGCGGCACCACCGCCGAGGACGAAGCCGTCTCGTTGGGCGTCGAACGGGCGCGAGGCGAGCTCGGGCGTCGCATTGTGGGCACGCGAGAGTACCCCCATCGCATCGAAACACATCGCCGCGCCCCAGGGGGCCTCTTCGCTGCCGCCCGCGAGCATCACATCCTGCCGCCCGAGCCGCAACAAATCGACGGCGTGCCCCACGCAGTGAATCGAAGTTGAGCACGCTGACGAAATAGCGTAGCCGACTCCGCGCAGGTCGAAGAGCGCGGAGAGTGCGGCTTGCGCGGTACTCGACATGGCGCGTGGCACCACGTAGGGCAGCACCCGCGCCGCGCCACTTTCGCGCGCGACGTCCAGCGCCGCTTCAAAATCCTTCATCGCCCCGGTGCCAGAGCCGACGACAACGCCACATCGCCCGCTGCTCAATGTCGCGGTATCGAGCCCGGCGTCGGCCACGGCGCGAAGGGCGGCATGGCAGGCATACAGCGCCGTGTCCCCCATGAAGCGGCGCAGCTTGCGCGGCACCGCCGCGTCGTCGAGCGATCCGGCGTGAGGGCGTCCGGTGACTGTCGTGCGCAAGTCGTGAGCGACATAGTCGGGCGCTTCATGAACGCCGCTCGTCCGATGTCGAAGAGCGTCCACGATGGCATCGCGCGTGTGACCGGCGGCGGATACCATCCCGATGCCGGTGACGACGACTCGGGGCAATCCGTCAGGGCGATGAAAGGACGTCATCAGTGACGGCGCAGCTCCGTATTGATGTCGCGGATGAGCGTGTCGACCCAACGGTTGTAGTTGGGATGGATCAACGGCGTATTGGGGGGCGGCGCGGAGGGGAAGTCCTCGCGGCGCGCCGAGGCGTTGGGGTGGGAGAGTTGATACTCAAGATTGGTGCTGTCGCGATAGGTCACCGAGTAAGCCGTTTCGGTGTATTTGATCGTCACCGAGGCAAAGTGCTTGTTGCGCACGTTCAGCGAGGCCACGAGTTCTCCCGGATGCACGGGGCTCACCGTCCAGTCGTGCACGGCGGCGCCGCGCGCAATGGCGCCGCGAATCTCGTCGAGCGAGAGTGTTTTGCCGCTGCCGGCGACGATCGGCACGTGATCGTGCGGCACGATGGGCACCGCCGGGCGCGCCGCGTGGGCGGTGGGCGCGAGGACGGCCGAGGCGGTGATGGCAAGCGAGGCGATCAGCCAGTGTCGACGAGTCTGCATAGGTTCTCCTTCTCCGTTGTGAATGGACGTTGCGTTGCGCAACGCCCGTCAACCCGCAAATCGATGAAAGATCAGCGACGTGTTGATGCCGCCAAACGCAAAGTTGTTGCTCATGATTCGCTGCGTTTCCAGCGCGCGGCCCTGAGCGCCTGCGATGTGATCGAGCGGCGCACAGGCCGGATCCGGTGTGTCGAGATTGAGCGTGCCGGCAAACCAGTCGCGGCGCATCATCTCAATGGCCCACCATGCTTCGATGGCGCCGCACGCGCCTAGGGTATGGCCCAGATAGCTCTTCATGGCGCTGATCGGCACGTGCGTTCCGAAGAGGCTGCCGGTGGCTTCGCTCTCGGCAACATCGCCGCGGTCCGTGGCCGTGCCGTGTGCGCTGATGTAGTCGATGGCCTGCGGGGCGAGACCCGCATCGTCGAGCGCGAGCCGCATGGCGCGTGCCATCGTGGCCGCGGTCGGTTGCGTGACGTGATTGCCGTCGGTGTTGCAGCCGAAGCCGACGATCTCCGCGAGAATCGTGGCCCCTCGCGCTTGCGCATGTTCGAGCGATTCGAGCACCAGCGTGGCCGCGCCTTCGCCGACCACGAGGCCATCGCGTGCCGCATCGAACGGCCGCGGTGTGAGCTTCGGTTCGTCGTTGCGCGTGCTCGTCGCGTACAACGTATCGAAGACGGCGCTACCGGGGCCGGACAATTCTTCGGCACCGCCAGCGAGCATGACTTTCGCTCGGCCGAAGCGAATCGCTTCGTATGCGTATCCGATGGCCTGGCTGCCCGAGGTGCAGGCGCTCGACGTCGGGATGATGCGGCCTTGGAGTCCGAAGTGCACGCCGATGTTGACAGCCGTCGTGTGCGGCATCATCTGGATGTAGCTCGTCGATGTCACGCCGGCCATCGATCCCGTGTCGACCATGACGCCAAAGGCTTGAATCGGCGCGATGCTGCCCGAAGACGACCCGTACGCGACACCGATATCGCCGGGGTCGTGCGCGGCGACATCCAGCGCTGCGTGGGCGAGGGCATGTTCCGTGGCCCGAAGCGCGAGTTGGGCAACCCGTCCCATGGAACGCAATTGCTTGCGCGGCCAGTGCGGCGGCGGAGCGAAGTCTTCCACCGGGCAGGCGAGGCGCCCGTTGAGCATTTCGAAGTAGTCCCACTCCGGCATGCGGCGCACGGCGTTCTGCCCGGCGCGCAGCGCCAGCTCAATGTCTTCCCAGCGGCTGCCAAGCGCTGTCACTCCGCCAAATCCAGTTACTACGACGCGTGTCATCAGACGATCCCTCCATTCACGCCGATGACTTGGCGCGTCACGTAGCTGGCCCCGTCCGACATCAGGAACGACACCACATGCGCTACCTCGTCAGGGTGGCCGACGCGTTGCATCGGCACCATGCGCAGCGCTTCGTCGAGCGCCACGCCCTCGAGCATGCCGGTGTCGACCAGCCCCGGCGCCACGCAGTTGACGGTAATTCGGCGCGACGCCAATTCGACCGACAAGGCCTTCGTGGCGCCGATCAGACCGGCCTTCGCGGCGCTGTAGTTCACCTGGCCGCGATTGCCCATCACCCCGGAGACGGACGCCACCGTGACGATGCGACCGCCGGTGCGCAGCCGCACCATGGGCATGGTGAGGGGATGGACGACATTGAAGAAGCCGTCGAGGCTGGTGTCGATGACACTGTCCCAATCGTCGTCGGACAGCGCGGGGAACGCGTTGTCGCGCGTGATGCCTGCGCCGCAGACAATGCCGTAGTACGCGCCGTGTTCGGCAACGTCGGCGTCGAGCACCTGTCGGCAGGTATCGCGATGACGAACATCGAACGACACGAGCGTGGCGGTGCCGCCCGCTTCGCGAATCTGCGCGACGGTGGCTTCGCCGGGAGCGATCTGCTCACGGCAATGAACGGTGACGGCAAAGCCGTCCTGCGCGAGGCGCAGGGCGATGGCCCGTCCGATGCCCCGGCTGCTGCCGGTGACGAGAACGCGTCGGGTCATGATTGGGGCTCCATCAAGAAGGCAGAGAAATCGGTTGGCTGATGTACCTTGAGCGTGGCATCGACCACGGTCTCGTCGTCGGCCTGCACGCAGCAGTCGTAGGCACCGTTGCCGTTGTCGTCGCGTAGCACGCATGTGGCACGCACGAGAACCGGCACGCCGGCGGGCAGCGAGGTCACACGCGCTTCGAGGCGGCGTGTGCCGAGCAGCACGCCCGGCGCGGGGGGCAGGCCATCGATACGACGGGTGAGCGCTTCGTGCGCGGCAATCGCCTGCGCCATGAGTTCGATGACGATGTGGACGGGCATGTTGCCGTGCGCATCCGCATACCAGGCGTGAGCATCGGGCGTTGCCTGCACGCAGATCGACTCGGCGTCGTGCTCGCATACGTTATCGATGAGCAGCATCGGCGGCCGGTGCGGCAGCAGCGTCTCGATCGGCGGCCAGACAGAAGCGGCGGGCATCACAGGGCCTCCGCGCGCGAGAGGATGACGCTGACGTTGTTGCCGCCAAATGCATAGGCGTTCGTCATGACGTGGCGAGGGGCGCGGCCGAGCGTGGTGCCGGGGGTGACGAGCCGCAGGGCGCTGAGCTCGGGGGCGGTGTCTCCATCCCAGACGTGCGGCGGGAGGCGGCCATCGCCTGATAGCGTGAGCCAGCACAATCCGATGCCTGTCGCGCCCGCGGCGCCGAGCAGATGCCCGGTCATGGGTTTGGTGCCGCTTGCCCACGCGGTGGCGCCCAAGCAGGCATGTGTGGCAAGGCTTTCCATCGCGTCGTTCTTCGGCGTGCCCGTTGCATGCAGATGAACATAGTCGATCTGCGAGGGCGCCAGGCAGGCGTCGTGCAAGGCGGCCCGCATGGCGTCGATGGCGCCACGGCCGTCCGGCGCGGGGGCCGAGATGTGATAAGCATCGCTCGATTCGCCAATGCCGGACACGACGATGTCGCCGGGCGCTCGCGACATCAGGCAGAGCATCGCGCCTTCCCCGATGTTGATGCCGTCGCGCTGGCGGCTCATCGGGCGTGCGAGCCCCTGCGAGAGCGACTCGAGCGCGCCGAAGCCGCCGAGGGTCAGCGCGCATAGCGTGTCCGCACCGCCGGTCACTACGGCATCGCAGATCCCGCTGTCGATGAGGCGACGCGCCGCACCGAATGCCTTCGCGCTCGACGTGCACGCCGTCGAGATCGTGTAGGAGGGGCCATGTACGCCGAGCAACTCGGCAACGAACTGCGCCGGTGCCCCGAGGGCTTGCTGGAGATAGTGATACGCCGCCGGTAACGCGCCCCGGGCTGCGAGCGTGCGTAGCGCGGCTTCGCCTTCGGCGATACCCGACGTGCTCGTACCGACCACCACCCCGATGCGCGTGGCGCCGTGGCGTGCGATATGACGTGCGAGGGTGGGGCGCAACGGTTGCGCTGCGGCGACCAGAAACCGGTTGTTGCGACAGTCGTACCGCTGTAGCCGGGAGGGAAGCGAAGGAAGCGCGTCAGTGGCCACGCGCACGGCGCCCACCACGGGGGCGGGGAACGTAGGCGGCAAGGGCACGTCGTCACGAGCCCGCATGCCGGACGTATCGCCGGCGAACAGTCGCGCGGCGATGCTCGGCAGGTCGTGACCCAGCGCATTGATCATGCCAAGTGCGTGGAGATAGACGGGAGACTTCATGAGCGCAGTTCCGGGTAACGCAGGCTATAGGGGGCGAGCCACAACGCAAATGCGATGCCGATCGTCAAAGTCAGGCCGAAGGCATGCAGGCTCGGCATGGCGCTGAAGGCGAGCAGGCCGAACGACAGCAGGGTCGTCGCGGCCGACATCAGCGTGCCGGCGACCGCAATCGCGGCCATGCGCGGGTCGCCGCCGGCACGTAGTTCGCCCTCGCGCAGAAAGATCGCGTAATTCACACCGACGCCCAGGACCAGCATCAAGCCCATCTGCGCGAACAATGTCAGCGGCAGGTCGAGATAGCCGAACGCCGCGAACACTGCCGCGGTGGCGAGCAACGTCGGAGTGATGGTGGCGATGGCGCCGCGCCACCCGTAGCGACGCGTGAGCAGTCCAGTCACCACGACGAGGGCGGCGGCGAACCAAATTCCGCTTGCGACGCGATACCGGGCAAAAAGCGCCGAGAGGGATGCGGCCTTGTCGACGTAGGTCGCGCCGGGCAAGTCGGCCGCCACGCGCCCGGCTGCCGCGCTGTCGCGCAGGCCGTGGGGGCGCACGAGGCTGGCGAAATGACCTGCCATCGCCGGGGCGGACGCCGCCGCCCCCGCCGACGTGCTCACCCGGCCCATCCAGAGCATGCGTAGCGGCGTCGAACCGGGCCACGCGAGCCATTGGTCGACCCGAAGCGGCGGCGTGTCGCTCTCGACGGCGTAGGCATCGGCGTATTGCCGTGCGAATGCCGGGCGGAACCCGGCCCGCGTCATGGCGTCGACCAACGCGTCGGGCGCGTCGAAGCGGGCCGCGCCCAACAGCGCCCGATTGTCGAGTTGACGTTGCATGGACGGCACGAACTGGGAGACGCCGGTCCATCCGTCGAAGGGGGCATCGCGGCGGGCCGCCGCGTCGTCAAGGCGCGCGCCGAGCTGTTCCTCGCGCCGGAGCAGCGCTTCTTCGCTGTCGGCTTGTACCAGCCAGAACTGTGTGGCGCCGTCGATACCGGTGATGCGCGAGATCGCCTGCTCTTGCGCGACCAGTGCGGGATCGCGGGCAATGAGCCGGCGAACGTCGTCGTCGACGCCCAGCCGCCACCAGCCCGGCACGCATGCCAGCAGGATCAGCCCCCCCACAGCCGTGCCGCGCCGTCCGGCAAGCGCGCCGCGCCAGATCGCCAGCCAGCGTTGGGCAAGAGCGACGACCGGCGCGCGCAACGCAGGCACCTCGCGCGGCAGAAAGGCGGGCAAGGCCCAAACGACGAACACATAGGACGAGAGCAGGCCCGCCAGCGCAAACACGGCGATCTGACGCAACGCAGGGAACGGCACGGTGCCGAGAATCGCGTAGCCCAGCACGCTGGTCGCGAGGGCGATACGCAATGCCGGACGCAGCATCGGCAGGGTCCGCTGGGCTGCCTCCCGCGTCAGACCGCCAACGCCGACGAAATACTGAATGGCATAGTCGACGGTTTCGCCGATCAGGGCCGCGCCGAAGACGAGCGTCAGCAAGTGCAGCTCACCGAAGATCAGCAGCGTGGCGAGCGCAGCGCACAGCGTGCCGAAGGCGATGGTCGCGAGCCCCATGGCGAGCAGGCGACCCGAACGGAACGCCCAGAGCGTGAGCAGCGCAATCCCGAGCGTTGCAACGATGCCGATGCGATGCAACTCCGTTTCCGCCTGCGATCGTGCCCCTGCCGCATGGAAGACCGCGCCGCTGCGCAGCACTTCCACGCCGGGCGAGAGGTCTACGATCCGCGCTTGTGCCGTGTCGAAGAATTGAGTGATTCGCTGCTGCACCGCGCTGTCGAAGGCCGGGCCTTGCGTTTGCAGCAACACGAGCACCCATGTCTTCCCCGCTTGGCGCGCGCTCAGCCAACCGTCGTCGGGCAACATCCGAAGCTGGCCGAACGGCAGCCGCGTGAGCCAGCGGTCGAGCCAGCCAAAGGGGTCATCGGCAGCGTCGGTCAGTCCGAAGGGGGAATGGGCCAGCGATAGCGGCGGCAAGCTCGCGTCGCCAGACGCATTTCGGCGAAGCTGCGCCTGCAGGTCGCCGCGATCCGCTGGCGAGAGGAGTTGGAAGCGATGCGGCCGATAGAAATTCGAGAGAACGGCCGGGTCGAACGGCGGCACCCGACCCTGCACGCTCGTGAAGGCACCGCTCGCACGGGCCAGCGCGTCGAAACGCGCCGCGGCGGCGCGGGCCGAGTGGGCGTCGGGCGCGCCGATCAAGACCACGACACGGTCGCTGACGCTGCCCGCCAAATGGTCCACGGCTTGCTCCGCGACGGGATCGCGCTCGGTCGTGGGCAACAGCGCGAGCACATTCGTCTGCAGCGGCAGATGGCGCACCGCCAGCAGCCACGTGCCCAGCAGCACGAGGCCCGCGACGAGGGCGAAGATGAGTGTGCGGCGCAATGCCCGAGTGCGTGGCGTCATTCGACCATTCGCAGCAGGCGTTGCGCTTGCACGTCGAGCGTCTCGCCGGTGCGCACCTTGTCGAACTGCCACTGGACGGTCTCACCGCGCCGGGTCTCCAGTGTCACGGTGCGCACGGTCGTGTCGCCGCTGAGCGTGAGACGCCGCATCGCTTGAGCGATCTGTGGTTGTGCGGGCGTGAGCACCACCTGCCAGCGACGCAGGGTGCCCGTGACGGAAATGCCGAATTGGGAGGCGAGTCCGCTGGTGTCGCCCTGCATGAATGCATTGGCCCATTCGTTGATCTGCCGCGAGATGGCCGAGGGTTGCGCGTCGAGCGACACGAGCTTGCCGTCGGCATCGATGCGCGCGCTGCGTTGCCGGCCGTAGACATACCCTTGCGGCTGCGGCGACCGCACTTGCCAAATCACACCGCGTTCGCGCGCGAAAACCAGCGTGCCGCGCGTGAGCGCAGGCGCCGTCAGCAAGGCCGAGGTTCGCGTCTGGATGAAATCGGCGTGCACCACGGGATGCGCACTGATCTGCGCGAGAATTCGCTGGAGCAACGCCGAATCGGCCGCCGCTGATGCCGCGACGGGGGCGGTCTCGGTCTCGGTCGCGACGGCTGTTGCCGGCGACAGCCCGACGCCGACCAGTAGCGCGACGGCAAGCACGCTCGCAGCACGCGGCATCAGATGGCGGCCCATGCAGTCTCCAACTTGCTCAGTACGACGGGGGGACTCACGAATTGCAGTTCGCCGTTGCGCGCGTCCACCGCGACCTGGACGGTATATCCCTTGGTCATGCGCGTTTCGGTAGCGATGTCGTGAATCTCGTAGGCGATGCGAAGCCGATTCTCATATTCGGTCAGTGATGCCGTGACACGCACCCGCTGCCCGTAGCGCGCGGGGCGAACATACTTGAGATGGCATTCGACGATGGGCCAGAGATAGCCGGACGCCTGCATCTGTGGATAGTCGTAGTCGAAGCGGCGCAGCAGCGCGCAGCGTGCGATCTCGAAATACTTGACGTAGTGGCCGTGCCACGCGACTTCCATGACATCGACGTCATGGAACGGAATTTCGACGTCGGCGAAAGCGCTGAGCCAGGGGGCCTTTTCCGGTCGGCGACCGGTCGTGTCAGTCGTCATGAGGCAGATCGCCTCCATCGGCAAGCCAGGCACGCACGGCGCGCAATTCATGTTCAAGCGCGCGATCTTCGTCGACGAACGGCGATCGGGCGGTGACCGTATCGAGCCACGCCCGCAGCGCGGTGGGCAGCGGCGCGGCGTCCGGCGAGCGCCGGAAGCGTAACTTGACGGCTTGCGCCACCGCAAGCGTGTGAGCGGCGCCGACCTGTTCGGTGAGCATCAGCACGCGAAGGCAATCGCGTGCGGCGATCGTTCCCATGCTGACCTTGTCCTGATTGTGGGATTCGGTCGAGCGTGAGAATACGCTGGCCGGCATGGTGTGCTTGAGCGCTTCCGCGGCCCACGCCGATGCGCCGATCTGCACCGCCTTGAAGCCATGGTTGATCGGTGCGCGAGGGCCCGTCGCGCCGCTGAGATTACGCGGCAGGCCGTTGTTGAACTTGTCGTCCACCAGCAGGGCGAGTTGACGATCCATCAAATCGGCCAGGTTGGCGACCGCCGTCTTCAGGCTGTCCATGGCGAAGGCGATGTGGCCGCCGTAGAAGTTACCGCCGTGATGGACTTCGCCGGTGTCGGGATCGATGAGAGGGTTGTCGTTGGCACTGTTGATTTCGTTTTCGACGTCGCGCCGGACCCAGCTCAGCGCGTCGACGAGCACGCCGATGACGTGCGGCGCGCATCGCAGTGAATAGCGATCCTGGAGGCGCGCTTCTGGCGGTTCCGTGCGTCCGGTCAAGTCGTCACGAATCCATCGGGCGGCGTCGCGCTGACCCTCGTGCGGCTTTGCGTCGAACAGCGTCGGATGGAAGTGCGCGGCGCGGCCGTCGAGCGCTACGGTCGTCAATGCTGTGAGCCGGGCGGCCAGACGCGCCAGCGTGCGACTGCGCGCGAAGGCGAGACTCGCCAGCGCGGTCATGACGGCCGTGCCGTTCATGAGCGCGAGGCCTTCCTTCGGGGCCAGCGTGATCGGCGCGCCCCCCGTGGCGGCCAGGGCCTCCGACGCCGCACAGAGGCGAGCGCGATACGTCACGTCGCGCTCGCCGATGAGCGTAGCCGCGACGTACGACAGCGGCGTGAGGTCGCCGCTCGCGCCGACCGAGCCTTCGGACGGAATGCGCGGCAGCACGTCGTGGGCGAGCAGATGGACGAGCGCCTCGAGAAGTTCCGGGCGCACGGCCGAGTACCCCTGGGCGAGCGATGCCAGCCGGCACGCGAGCACGGCGCGCACGGCCGGGTCGTCGAGCCATTCGCCCATGCCGCACCCATGGTAGCGCGTCAGTTGTGCGGGCAATGCTTCGATGAGCGACACGGGCACGTCGACGACACAGGCATCGCCGTAACCGGTCGTGACGCCATAGACGGGACGACCGGCCGCAAGGTGCGCGTGCAGCGCGCTCACGCCGCGGCGTATGCGGTCTTGCCACACGGGGTCGGTGGACAGACGCGCGCTGCGGGTGCGTCGGGCCAGCGCGAGAATGTCTTCGATCGTCAGACGGGCCTGGCCGAACACGACGGGCGGTGCCGTCGCGCGGCGCGCGTCGGCGTCAGGGGGCGCATCGTGAGGCCTATGGCGCGAGGCCGTGCCGGCGCGCTCATCGGCGCCGCTCAGTGAAGTCGGTAGTTGCATCATGATTGTGGCGACTTGCCTCGCCAGAAATCGAAAAAGTTGAACCACTGCATCGGGTACTGGCGGCAGTAGTGCTCGAGCCGACGCGCATAGCGCTCGGCGTAGGTACGCAGGGCGACCTCGCGTTGGGCGCGCGGCAACGCCACGGCGTCGGCGAACGGTTCGAAATAGAGTCGGTAAGACGCTTTGTCGCGCAGGCAGAAAAGCAGATACACCGGGCACTCGAGCAAGGCGGCGAGAATGAACGGTCCTTGCGCGAACGGCGCCGATGCGCCGAGGAACGGGGCCGGCACGACCCGGCCACCCTCGGTGGAAGGCACGCGGTCACCGACGATGACAAGCCAGTCGCCCCGGTCGATGCGCTCACGCAGCATGATGGCCGTGGCGGGGCCGATGTCGTCGACCTCGATCAGGTTCTCGGCAAACTCGCGGTTCGACCCGGCGAGCATCGAGCGGAATCGCTGGGCGTGACGGGTGTAGACCACGGCATGGATGCGGTCGATGCCGCGCGAACGGGCGAGTGCGCGGGTCATCTCCAGGTTGCCGAGATGCGAGCCGATGACGAGGGCGCCACGCGCATCGCTGGCCGCCGCGTCGAGCGTGGCACGGTCGTCGATCTGGACATGGCGTTCGCCGAGGAGTCCGCGCCAGGCGGCGAATTTATCCAGTGCCGCGTTGGCGAACGCCAGAAGATGCTGGAATGTATGCCATCGCGTGGGTGCCGGCAGCCCAAGTTCGGGGGCCGCATTCCGGAGCCGCTGCTGATAATCGCGTGAGGCCGCGCACGCTTGTGTGTCTTTCAGCGCGAAATAGGCCGCCACGGGAATCAGGCAGACGCGCGCCGTGCGCAGACCGAAGCACCGGCAAGCGAGTGCCAACAGGCGCATGCCCAGCAAGCTGCCACGCTCGGGGCGCCGCCACCACGCCAGACCGTCGTCGACGGTGGGCGTTTCGGCGGATGTCGCGGCGCCCGGCATGGCTGCCACCGCCCGGGCATGAGCACTCGGCTTGCGGCGGCACTTCCGCCACAGCAGTCCCGGCGCGCGCGGGATCATGGCGCATACGAGCCGCGTGTGCATCCAGGAGATGCCGACGTTGTCGCGCAACATCTGGAAGTGCGAAACCCCGTTCTCCGGATAGACGACGCGTGTGCGCCGGTTCTGTATCGGCACGCCGCGCCAGTACAGACGCACCAGAATGTCGGTGTCGAAAGCCATGCGCGATGGTGGCCGGTGGCGCGCCAGCAGCGCGGTGGTGGCCGAAAGCGGATAGACCCGGAAGCCGCACATCGAATCGGCGATGTCGAACGACAATGTCTCGATCCACACCCAGAAGTGAGTGATGTGGCGGCCATACAAACGCCCCTTGGGCACGGACGCGTCGTAGCGTGGCGTGCCGCAGATCACGGCGCTCGGGTGCTGACGGGCGTCTTCGAGAAAGGCGGAGACGTCGCACAGATCGTGCTGACCGTCGGCATCGACTTGCAGGGCGTGCGTAAATCCGAGCGCGTGGGCGCGGCGCAATCCGTGGGAGACGGCGCCGCCTTTGCCGACGTTGCGCGGTAGCCGTTCCAGCGTCACGGTCTGCGGGTGGTTGGCCTGAATGGCCGCGAGCAAGTCGCGCGTCGGAGCGTCGCTCCCGTCATCGACCAGCAGCACCGGAAGGCCTTGCGCGAGCAGCGTGTCGACGATGCGTGCGATTTGCGCCGGGTGGTTGTACACCGGGATCAGGACGCACGGCAGGAAAGGGCATGGCGACAGGCCGGGACCGAGCGTTGCCGTCATCGTTGCGCCTCTCCGGCCAGCGCGGGCGGTGCGGCGTAGACGAGATATCCGGTCGCGGCAGTTCCGCGGGCACCTTCATAGGCGTAGTGCACGCGACGACGTGAGGTATCGAACGTCAGCGTGAGGTCGAAGTGTGTTCCCGGCAATACGGGCGCGGAGAATTTGACTTGATGTAACGACGTTGGCGTGACCGCCCAGCCATGACGTGCGGCGTCTTGCGACGCATGCGCTGCGGCAAACCGCGTTGCCCAGTCGATCAGCACCACGCCGGGTAGCAGCGGCAGTCCTGGAAAGTGACCGTTGAAGTGCGCCAGCTCGGGCGGCACGCGCAGGGACATTACGACCGAACCGTCGAGCGCGGTTGCGGGGGCATGGTCGTCGGCATCGTTCCACCGAGCGCCCAGCACCGAGGGCAGCCACGGGGACGCCGGTGTGAAAAGTGCCGCAATGTCGGCCGCCGTGCGCTTGCCGCGTTCATTGACGGGCAATGCCGTCAGGAAACGCCAGCGCCTCGGGAGCATCGTCGCATCGAAGGTCTCGGCCAACGCGTGACGCAGCGTCTCACGCACGGTCTTGAGCGAGCGCTCTCGCCAGGCGCGCCGGCCGGTAGGGCTGAGGACGACGGCGACGGCGAGGCGTCCCGCGACCACGGCCGCGGCAGCATCGTCGATCCATTCGTGGCGCAGCAGTGCCACTTCAACGCTGGGCAACGAGAGCCGCTTGCCCTCGATCTTGACGGTGCGGTCGAGGCGCCCCGTCAAGGCGAACGACCCATCGGGATGCACAACGGCGCCGTCGTCGGTCGGCCACCAGCGTCCGTGGTTGACACGCGGCGAGCAGATTGCCAGCGCACCGTCGTCGGTCAATCGCACGCGCGTGTCGTCGAGCGGGGTCCACTCGGACGTGCGATCCTGCTGACGCCACGCGATGCCGCCGGTCTCCGTACTGCCGAACACTTCGACCGGCGCGTGCGCCACGTCTGCCGGCAACGAAGGCCGAGCGGTTCGCACGAGGTGGGCACATTGCAGCGCGGCCTCCTTGGGCAGTGGGCCGCCCGACGAGAAGGTGAGGCGGGGCGCATCGCGCCAAACGTCGTCGCCCAGCCATGCGGGCCAACGCGTCAACTGCGCGGGGCCAGCGATCCAGACGACGGCAGGCCACGTGCGCCACTGCCGCGTTTGCGAGGGTTCCGCGAAGGTATGCCGAGCAAACGGCACGCCAGCGGCCAGCGGCCAGAGCATGCGAAACCACAGCCCGTAGATGTGATGGCACGGCACGCTCGCGACAACGAGCGCCGCTTGCAAATGCGCACCCCAATGCCGGTGCAGCATCTGCACTTCGTCATCGAGTTGCGCGAGCGTCTTCGTGATGGCTTTAGGCTCGCCGGTACTTCCCGAGGTGTAGACAATCAATTGGCTCGACGCGGGCAGCGCTGCGGCGAGCGCCGTGTGCGCGATCCCTGGCGCGACGTTCATGTCCTCACGACGATCCGCGCAGGAAGCCAGCATGGCCGCATCGATGGCCTCGTCGAAGGCGAAGGCGAAGTCGCGGCGTGTCTGGGCCAGTGCGTTGGGTAATACGACCGGGGTTCGACCCGCGGCCCACGCGGCGAAAAGGGCGCAGCTCATGTCGTACGGATCGTCCAGACACATCGCCAGTCGCAGGGCGGGGCGTGCCGCAAAGACAGCGTGCAACGCCCCGACGCGTGCGCGCCAGGCGCGTGTGGTGAGCGAGCCAAGCGTGCCGAGCCCAGGCGCTTCGTCTGCGCCGGATCGGCCGTCAACACACACGACGAGCGACGGCGCGCGAGGCGCGCACAGCAGTTCGGCCAGCGGCGTACACGCGCAGGGCGCCAGTCCTGCGGAACGCTCGTGTGCGGCAGGCGTTGCTGACGGGGCGGACGATTCGATCGAGGCAGGAACGCTCATGCCGCGCTCTCCGGAGGCGGCGTGCCTGCCGCGCATGCGGACGCTTTTCGCGCCAACATGCGCCGACGCCACAACCATTCCGCCGCAAACAGCAGGCCGATCAGTACGTATGCGATTCCGCCGTTATAAAGCGACCAGATTTCCCGCGACGCCCAAAGCGCCGTGGCGAGCGCGACGGCGCCGTTGAAGATGAAAAATACGATCCATACGCGAGTGACGTTGCGCAGGTATGGCGTCGCGTCCACCGGCAGGTCGGGCTGATGCAACCGCGCGATGCGCTCGACCATCGACATGGGGGCGCGGAGCGACATCGCGAACGTAAGCCCCATCCCGAGATTGACGGCGACCGGATAACACCGCAGCAACAGCTCGCTGTTGCTCAGCGCCGTCGCGAACGCGAGCGCGGCCAATCCAGCGGCCACTGCCCATTCGACGGGCATAAGCAGCCGATGGGCGCGCAAGTTGCGCTGGTATCGCAGGCCGAGGCCGACAAGGAGCAGCAGTGCCAGATAGCGCGGCGGAACCAGCGAGATTCCGGCGAGGATCAGCACCGGGTAGGCGAGCGCCGCGACGACAGCGGGCCAGCGGACTCGGGCTTGTGGTGTGCGCGGCAATGACGCTGGCGCGTCGGCGTGAAGTCGGGGCATGCCGGACGATCAGTCGTTGAGCAACGTACGCACGGCCGCCACAACGTCGTCGACGGTGCGCACGCTCTTGAACTCGTCGGGCTTGATGCGTTTGCCCGTCAGGCGCTGTAGTTGGATGGCGAGGTCTACGGCATCGATGCTGTCGAGGTCAAGCTCCTCGAACAGGTGCGCCTGCAAGGTCACCCGTTCGGGTTCGATCTCGAAGGTGTCGTGCAGGATGGTGCGCAAACGGGAAAGGATGTCTTCGTCGGACAAGGGCAACGTCAAAGAACTCATCATTCGGTTTCCTTCTGGGCGCAGCCGCGGTCGCGCAGCAACTGGGCGAGGGTGGCAACACTGCGGAACTGGGCGCGCGCGGCGTCGTCGCCCGCTTCGATTTGCAGGCCGAAGCGCTTGCGCAGGGCGATGCCCAACTCGAGCGCATCGATGGAGTCCAGGCCGAGGCCATCGCCGAACAAGGGAATGTCGTCGGCGATGTCGTCCACCGCAATGTCTTCCAGTTCAAGGGACTGGACGATCAGTTGCTTGATTTCAAGTTCTAGTGAAGCCATGTTGAGAAATCTGATCGATGAAAAAATGTTCGGCGAGCGCCGTCAGGCGTCTCGCCGCCAATGGCGCAAGCACGTCCTCGTTGGCGGGCGCGAAGCGAACCGGCCTGGCGGGCGTTGTGCGCGCCCGGTTTGCCGGCGTGACAGCCACGTGCTCGCTCAAGTCGTCTTCCAGCACGCGAACGCGCAGGGTCGGTGTAGAGGGGGGCAGCGAGTGCCACCGGTGTTGTTTCGTATAGGCAGGAGGATCGCAGTCGATCAACACGGGCAGGATCGGGCAGTCATGCGCCAGCGCGATGTGCGCGAAACCCCGGGAGAACTTGCCGAGCTGGCCTCGCGACGGGCTGCGTGTGCCTTCGGGAAATACGATGAGGGGCACCTCATCGGCCAGCGCCGCTTCGCTGGCACCGACGAGCGAGGGTCCGCCGTCGTTACGCAGATAGCCGGCCGCGCGTACGATGCCGGCGAACAGCGGGTTGCGCCAGTGCCGGCTGGTGACAATGCAGCAGGCGCGCGGCATGAGTGAGAGCAACACCATGACGTCCATGTACGACGGGTGATTGGCGATCACGATGGCGCGGCCCAGGTGCCGCAGTTTCTCGGCATTCTGGATGTCGAAGCGGATGACGCCCAGGGCACGCGAAGCCGCGACAAGCGCGGCGAAGCCATGATGCACGATAGCCATGGCGCAGCGGCGTCGTCGGCGCGCGGACATCGGAAGCAATAGCAGCGCGGGGAATACGATCAGCGAAAAGAGGAGACCGCCGACGGCGAAGCACGACCATAGCCACAGCGACGCCATGCGCCGCCGCAGGAGCTCCCACCGCAGTCGTGTATGAGCATCAGACATCGGCATGACGTGCGTCCTCGTGCCACTCCCACTGCCAATCGTGGCGTTCGCCGCGCCAGAGGTCGCTGCCGCCCTCCAGCAGCGACGTGACCAGACTCTGACATTGCGCGCGGCGCTCAGCGTGCGCCTCGCGGGCGGTCGGCAGATGCATCGTGCAGGTCAGGCGCGCGGTGGCATCGGATTCGATCAGTAGCGCCAGAGCGTTCGCGCTGTCGTCGATCTGGCGCGACGTCGGGCCAAAGCAGGCCGGCGGCGCCTCGAAGGCGTAAATCACCAGCAGCGGCGAGTCGGGGGCCTCCCGATGTTGCGTCCATGCGTCGAGCAATGCGTAGCCAAGCGTATCGTCGAGCGCGGCGATGGCATTGATGGCCGAGCGGTCGTCGCGCGCAATGCTGAGCACGCCGGGGGTCGCATTGAGGACCGACAAACTGAACGCGGTGGGCGAGGGCGGCTCGCCGCGAACCAGCGCGTCCAGCATTTGCGTGGTGCGTTGGATCTCGCCGTGCTGAGATGCGTACACGACCCGGCACTTGGGCGGCAGCGGACCGCACGCCGTGGCGGCCGACAACGCCAGTCGGGCGAGCGGGCTCAGACGCCGGCGCAGCATGGGATCGATGTCGCCGACGTCCGGTTTGCGAGCCGACGCCGCGTCATGCTGGCGATAGGCCCACCGACGCACAGGCAACGCCCAGTGGGCAACGGTGCGGGACGATCCAGCCGTCGCCGAGTGCGCGGGCACCGCGGGTAGCGGCGTCGATTCCCCAGCGGGAACGGCTTCCGAACTCCAGGGTGCTGTGCGACGCATCGTTCGCGGGTCGATGTTGTCTGGCATGGCGTTTGAGTGAAAAAAAGCGATTGCCGCTTTGCTGAGCCACGCGCTGTTTCGCAATATGCGTTGTCACGGCCGTCGCTCGATACGGCCGGATATGGCGGGAGATTCGATAATGAATCGGGTCGCCCTTCCATAGCCCCCCAAAATGGTTGGCGAGCAATTATAGCCAAATGTAAGACAACGAAATATCTGTCAGGCGAAATTTGTGGCGTTTCCGCAGGAAATCAGGAAATGCCTAGTGATCGTTTTGGGTGAACGTCTCGGGCGTCATCCAGATACGGCGGGCCGCATCCCCTTGAGGCGACAGGCGTGAAGGGGTCGCACTATCGAGCGAGTGTGGCCTGGGCGGTGAAGGTGAAATCGCGACGGCCGGACAAGACCGTGGGCGACTGACCTGGCGTCACGGTGACTTCCGTCATGTCGACGGTGCCGTCACGATGGTAGCGGAGCAGCGTGGTGCAGCGGGTCCCGTACGCGGGCGACGCGATGAATGCCGCCGATAGCGAGCGTTCCCACGCGCGCGAGACCCCCGTCTCCGGCAACGCGCTGTCGGGCGCTTCGCTGGCATCGCGCATGATCCGCAGCAGGCTGGCGTCGTCGGCATTGTGTGTCAGTGCATGGGCGAAAGCCTCGCGGCGGCTGACCAGCTTGGGCCAGGGGGTGTCGAGCACGGCGTTGGACAGACCGTGGACGCCGGGCGCGATGGCCTGAGCGAGTGGCATGGCGAAGGCGGCCGGTGCCGCACCGCCGACATGGTGGGCGCGATTTCCCAACCAGAACAGCTTGCCCGCCGGCAAGTCTCCCGCGAGAAGATTGAAGCCGGTGTACTCGTGCGCATGCCGTTCGATGCGCACCAGATCGTCGTCGAACGAAGTTGCATCGAGCATGGCCGAGACGAGCAGGCCGCGCGATGGCGAGTCTTTCGGCGCCATCGGCGCGCGCCCGTCGCGAAAATTCGTCAGTGCGCTGAAGCGTCCCGCACGATTGACGCCCATCCACGTTCCACCGCCGCGCAGATCTCGGCCGGCAAGGACGTCCGGGCGATCGCGCCACCAGTGCAACGGTTCGGCGGGACGCTCGAAGAACTCATCGCGATTGGCGAGCAGGACCAGCGGCGTGGCGGCCTCGGGCTGCCAGGAGAAGACGATCAGGCACATGGCGGCTCGGCGTCGACAAAGCACTCGGCGTGACGCTCGCCGTCGATGCGCTCCGTCAAGCCGGCCTCGGTGGCCAACGGCGCCAGCGCGGCGACGAACGCGTCGCTGACGCCGTCGTAGCGCTCCATCCACGTTGTGGTGCCGGCGGCGGTGTCGTGGGCGGAGGCGTCGGCGCGCCATTGCAGGCGCCCCGTGACGCCGAAGCGCGCTGCCGTCAGCGCGAAGAGTTGCGCGACGGCCAGACGGGCCGCGCCGGCGTTGTGCGATGAAACGCGGTAGTAGACGTAGCAGTCCATTCTCGGGCGCGGCGGCGGCCGGTCAGGACGCTGCCGCAGACGAGGCGGGCGACTCCGTCGGGTCCACGATGTCGTACGGCAATTCGGCGAAGGTCAGCGCGGGGCCATCGGCGGCGCCAAGGCGCACATCGTCGGCTTCGCGCGCGGCGAGCTTCACCTCGACGAGCGCGTCGTAGCCGCCGTTCGGTGCCGGTGCCGCGTGCACGACCATGCCGCATGGCTGGTCCGGATCGCTTGTCTCGACGAGTTCCTGACCCGGTGCGGGTTGCGTGGTATCGACGTGCGCCAGATGCAGACGCCGTTTGATGGTGCCGCGATACTGGCTGCGCGCGACAACCTCTTGGCCCGGATAGCAGCCCTTGCGGAAGTTCACGCCACCCACGACCTCCCAGTTCACCATCTGCGGAACGAACTGCTCCTGCGTCGCGCTCGTGACGCGCGCCACGCCGCTATGCACATCGAGCCATGCCGCGAGGGCCGGGGCAACGGCGACCACCCCGGGGGCTTGCGCCAGCGAGGCCCAGGCCTCGGCGACACGCGCCACCGGCACGCTCCAGAGGAAGCGCGAGAGCGAGCGCGCCGTGCCGGCCGCCGGCAGTCGGATCAGGTGGGTCGCGTCGTCGCCGAGGGTTGCGTGGGCAACGGCCAGCGATTCGGCGGGCAGCGCGGCGAACGTGTTCGCGAGGACGGCCTCCGCCGCCGGGCCACCGACCTGCAGCAACACGTGCGTGGCTGCACCGTCCGTCAGCTTGACCTTGGCCCGCAGGACGAACATCGACAGTCGTTTCTGTACGGCAGCCTGCACCGTGGCGTCGCACGCCAGATAGATCGTGGCGTCGGCGGACGCGTCGCGCCACATCAGGAAGGTGGCGAGCAGGCGCCCCTTTGCCGAGCAGTAGCCGGCCAGGCGCGCCTGTGCGGGCGCCAGGCGCTCGACGTCGTTGGTCAGTTGGCCGTGCAGAAAGCTCGCGGCATCGGCGCCGCTCAGGGCGATCAGGCCGGTGTCGCTCGCCAGCGCGACGAAGCTGCCGGTTTGCAAGGCGTCGAACTGGGCGGCGCGTGCGCTCGCGTTGGACAAAATATCGGGGGAATTCACGTCTGCCGCTTGCGGCAGGAGATCACGCCATTGGGAGGTCATAAACGAAGGTGGCTGTCAATCTGTGAGGGTTCGGCAAGTCAAAGTATTATATTGGGTCTTCCGCCAGAACGTGCGAGCTCGGTTCGACGCGCAAAACGCGCCGCTCGACGCCGTCGGCGCCACGCTGTCTGACCGAGTCCCCCGAACCCGCTGCCGTCGCTGGATGGCTTACCCTGCAATTCATGTCTTTCATCAAACGCCTGTTCGTACTGTTGATTGTCGCTGCGCTCGCGGCGGGCGGCGCATTCTATTATTGGGCGCAAGCCCCCTTGCAGTTGGGCAAGCCAACGCTCGACGTCACGATCAAACCCTACAGCTCGGTGCGCAGCGTGGCGACGCAATTGCGTACCGGCGGCGTGCCGGTACAACCGCTGCTGTTCAATCTGCTGGCTCGCGTCATGGACGTGGGGACCAAGCTCAAGTCGGGCAATTACGAGTTTGCGACCGGCATCACGCCGTTCGAGGTGATGGAAAAGCTCGCGCGTGGTGACGTCAACCAGTATGTCGTGACCATCATCGAGGGCTGGACCTTCAAGAAGATGCGCGCCGAACTGGACGCGAACCCGGCGTTGCGGCACGACACGGCCGGGCTTCCCGACGCGGATCTCATGCAGCTCGTGGGCGCCGATCGTGCGGAAGCCGAGGGCATGTTCTTTCCCGACACCTACCTGTTTCCGAAAGGTACGAGCGATGTCGATATCTACAAGCGGGCCTATCGCCTGATGCAGAAGCGCCTGGACGAGGCCTGGGCCGCGCGTGCGCCCGGGTTGCCCTACACGACACCGTACGAGGCGCTTATCATGGCGTCGCTCATCGAGAAGGAAACCGGGCAGGCGGTGGAGCGCGGCCAGGTCGCGGCCGTGTTCGTCAATCGGCTGCGCAAGCGTATGTTGCTGCAGACCGATCCCACGGTGATCTACGGCATGGGGGATCTGTATACAGGGCGCCTGCGCAAGCGCGACTTGCAGACGGACACGCCCTACAACACGTACACCCGCGCCGGCCTGCCGCCGACGCCGATCGCGCTACCGGGCATGGCGTCGCTTGCGGCGGCGTTGAATCCCGCGTCGACCGACGCGCTGTACTTCGTGGCGCGCGGCGACGGCACGAGCCATTTCTCGGCGAACCTCCAGGAGCACAATCGCGCCGTGGACAAATTTCAGCGAGGTGAGCAATGACGCATTCCCCCGAGGCCACGGCTGCGGTGCCGGGCAGGTTCGTCACGTTCGAAGGCATCGACGGCGCAGGCAAGAGTACGCACGTCAACGCCTTTGTCGACACGCTGCGTCAGGGTCTCGCCAGTGTGGGGCGCAGCGTCGTCGCCACGCGCGAGCCGGGCGGCACGCCCTTGGGCGAGGCGTTACGCAAGCTCGTGCTCGATGAGCCGATGGATCTCGAAACCGAGGCGCTGCTGATGTTCGCCGGACGCCGCGAGCATCTGGCGAAGGTGATCGAGCCGGCGCTCGCGCGCGGCGACTGGGTCGTCTCCGATCGCTTCACCGATGCGACGTTTGCCTATCAGGGCGGCGGGCGGGGGCTGTCACGCGACAAGCTGGCGATCCTCGAACAATGGGTGCAGGGCACGCGTCAACCCGATCTGACGATTCTGTTCGATCTCGATCCGGCGATTGCCGCCGCGCGGCTGGCGGGCGCCCGGGCGCCGGACAAGTTCGAGCGCGAATCGGCGGCGTTTTTCACACGGGTGCGAGACGAGTACCTGCGTCGCGCCAAGGCCGCGCCGGAGCGATTCGTCGTGATTGACGCCGCGCAAAGCATCGAGGCCATTGCAGGACAACTCGCGGGCGTATTCGCCCGTCTGGGCGTGCCCGGGCACGGGCCGCGCTGACGCGCGATAATCCGCTTGTTCGACCGACTCGCAGCGTCGGTATTTCGCGAATTCGCCATGGCGTAATTTCGCTGTCTCGCCCGACGCATTTGTCGGCCAAGGAGCCCATATGCTGTATCCCTGGCAGTCACAGGACTGGACACGCCTGAACGACCTGCGCGCCCAGATGCCACACGCGCTGCTGTTGCAGGCGGTGCCCGGCATTGGCGAGCTGGCGCTCGCCCGCACGTTCGCGCAGGCCCTGCTGTGCGAATCGCCGCGCGCCGACCACCTGCCATGCGGCACGTGTGGTGCGTGCCAATGGTTCTCCAGCGGCAATCACCCGGATTTTCGTGCCGTCTGTCCTGAAATATTGGCCGATAGCCTGCCCGGTGCCGACGCCCGCGCTGAAGCCGAGGGCGACAAGAAAACCAAGACACCGAGCAAGGAAATCAAGATCGAGCAGGTACGCGAAGTGATCGACTTCGCGAGCCTGGGTTCGCACCGTCAGGGGCGACGCGTGGTGCTGCTCTATCCGGCGGAGGCGCTCAACGTGCATGCCGCGAATGCCCTGCTCAAGACGCTCGAAGAGCCGCCCGAGGGCGTGGTGTTCCTGCTGGTGACGACGCAGCCTGACCGTCTGCTGCCGACGATTCTGTCGCGTTGCCGGCGCATGGTGTTGACCCGGCCCGATCACGCGCAGGCAACGCAATGGTTGATGGGCGACGCGGGACTCGACGCCGCCACCGCCGCGGCGGTACTGGCCGAGACCGGCGGGGCACCGCTCGCCGCCCGCGCACTCGCCGAGCCGGACGAGCGCGCCTGGCGCGACTGGCTGGTCGGCCAGCTCGCGCAGGGCGCCGCGATCGACGGCTTTGCCTGTGCCGAACAACTGCACAAGGGCAATTTGCCGGGCATTTTGGAGACGCTGCAACGCTGGTGCTTCGATGTGCTCGCGCAGCGCATGGCGGGCACCGTACGCTTCTTCCCGAGCCATGCCCAGGCGTTGCGCCGCTGCGGTGACGCGACGGACGACGTGCGCCTGCTCGGCTTCCTGCGAGAGCTGGCGCAGCAGCGTCAGGTGCAGAATCACCCGCTCAATACCCGCGTGCTGCTCGAGGCCCTTTTCCTGCAATACCAACAGTTGTTCGGTGGGCCGGCGTCGCTTTGACGCAGGGCACCGGACACCGATCGCACATCATGTTCATCGATTCGCATTGTCATATCAATTTCCCGGAACTGGCCGAGCAGATGCCCGACTTGCTCGCGCGCATGCGTGAGAACAAGGTGAGCCACGCCCTGTGTGTTTCGGTCGACCTGCCGACGCTGCCGCAGGTGCTGGACATCGCAGCACAGCACGACAACGTGTACGCCTCGGTCGGTGTCCATCCCGATTACGAAGACACGCCCGAGCCGAGCGTCGACGACCTCGTGCGTCTGGCCGCGCACCCGAAAGTCGTGGCCATTGGTGAAACCGGACTCGACTACTACCGGCTCGAAGGTCGCAGCATCGAAGACATGGCGTGGCAGCGCGAGCGCTTTCGCACGCATATTCGTGCCGCGCGCCTCACCGGTAAGCCGCTGATCATTCACACGCGCGCGGCCGCCGAGGATACGCTGCGCCTCATGCGCGAAGAGCAGGCGGGCGAGCCCGCCGGGGTGATGCACTGCTTCACCGAGAGCTGGGCGGTCGCACAAGGCGCGCTCGATCAGAACTTCTATATCTCGTTCTCCGGCATCGTCACGTTCAAGAGCGCCCGCGATTTGCAGGACGTGGCGCGGCGCGTGCCGCTCGATCGCATGCTGATCGAGACCGATTCGCCGTACCTCGCGCCCGTGCCGTATCGCGGCAAGCTCAATCAGCCGGGCTACGTGCGGCATGTGGCCGAATTTATCGCCGATCTGCGCGGCGAGCCGCTGCAGAAGATCGCCGATGTCACGACGGAGAATTTCTTCCGCCTGTTCGCCACGGCAAAGCCCTGAACCGTACGACCCGTGCCCCCAATCGACCGAACTGCTTTTCCGTTATTTACCGGACTACCGACAGGAGCTCCCAATGCGCAAATTTTCGATGATCCGAGCCTGGATGTTGCTCAGCGTGCTTTGTCTGACGGCATGCGCCACGGCCGCCACGTCCAATAGCGCTCTGGTCAAGGCGGTCGTCTTCAACGACACGAAATCCATCGCCCAAGCGCTCAAGGCGGGGGTCGACCCGAATTCGACGGACGAGAAGGGCAACCCGCTGCTGGTGATCGCGATGCGCGAAAAGTCGGTGGACGTGGCGCGCCTGCTTATCGACGATAAACGCACGGATCTCGATGCGACCAACGCGGCAGGCGAGAATGCGATGATGATCGCCTCGCTGCAAGGCCTCACGCCGATGGTCAAGCTGCTCATCGACAAGGATGCCGAAGTCAACAAGAAGGGCTGGGCGCCGCTGCATTACGCCGCGACCAACGGGCACGATGACATCGTGCAGATCCTGCTGGACGCATCCGCTTACGTCGATGCCGAGTCGCCCAACGGCACCACGCCGCTCATGATGGCCGCGCGCGGCGGTCACATCACCACGTGCAAGGTGCTGCTCGATGGCGGCGCGGATGTCCGTCTCAAGAACCAGATCGGCATGACGGCCATCGACTTTGCCAAGCAAACCCACCAGAAGGAAATCGCGGACGGCTTGCAAAAACGTTTGGCGCAGATGCAGCAGTCGCGTCCGGCGGGCAAGTAAGACGGTCCGCCCGTCGCGACTTTATCGTGGCAGATCCTGGCGGCGCGTCGTGCGGCGCGCCGTCTGGTGACTTTCACCCGTCGACTCAGGCTGCTCAGGCCGCGGCCGGTTGCGTACGCAGCAAGGCTGGTTTAGCGGCGATCGTCGGCGGTCGAAGATCGGCGATGAAGCGGTTGCGCCACGTCGACAGATTGTGCTCGCGCAGCGTCGCCATCATGCTGGCGTGGCGCGTCTGGCGCTCCGAAAGTGACATGTTCAGCGCCGTGCGCAACGCTTCGGCCATGCCGTCGATGTCATAGGGATTCACGATCAGCGCGCCGTCCAGTTCCTGAGCGGCGCCCGCGAAGCACGACAGCACCAGAACGCCGGGATCCGCCGGATCCTGCGACGCCACGTACTCCTTGGCCACGAGATTCATGCCGTCGCGCAGCGGCGTGACGTAACCCACCTGCGACGCCCGGAAGAACGACATCAGGACTTCGTGAGCGTAGCGTTTGTTGATATAGCGAAGCGGCGTCCAGGCCAGATCCGAGAAGCGCCCGTTGATATGCCCCGCCTCGGTTTCCAACTGTTGGCGAATTTCCCCATAGCCCGCCACGTCCGAGCGGCTGGGCGGCGCGACCTGAACGAAACTCACGGTACCTTGCTGGTTCGGCCACAGCTCGAGCAGGCGCTCGAACGCGCGAAATCGTTCGAGCATCCCCTTCGAATAATCGAGGCGATCCACGCTCATGATGAGCTTGCGGTCCTGCAGCCCCTGTTTCAGATCGAGGATGTGCTTGACCGTCGCGCGCGCGGTCGCCTGCTGCGCAATCTCGTCGGGATACACGCCGATCGGATAGACGCCTGTGCGCAGCGTGCGACCAAAGGCCGTGACGGTGCCATCGTCGTGCAGGGTCGCACCGGCGTGGCGCACCAGATAGTCGGTAAACGCGGTGCGGTCGGTTTCGGTCTGGAAGCCGACGAGGTCGTACTCGCACATCGCGCGCACCAGCGCTTCGTGCGGCGGCACGGTCATGAGGACCTGTGGCGAGGGGAACGGAATGTGCAGAAAGAAGCCGAGTCGCTGCTGTACGCCGATCTGGCGACACGCCTGCGCGAACGGCAGCAGGTGGTAGTCGTGCACCCAGATCAGGTCGTCGGGCTCAAGCAGCGGTGCGAGCAGCGCGGCAAAGCGCGCGTTGACGTGGCGGTAGCCGTTGTAATCGTCGCGCTGGTAGCGCGTGAGGTCGTCGCGGTAATGGAAGGTTGGCCACAGGGTCGCGTTCGAGAAGCCACGGTAGTAGGTGTTGTAGTCGCGGCGCGTGAGCGGCACGGTCGCGAACGTGACGTTGTTGCGATGGGCGATCTCGGGCACCGTGGCCGGCTCGGCGTCGATTTCCCCATTCCAGCCGAACCACATGCCGCCGGTATCCTTGAGTGCTTCGTACACACCGATCGCCAGTCCGCCTGCGGTCGGTTTGCCCTCGGTGATGGGGGCGACCCGATTCGATACGATGACCAGGCGACTCATGCTCCGTTCTCCTTTGAGGGTGAGGGGGGGCTCGCGGGCGGCAATGTCAGCAGCCAGGCCGTGAGGGCCTCGGGCGACGGCAGACGGTGGCGGGCACACGTCTCGCCGTCGCCGATCTTGATCGTGATGCCGCCCAGCGCATTCACCTCGGCAAACCCGGCCTCGTCGGTCAGGTCGTCGCCCGCGAAGAGCGGCGTTCGACCGGCGAACGGCACCTCTTGCAGCAAGGTGGTAATGGCGCGGCCCTTGCTGACGTGGCGCGCACGCAGCTCGAAGACCAGCTTGCCGGGTTGCAGCACGAAGCGCTCGGCATGCAGCTCGGCCAGGGCGCGCATGGTGTCGCGCGCCACGCTCGCCAGTTCAGGGGCCCCACGGTAGTGCAGGGCCAGCGCGCTGCCCTTGTTCTCCAATAATAGGCCGGAGTGCTGGGCGACGAGCGCGTGCAGCGGCGCGATCATCGACGCAATTCGCTCCATGTCGACGGCATAGCCCTCGGCGCGAACGCGTTTGCCGTCGGCATGGCGGATTTCCGCGCCGTGCAGGCCGGCGGCGGGCAAGCGTAGCGGGGCGAGCAGGCCGTCGATATCGTCGATGGCGCGCCCCGAGACGACGGCCATGGCGCCGCACGCGCGGTGGAACAGACTGGCGAGCACATTGGCCGTGTCGAGCGGCAGTCTGACCGCGTCGGGACGCGGCGCGAGCGGGGCCAACGTGCCGTCGAGGTCGAAAAAGAAGGCGACCGTGGTGACATCGACGTGGCAAGTGTCGGCCGGTGTCGTGTGCCGTGTGGCGGACGGGGAAGACGCTAGGGGTTGCATGGCACTCCGTCGCTATCGTGCCGCAGGTCGATAGGTCATAGCCGGGGCCGAGCGGCGGGCGCAGGGGAGGGCAGACGAGACGTGACGTGCGGCGGTTCGGTGGGCGGGAGCGCGGACATCCGCGCGCAAGACATCATCCTACCCCGTCAAAAACCGACAGGAAGTCGTCCGTTCCATGAAACGCTTGTCGGATGACGCCTACAAGGTTAGGAAAGTTAAATTGGTATTGAATATGAGAATCGTTTGCAATAACATTCCACAATTGCCGTAAAGTGGACCATCGGGGACGGCGGCACGGCACACCTGCCGCGCATGCGCCGATTCCGGCGCTCGAACGTGCGCCGGACGACAACGATGATGAAAAGACTCTGGTTTCAGTTGCATTGGGGCTTCGGCATTTCTGCCGGGCTGGTGTTGGCCGTCGTCGGTCTGACCGGCGCGCTGCTTTCTTATGACGACGCCCTGACACGGGCCTTCAGTCCGGGCGTGATGACCGTAGCGGTGCGCGACACGGCGCCGCTGCCCATTCCCGAGTTGCTCGCGCGCGTGCATCAGGCGGCGCCCGACCGGCGCGTTCTGCTCATGACGATGACGCGCGCGCCGCAAGACGCGGTCGGCGTGCGGCTGTCCGTGGGCGATGGGCCGCGCGGCGAGACCTATTTCGTCGACCCTTACACCGGGCAGATGCTTGGCCGGTCGCAGGCCGACGCCGTCTTCCGGTTCATTATGGATATTCACCGTTTCCTCACGGTGGACGGAATCGGCAAGCAGATTACGGCGGCGGCCACCTTGCTGCTGTTCGTGCTGGCGCTGAGTGGCCTGTATCTGCGTTGGCCGCGACGGGTGGGTCACTGGCGAGCCTGGTTTCATATCGATTTCAAGAAGCGCGGTCGTCCATTCCTTTGGAACCTGCACGCCGTGATCGGCACGATGGTGCTGGTGCCGTATCTGCTCTCCGCCACGACAGGCTTGTATTGGTCATACGATTGGTGGCGCGGCATGCTGTTTTCAATCGCGGGCGTGTCGCCGCCGGTGCGCAATAAGCCGGCTGCCCCGCCGGCGCGGAGCGCGCACGGCGAAGGCAAGCCGGCGGCGCTGCCGGATCTGGCCGCGACGACGACAACCGAGATGGCCACGGCGTGGCGCAGCTTCACCGGTCATGTGCCGGATTACACCAAGGTGTCCCTGCGTCCGGCGCAGAAATCCGGCGGGCCGCTGCAGGTGACATGGCTCGACACGTCGGCGCCGCACGAGCGGGCGTTCAACCATCTGGAGATCGATGCGGCGTCCGGCGCGATTCGCAACGAAGACCGGTACGCTCGGAAAACCATGGGCGGCCAATGGATGGCGAGCATCTACGCGCTGCATCGCGGCAGCTTCTTTGGACCCGCGGGCGTCGTTGTCATGATGCTCTCGAGCCTGATGATGCCGGTGTTTTTCGTCACGGGCTGGATGCTGTATCTGGACCGCCGCAGGAAACAGCGCGCGCTGGCGGCATCGCGTCCGGTCGTGGCGAGGTCTGGCTCGCCGGTCGCTGCGGGGGGGGCGTTAGCGGACGATGGGGTGCTGATCGGCTACGCCAGTCAGAGTGGCGTGGCGGAAGACCTGGCGTGGCAGACGGCGGGCATGCTCGAAGGCGCGGGCGTCCGGGCCCAGATCCAGCCGTTGGCGCGCATCGGTCAGGCGCAACTCGGCTCGGCCAGGCGGGCGCTGTTCATCGTCAGCACGTTCGGCGATGGCGAGCCGCCCGACAGCGCGCGCCGCTTTGCACAGCAACTGATGAATCGGGCGATGGCCTTGCCGACGTTGCGCTTCGCGATGCTCTCGTTGGGGGACAGTCATTACGACCGATTCTGCGGATTCGGCCGCAAACTCGATGGTTGGTTGCGCGCGCAGGGCGGCGTGGCGGCGTTCGAGCCCATCGAAGTCGACCGTGGCGATCCGGGCGCGTGGGTGCACTGGCAAGATCGGCTTGGCGAGTGGTTCGGCCATCCGCTGGCGGCGTCGAAGCCACACGACGGCCCTCGCTTTCAGCCGTGGGCGTTGGTCGAGCGCGACCTGCTCAATCCCGGCAGCGCTGGTTTGCCGGCCTATCACCTGGCGTTCACCCTGCCGTCGGGCGTGCAATGGATGGCGGGCGATCGGGTTGACGTGCGACCGCGCCACTCGGTCGCACGCGTGGACACCTTCCTCTCGAGGAGTGTCTGGGCACGCGACGTGCGGGTGAGCGTCGCGGGCCGCGAGACGACGCTGGGCGACGCGTTGCGCGAATGCCAGTTGCCCGACACCGCACCGCCGGCAGGCATCGATCTGCAGGACTGGCTGGCGCGTCTGGCGCTGTTGCCCGTGCGCGAGTACTCGATTGCATCGACCTGCGACGAGGGGCGACTGATGTTGCTCGTGCGCCAGGTTCGCCATCCCGATGGCTCGCTGGGCCTGGGTTCCGGTTGGCTCACCGAGGGCGTTGCGTTGGGCGAGTCTGTGTCGATGCGCGTGCGTCCGAATCCCGGCTTTCACGGCCCGGCGACGGGGCGCGGCATGATCCTGATCGGTAACGGCACGGGATTGGCCGGACTGCGAGCGCACCTTGCCGAACGTATCGCTAACGGACAGCGGCGCAACTGGCTGATTTTCGGTGAGCGTCACGCGGCGCACGATGATTTCCACGACACGACGTTGTGTGCGTGGCACGCGCAGGGCGGTATTGCGCGCCTTGACCGCGTGTATTCGCGTGATCAGGCGCAACGCCGCTACGTCCAGGATCGGGTGCGCGAAGCCGCGCAGGACATTGCGGCCTGGGTGGCGCGCGGCGCGTCGATTTATGTGTGCGGCAGCCTCTCCGGCATGGCGCCCGCAGTGGATGCCGCGCTCGCCGATGCCATCGGGACGGACGTCCTGCTCGACCTGTCGGCGCAGGGGCGCTATCGCCGCGACGTGTACTAGACGGGCCCCGGCGGTGTGCTAACGTAATGACAAGGCTCGGTCTCGATCGGGCCCTTCGTCCGTTGGTTTCGCGTGGACTTGCCCATCGTCCATCACCGTAGGAGGGGCCATGACGGCAACGTGGCAGATCGTAGTGCATGGGCTGGTGCAGGGCGTCGGCTATCGCGCCGCGTGCGTGGACGAGGCGCGCCGGATCGGACTCAGCGGTTGGGTGCGCAACCGGCGCGACGGTACGGTCGAGGCCATCGCGCAGGGGGAGGCCGATCAGCTACTCGCGTTGTGCGAATGGATGCGCGAGGGGCCGCAGCACGCGCAGGTCTCATCGTGCGAAGTCGACAAGGCCTGGGTTGCGGATGCGCCGATCAAAGGCTTCGAGCAGCGCGCGAGCATTTGATCGGCGGTGGCGATCCTCAAGCTGCGAGCGCCAGTCGGCCCGGGGGCGTGTCGAGCGTCGCGACGGTCTCGTTGAGCGCGGGGGGGCGCACGGCTTCGTGATCCGACAGTCGGAACAGTGCGACCGACTCGCGCAGGCGCATGGCCTGCGCTTCCAGCGCGGCAGCCGCGGCGGAGGCCTCTTCCACGAGCGCGGCGTTCTGCTGCGTCATTTCGTCCATTTGCGTCACGGCCCGGTTGACTTGTTCGATGCCGCTCGACTGCTCCACACCGGCCGCCGAGATCTCGCCCATGATGTCGGTCACGCGTTTGACCGACTGCACGACATCCACCATCGTCTCGCCCGCGCGCTCGACCAGGCGGGTGCCCGTCTCGACGCGGTTGCCCGACGCCTCGATCAAGCCCTTGATTTCCTTGGCCGCCGACGCGCTGCGCTGCGCCAATGTGCGGACCTCGCCTGCCACCACGGCAAAGCCGCGGCCCTGCTCGCCAGCGCGGGCGGCTTCGACCGCTGCGTTGAGCGCCAGGATGTTCGTCTGAAAGGCAATGCCGTCGATGACCGTCAGGATATCGGTGACTTTTTGCGACGCCGCGGCGATGTCGCGCATCGTCGTCACGACCTCCTGCACCACGTCGCCACCGCGCGACGCGGTCTCCGAAGCGGTGACGGCGAGTTGGCTGGCGGCTCGGGCGTTTTCGGCATTTTGTTTGACCACGGCGGTCAGCTCTTCCATGCTCGCCGCTGTTTGCTCCAGCGACGACGCTTGCGCTTCCGTGCGCTGCGAGAGGTTGGCGTTGCCTTCGGCAATCTCGTGAGCGTTCGCGTGAATGGCTTCCGTACTCTCGCGCACCGTGCCGACCGTGCTGGCGAGACCGTCGCGCATCCGGCCGAGGGCGCCGAACAGTTGGCCCATCTCGTTACGCGTGTGTTGCTCGACGCGCTGGCTCAGATCGCCGGCGGCCATCCGCTCGAAATGCGAGATGGCGTCGCGAATCGGACGCAGCACGGCGCGCGCGAGCATGGCGCGGCCCCACAGCGCGAGGAGCAGCGCAACGGCCAGGGTTGCCCCCAAGGTGATGCGCATGACGTTGTAGCGGTGCTGGGCCACGTCGAATCGGGCCTTTTGCCGCGCGATCTGGATTTCCTGCAACTCGCGCATGGCCGCATCGAGCGCGGCATAGGCCGGCGGGGCGACGCGCGCCTGAATCTGATGGAACCCAGCCACATCGCCTTGTTTCAGGGCGTTGAGCGCAGGCGTGACGATCTGATCGAAAAAGGCGCGGCGCTTGGCGTCGGTTGACTTGGCCAACTCCGCTTCGTGCGCATCTTCTTTGGGACGTTTCAGATAATCGCTCCACAGGGCGTCCGACGCAGCGATGTATTGGCTGCCCCGCTTGAGGACTTTCTCCGACTCGTCCGGGTCGGCGCCCAGGCTGACGTATGAGGCATAGGCCGCCATCGCCAGGCGGTTGCGCAGCATCTGCTCCGCAGTTCCCTTGACCTCGGCCAGGGCAGGCGTGTCCTGCGTGGCCATCTCGCTCAGGGAGGCATTGCTGGACCCTAGCGCCTGGAGGCCCAGGACGCTAACGAGGACGAGTAGTGCGCCAAGCAAACCGAGGACCAGTGTCAGACTGGTCCGAATCGTAATGTTCTTATACATAGGGATCGATAGTTTGAATGCCTGGGCCGCAGAGTCAGCGCGCGCGGCCTCCCTGCCCGTCGGTGTCTCCAGAACGGGTCATAGGGATTATCGGCAGATGAGAGGCAGAACTTAAGCCGTTCGGCTCGGGCGATTCCGAAAGTGCGGCGTCCACAAGAGAAGATCGGAATTTGCGCAGTCGCAAACGTCTTGCAAAAGGCCAGACTTGAAGACTCTTACGGTTTCTTCAGTACGCCAAAACGCGCGAATCGTGATGCGGCGTCAACGACGCGATGAATCTCGACAAATTCAAATTCCCGCGCGGCGGCCGCGATGTCGGCGGGTTTGCCTCCGACGGGGCACACGTGGCAACGTCAAGCGGGCCGGAAGGGTGGGGCAGTGATGCCCCATGGGCTGCCAGTACCTTTCGACTGGCATTGGTGCACGAATTGCGCGCCCCGTTGCAGGTACTGCAAGGGCATCTGGATGCGCTTTGGGGCGAGGCCGGCAGCCTGGAGGACAGGCGTGCCCCGGGTGACCCGCCTGTCGATGCGGGCGCGATGGCGCCAAGGGAACGACTTGGCGCCATGCGCAATATGCTCGGCGTCGTTGCGAGCGCGGTGGACGACGTGCTGCACCTGGGGCAGGACGACGTCACGGAACTCCCGCTTCGCGAGGCCGCTTTCGAGGTGCGCGCGTGCCTCGACGCGGAGGTCGACGGGTTTGCTGGGGCGGCGCACACCAAAGGGCTCGTGCTCGAGTGCCATATTCCCACCGAGGTGCCCGTCATGATGCAGGGAGACGCTGCCCGCTTGCGCCAGATCCTGCGAACGCTGCTCGACAATGCGCTGAAATACACCGTCTGTGGCGGTGTGGCGGTCAAGGCATCGTGGCACGACGCTGCGACGCACGACGCTGCGTTGCCCGGGAAGCGGCGCGACGCCGGTACGGGGCAACTGACGATTCACGTCTGCGACACCGGGCCCGGCATTCCGGCGGGCATGGAAAATGCCGTCTTCGCGGCATTTGCCCGTGCCGACCGCTCGGTGCCCGGCTCCGGGCTGGGATTGTGGATCGCCCAGCAATGGGCGCGGCGCATGGGGGGCGCGCTCAGCGTTGAGCCGTCGACGACCGGCGCCCGCTTTCAGTTATCGGTACCCTTTGCCACCCCCGATGCCGTGCCTTCCTCCGGCGTCGCTCGCGCTGACGCATGCGAGTCGCCCGCGTCGCCCGCGCCGACCATGGCTTCGCCGCCCGCGTCGACGCCGGCGGTGCCTGTTGCGCACGTCGACGTGCGTCCCGGGTTGCGTGCGCTGGTGGTGGACGACCACGTCATGAATCGCAAGATCCTCGGCGAACAGTTGTCGTCGCTCGGTTGCGTTGTCGCGCGTGCGGGCGATCTGAGCGAGGCGTTGCTCCATTGGACGGCGCAAGAGGTCGATGTCGTGCTCACCGATGTGCAGCTCGGCGGTGCATGCGGCCTGACGCTGGCGAAGACGCTTCGCACGTTGGCCCCGGTGCTCGGTCGCGCATCGCCCGTGGTGTTCGCGGTGACGGGGTCGGTCGTCGGCGCGCGGGCAGCACGAGACGCCGGTATCGACGGCGTGTTGACGAAGCCGGTATCGCGCCAACGGCTGGCGCAGACCTTGGCGGTGCGGTGGCCGTGCGAGGTGAGCGAATGCGTTGCGCCGCCGAATGCGGGTGAGCGCCCGAAGGCATCGCGGCCGCCGCTGCATGACGATCCATACGCACGTCGCGTGATGCGCGAGGAAATGGCGAAGGATCTTGCGCGCTTTCGCCGCCTGATCGCCTCACGTCGCGCGGAGGACATCGACGCGGCGCAGGCGCTGCTGCATCGCATGCGCGGGGCGTGCCGGATGTTCGGCGATCCGGCGTTGACGGCGCGATGCGATCGGCTGGCCGAGAAGCTCACGGACTGCCGGATCGCGCTGGACGATCAGACGTAGCGGTAGACGGCGAGAAAGTGACAGGCCGTGCCGCCGATGGCAAATAGATGCCAGACCAGATGGCCGAATTTGATATGGCCGTCGAGCGAGTAGAAAAGGGCGCCGACGGTGTAGGCAACGCCGCCGGCGTACAGCCAGTCTGCGCCAGGGCCGGGGATGGCGGCGAGCACCGGACCGGCGACCAGCACGGCGATCCAGCCTAGCCCAACATAGAGCAGGGTGGAGACGAGCGGCCGGTCGAGCAGGCCGAGTCCCTTGGCGACCAGCCCGGCAATGGCCATGGCCCATACGCCGGTCAGCAGCGGCCAGCCCCAAGGGTCGTGAAGGATCTTGACGGTAAAGGGGGTGTACGTCCCGGCAATGAAGAGAAAAATGGCGCAATGATCGACACGCATGAACAGCCGTTTCGCACGGCCATCGGGCAAGCCGTGATATAGCGCGGACGCGAGATAGACGATCACCATGGTGATGGCGAACACGCCGATGCCGATCTGCTCTCCCGTACTTGGCAACGGCGGGCGGACCGCCGTGAACAGGGCGGGCGTGGCGGCGAGGGCGGCCATGCAGGCAATGCCGTGGCTCGCGCTATTGGCGAGTTCTTCGCCGCGCGTCTGTGCGCGTCCGGTCGCTTTCATGCCGCCTTCTCCTGTGTGGATGTCGCGATCACGACGGATGTGCGTCGCGCCATTTGCGAACCGCTTCCATCGTATTGGTGACGTGTTTATCCGGATTGAGGCTCACATAGCTGTAGATCACCCGGCCGTCGGGGGCAATGACATACGAGACGCGATTGGCATAGTCGGGTTTGAGCGAAAGCACGGCGTCGTAGGCCCGCATGATGCGCTGATCCGTGTCGGCCGCCACGGCAAATTTGCTGCGGCACTCGGACACGGAGAACTTGTTGAGCGTTTCGATGTTGTCGTGCGAAACGCCGATGACCGTGGCGCCCATCGCCTTGAACTTGTCGGTGGCTTCTGCGAAGTCGTGCGCTTCGATCGTGCATCCTTCGGTGAACGCGGCCGGGTAGAAGTACAGCACGACGGGGCCCTTCTTCAGGGCGTCGGCCAGCGAGAACGTGAAGACCTTGCCGCCGAGCGAGGCTTGTGCAGAGAAAACAGGGGCGGGGGTGCCGTTCTTCAGGGCGGCGTGAGCGGGGATGAAGCACCAGGCCGTCACCCCGACAATGGCGGCTGCGGCAGCGATTCCGAACCAACGTTTCATGCAGGACTCCTGGAGTGAATGCTTAAGCATAGAGGCTCGCGACGGCGGTGTCCAACGGGGACGATATCCTTCGCGGATGCCCTCCATGCCGCAGCCATCGGGGCAGGGCAGTCAGCAGTCTACTGCGGAAATCGTGACACGATTCGGTCACCGTAGTGTCATGAAGCGCGCGGGGTCGAGCCGGCATGCTCGCCAAGATCGCGGCCGCCCTGCCTGAGCGTCGCCTACGGCGTATTGCCGCTTCTTGGCGCTCCTCACCGCTCCTCACCGCTCGTTACCGTTGCCGATCGGCAGAACCGTCGTCGACTTGATCTGCGAGAGCGCGATCATCGAGTTGACCTCCTGGACCATCGGCAATTGCGAAAGACGTTCGAAGAAGAATCGCTCATAAGCCTCGACATCGCGTGTGACGATGCGCAGCAAAAAGTCGACATTGCCCATGAGCACGTGGCATTCGAGCACTTCCGGAAAATCCTGAATGGCCTTCGAGAACTCGGGCAGCGCGTTGCGATTGTGGCCGGCCAGTTTTACGTGAGCGAACAGCATCACGTTCAATCCGACCTTCTTGCGGTCGATAAGCGCAACGCGGCGCTCGATGACGCCTTCGGCATCGAGCCGATCGATGCGACGCCAGCACTGCGATTGCGACAGACCGATGCGCTCGCCGATTTGTGCGGCCGAGAGCGAAGCGTCTTCTTGAAGCAGTGCGAGAATTTTCTCGTCGAATTCGTCAATTTGCATGATTAATTCCAAATAGCCTTGATATTTGAATGAATCATGTGAAATCAATGGTGTTTTGTCAACGATATGCGAAGCATTTGCTGGCCGATCCCGGTAAGCTGGGTTCTCATTGGGCCGAATGGCCGCCACAATGCCTCCCGATTCGATGGATCCCGCAGGAATACACGTACCCATGAAACTTGATCTGACGCTCCCCGCTGCCGAAACCGCGACCGGCGCCGTCGCCCAGCCTGTTGCCCCGTTGTCTGCGAAGGGGGCAGAGCTGATTGCGCGGACCTTGGTCGAGATTGGCGTGGATACCGTCTTCTGCTATCCCGGTGGCGCCAACCTCGAAATGCTCGACGCGCTCTCGCGCGTGGCCATCGCACTGGTACGAACAGAGCACGAACAAGGCTCGGTCTTCGGTGCGCAAGGCTATGCGCGTGCCACCGGCAAGCTCGGCGTGTGTCTGGCGACGTCCGGCCCCGGCGCGACGAATCTCGTCACAGGCATTGCCGACGCCGCCAGCGATTCCGTGCCGATTCTCGCCATCACCGGCAACGTCGCCACGCATTGGCTCGGCAAGAACGCGTTCCAGGAAGTCGACATCGTCGCTATCACCAAGCCGGTGACCAAGCTCGCCCGGCAGGTCCGCGAGGCGCGGGACATTCCCGCCGCGTTGCGCGAAGCGGCCGCCTGCGCAATGGCGGGCCGGCCGGGGCCGGTCTTGCTCGATTTTCCGAAGGATATTCAGCAGGCGCGTCCCGATCAGCCGACCGACAAGCGTTTCACAGCACCGGTGCCGGCGGGCATGAGCGACGAGACCGCCCAACGGATCGCCGCCCTGCTTGCCCGAAGCGAACGCCCGGTGATCTACGCCGGGGGCGGCGTCATCGCCTCGGAGACCGGGTCGCAGCTCGTGGCACTGGCCGAAGTGCTCGATTGCCCGGTGGCGCTCACGATGATGGGTCTGGGTGCGATGCCCGACGACCATCCGTTGCTGCTGGGCCCCCTTGGCATGCATGGCGCCTACGTGGCCAACGTCGCGGTCAATGAAGCCGACCTCGTGCTGGCGCTCGGCGTGCGTTTCGACGACCGGGTGATCGGCGATCCGGCTTCGTTCGCGCGGCATGCCACGATCGTCCATATCGATGTCGACGCCGCCGAAATCGGTAAGAACAAGCCCGTCGCGCTCGGCGTGCATGCAGATCTGCGCGACGCTTTTGCCGGCCTGCTGGCCCACGCGTCGCGCCGCAATGTGCCGGACTGGCACGCCTACTTGCGCGAGCGGTGCGAGGCCCATCCGCTGCGGGCGCCCCGGCAGGCGGCCGCAGCGGATGCGGTCGATGCGGTCGATGCGGTCGATGCGGTCGATGAGGCAGACTGTGCGGGCGCGCTGACGGGCGTCGCTGTCATTACGGCGCTCGCGGCGCTCCTGCCGCCGCAAGCGGTCGTGACCACGGGCGTCGGACAGCACCAGATGTGGGCGATGCAGCACCTGCGACTTCGCCAGCCGCGCACGTTCCTGTCGAGCGCGGGGTTCGGCACGATGGGCTTCGGCTTGCCGGCAGCGATCGGTGCCAAAGTGGCGTTGCCGGACGTCCCGGTCATCGACATCGACGGCGACGGCAGTCTGAACATGTCCGTCAACGAACTGTCGACCTGCCGCCGCTATGGGCTGGGCGTCAAGGTGCTGGTCATCAACAACCAGTGGCTGGGCATGGTGCGCCAATGGCAGGACATGATCTACGCACGCAATCGCGTTGCGTCATCGCTTGTCGATCCGAACGCGCCGGACGGGGCCGGCGACGGGCGTCCGTATCCGGACTTCGTCACGATTGCGGCGGGGTATGGAGTGGCGGGCGCCCGGGTGACCCGGGCAGACGCGTTGCCCGCCGCCCTCGCCCGCATGCTCGAAGACCCGAGCGAGCCGTATCTGCTGGACGTCCTCGTCGCCCGCGAGGACGACGTTTATCCGATGATTCCCGCAGGCAAGTCGTATCGCGATATGGTCTTCGGTCCCGGCCAGACGGCAGGCCCCATCGCGGCGGGGGCGTTCTGACGCACGGGCCCGGCAGGCAAGGCGCGACCGTGCGGGCGGGCACTGGCGCGTGCTGACTCTGCATTTTCATTCTCATCTGGTGGGAATTTGAGCGCACGTCGCGAGATCGCAACGTCCTAAACCGAGGCGGCGGCTTTTTTTCATTTCGGTGACGGCGCGGAGTATCATTGCGCTCTTTCAAGAATTCTCGCCAAGGAAATCAACATGTTGACGAAGCGCCTCGTGCTGGCCGCCGCCTGTTTTCTGACGACCTTCGCCGCGTTGCCGGCAGCGCAGGCCGCCGATCCCACGTACACGGTGGGCGCAGGCGGTACGTATCGCCCGTTCGAGTTCGAAACGCCGCAGAAGGAGCTGGCCGGGTTCGACGTCGACATCATCAAGGCAATCGGCAAGGCCGGCGGGTTCAATGTGAAGCTGGTCAGCACGCCGTGGGAAGGCATCTTCGCCACGCTCGACCAGGGCGATCGCGACATCATCATTTCCGGCATCACGATTACCGACAAGCGTCGTGAAATGGTGGACTTCTCGGCCCCGTACTTCCCGGCCGATCAGGTCATCATCACCTCGCCGGGCGCCAAGGTCGCGGGTCTGGCCGATCTGAAGAAGCTTCAGGTGGGGGTGGTCAACTCGAGCACCGGCGACATTTCCGTGTCGGAAGAACTGGGCCGCACGAGCACCGCGATCCGCCGCTTCGACAATACGCCGCTGATGCTCGAAGAGTTGTATCGCGGGGGCGTTGACGCCGCCGTGGGCGACGTAGGCGTCATAAAGTTCTATATCAAGAGCCATCCGGAAAAGCCGTTCAAGCTGGTCTACGACAGCAAGTTCAAGCGCCAGTACTTCGGCATCGCCGTGAAGAAGGGCAATAAGGTCGCGCTCGACAAGATCAACACCGGTCTGAAGAAGATCGTGGCCGACGGCACCTACGCCAAGATCTACAAGCAGTGGTTCGACGCCGACGTGCCGTCGCTGCCGCAACAGTAAGCAACGCGTGTAAGATTCGCGCCACGCTCGCCAGAGACCTGGCCACTCGCGGCCCGTGAGCTGATCGTCGACTTCCGACGTCAACCCCCGGGCCGCGAGCGTTTTTCTGCCGGCCCGCCGGTTCGTTTCATTTTGTGAGAAAGGTGCTTCATGGGTGGGTTCCAGTGGAACATCATCAGCGAATACATGCCCCTGTTCGTCGAGGGCACGCTGATGACGCTCAAGTGCACGGTGATCTGCGTGATCGCCGGCACGTTACTTGGGCTCGTGCTGGGCGTCGGCCGACTGGCCGAAGCGCGTCACGGCTTCTATAAGTATTTCCTGCGCTACGCGGTGCAATACCCGGTGCGCTTCTACGTCAGTTTTTTCCGCGGCACGCCGCTGTTCGTGCAGATTCTGCTGATTCACTTCGCGCTGATGCCGGTGCTGATCAACCCCTCGGAAGGGTTGCTCGTGAGTGGCGACCTCGCGCGGGAAATCCGCTCGCAGTACGGCGCCTTCATGTCGGCGGTGCTGGCCATCTCGCTGAACGCGGGGGCCTACGTGTCCGAAATTTTCCGCGCCGGGATTCAGTCGATCGATCGCGGTCAAGCGGAAGCGGCGCGCTCGCTGGGCATGACCTATATGCAGACGCTGCGCAAGGTCGTGCTGCCGCAGGCCTTTCGCCGCATGCTGCCGCCGCTGGGCAACAACGCCATTGCGATCGTGAAGGATTCGTCGCTGGCGTCGGCCATCGGGCTGGCGGAACTGGCGTATGCCGCGCGCACGGTGTCGGGGGCATATGCTCGCTACTGGGAGCCGTATCTGACGATTTCGCTCATCTACTGGGTGATCACGCTGGTGCTGTCGGCATTTGTTCAACATCTGGAATCGAGGTACGGCAAAGGTGATCGTCGTCAATAACCTGCAGAAGCAGTACGGCGAGGCGCACGTACTGCGCGGCATTTCGTGCCGCATCGAAGAGAGCGAAGTCGTGTGTGTGATCGGGCCGTCGGGCTCGGGCAAGAGCACGTTCCTGCGCTGCCTGAACGGCCTGGAAGACGTGAGCGGCGGTGAAGTGCTCGTCAACGGTTTTCACGTGGAAGACCCGAAGACGGACATGAACGCCATGCGCGCGAGCGTGGGCATGGTGTTCCAGCGTTTCAATCTGTTTCCCCACATGACGGTGCTCGAGAACCTGATCCTCGCGCCGATGCAGGTCAACGGTATCAAGCGTGGCGAGGCCGTGACCATCGCCGAGCAACTGCTGCGCAAGGTCGGCCTGATCGACAAGATCGATGCCTTCCCGAACCAGCTCTCCGGCGGTCAGCAGCAGCGCGTGGCGATTGCCCGCGCGCTCGCGATGCAGCCGAAGGTCATGCTCTTCGACGAGCCGACCTCGGCACTCGATCCGGAGCTGGTGGGCGAAGTGCTCGAAGTCATGAAGTCGCTGGCCGACGAAGGCATGACGATGGTCGTTGTGACCCACGAAATGGGGTTTGCCCGTGAAGTCTCCGACCGCGTCCTGTTCATCGATCAGGGCGTGATCATGGAAGAAGGCAAGCCGGCGCAGATTTTCTCGGCCCCGAAGCACGAGCGCACGCGCGAATTCTTGCGCAAAGTCCTGTAATTCTCACGTTGGCGAGGCCCGAGGAGGTATATCCGAGGGCCGCATCTGATTACAATGCGAGGGTACGCGCGCCAAGTGCCATTGCCGTCCGGCATTGGCGCGCCGCCGGTCCCCTGAGCCCCCAGCCAGGTTCTTTTCACAGGGCAGTGACCTTTGTCCAGGCCTGCCCCGCAATCGACGATTGCACTCCGATTTCACGAGGTAGTCATGAGCCAGCCAATCGCTGTGACCCGCCAGACGTTCGATGACGTGATGGTGCCCAATTACGCTCCCGCCCAGATGGTGCCCGTGCGCGGCGAAGGCTCGCGCATGTGGGACCAGCAGGGTCGCGAGTATGTCGATTTCACCGGCGGCATCGCGGTCAATGCGCTTGGCCACGCCAACCCCGAACTGGTGAAGGTCATCGAAGCGCAGGCGCGCAAGGTCTGGCACATCGGCAACGGCTACACCAACGAGCCGGTGCTGCGTCTGGCGACGGCGCTGACCGACGCCACGTTCGCCGACAAGGCATTCTTCTGCAATTCAGGGCTCGAAGCCAACGAAGCGGCACTCAAGCTCGCGCGCCGCTACGCTTACGACCATGCGGCCGAGCGCGGCGGCAAGGAGAAGAGCGAGATCATTTCGTTCTACAACTCGTTCCACGGCCGCTCGCTCTTCACCGTGAGCGTTGGCGGTCAGGCGAAATACACCGAAGGGTTCGGCCCGATCCCGGCCGGCATCATGCACCTGCCGTACAACGATCTGGCGACCGTCGAGGCGACGATTTCGGACGCCACGGCGGCGGTCATCGTCGAGCCGGTGCAAGGCGAGGGCGGCGTGCTGCCCGCCGATCCGGAATTCCTGCAGGGCCTGCGCGCGCTGTGCGACAAGCACAACGCCTTACTGATTTTCGATGAAGTGCAGACGGGCGTCGGCCGCACCGGCACGCTGTACGCGTATGAGCAATATGGCGTGACGCCGGACATTCTGACCACCGCCAAGGCGCTGGGCAATGGGTATCCGATTGGCGGCATGCTCACCACGAACAAGATTGCCGCGAGCTTCTCACCGGGCACGCATGGTTGCACGTACGGCGGTAATCCGCTTGCCACGGCTATCGCCGGGCGTGTGCTGGAACTGATCAACACGGCGGAGACGCTCAACGGCGTGAAGGCGCGTCACGATCATTTCATCAAAGGCATCGACGCGATCAACGCGCGTCATGGCGTGTTCGACCACGTGCGCGGCATGGGGCTGTTGATCGGTGCGGTGCTCAAGCCGGCATTCGCTGGCCGCGCGAAGGACATCGTGGCGGAATCCGAAAAGCACGGGCTGATGGTGCTCGTGGCCGGGGGCGACGTGGTGCGCTTTGCGCCGTCGCTGAACATTCCGTTCGCCGACATCGATGCCGGTCTCGCGTCGCTGGAGAAGGCGGTCGCAGTCGTGGCGGCGACGGTGAAGGCGAACTGATCGCACCGGCCGACGTCACGACCTGACGGTATGCAGGACTTCGGGCCGGACCGACGGATGACGTCGCTCCGGCCTTTGTTTTACTCAATTCGCCGAAGGTGCTCATGACCCGTCAATCGAACATGGCGACGCCCCCAGCCGCCGACACGGACTCGCCCGACGCGGCAGCGACGACCTCGCTGCGCGTCGTGCGTCTGGCGCGTCGCGGCGATCTTCCCGCGCTGTTGAAGCTGGCGGCGCAGGCCGGCCCCGGCATGACATCGTTCAAGCCTGATGAAGCGGCGCTCGAGGCGCGTCTGGCCCGAGTTGCCGCCACCTTGGCGGGGCAAGCTCCCACGGCGGAGCAAGGGTATCTGTTCGTGATGGAAGACGTCGCCACCGGCGAGATCGCCGGCGTGTGCGGTCTAGAGGCCGCAGTCGGGCTGGAGCAACCGTTCTATACGTATCGCAAGGATACGATCGTGCATGCGAGTCGCGAGCTGAACGTCTGGTCGCGAATGCTGACGCTCTCGCTCTCGAACGACCTCACCGGTTATAGCGAACTGTGCTCGCTGCTGCTCGATCCGTCGTGGCGCGGACATGGCAATGGCGCACTGCTCTCGAAGGCGCGTTTTCTGTTCATGGCGCAGTTCCCCGAGCGTTTCGGTCCGCATGTGTGTGCCGAGCTGCGCGGTTTTTTCGATGACAACGGGCAGAGTCCGTTCTGGCAGTCGCTCGGGCAGCATTTCTTCAAGATCGATTTCGATCAGGCGGATCACCTCACCTCGATCGGCAAGAAGTCGTTTGTGGCCGAGTTGATGCCGAAGTACCCCATCTACGTCGACTTTCTCTCCCCGCAGGCGCAGGCCGCCATTGGGGTCACGCATCGCGATACGCTTCCGGCGCGCCGGTTGCTGGAACAGGAGGGCATGCGCTCCGGGGCACATGTCGACATCTTCGACAGCGGCCCGGTACTCGAAGCGCGCGTGGCCGACTTGCGCGCCGCACGCGACAGCCGTTATCTGAGTGTGACCCTCTCGGCCACTGCCGGCGACGACGAGGCGGCGCCGGCCGTCCCCAACGCGGAGCCCTACCTCGTGGCGTGCCTCGGGCTGGACGGCTTTCGCGCCACGCTCGTCACGGGGCGTCCCGAGCGACGGGCGTTCGCGCTCAGCCCGCTCGCGGCGCAGGCGCTTGGCGTGAAGCAGGGCGACCGCATTCAGGTGTTGCCGCTCAAACCGCCGCGCGCCGACGCGATCTGACTGTGCGATGGCGGCGGTTCGACACCGCCGCCTCAGAATTGAATCGTTGCTGTTACCGTGTCCGTGTAGACGCCGGGGGCCGGTGTCGATTGCGACGGCACGCGCGCGTAGATCGGAATGAACTGAACGAGGCCGGTGCCGATGCCGGTCAGTGGCGACGTGCCCGATGAGCCATCCCCCCAGATCGTGGCGTAACCACTGTCCAGGTAGAGTTGATAGCTGACGTTGGCCCCGGTCTCGCCAGCCATCAAGCGCGACGTGACCGTGCCCAGCAGCCCGCCGGACAGGCTGACGCGATACGCGTCGTTTCGCGTGCATTGCACCATAAGCTGGCCCGCACCGGTCACCGGGCGGTCGAGCGCCGTTTGCGTGGCGAACGTGATGTTCGTCGCGGCGATCGTGCAGTTGTTGATGACGCTCACGTTCACGGTGAACGGCGTGCCCGGCACGGCGGTCATGGCGCTGCCGCAGTCCGGGACGGGCGACAGCGGGCCGTAGGGCGCATAGTGCAGGCTCGTGTCGGCCGACGTAAATGTTCGCGTGTAGACCGTGTTGCCGTTGCCGGACGTCGGCACCGTGGTCTGCGCCGCTGCGATTCTCCCGTAGACATTGACGTTCTGTGTCACCGTCCCGCCCAGAAGGTTGCGGGTCATCGTGAACGCGATCGCCTGACTCGGACCGCTTCCCCATGGGTTGGCAAATGAGGGGTCGCCATAGAGACCGAAATTGATGGCATCGCCCGCGTTCGTCAGCGTAAGGGGCTGACTCGCATTCAGCGCGAGGCACACCTTGACGTTGGCGCTGCCGCCGAGCAACGGCCACGTGCACGAAATGGGCACCGTGCCTGTTGCCGAGAGGGCGGCGCCGGAGATCGGACTGAAGGCCGCGAACGCGAGCGTCGGTGCCCCGACCGAACAGGTCTGCGCCTGCGCGTACGCGCACAGGAATGCGACACCGGCGGCGGCGATAGGGCGCCGCCGCGTCGGCAGGGTCCCGGTGGGGGGGGTCATGATGGATCCTCCTGTCGCCAGCGGACGGGGACGGGGCCAAAGGGCGCTGGGCGCTCGGTGGCGAGCGTGCCGAATGCGACGCATGCCAGCGGACCGATGCGGGCGATCCGGCCTTCGGCGGGCGCGGCCCATTCGAACGAGACGCGGCAGCGCTGCCCGGCGTCTCGGGACTCCAGGGTGTTGCTCGGCGCAAGCGCATCGACAAAGACTTCCCCGTCATAGCCGACCACCGTCGCGACGCCGCTCTGCACATGGCGCACCGCCGTCCCGGGACGCAGCGGCTGCCCCGTGGCGCCTGTGAGGGTGACCAGCGCCGCACGGTAGCGTCGCACCGGGAAACGCACCAGCACGCCGCTTCCCGCCTGAGGCGCAATGCGGCGCTCGGTCGTCAGCACTTCCATATCGACCGGAAGCTGCATGGGATCGATGCCGATGCGCGCGGCTTCGAAGCCATTCAGATCCGGCACGAAATAGTAGCCGCGCGAATCGGTGCGGCCGATGGGCACCGATTCGCGCAGCACCGGCACGTCGACCTGCCGATCGGCACTCACGAGGGCGAACGCATCGTAGGTGCGCCGTGTCGCGTGCACGCGGTTGTCCATGACGACCAGCGCGCCGGTCATGCCGAGGGCGGTGCCGGTACGTCGTCCCACCTGTTGCGCGAGGGCGGAGATCTGGCCGTGTCGCCCGAGATACTGCAATTCGCCTTGCACAGTGCGTTGCGAGAAGGCGCGTCCGCCAATGACCTGCCAACCCCAGCCACCGCTGTAGTCTGGGGCGCGGCTGGCGCCCACCGATGCCTGCATCTGCCCGTCTTGCTGGTTGAACGACGCACTACCCAGCGCGCCGGCACCGAGCAACACGCTCAGCATGGCAAACACCCCATGGGCGCGATGGCGAGCGAAGTCGTGAAATCCGCCGACGGAGAACATGCCGCGCGTGCCCGCCGGCAGTGTGAGGCTGGCCGACAGCACCCGGGTGGCCGGTTGGCCCGACACGCGCTGTGAAAACCAGGCAAGCGAGGCCGTGCGGCTGCGTCCGAACGGCACGGACACACTCACACGGTCGCTGGCGCGTGGCGCGGGCGCACCGTCGAGCGACGCGATATCGCGATAACGTCCGGTGGTCCGGATCATTTGCACGTCGACGCCGATCCGTCGCGATAGGTATTGGTATCCCGCGCTCCACTGTGTGCCGGTGCCCCGGCCGCCCGAGAAAGCGGCCGACGCGCTGACGACGCCCGTCTGGCCGAGCGCCATCAGGGCGCCCGCGCCGCCCAGCGCGAGTCGGCGTCCGGCTTGTGCCTGCGCTTCCACCGTGACGGCATCGGTCGCGCCATAGCGCGCGGTCACCGACGCCACAGGGTGGCGTCGATACGAGAATGAGCGCACGCCGTAATCGTCGCGCGGCAGGCCCGCTTCCACTGAAAAGCTCGACAAGCCGCTGGCCAGCCGCCGAGGGTCGATGTAGAGCGGGACGGTGGTGACCCGCTCGCGTCCGAGCGCGTCGCGCGTCACGACACTCGCCTGCAGGTCGCCGGTCAGACCGGGGGCATCCTGAATGACGAACGGTCCGGGCGGCACGTGTGCGCTCATGCGGCGCACACCATCGAGATAGACGTCGACCGACGACGGCACCACGGCGCTGCCGTGCAGCGTCGGTATCGGGAAGGTCACGAGGTCCGGGCGCAGGCTGAAGTTGCGCCGCCATTGCAGGCCGGCAATGCGCAGCGAGCGCGTCCACGCGAGCGAGCCGGTGATGAGATCACCCGCCACCCAGGTCGTCAATCGGGCCGGGTCGTCGTGCTGCCACCATGTGTCGTAGCGCCGATAGCCGTGGCGCCAGGCGGAGTGCTCCGCCAGCCCTGTCTGACGCACGGTGCCGCCGGGCCAGAAGCCACGAACTTCGCTCCAGACGGACGCCCGCGTGAACCGGTCCCGCTGCACATACCCGTCATAGTTGATCAGCACGCCCGTGCCGGACGTCGCGGCCATGACGACCGGGGGCGGACGGCCTAGCGCATAGGGCGTGAGCCACGCGTCGCCGACCTGCAGGGCGAGCGTCTGGTGTGCGGCGTCGTACGTCGCACGCACGCCGTCGAGCGAATCGAGCGCGACGTCGGTCGCGTCGCGTGGCGGCAGTTGGGGCGAGGTCAAGCCGAGCAGGCGCAGATCGCCCGCACGCACGAACCATCGCCCCTTCCGACGCAAAAACGGCGCGATCCGGCCGGTCGACTCGCCATTGACGATGACCTCCAGCACATAAGTTCCGTCAAGGCGGGACGCGCTGCCGGCGCGCGGCGCAGACGGCGTCGCCGTGTCAGACACCGCGGCATTGTTTAACTGCGCGGTGCCTACGACGTCCGGTGCAGAGGTTGCGGACGTTCCACCCTCCGACACCGTCGCGGCAGCGGCAGCGCGTGCATCGCCGGCCTTGCCGAAGGCGGCGGCGCCCAGCGCCATCGACGTGGCGAGCGCCGTGGCCACCGCTCCAGACGTGGCACCGCTCCATCCCTGTGCCCCGGGCGTTCGCGAGTGGCAGACCCGGGGAGTCGAGAGGGTAGCGGCACGGCCCCGGCGGACACGATTAGCGCTCGCCATCCGACGCGGCACCCGCGGCAAAGCGCATCGGTACGGCGTCGACGCGCGACTCGACCGTGAACGGCGCAACTGGCGGGGCGCCAGCGGGCCAACGCACAGCAAAGCGGCGCGTCTGCCCCGCGAGGACATAACCGAGCAGGCCGCGCGTCAACTGGACGCTGCGCCCGGCGGCGTCCAGCACGCGCGTGGCGCCGAGTTGCGCATGCCGTTCGCCATCGTTGTGCACCTCCAGTTCGCCTCGCGAGAGGCGCACGTCGAAGCGCAACGACGGCGCCCGCGCATCGCTTGCCTGCACGAAAACCGGCAAGGAGTAACGCAGGCGGATCGAGATGCCCTCGACCGGCGTGGCGCCGGTGGAGGGCAGTTCGTCGACGAGTAGCCGGTAGCTCTGCTCTTGCGGCTCGGCGCCCTGCGCCATGCGCACGAGCCGCACGATCTGCCGCTCGCCGGGTTCGATGCGCAGGATCGGCGGGCTGGCGACGAGCGCGTCGCTCGGGGTGAGCACGTTGTCGCCATGGCGCTGCGTCCACGCAAACAGCCGGAGCTGACCGTGAATCGGCACGTCGCCGGAGTTGCCCAGCGTCAGCGTGGTGGCCGGCTGCGTGGGCAGGAAATTGACGATGACCGGCGAGACTTGCAGCGTGGCACCGTTACCGTCGGTCACGTACAGCGTCAACAGCGCGACGAACGCGCCGCCGCAGGCGTAGGCCGTTGGGCGGCGAACGGCCGGGCGCATGGGGCTTCTTGGGCGCATGATCGATCCCGTTTCTCAGAAGTACACCGTGGCGGTGACCGTCGACGAATAGACGTCCGGGGCCGGCATCGTGGCCGAGAGCGTCGCTTGTCCGTAGACGGTATGCACCTTCACCGCGCCGGTGCCCGAATCGCTCAAGGTATTCGCCCCCTGCGTGTTGCCCCACGGCGTGGCGTAGCCGGCGTCCTGATAGAGACCGAACGGAATGGTGGTGGTATTGCCGGAGAGGGTGCCCGCCAGCAGACGATCCGCCTCCGTCGAGTTCGGCACCGTACCGGCATTCAGCCCGATGTTGTACCCCGTCGTCGCCGTGCAGGTCACGCTCAGCGACGACGTACTTGCCACCGGTCCGGTCGCGGATCCCTGCACTGCGTTGAACGTCATCGGTGTGGCGGCAATGGTGCAGCCAGGGAGAATCGTCAATTGCACTCGCATTTGCGCCGTCGCCGACCCGTTGGTATAGACGGCGGCGCGTGCCGGTGCGCCGTGCGCCAGCAGGTAGATGATTCCGGACAGGGCCACGCACAGTAGAGATCGATGCATCGTCATTCTCCTTTGGAGTCCTACTGGAGGTTGCGGAAGTGAGACTCGGGAACTACGTAAATTGCGTCTGTTCTAACGTCCTTCGTGGCCGCTTTTTACGTAGTCTATGAAGGTATTTGCCTGATTTCAGCGTTGACGAGAGGCTTTCGGAATCATCCCATCGTTGCGGCGGGACGCCGCACATCGCGTATCGACCGAATACGCGCAAAGCGCATGTTTCGGTGTGACGCAATGCGCACGGTGCTGTCCGCGTCGGCACCGCCTGGGGAACGCCATGGCGAAAGTTTCATCACATGGATGAGCGATTGCGTCGTTGCTTGCGGGGTTGGCAGGGCGAAATTCCCGCGGAGGCGAGTGCTGGCGCGACGAGAAAATGGCGGCGCGATGATGTCAATCAAAGCGCGTGAGGATGGCACTCGACGACGCGCATATTTCACTTGATCTCGAAACGAAGCAGTCTCTAGAATGACTTGGTGCTACGCATCGGGCATCCTTCGCGCCCACGGTGTGATATGGGCCATCGGGGCGCGGGCCATTCTCTGGTGGGTGTCGTAGGTGATGGCAGGCTTCAAGTTGCGGGGCGTCATGCACGGCGCGTCGCAATCCCTCTCGGGACATCGGCTGATGTGGTCACGCCGAGGTGCCGAGTCTTGCGCGGTTCTCTTCGTCCGCATGGGGTGTTCTGCGACGCCCCAATGCCGACGCCTTTCCCGGCAGCCCCCGGGCTGCCAGTCGTCAGGAGTGTGAAATGGCTCTGAATCATACGCGTAACACCCTCGGTGAAAAGATTCGTATCGAATCGGTCAACCTGCTAAGTCGCGGACTGGTCAACGGCATTGACGTGCAGCGGCAGGCCAAGCAGGCGCACTGGAACGTGCACGGTCCGGGCTTCATCGAGCTGCACTTGCTGTTCGACGATGTCTACAACGCGGCCATCGAATGGGCCGACCTGTGTGCGGAACGCCTGGTCGCCCTTGGCGGTGTCGCCGACGGGCGCGTGAAGACCGTCGCCGAGAAAACCGAGCTGCCGGTCTACAAGAACGAGTTCAAACGCGGTCTCGATCACGCAGCCGCGCTGGCCGAAGCGCTGGCGGGCTACGGCGAGATCGTTCGCGGCCTGATCGATGCCTCGGCAGCGATCGGCGATGCCACGACGTCGGACGTCTTCACGGAAATCTCGCGTGGGGTGGACGACCACCTCTGGAAGGTCGAAGCGCATCTGCGCGGCGATTGAGGGAGATGTCGACGGGCGCCCTTGCGGGAGCCCGGTCGCATCCCCGCTAGACCGCCCGCCAGCGAAGTGACAACGAACGCGCGCCCCGGCCATGCCCGGTGCGCGCGTTCGCATGCGTTCCTCTCGATCCACCCGGAGTTTCCATGACCACTCGTAATCTGAGCCAGATGTTCGCGCCGAAGTCGGTTGCCGTGATCGGTGCGTCGCTGCGCGAGCGGCGAGTGGGCACGACGGTGCTGAAAAACGTCATCGACGGCGGCTTCGGGGGCGAGATCTATCCGGTCAACCCGAAGTATTCGACGCTCGCGAATCTCAAGTGCTATCGAGACATTGGCGAATTGCCGCAGGCCCCCGATCTGGCGGTGATCTGTACGCCGCCGGCGACGGTGCCCGACTTGATTCGTGAGCTCGGCGATCGCGGCACGCGTGCCGTCGTGGTGCTGACCTCGGGGCTTGCCCGCGAACGCGATCGCCACGGCGTGACACTACAGGAGCGCATGCTCAGGCACGCGAAGCCGCATGTGCTGCGCATCCTTGGACCGAATTGCATCGGGCTGCTCAGTCCCGGCATCGGGCTCAACGCCAGCTTCTCGCACATGGGCGCGCGCAAGGGCAAGCTCGCCTTCCTGTCGCAATCGGGCGCGCTCACCACGGCGGTGCTCGACTGGGCCGATGCGCGCGAGATCGGGTTCTCGCATTTCGTCTCGCTGGGCGACAGTGCCGATGTGGACTTCGGCGACATGCTCGACTATCTGGCGAGCGATCCCGGCACGGACGCCATTCTGATGTACATGGAATCGATTCGGCACGCGCGCAAGTTCATGTCCGCCGCACGTGCCGCGGCCCGCAACAAGCCGGTGGTCGTCATCAAGTCGGGGCGGGTGCCGGAAGGGGCGCAAGCCGCGGCGTCGCATACAGGGGCACTGGCGGGCTCGGACGATGTCTACGACGCGGCGATCCGGCGGGCGGGCATGTTGCGCGTCGACACGACCGACGACCTGTTTGCGGCGGTGGAGACGCTCGCACGGCTGCGTCCGTTCTACGGAGACAAGCTGTCGATCATGACCAACGGCGGTGGAGCGGGGGTGATGGCCACCGACGCCCTCGTGCTCGATGGCGGCAAGCTGGCGCATCTGACCGACAAGACGCGCGCCGCCCTCGACGCCGTGCTGCCGACAACGCTCGGCCGTGTGAATCCGGTGGACATTGGCGGCGATGCCGATCTGGCGCGCTATACGGCCACCTTGGAAGCGTTGTGCGAAGACCCCGACACGGCGGCCGTGCTGTTTATTCAAGCGCCCACGGCGGTCATGCCGAGCCTGGAAGTGGCGAACGGCCTTGCCGCGCTGCCGAAGCCGTCGAAGAACGTGTTCACGTGCTGGCTGGGCGGCCAGACGGCCGAGCGCGCGCGGCGCGTTTGCCGCGAAGCCGGATGGCCGACATACGACACGCCCGAGAACGCCGCCCGCGCGTTTCTGGAAGCCGTCAACTATCGTCGCAACCAGTCGCTGCTGATGGAAACGCCGCCGTCGATCCCGCCCGGTTTCGCGCCCGACGTGGCCCGCGTGCGCGCAATGGTCGAGCGCGCCATGGGCGAGGGCCGGGCATTGCTTACCGAGCCCGAAGCGAAGGGTGTGTTGGCCGCGTACGGCATTCCGGTCGTGGAGACGCTCGTCGCCACGACCCCCGAGCAAGCGGGCGAACTGGCGCAAGGGATCGGTTTCCCGGTCGCGGTCAAACTGATTTCGCCGGACATCACACACAAGTCGGACGTTGGCGGCGTGGTGCTCAATATCGAATCGGCCGAGCAGGCACGCGAGGCGGCGTGCCAGGTTCGCAAGCGCGCGCTCGCGGCCAAGCCGGAGGCGCGCGTAACGGGCTATTCCGTGCAACGCATGGCCAACGGCGCGGAGGCGTTCGAATTGATCGTCGGCGTGGCGACGGACAACGTGTTCGGGCCGGTGCTGCTCTTCGGGCAGGGTGGCACGGCGGTGGAAGTGATCGCCGATCGTACGATCGGTCTGCCGCCGCTCAACCTCAATCTCGCGCGCGACATGGTGGCGCGCGCGCGCGTGGCGAAGCTGCTCGCCGGCTATCGCAATCGACCGGCTGCCGATCACGAAGCCATCTACCTCACGCTCGTGAAGCTCTCGCAACTCGTGTGCGACGTGCCCGAGATCGCGGAGCTCGACATCAATCCGTTGTTCGCCGATGCGCACGGCGTGCTCGCGCTCGACGCACGTATCGTGGTGCGGCCGCCTGCCTTGCCGGGGCATGGGCGTCTGGCGATCCGTCCCTATCCGCAGGAACTGGAGTCTACCGTGGATGCGGGAGGCAGGCCGGTACGGGTACGTCCGATCCGGCCGGAGGACGAGCCTGCCTATAAAGCGTTCTTCCACACGCTCACGCCACAGGACGTGCAGTTCCGTTACTTCGGCCTGATCAAGGAACTGTCGCATTCGCAGATGGCGCGTGTGACGCAGATCGACTACGACCGTGCGATGACGTTCGTCGCCACGGAAAAGGACGAAGCGGGTACCGTGTGTCTGCTTGGCGTGGTGCAGGCGCTCGCCGATCCGGACAACACGGTGGCCGAGTTTTCCGTGACAGTGAGCCCTCAGGCCCAAGGGCGCGGGCTCGGGCGGGCGCTCATGGAGCATATCGTCGACTACAGCCGCAAGCGCGGCACCGGGGAACTGATCGGCTATGTGCTCACGGCAAATACGCGTATGCTGACCCTCGCCCGTCATCTCGGCTTTGTCGAGGACAAGGAAATGGAGGCGGGCGTCCTTCATATCCGGCTGCCGCTGCAACGCACGGCGCAGGCGCAGGACACCCGCGGGGCGTGACGGTCGAGGCCGGCCGGTTCACGGTGTCCCGGGCTCGCGCCGGGGGCAGGGCGGTCGCCTAGACCAGGAAGACGAATGCTAGTGAATTGCGTGGCCTATGAAGATGGCCGCAAGATTGCCGATCTGCATCCCGATGAAATCTCGGACTATCTACAGCGCCCGCACTGCTTCGTCTGGGTGGCGCTCAAGGACCCCGGGCCCGGCGAGTTGTCGCAGATGCAACATGAGTTCGGTCTGCACGACCTGGCCGTCGAAGACGCGCAGCACGGCCACCAGCGACCCAAAATCGAGCAGTACGGCGACTCGCTGTTCGCCGTGCTGCACGTGCTGAACAAGGACGCCGACGGGGATTTTTCGACGGGTGAGGTGGCGATTTTCGCCGGGCACAACTACGTGCTTTCGGTGCGCTCGAACGCCACGCAGGGGCTCGGCATCGTGCGGGCCCGCGCGGAGAAGGAGCCCAATCTGCTGCGTCAGGGCTCGATCTTCGTGCTCTACGCGCTCATGGATGCCATCGTCGATAGCTACTTCCCGGTACTCGACGAGCTCGAGGCACAGCTCGAAGCGATCGAGGAGGAGATCTTCACGCCGAATGCCCCCGCGAAGGGACGCGCGATCATCGAAGACCTGTATCAACTCAAGCGCCGGCTCATCACGCTGCAGCACGCTTGCGTGCCGCTGATGGAGGCGGTCAGCAAGCTGTTCGGGGCGATGGCGCCCAAGCTCTGCGGCGGCATGCAAGAGTATTTTCGCGACGTCTTCGACCATCTTCAGCGCATCACGAAGAACATCGATCTGCTGCGCGAAATGGTCACGACCGCGCTGTCGGTCAATCTCGGCATGATCTCGCTGTCTGAGAACGAGACAACCAAGCGCTTGGGTTCGTTCGCGGCGCTCTTCGCCGTGCCCACGATGATCGCGGGAATCTACGGCATGAACTTCGCCGATATCCCCGAGCTGAAGTTCCAGTACGGCTACCCCCTGTGCATTGCCGTGATGATCGCCATCGATGCGCTGCTGTTCGTCAAGTTCCGCAAGGCCGGCTGGCTGTGAACGATGGGGCCGCGAGCGGGCGCCGATATGAGGGTTCCCCGTACGTACCCATGCACGGCGTCTATGTCAGACGCATGTTGCGATGCCCCCTTCGGCAGCCCTGTTGCCCGGTGGCAACGCGCCTCGTTGATGCCGCATTTTCTGCCGTGACCAGCGTGGAATATTTGCTCTAGAATGCGTGAACGCCGCGTCAGACGGTTGCCAAGGGTTGAGAACTACAAGAAACGCCAGGCAAATAGGGGTCAGATATTGAACGCACCACTCTCGGGGATCCGCGTCATCGAGTTCAGTCGTGGCGCGGCCGCTGCTTACTGCGGCTTGCTGCTGGCCGACATGGGCGCAGACGTCATCTTGGTCGACGATCCCGTCGACGACAATGCCACCGACAACGCGAGTCCGCTCGGCGCATCGGCCCAGATCGGCCTGCGGCGCAACAAGCGCTCCGTCGCACTCGATTTGCTCACGCTTGACGGCCGCAACCTTGCCCATTCCCTGGTGCGCGGCGCGGACGTCGTCGTCGAATGTTTGCCACCGGGAACGCTCGCACGCGCCGGACTCAGTTACGACGCGTTGTCGGCCGCACAGCCGCACCTGGTCTACGTGTCGATCTCCGCGTTTGGTCAGGATGGCCCGCGCGCGGCGCCGCAGTCGGGCGTGCCGGCGCTCGACGCGTTGCGACGCATGCTGGGGGCGTCGCCGGGGGGCCTGGAGCCGCCCCGCGACTTGCCGGTCGCCGATCTGGCCGCGGGACTCTATGCCGCGTTCTCCGTGTCGTCGGCGCTGGTCGCTGCCCGACAGCATGGCCGCGGTGTTCACATCGACGTGCCGATGCTCGGCACAACGCTTGCCATCGCTTCACTCCACGCGGGTGAGCAGGGCGCGCAAGCCGCGCAGCGCGCCGGGTTGGTACCCGGGGAGGCGCCGGCCGCCGCCTTCGATGTCGCACAGGGTGCGGGACGGCATCGGTACGGCGGGACGGTGGCTGCCACACGAAGCAAGTGGTCGCCGCTGGCAATTGACGATGAGGATGCCGCGCGCTTCGGTGGGCCGTCGGCACCGTGGCCCACGTTTCGGGCCAGAGATGGCTATTTCGGCATGGATCTTGATGGACAAGCGCATTGGCAGGCGATTTGCGCGCTGATGCATCGCGTCGATCTGCTCGACGATTCGCGTTTCGTCAACGCGCGCGAGCGAGCGCGCCATCAAGCCGCGCTGCGCGACGTGCTGGAAGCCGTTTTTGTGCAGGAGGATCGTGGCGAGTGGCTCGCCCGGCTGGTTGCCGTGGGCGTGCCATGTACGGAGATCAGCACCTATTCACGTGTTCTGGCCGATCCGCAGGTGGCCCATATGGGGTGGGTGCGGCCGGTGGTGTTGCCCAGCGGCGAGACGACTCACACCATCGTTTCGCCCGTCCGGCTTAATGGCCAGCGCCCGGTCACGTATCAGGATCCGCCTGCGCCAGGGGCGCATACGGGCGATATCCTCGCCGAACTCGATGCCGCGGATGGGGCGTCGGGCCAGCGCGATGGATCACCACAAGGCGGGTAACCTTCCCCTCATTGTTTGCGGCTTGCCGCTTCCCGGTACGGCGACGTCTGAACGACGTTGCCTGCTTTTGCCATGCCTGATTGACGCCTCAGGCCTCGCGATTCCCCACCGGTTGGGACTTTTCCGTTGTTCGCGGACTCTATATAATCCACAGTCATAAGCATATGACTAATAGTGATTTGGGCCGCCAAGTCGCTTTCCGCTGGATTCCCTGCTATGTCCCTAGAACTTTTGAGTGCTTCCCCGATGGCTGCTTTGCTCGGGGCCGCGGTCGGCCTCGTGCTGGGTTTGACCGGTGCAGGAGGCGGCATTTTTGCTGTGCCCGCGCTGGTCTTCGGGCTGGGGTGGGGCGTGCCGCAAGCCGGCCCGGTGGCCCTGCTCGCCGTAGGCGCAAGTGCCGCCGTGGGGAGCGCCCATGGACTGCGTGTCGGCCTCGTGCGCTATCGCGCGGCAATGCTGATGGCCGGGATCGGGGTCGCCGTGGCGCCGCTTGGCACGTGGATGGCTCACCGACTGCCGGAGCGTTGGCTCGTTGGACTCTTCGCCATCGCAATGATGGTCGTGGCGGCGCGCATGTATCGCGCATCGCGCGCCGGGACAGCGGGCACCGATAAAAGCGCCGATCTGGCGGCGTCGGCCGGTGCCGCGCCGCAACCGCCATGCCGGATGAATCCGGAGACGGGGCGGTTGCATTGGACGCGGCGCGTCGCCGCCACGCTCGGCCTCATCGGCGCGGTGTCGGGCTTCGCGTCGGGACTGCTGGGCGTGGGGGGCGGATTCGTGATCGTTCCCGCGTTGCGGCGTTTCACCGACATCACGGTACACGGCGTCGTGGCGACGTCGCTTTTCGTCATCGCGTTGATTTCCGCGGGTACCGTGGCCAACGCCTGGTGGAACGGCATGCATCCGGGGCCCCAAGGGTGGATGTTCGTGGTTGGCGGCATCGTCGGCATGTTGCTCGGGCGCGCCCTGACACCGCACATCGCGGCGTCCAGACTGCAGCAACTCTTCTCGGCACTGATGGCCGCGGTCGCGCTGGGCATGTTCGCCAAAGCCTTCGGCGTCTGACATGCCGCAACGGCGGTTGTGCCATCGCGCGGCACACGCAGATCCTTCAAAAATCGCTACGCCTTGCGAGTGACTCACGACGTCACTTGCATTCTCGTACCTCGCTGCGTACCCATTGTGGTTGACATCCCGGGAATGCATGGAATGAATTTTTCCGTCGCCCGGTTGTCCACTGAGACGTGGTGCTTGCATGACGGGTACGTAATCCGAGTTGTTCCCGCATGGAGGCGCCGCATATTGCGTGTGCTGCGTGCCTCGCATTCGGTAATCCGCCTATTTTGGACTAGGATGTTTCCCATAAGGAGATCCAAAATGGTTGGATTTTGTAGATTTATCCTATATTTCTGCTGGTCGCAAATCAGCGCGTGACGTTGAAGTGTCACGCGGCATGTCGATTGGCTTTGCATCGATGACCACGACATACGTTGACGCTTCGGCGTCCTCCTCGTTCCGCTGTTCGAGTGCCAAGCGAGCCATGGGCCACCTGATTTTTGCAACGCTGACACGCCTGAGCGGCGCCTTTCTGATGACGTGGCTCGCGGGATGCAGTGAATACCAGGCATCGACACCGGGTGTGTCGGCGGCGGGGCAGGCGTCGGAACGTGTCGGCACGCCGCCGTCGGTGGCAGCGCAACTGGCTGCGGCCCCGCGTGAGGTTGAAACGCGGATGCGGCCGGTCGCCGCCGCCGTGGCGATGAGTGCCACGCCGAAGGTCGGTCAGGTGGTGAGCGGGACGTATCGATGGATGGCCGATTGGCCTGAGACTCACAGCGTGCATCAATGGGAAGCGGCGTCGGGACCGACGCGTATTCGCGTTGTCGCACGAGCACGCGAGATGGTGCCGTCGGCGGGTTTGCGCGGCGTGCGCCTTCGATATTGCGTCAAGCCTGTCATGGGCACTGGTGCAGCGCGCTTGATGGGCCACAAGACGTGCTCTGGCTGGACGACGGTCGAGGGCGCGGGCGCAGCGGGCGTTGCCGGATAGCGACGACGTGTTCGGCGCGCCGGGCCGGAGGTGGCGATGCGCCGCCGGGGCGCGGCCTGCCGGCGTCCACAGTAGTAACGCGGTCACGCCTTCGTGACCACCGAGTGTGTTGGCTCGACCCACATTCCTCTTTTGGGAAGCCATGACGCGTAGACACGGCGAAGGATCGCGCGCGCCCACGGCTGACTTCTTTTAAAAGGATTCTGCAAAATGATGGTAAAAATTCTCATCGCGGATGATCATCCGATCATCGCCTCGACACTGCGTGAAATGCTGTCCCCGGATCCGGGTTTTCACGTGCTGCCGCCCGTCACCAACTCGACGGAGCTCTTCAAGGCACTGGAGACGAATTCGGTCGACGTGCTGATTACCGACTACTGCATGCCCGGCGGCACCTTTGGCGACGGCCTGGTCATGATCAATCGTGTGCGTCGCAAATATCCGGACGTCAAGATCATCGTGTTTACCTCGATCGAGCAACCGGCCATCATCCACGCGCTCGACAGCTGCGGTGTGCTGGGCGTGATGACCAAGTCCGACGATCTGCGCGAAATCACGGTGTGTGTGGAGCGTTGCCGACGCGGCATGAGCTATCGTGGGGGGCGCGCCGAACAGATTCTCGACGAGCAGATGCGCCGCAAGCCGACTGCGCGCCGTCCGCTTTCCCCGAAGGAAATGGAAGTGCTGCGCATGTACCTGGACGGCCTGAATGTGTCGCAGATTGCCGATGCCCTCAAGCGTTCGGCCAAGACGATCAACAATCAGAAGCGCATGGCGATGAGCAAGTTGGGCTGCCGTACCGATATGGAGCTGTTCAAGCTGCACGTCTCGAGCCCGGTTCAGTTTTCGCGTGACGGCGAAGTCGAAACGCCGAGCGCCGTCTGAGTTTGGCTCGACATACGACATTGGCGTCCGCGTCCGACGCGACGATGACGCGTGACATCGCGATTGCCGGCCGCTTGCTACGTGTCGGTGGCTTGCTGGCCCTGCTTTTTGGCTTGTCGGTCTGGGTCGCTGTGGTGTCCTACGCGTTGTTCGGCATGGTCTGGCAAGGGGGGCAGAAGACGGCCACGTTCTTCGCGACCGTCGGCCACGAGATCCGCGACGTCGAAATTTTCAACGAGCAGGCCAGTACGATGGCGCAAGCCGCACTGGCGAGCAACGTTCGGCCGGGCGGTGTCACACAATCACTCACCGACCGGATCCTGAACCCGCTGCTCACCATGCCGGTCGGCACGGCGAAGCGCGTTGCCGGCGTGGGGTTCGATGGCGACTTCCAGATTGTCAAGCTGGCGGAGATCCCGACTGAGCGAGCGCAGCGATTGGCGCGCCTCACCCTTCGGTTGATGATTCTCGATGCCAACTTCTGGAGTGCGCTGGGTGGGCAGGACGAAACCTTCATCATCTCGGCGGATGGCGCGTTTGCCGCTCGCCGCACGTCGTTCGACCTGCAGTCCGTCGGCGCAACGGATCTCGCGCGCGACACCAACGCGACGCTCGCCGAGATCAACAAGGTCGAGCGTTATGCCACGCGTCGTCCCACGAGCAACGACGGTCCGTTCTGGACCTACAACTACCAAAATGCACTTTCCGGTTTGACAGCGGTCTCGAGCTTCGTGCCGATTCGCGATCTCGATGGACATCTGATGGCCTACGTCGGCACCAGCATGGCGCCCGACAGAATTGTGCCGCCGCGGCTGCGAACGCTGGAGCACACGGGCGAGGCCCTCCAATTGGTGTCCGCGGACGGGTTCGTGGTGGCAAGCGCCGGCGCGTCGCTCTCGTCGTTGGGGCATCTGCGTACGCTCGCCACGTTGCCGCTCTTTGGTGACGCTCAAATGGCGGTGCGTTACGACGGCGAGCGTCTGGTCTTCGAGCGTCATCTGGCGTCGTCGCCGTGGTTCGTCCGGTATGCCGTTCGTCCGATAGATTTACTGCAGCAAAATGCCACGCTGCTGATCGGCGCCACGTTGCTGTTGTGCCTCTATGCGGCGGCCGTTTATGCGGGCATGCGCTACATGCGCCAGCGAATGATCGAGCCGGCGCGTCGACGTACGACGGCCCTGCTCGAACGAGACGCCTTCACGCAGACCCTGATCGAGACGGCCCCCGTCGGCATGGCGATCATCGATCCGTTCGAGCCCAGTGTGGTGATGAGCAATCCGGCGTATGCGGGCACCGTCGATTTGCTTCGACACCTGGGCGATGGCGAGTTGACGCGCATGTACCGCCAACTGCACAGCGGTGTGGTGGCGCGTCCGGTGCGGCGTTTGCTGAGCGCGATCGACGATGCCGGCGAGCGTCACTACGCCGTGAGCTTCGTCGATACCGTCTTTCGTGAACAGTCGGTGCTCATTGCCACACTGTCCGACGTGACAGAGCAACGCCGCTTCGAACTGGAGCAACGCAAGGCGCGGCTTGCCGCCGAGAGCGCCAATCGCGCCAAGGATGTGTTCCTGACGACCGTTAGCCACGAAATGCGTACGCCGTTGTATGGCACGCTCGCGTCGCTCGAACTGCTGAGCGCGCAGCGTCTGGGCGACGATCATCGCTATTACGTCGATGTGATGGAAAGTTCGACGCGCAATCTGCTCGATCTCATCAACGATCTGCTGGACTATTCTCGGATTCAGGTCGGTCGCTTTGAACTGAATAGCCGCGATGGCTCGTTGCTCAAGGAGCTCGAAGCCATCGGCTTGTCGTTTACGGGACGTGCGCGGTTGCAGGGACTCACGCTGGACTGGATGATCGACCCGCAGCTCTCGCGTGCCGTGCATACGGATGCGCTGCGACTCGGACAGGTGGTGACAAATCTCGTCGGCAATGCCATCAAGTTCACCGAGAAAGGGTACGTCGCCTTCAGCGCCATGGTGACGCGCGCTGATCCGCAGGGCTGTGACGTGGCCTTCACGGTCAGCGACAGTGGCGTTGGCATTGCGCCTGCCGATCTGGCGGACTTGTTCCGGCCGTTCGGCAAGAGCACGTCGGAGCCGGGCATGCAGCATGGCACCGGACTGGGGCTGGCGATCTCGCATCAGTTCGTGGGTATGCTCGGCGGCGTGCTGCAGGTCGACAGTCAGCAGGGCGAGGGCACGACAATGCGCTTCACGCTCCGCCTGCCCTGGGCGTCGGACAGCGAGATGTTGCCCGTCGTCGGGAGAGGCGAGACGTTTGCGTATGTGAGCGGACTCGCTCGCCGCCATGCGTATCTCGACGCATTGATCCGACGGGCGGGTTACCTGCCGGTCAGGTATGACGACGCGGTATCGTGGTCGTCGGGCAGTGGCCGCGTTCAGGACGCGGGTTTGCTCATGTTTGCCGACGAATGGCCGGTGCGCGGTATGGCGGGCTCGGAGGTGTATCTGCTGCGCTCGACGCCGGTCGATCGTCCGGCCGGCAGCGCCCCCGCGTGGCCGCGCGACGTCGCATTGTTCCAGCAGGCGGAGCTCTGGGATGCGCTCGGCCTGGTGTCGGCGCCCGGGCTTGCCGCGAGCGGTGACTTGCCGGGCGCTCCCGGCGCGCAGGCGCGTATCAAGCCGCTGGCCGGATGGTACGTGCTTGTCGCGGACGATCATCCGATCAGCGGCATGTTGCTGTCCCGGCAGTTGGAAGGACTGGGCGCGATGGTCGATTGCTATCACGACCCGCGCGAGGCGCTTGACGCGTTCGATGCGGAATCGCACATGCTGGTGATCACCGACGCCAACATGCCGCACCTCTCCGGGTATGCGTTGGCTACGCAGATCAAGGCGCGCGCGGCCCATGTGCCGGTGATCGTCGCGACGGCCGACGTCACAATGCGCACCGACCGTGACGAGACGTCCCCGTTCGACGCCATCGTCTACAAGCCGGTGGATGCGCGCTCGTTGTTGCGCGTGATTGAACTGGTACGGGCGCGCTATCCCTCGCTGTGCGTGGACATCGCGCCGCTTCCAGCGTCATCGGACCTGATCGACGGCGGGTCGACGCCGTCCTCCGACTCGACATCGGCGAAGGACTGGCGGCCACCGCTGTCCGACATGCTCGACACGTTCGTGAAAATTGCCGATCAGGACATCGCCAATTGCCGGGCAGCGTTGGTCGACCCATCGCGCGACACCCTGCGTCATTCCGCGCATCGTTTGCGGGGCGGTTTCATGGCATTCGGGCTGAGTTCGCTGGCATCGCTCGCGGCGCAGGTGGAGCATCTGGCGCCCCAGGCGTCCGTCGGACAGATGGAATCGGCGTTCGACGTGCTCGATGCCGCGTGGAACGACTGGCTGCGTGCGCAGGGGCATGCCATTGCCAACGACGCCTGACGGCAGCGTCAGGCGCTCGTCGTCACGACTCGGCGAAGTGCTCCGAAATCAATTGGCGTAGCCACTGATTCCCGCCGTCCTGATGGTAGCGACGGTGCCAGAACACATTCGTTTGCAGCGCGGGCAGCCGGAGCGGCGGTTTGACGAAGCGCAGCCCGAACGGCGCGGCGGCACGCTCTGCAAACTTCTGCGGCACGGTGACCACGAGATCATTGACGCTCACGACGTACGGCACGGCGATGAAATGGGGGACCCAGACATTCGCGTCGGCCCCGAAGCCGGCCTGTGCCAAGAGTTGATTCACGCGCGCATAAGGATTGTCGCCCGTGGCGACGAACAGATGGCGTGCGGCCTGGAATTCCGCCAGCCCTGCGTGCGGCGTGTCGAGGGCATGGCCGACGCGGAACAGACTCACATATTGCTGACGAAACAACCGGCGCTGGAAAAATGGCCCGGTCAGATCGTCGAACGCGCCCACCGCGAGATCGATGCGCCCCGACGCCATCGCGTCCTTCAGGTCGGGCAACGTCGCCCGGACGGTGCGCAGGTGTACCCCAGGCGCAAGCCGGGTGCATAGATCGACGAGCGCCGGCATGAAGTACACCTCCCCCACATCCGTCATTGCCAACGTAAACTCCCGCTGACTGCTCGCCGGATCGAACGCCTCCCGGTGATTGATGGCGCGCGCGATGCCGGCCAGGGCGACCGAGACCGGCTCGGCGAGCGCCTCGGCGAACGGCGTGGGTTGCATGCCCGCGCCGGTGCGCGTGAAGAGTTCATCGTCGAACGTCTGCCGCAGGCGGGCCAACCCGTTGCTCACTGCGGGTTGAGACAGGCCCAATTCGCGTGCGGCCTGCGAAATGCTCCGATGCATGAGTACCGCCTGAAAGACAACCAACAGGTTCAAATCGACGTCGCGTAAGGAAATCATGAGGTGGGGATATTATTCGCATTATGAATAGAGTAGATTCATCTATTTATATCGCAAAATGTCATCGCTTGCCGGACAATGTTTCCATTCGACATCAGGAGACGAGGCCACTCATGCGTCAAGCAGACCAAATCCAGGGGGAGCTGGGCTATCTGTCCGGCTTTGCCAACGAGTTCGCGACCGAGGCGTTGCCTGGCGCGCTGCCGATCGGGCAGAACTCGCCGCAGCGTGCGCCGTATGGCCTCTATGCGGAACAACTCTCGGGAACGGCGTTCACGGCACCGCGCGGCCATAATCGTCGCTCGTGGGTGTATCGCATCCGGCCCGCCGCGATGCACAAGCCGTTCACCGCCCTTGCGTCGTCGCGCTGGCTGAGCCGTTTCGACGACGTGCCGACGCCGCCCGACCAGTTGCGTTGGGACCCACTGCCGATGCCCGACGCGCCGACCGATTTTGTCGACGGCATGGTGACGATGGCCGGCAATGGCGGCCCGGATGCTGGGCGCGGTTGCGGCATTCATCTGTATGCAGCCAACCAGTCGATGGACGGTCGCTTCTTCTACAACGCCGACGGCGAGTTGCTGGTCGTGCCGCAGGAAGGGCGTTTGCGTATCGCGACGGAATTCGGCGTGCTCGACGTGGCACCCTATGAAATCGCCGTGCTGCCGCGTGGCGTGCGCTTCCGCGTGACGCTGCCCGATGGCCGCGCGCGCGGCTATGTATGCGAGAACTATGGCGCGTTGTTCCGTCTGCCGGATCTTGGCCCGATCGGCTCGAACGGCCTGGCGAATCCGCGCGACTTCCTCACGCCCGTGGCGGCCTATGAGGATGTCGAAGGCGACTTCGAGCTGGTGGCGAAGTTTGGCGGTGCGCTGTGGCGTGCCGACATCGGTCATTCGCCGCTTGACGTTGTGGCCTGGCATGGCAACTACGCGCCCTACAAGTACGATCTGCGTCACTTCAACACGATCGGCTCGATCAGCTTCGACCACCCGGATCCGTCAATCTTCCTGGTGCTGCAATCGCAAAGCAATGCGCCGGGTGTGGACGACATCGACTTCGTGATCTTCCCGCCGCGCTGGCTGGCGATGGAAAACTCGTTCCGTCCGCCCTGGTTCCATCGCAACATCGCCAGCGAGTTCATGGGGCTGATCCAAGGCGTCTATGACGCCAAGGCCGAGGGATTCGTACCGGGCGGCGCCAGTCTGCACAACTGCATGACGGGCCACGGCCCCGATGCGGACACGTTTGAAAAGGCCTCTGCCGCTGACACGAGCCAGCCGCACAAGGTCGACGCGACGATGGCGTTCATGTTCGAGACGCCGGCGATCATCCGCCCCACACGCTTCGCGCTGGAGACCCAGCAGCGGCAGGACAACTACTACACCTGCTGGCAAGGGTTGAAGAAGCACTTCAACCCGAACCAGAAGTAAGCGGCCTCGCGTCGCAACGTCGCCAACCTCTGACACGGCCGGCCGCACCCTTCGATGGTGCAGAGCCGGCCGATGCGCTATCTCAAACAAGGAATTCCATATGTCCGCACTCCCACAAAGCTGGGTCGCGTCCGCCAACACCGGCGTCACCGACTTCCCCCTGCAAAACCTGCCGTACGGCGTGTTCAACACCGCGTCGCAACCGACGCCGCGCGTTGGCGTGGCCATTGGCGATCAGGTACTGGACCTGGCGGCGCTCGAAGCCGCCGGCGTGCTCAAGGTCGCCGAGGCCGGTGGCGCGACGGTCTTCTCGCAGCCCGCCATCAACGCGTTCGTGGCACTGGGCAGCGCGGCGTGGCGCGCCACGCGCGCGCGCCTGACGTCGCTGCTCGCCGTGGGCGGCGATGCCGCCTTGCGTGAAAACGCGGCGCTGCGGGCTCAGGCACTTGTGCCGCTCGCACAGGTCACGTTGCATCTGCCGGTGCAAGTGCCCGGCTACACCGACTTCTATTCGTCGCGAGAGCACGCGACCAACGTGGGCAGCATGTTCCGCGATCCGGCCAACGCGCTGCTGCCGAACTGGTTGGAAATCCCCATCGGCTATAACGGCCGGGCCAGCTCGGTGGTCGTGAGCGGCACCCCGATTCATCGCCCGAACGGACAGATCAAGCTGCCCGACGCGCCGCGTCCGATTTTCGACGCCTGCCGCAAGCTCGACTTCGAACTCGAAACCGGCTTCATCGTCGGTCGTGAAACGTCGCTGGGCGACAGCCTGAGCGTGGACGCGGCCGAAGCGGCCATCTTCGGGATGGTGTTGCTCAACGATTGGTCGGCGCGTGACCTGCAGCAATGGGAATACGTGCCGCTCGGTCCGTTCAACGCAAAGTCGTTCGGCACGTCCATCTCGCCGTGGGTGGTGACGATGGAAGCGCTCGAACCGTTCCGCGTGGCCGGCCCCGAGCAGAATCCGCCGCCGGTCTCGTACCTGCAGCAGCACGGCAAGCATGCCTTCGACATCGCGCTGGAAGTGCTGATGCAAGCCGACGGCGATGCGCAGGCGACGTCCATCTGCCGCACCAACTTCCGTCACATGTACTGGAGCATGGCGCAACAGTTCGCTCACCATACGGTCTCGGGCTGTAATGTGCGCGTTGGCGACCTGATGGGCTCCGGCACGATCAGTGGCCCGACGCCGGACTCGTTCGGCAGCCTGCTCGAACTGACATGGAACGGCCAGAACCCGATCACGTTGGCCAGCGGTGCGAAACGCACGTATATCGAAGACGGCGATACCGTGGTGATGACCGGCTGGTGCCAGGGCGACGGTTACCGCGTGGGCTTCGGCGAAGTCTCGGGCCGGATCCTGCCCGCGAAGGCGAAATAAGCGCGGCCGGCGTGAGTCGCGCACGTATGCCCGGAGGTTTGCCGGGCATATTGACGGATGCACCCGCGACGCGTCGTTCCGGTTCTCCGGGCGGCGCGTTTGTCGTTTATGGTCGTGTCGACATCTCGCAGATGTGGGTGTGATCGAGGTGTGCCTGCGACAGTCGTTGCCACCACGGATTGATGCGGCCGACGATCAGGCTCGCGCTCACGCGGCAACGCGTGGGCGTATAAGCCAGTTCGTTGCCGACGCGGCGCAACAGCGGCGGGTCGCCGAAGCGGGCGCGGCGCGGCACGCGCGGCGAGCGCTGTGCGCGCGCAACAGGTAGCGGGGAGGCGGTGACGTGTGACATTTGATACTTCCCGTATTCATGTGAGGACGGGAAGTATTTAGCCACGTCGCGGCGCGCGGCAACAGGTGAAGATATCCGAAAAATGCGTCCGATGGGCGTGACAGCTCACTGTCGCAGACCGGGGCAATCATCGATGTTTGTCGTCCGGCACTGCCGGGGGCGGCTTCGGCGCCACCGCGCCAGTCGGCGACGCCTCTGGTACCGGCGCGTCGGACGTTGGCGCTGACGGTGCGCCGCTCGGCGACATCGGCGGACGGGCCAGCCCCTCATTGATCCACGCGTTCAGCAGCGTATAGGTCACAGCCAGAATCACCGGCCCGACGAACAGGCCAACGATCCCCAACGTCAACATGCCCCCCAGTACCCCCGCGAGAATCAACGTCATCGGCAGATCGGCCCCCCGGCGGATCAACATCGGTCGCATGACGTTGTCCAGCATGCCGATGAAGACCGAGAGCACCAGCAGCAGCGTGGCGAGCGTCGGACTGTCCTGCCAGTAGAGCCACGCCACGCTCGAGAGCAACACGGGGAACGGACCGATCTGGGCGACACACAGCACCAGCATCAGCGCCGTCAGGAAGCCCGACAGCGGCACCCCCGTCAGCCATAGGCCGAGGCCGCCGAGCAGCGACTGCGTCACGGCCGTGACCACGATCCCGAGCGCCACCGCGCGAATCGACATTCCGGCAAGCCGGACCGATTCTTCTCCCCGATCACCGCCGAGGCGCCGGGCCATGCGAATCAGCGCGCGCGCCGCACGCTCTCCCTGCATGAAGAGAATGCCGGAGATGATCAGCGTGAGGCCAAGGTGAACCACGAGCAGGCCGATCGACCCCAGCTTGGAGAATCCCCACGTCGCCGCCTTGACGGCATAAGGCTGAATCCGCGCGACGAGACCGCCGGGGCCGGCCGCTGCAAGCGCTTGCCACTCTTCGCTGGCGCGTTGGCCCACCACGGGGATGCGGATCAGCCAGTCGGGCGGCATCGGCAGGCCGCGTTGCCCGATGGAGTGCACTTGCTCGCTGATGTCGGAGGCGTGCCCAATCAGCGTGCCGATCGCGGCGGACAGCGGCGCGACGACGATCACGAGCATGCCGAAGATCATGACGGTAGTGGCGAGCCACCGTTTGCCCCACAGACGGCGTTGCAGGCCAACGAGCAATGGCCAGGTGGACGCGACGATCGTCACCGCCCAGATGAATGCCGGCAGAAACGGGAGCAGGACCCATAACGTGCCAATCATCAGCAGGCTGAGCACGAGAATCACGAGCAGGTTACGGGCGAGTTCGCTCGGGGTGGTGGAAAGCATGGGGCGCTCCGACAGGCAGGGGGGCGAACGCGCATCAACACGCGTCCGGACGTACGGGTTGCACGAAGTGTGCAGGTGAGAAGCACCATGCCACGGCTGTGCAGGCACGGCAAGTGCGCCGCGCAGGCGCCTCACAGGGGTGTTGTTTCGCGGGGCTCGTCGTCAGAGTCGTCGGATGATGCGCTGGGCCACCTTGTACGGCGCAGCGGTGGGCTCAGCGCGCCGGGCGCCGTCGTCGTGCCGTGTCGGCGTGACCCCGGCGGGCGAAGGCTCGCATGCCCGTCATCGACGTGGCGGTTGCCTGCGACGGGGGGCGAATCGGTGTGCGATGCGCGCGGGGCGGGGAGGGCGCGGATGGCGAGCGTCGGCGTTGGGACCTTGTTGTTGTTGACTTCTCCGGTAACGGCACCGTGCGGGCTGTTGGGGCGCATCGACATGGCGCTTGCCGTCGATACGCCCGAGTCGGCCATCGTGACCACCGTGATGGTGCTGATTTTCGGTCGCGGTGCACGACGTTCATGCGCAGTGCGAATGTCCTCGCGCTGCGCGGCGCTATGGCCGATCGAGAAGATGAGGCCGATGAGACCGTAGAGCACGTCGAGCACCGCGAAGACATGAGCGTCTTCCACCAGACTCGGAGAATCTTCGTCAGGCGCGAGCTGCGTGGCGTTCAGGGCATTGGCGCCGTCGTCCCATCGCGTCGCGTTGTCGCGGCCATGGCCGTGGGCCGAGCCGTCGCCCATCCATGCAAGGTAGTAGAACGTGGCCGTGAGCGCGAACCAGATGAGCCGGGGCGGGGCAGAGCGAAGCATGCCACGGACATCGCGGACGAACGCCTCCAGGCTTGCGGGTGCTTCCCGGTCGTCGGCCTCACGTCGCGCGGTCTCGATCAGCAACTCGGCCAGATTGTCCTGCGCGAGGATTTGCAGGCTGGCGTTATGCCGACTCGTGCCCAACTGGTGGATGATCGGCAACAGCGTCGATCCTGGGATGGGCGCCAGTGGAATTTCCAGCGCGGCGTGGAGGGTGTCGCCGAATCGCCGGGTGAAAATCCCAGGAAACCAGCGCGACACGCCGCGTTCAATGCCGTATCGGGCCCCGTTGCGCAGCACTCCGTAACAAAATACGAAGCCGAGCACTTGTGCAAAGGCCGCCCGATAAGGGGTCGAGAGGATCGCGCTCAGTCCTTCCAGGTCAGGCGCCGGCGTCGTGCGCGCGATCCGGTTGCGGTACTGCCGCTGGGTCACGTTGAAGCCCGCCATGCCGAGCAGATTGATCAGCACGATCGCCAGTGCGGCCACCGGCGGCCAGAGCGTGGCTTGGGAACGGGTGGGATCGGTCGTCTCCGTCAACAACGAGGCGAGCGTCGAGCCGACGGCGAACGGCAGCGCGTCGCGCAGGGTGCCGATGCAGAAAGTGCGCCAGGAGAACGCCGGTCGCTGCTCGCGCAAGAGCGCTTCCAGACGATCGCTCACGTTGTCAACGTCGAACCCATGGAGGGCAAGCGTTCGGGCCTGGCGATGCAGATGCGTGTGCAAGGTGTCGTGCCACGGCTGCGTCGCCATGTCGCCGGGCGCTGGCAGGCCCTCAGGCCAAGGAGGCGCAAGCGGCGTGAGTGGGGTGCGCCATCCGTTGGTGACGGCGGGCGGACCCAACGCATTCAGGGCCGGCAAGGCAACCTCCTGCCATAGCGCATCGAAGATACGTAGCGCGCGGCTTGCGCCCGGTCCCGCGTACATGTCGATCGTGAAGGTGGGGGCGTCGACTGTCGACGGCCGAGTCGGGGCGGGGGGGGCCGAGGACGTCCGAAGTGCGGGGCGTGGTGCGAACTCCGCAGGCTCTCTGAGCGCGCCTGGTCTCGGGCACGCGTACGTCCGTGTCATGGGCGCGGTCGGCGACCCGGCCGCGAGGCTGTCCTGCGCGGCAGCTTGCTGGGCGCGCGCGAAATCCTCCTCCAGCGGGGTGACGGGCTCGCGTCGCTCGGCGTCGGTCACTTCGGTGGTTGCGAGCGGGGTATCGGACGCAAGAAGGATGGTTGGAAGGCACGAGAAGCAGTTGCGGAGCATGGCGTCGTGGGCAGGACTAGGCTGGCGGCGAGTTGCCGGGCCTCAGGCAGGAAGGGACGAAATGAAGCGGGCGATGCTACGCCCGTCTGCCCTTGACGGCCACGCCTGAACAGTCGTTTGAAGTCGTTCATTCGCGAAGTTGCGTAGCGGCTTCAGGCCAGTCCGCGATGCGTGATCGGGCATTGACCAGCCTTTGCGTCACACGTTACGCATCGGGCACGACCATGACCCCGGCACGAAGTCCGTTCGCGACATCGGGATTGGGAAACACGATGCGCTCCTCCGGATGCGAAACCGTATAGGTGGTCTCGCCGTCGCGCGCCAGCACAGTGCCGGCGACGTAGGGCGTGAAGTTCGGTGTGTCGGCCGGAACGTCGAGCACGAATGCGTCCGTGCGGCGCACGATCTCGGCGGCCACGCGAAAGCGTCGGGCGCGCGGCACCTTGCCGTCGTCGCGCTTGCCCATCTGCGCGCCGCACAGCCAACGGCGCAGGGCGGCGTCGATGCCGGCAAAATCGTCAAGACGGTTTTGCCCGAAAGGCGCGACTTTTCCCAGCTCGAGCGTGCAGCTCTCGGCGCCGAAGTTCGCACAGGTGTAATACGAGAACGTGACGGACGGCTGCTCGGTCAACATCACCGCGTCGATATCGGCCGCGGCAAGCGTCTCGATCCAGTCGTCGCTTGCTGGACGCTGCGGCGGACTCGGCACCACCGCGAAGCGGGGGAAGAGTGACGCGCGAATCGCCGTGTGCATGTCCACGTGCCGACGCAGGCGACGTACGTCGCGCGTCTCGGCGAAAAACTGCGCCACGATCACTTCGAGTTCACGCGCGCGCTGCACGGCGGGCGACTCCGCACGCTTGGCGTGAGCGCCCTGGAACAGCCGGTTCAGGTCGTATTCGAGATAACGCTTGCCGGCACGTACGGCGTCCGGGTTGCCAAGCACGACGAGCACACGCTCGCGCAACGTCAGGCGGCCGTCGGCAATGTCACGCAGAATGCCGGCAACGATCTCGATCGGGGCGGTTTCATCGCCGTGAATACCGCACGAGAGGACGGCGTCGAAGCGTTGACCGCCGGGCGCGTCGATCGTGCCGGTGACCTGGCGCGCGTCGGCGGGTGTCAGTTCGAGCACCCCTTCAGCGTGGCGTTGCCAGCGTACGCCACAGGGCTCGATACCTTCGCTGGGGACACTGTCGTGCGATTCGCGCACGTCGCTTAGCCAGTGGCGCAGGGCCGAACGATTGGCGTCGGTCATCATGAAGGATCTCCAGAAATGCAGACTCGTATTTTATGCGCGTCGTTGGCCGGTTCGGTGTATCGCGTCGCGCATGCAGCGCAACGCCCTGTTCATGCGGATTTGCCGCTTCGCTCTGTGCGCTCGCATTGTTCCGGCGGTCGAATCCATGTCATCATGACCCGCATCGCACGCCGTTCCATCGAGCGTGGCCTTGGGGATTGCCGTTCATGACCGATCTGTACGTCGAAGGTGTCTGGCGCACTGCCAACGGGGCGCAATTCCGCGCGCTCGATCCCATGTCGGGCGATGTCGTGTGGCAGGGCCATGCGGCGGATGTGGCCGATGTCGACGCCGCCGTCCAGGCCGCGCGTCGTGTGCAGCGCGATTGGGCGCGTCGAAGTGTCGACGAGCGACTGGCCGTGTTGCAGCGCTTTGCGGCGATCGTGACCGCGCAAGCCGAAACGCTTGCCGACGCCATCGGTCGAGAGACCGGCAAGCCCCTGTGGGAAGCGCGCACCGAAGTGGCGACGATGGCGGCGAAGGTCACGCATTCGGCAAAAGCCTACCAGGAGCGCACGGGCGAGCGACGCAGCGCCGTGGCGGACGGGCAGAGCGTCGTGCGCCATCGGGCGCATGGCGTGATGGCCGTTTTCGGACCGTACAATTTCCCCGGGCATCTCCCTAACGGGCATATCGTGCCGGCGCTACTCGCGGGCAACAGCGTCGTATTCAAGCCCAGCGAACTGGCGCCCGGCGTGGCCGAACGAACGATGCGGTGCTGGATAGAAGCCGGCCTGCCGCCGGGGGTATTGAACCTCGTGCAGGGCGGGCGCGAGACAGGGGCGGCGCTCGCCGCGCATGACGGTATCGACGGGCTGTGCTTCACCGGCAGTTCCGCCACGGGCCGCGCGCTGCATCGGCACTTCGCAGGGCGTCCCGGCAAGCTCCTCGCGCTCGAGATGGGCGGCAACAATCCGCTGATCGTCGATACGCCTGCCGATATCGACGCTGCCGTCCATGTGACGGTTCAATCCGCTTTCCTCTCGGCAGGGCAACGTTGCACCTGTGCCCGACGCTTGCTCGTGCCGCGGGGGCCGCACGGCGACGCGTTCATCGAACGGCTGGCGTGGGTGACGCAACGCATCGTCGTCGGACGTTACGATGCCGATCCGCAGCCATTCATGGGCGCGGTCGTGTCGCTTCAGGCGGCGCGTCGCATGACGGCGGCTCAGGCCGACCTGATGACGCTTGGCGCCCGATTGATCCTTCCGCTCGCCCAGCCGGACGGTCGCTCGGCATTGCTCACGCCGGGGCTGATCGATGTCACGTCGCTGGCCGCGCGCGATGCGCTACCCGACGAAGAATATTTCGGCCCGTTGCTCCAGGTGCTGCGCTACGACACGTTCGACGACGCCCTCGCGCTGGCGAATCGCACGCGCTATGGGCTGGCGGCCGGTCTGGTGTCCGACGATCCCGCGCGTTACGAGCAGTTTCTCGCCGACATCCGCGCGGGTATCGTCAACTGGAATCGGCCGACGACAGGCGCGGCCGGGGCGGCGCCGTTCGGGGGGATCGGCGAGTCCGGCAACCACCGTCCCAGCGCGTGGTACGCGGCCGATTATTGTGCTTACCCGATCGCGTCGATGGAGGCCCCGCGGGTGATCCTGCCCGAGCACCTCAGTCCGGGCCTGGACTTTGCCGCGTGCTGATCTTTCTATCTCGACTTTTTTTCCGCTTTCCCAGGAATGGATATGACGCATTTCGCCCTCGAAGCCAACTTCGATGGACTGGTGGGTCCCACGCATAATTATGCGGGGTTGTCTTTCGGCAACGTTGCCTCCGCAAACAACGCCAATCGCGTATCGAATCCGCGCGAGGCAGCGCTGCAAGGGCTGGCCAAGATGAAGGCGTTGGCCGATCTGGGCTACGCCCAGGGCGTCTTGCCGCCGCAAGAGCGTCCGTCGGTTGCCTTGTTGCGCACGCTTGGCTTCTCGGGCGACGACCGGGCGGTCATACGCGAGGCGGCTCGCACGGCGCCCGAGGTGCTCGGTGCGGCAAGTTCGGCCGCGAGCATGTGGACGGCCAACGCCGCCACCGTCAGCCCCTCGGCGGACACGGCTGACGGCCGGGTGCATTTCACGGCGGCCAATTTGTGCAGCAAGTTGCATCGCGCGTTCGAGCACGACACGACGTCACGCGTGCTGCGTACTGCGTTCCCGGACGAAGCCCGCTTTGCTCACCATGACGCCTTGCCGGGCTGGCCGTCCTTGGGCGACGAGGGCGCGGCGAATCATACGCGGCTGTGCGGAGCCTACGGGGAGCGCGGGGTCGAGTTCTTCGTCTACGGACGAGACGATCTGGCGAACGCGCCAGCACCGCGCCGGTTCCCTGCACGCCAGACGCTGCAGGCGAGTCAGGCGATTGCCCGTCTGCACGGGCTGGCGTCTGACGACGTGGTGTTCGCACAGCAGCATCCCGACGCCATCGACGCCGGCGTCTTCCATAACGATGTGATTGCCGTGGGCAATGGCAACGTGCTGTTCTGCCATGCCCGTGCGTTCGTCGATCAGGCGGCGGTGCTTGCGACGCTTCGCGAGCGGCTGGCGGCCCGGGGCACCTCGCTGGAGGTGGTGGAGGTCGGCACGGACGACGTCTCGATCGAGGACACCGTCGGCAGCTATCTTTTCAACAGCCAGTTACTTGCGCGTGCACCCGCCGCGGGCGGCGGGATGTCGCTGGTGGTGCCGCAGGAGTGCCGTGAACGTCCGGCCGTGTGGCGCTTTCTCGAATCGCTGGTGGCCAGTGGCGGTCCGATTCGCGAGTTGCACGTGTTCGACTTGCGCGAGAGCATGCGCAACGGCGGCGGGCCGGCGTGCCTGCGTCTGCGTGTGGTGCTGACCGACGACGAGCGCAAGGCTACCCACCCAGGGCTCTGGATCGACGATGCACGGTACGCCACGCTCACCGAATGGGTGAAGCGCCACTATCGTGACCGGCTGGCCGTGGGCGATCTTGCCGACCCAGCCTTGCTCGACGAGAGCCGCAGCGCCCTCGACGACCTCACGCAATTGCTCGACCTGGGCAGTCTGTATTCATTTCAACGCGGCGCGTAAGCGCCATCGGGAGTCGACGCGATGACGACGATCATTGGTTTGTCCGGCAGCCTGCGCAAAGGCTCATTCAACACGGCGCTGCTGGCGGCGGCGAAGGCGGTGGCGCCGGCCGGCGTCACGCTGGACATCCGCACATTGCATGGCATTCCGCTATATGACGGCGACGTGGAAGAAAGCGAGGGCATTCCCGCCGCCGTCGCCACGCTGAAGGACGCCATCGCACAAGCCGACGGCTTGTTGCTCGCAACCCCGGAGTACAACAACGGCATGCCGGGCGTGTTCAAGAATGCGCTCGACTGGCTATCGCGGCCACCTGCCGATAGTGCGCGAGTGTTCCGCGACAAGCCCGTGGCGATCATGGGGGCGTCACCCGGCGGCTTCGGCACGATTCTGAGCCAGAACGCATGGATGCCGGTGCTGCGCACGCTGCAGACTACGCCCTGGTGGCAGGGGCGCCTGATGGTGTCGCACGCAAACAAGATCATCGATGCCGACGGGAATCTCCAGGACGACGCCGTTCGTCAGCAACTGACCGCGTTCGTCACGGGATTCGTCGAATTTCTCGAGTGCAGAGCGGGTATGAATGGGTAATTACTGATATAAATCAATTGGTTGCATTAATTTTCTCGCGTGATGGATGCGATGATGGGGCGTGCGGAACCTGGTCCAATCGCCAATGACGAACCGATAAGCGATGCGACTCACGGATTGTTCGGCGATGCACTATGCTGGATGCAACGTATCAGCCGATGCGTCGAACGCGTCCTTTCGTCAGCCGGGGGTGCAACCATGCAAATCGAGTTTCCGGATCACCGTCCCGTATTCAACTATGAAGATCTGACGATTGAGTTCGCGGTTGTCGTCAATGGTCGGCCGATCGATTGCGCCGTGTCGGCCGAAGCCCTGGAAGATCATTTCGGTGCCTACTCGGCACGCGCGGACGATTTGTTGCACGCCTTCGAACACGGGCGAACGGATATTCATGCGCTCACGCGTGAATATCTGACGATGGGGCTTTCGGGCCCCGTATTGTTACGCAGCGGGCACTTTCGCTGGGTACGCGAAGCCAGGCGGCAAGCCGCCCGGCGTTGAGCGACGCACATCGTCGTGCACCTCCGACGTTCCGCCAAGGGAAGACTTTTCTTTGCCGACTTGATTCGTGTCAAACCCGTGAATGTTTCGTCATACGACGCAATAGGCGAGCCGCAAGGATCGGCGTAAGCTGACGTTGCTGCTTGAGCGGTTACGTCAGCGGCACCCTCGTCGATCACGATCAGGAGTCGCTATGGGTTCGGAATTTCGCGTCGTCATCGCCTCGATCGCGGCCTTCATGACGCTGGCCGGCGCGTTCGCCACCATCCACGGTTTGCTCTACGACCAAACGCACGTCATGAAGGGCGGCGTGGTGACGGTGCTGTTCGGTATTCTGTTTATCGTGGCGATGCTCACGCCCTGGCCGAGCGACGACGAGCGCGATTCCAAGGATACCCAGCGCAAGCCCTGAGTCGGGCTAACCGTTTGGTTCACCGCGTTCTACACTGGTAAGTGAGGGACGCCGTCGAAGTCAGCCGAAAGTCGTGCAGCCCTGGCCGGGCAAGCCCCGGATCGGGCCGATTTCCCCGCATGAAACGCTTCGCAACGCGCGTGGTCTCGTTGCGAGGTGCCATATGTGTTCCGATACCCGCGTCGTGATTGCCTCCATCGCCGCATTCGTGACGCTCGGAGGCATATTCGCCACCATTCATGGTCTGCTGTTCAACCTGCCGGAGGTGTCGCGCTACGGCGTGGCCGCGGTTTTGGTGGGGGCGACGTGCACGGCCACGATGCTTATTCCCTGGGGGGCGCGCGACGAGTCGTGACGTGACGCGTCGTCAGACGCGTCCACGCGGGCATTTCAGCCCGCCGGTTTGGCCAGGCGTGCCCGCAGGCAAAGGAAGGCGGGCGCTTGCGAGAGTTCGCGGTAAAGCCTTGGGTCGACGGTGGCCATCTCCGGCAGCGGCAGCGGTTCGACCATGCGCTCGAGTTGCCAGCCGGCGTCTGCCGCGGCATTCAGAATGGCCGCGAGCGGTCGCCGGTATGACTCCACATAGGGCTTCGGCTCCCCGAAGCCGCTCCAGTACATGCCAAATCGCGTGACGTCGAAGTAGGGGCGGTTGCGCCGGGTGCGCTCGTCAAGCCAGTCGCGCATCGGATGCCCCATCGACCAGACGAGCGTCGCGCCGGGCTTGGCAACCCGCGCGAACTCGCGAAACGTCGGTCCGAGGTCTTCCACGTAATCGAGCGCGAGGGCGCTGACGATGGCGTCGAAGCGATGGTCGGCCAGCGAGGAGAACGGCGCGCCCAGGTCCTGCACGTCGAACGTCGCCGCCAGTCCTTCGCAGCGCTTTCTCGCCAGCGCGATCATCTCCGGTGTGACGTCGATGCCGTGCACGCTCGCCCCTTGTTCGGCGAGCCACGCACTGTTGATACCCGGGCCGCAGCCGGCATCGAGAACATGCAGGCCGCCGACGTTGCCGAGCAGGTGGCGCGTGGCAGGGCGCTCGTAAAGGGCGTTATGCGGTTTGGTCACGGCAATCTCGGCGTAGCGCTCGGCGAAACCTGCGTAAGCGGTGCGTCCGATCGACGTGGGATCGGCTGAGGACATGCGCGACTCCAGGGGGAAGCATGAATGGGGGGCGATTGTAACGCCAAAGCACGGACGGTCTTGCCGGTGCTGTGGGACAATAGCGGCCTTCGCCGCCGCGCCTGCGCGTATCCCGCGCCCGCCCGGCATCGTGCGACAGCCGTGATTTCGCGACATCATTTCCAAGCATGCCCCCATCCAGCGCTTCTCTCTCGCCGTCTGACACTTCGACCCTTGCCCTCGCCGAGACGATCGACGTGGCCGTGATCGGGGCGGGCCCCGCGGGTCTGATGGTGGCCGAGGTGCTGTCGGCGGCGGGGTGGCGCGTCGATGTATACGACGCCATGCCGTCGGTCGGGCGCAAGTTCCTCATGGCCGGCAAGGGCGGTATGAATCTCACGCACAGCGAGCCTGCGGAGCCGTTCGTGGCCCGGTACGGCAAACGTGCGGTCGCAGTGGCACAGTGGTTGCGCCGGTTCAGCGCGGACGATGTGCGCTCATGGGCCCATCGGCTGGGCATCGATACCTTTGTCGGCAGTTCCGGTCGCGTTTTTCCCGTCGACATGAAAGCGGCACCGCTGTTGCGGGCATGGCTTACCCGGTTGCGCGCGGCGGGGGTGCGGCTCCATGTGCGGCATCGCTGGCTGGGCTGGGACGCCCGGGCGTCGGCCGGTCCGGACGATTTGCGGTTCGCCACCCCCGGGGGCGAGCGCCGCGTGCGGGCGAGGGCCGTGGTGCTGACGCTGGGCGGCGCGAGTTGGCCGCAACTGGGCTCTGACGCCGCCTGGGTGACGTGGCTACGCGATCACGGCGTAGCGGTCGCACCGCTGTTGCCGGCCAATGCGGGCTTCGAGACGGACTGGACGCCGCACATGCGCGAGCGGTTCGCGGGCCATCCGGTGAAGTCGGTCACGATGACCTTGCGTGACGGCACGACGCGCAAAGGCGAGTTCGTCGTCTCGGCGCAGGGTATCGAAGGCAGTCTGGTGTATGCGTTGTGCGCCCCTATTCGCGATGCGATTCGTGCCGATGGCAGCACGCAGGTCTATTTGGATCTGTTGCCGGACTGGGGTCTCGAGCGTGTCGTCGAGGAAGCGGGCCGGCCACGAGGCTCGCGCTCGATGGCGAGCCATCTGCAGAGTCGCCTGGGGCTTGCGGGCGTGAAGTCGGCGTTGCTGCGCGAGTGTCTGCCGCGTGAGGCGTTCGACGACCCGGCGGCACTGGCCGCCGGCATCAAGCGTTTGCCGTTGACGCTTTTGCGAACGCGCCCGATTGCCGAGGTCATCAGCAGTGCCGGGGGTGTCGCGCTGGAAGCGCTGGACGCGCGGTTGATGGTCAAGACATTGCCCGGCGTGTTTTGCGCTGGGGAGATGCTCGATTGGGAAGCGCCCACCGGCGGCTATCTGCTCACGGCGTGCTTTGCGAGCGCTTGCGTAGCGGGCGACGGCGCCACTGCCTATCTTCAGGCCCAGCGCTGATATCGCGCGAGCCCGGTGGCGGGGTGGCCGCCGGGCGTGGTCTACGTCAACCGAACGTCAGCCGAGATCGCTGACCCTCAAGCCGGACGAACGCCGAGACGCCACAGCGAGGTCACTTCGGCGGCGCGCGCCGCATGCAGCGGATCGTTCGCGTCGCTGGCCTTGGGATGATGCGGGCGCACGTCGTGACGCGCGAGCACCACCAGGCCAGCGCCGTGAATCCACGAGAGCAAGGTCTCGCGCGTGCGCAAGCCCAGATGTTCCGCCAAGTCGGACAGTACCAGCCAGCCTTCGCCGCCAGGAGTCAGGTGGGCGGCGAGGCCGTTCAGGAAGCCCTTGAGCATCTGGCTGTCCGGATCGTAGATCGCGTGCTCGATGGGTGCGTTTGCCTTGGCCGGCACCCACGGCGGGTTGCAGACGATCAGCGGTGCGCGGCCCTCGGGAAACAGGTCGGCATCGACGATCTTCACGGCGCGATCGAAACCAAGCTGCGAAATGTTCTCGCGTGCACACGCCAGGGCACGGGCATCGCGCTCCGTACCGACGACCTGCTGCACGCCGCGACGGGCAAGCACCGCGGCAATCACGCCGGTGCCCGTGCCAATGTCGAACGCCAGCGTCTTGGCCGGCAGCGGCGCCTGGTCGATCAGTTGGAGATACTCGCCACGTACAGGGGAATACACGCCGTACCAAGGGTGAATCGACGCGGCCAACGCGGCAATCGGCACACCCTTCTTGCGCCATTCATGGGCCCCGATCAAGCCGAGGATTTCGCGTAGCGATGCCACCGAGGGGGTGGCGTCCGGCGCGCCCCAAGCTTCGGCGCACGCCTCGCGAACGTCCGGCGCGCGACGCAACGGAATGCCATAGTCAGCTTCCAGCGGTATCAGCACCATGCCAAGGATGCGAGCACGCTGCGCTTGCGCCATCCGATACTTGTTGAAGGCGTCGGCCGGACTGGCGACCACCGCCTCACCCTTGGCCGAAGGCTTGCGACGCGCACGATGCGGCGGACGATCCACCCGCCTCGCCATCGCCTGCAGCAACTGACGCGCATTCTGGTAGTCGCCTCGGTACAGCAACGCCGTTCCGCCACAGGCAAGATGATAGGCCTCGTCTGCCGTCACGGTGTCGTCAACGACTTCCACTCGGCGCGGTGGCGTTACGCCAGCTTCGGAACGCCAGCGTGCAGTCACGGGGCGACCGTCTTCGGTCCAGGCTAGCGTCGGGGTAGTGTTCATGCGATGTCTTATGAATAGCGTGGCGGCGCACGGAAGCTTGGGCGGGGCACCCCCCCTCTGACGGGGAACCTGTCTCTGTCGGGAGATCAACTTCTGTCGGGAAGCCCGCCCCAGACGGACCGGAGCCCCTTTCCGCCTCTCAAACATAAACCCAACTCGCTGCAGAAAGGGGCTCCGGTCCGTCTTCCTCACTTCCCTCAGGATGCGCCGGAAGCCCGCATTATGCCTGCGTTGTCTCCCCTCCGACCGGAATCAGTGCCGCCCGGTTGCCGCCAACATGCCGCTCAGCCCGCCTTTTTCGCATCGCCGAACAACACGCCAATGGCCGCGCGCAAAGCCTCGTCCAACCCCGGATCTATGCCCGCTGCCAGCGCCGATGGCATCACCGGCCCCAACCCACCATGCCGAATCGCCGCCGCCATCCGCGTCAGCACCGCCGCCCCCGGAGCGACCTGCGCGTCATGCGCCCCCGCTCGGGGAGCGATGTCCGTAATGGCATCGGCCACCCGCTCCAAGGCCATGAGCGCCGGCCACCAGCGCGCCGCCCGACGACTCACCATCGGCGGTTCGGACAACGCCCGCTGTAATGCAATACGCGCGTCGTCGAGCGCTTTGTATGCCACCCGCCGTGCACCAAACGCTGCATCGACATTTTGCGTGTCGGCAAGCGCCGCATATCGACCCAGCGCATCGAGTGCATTGGCAACGCGCTCGTCGAGTTGATGCCGCTCCCACTTGGCCCAGGGTAAATACCCCACGAGCAACACGATCGCGCACGCCGCCACGGCATCGATGAACCGCGCAAATGCAATGCCCTGACTGCCCGGCTGCAATGCGCCCATCACCAACATCAGGATCGGGAGCAACAAGGCGCTGAATAACCCGTAATTGCGCCGCAACGCCCACGGCAGACACGCCGCCAGCGGGACAAGCACGGCAAGACTGACCCACCCGTTCCGGTCGATGGCAACGACGGCCGCCGAGACGGCAACGCCGACGATACTGCCCAGGCCACTCTGCAACGCGCGGGCGAACACGGAGCCATAGTTCGGCTTGAAGATGACCACGACGATGAGCGGCACCCAGTAAGACCGCGGCAGCGCCGTGAGCGCAATGAAGATCTGCGCGGCCAGCACGCACAAGCCAATTCGCAGCAAGTACCGCCATACGTCGGGCCACGGCCACTTCGGTATCCATTGCCGTCCGGGCGTGGCACGCGCCCGATGACGCGCCAAGGCAATCAGGGGTGCTTCGGCCGCATGCACAGTGCCAGTGAGTAACGGCTCCGCGCGATGCAACGCCGCCGCGAGCGCCGGCGCATGGTTGTCTTTCGCCATCGCCACCGTCGCCGCCATGTCGAGCTGCCCATCGCGCGCAATGCGCCGGGCAATACCGTACAACGCGCGTCCGAGTGGTGCGGGAAGCGGCCTGCCGCCCTGTGCAAGGCCGATGACGGCCGAGGTGATGGGCTCGGCCGCCAGAATCTGGGCGGCCCTGCGCTCAAGCACTTCCCACCCGCCCGCTGTGCTCGCACGCGCGCTCAACAGCGTGTCGTAGGCCGCAGCAATGGCGTTCTCGAGCGAGCGGCGCGCGAGCCTGACGCGCGGCGTACCGCTCGCGTCGAGCACGTTGGCCAGTTGCTGGTAGACGGCGGCGACGGCGTCGCGCTCGGCGGCGCCCGGGTGCCGCAGCCAGTGAACGGCCATGAGCAGCACGCTGAAGACCCCGCCCGCCGCAAGCAACAGCGGTGCGCGCCATTCGGGCGGCGCAAGGGCCAGGCCCCAGCCGACGATCAGGTAGACGGCGCCCTGCAAGGTCGCCGCCGACGCGACGTTGCCGAACGTGCCGATGAAGCTGAGCAGCAGGATCGCCGCTTGCAGCAGCCCATGCGCGGCCCACGGGTGCGACATGCCGAGATCGTGGATGAGCATGCCGGTGTAGAAGCCCATGACGCCGGTAGCGACGGTCAGCAATATGGAGCGCGCCCGCGTGTGATAGGGGCCGGTTCGGTCGCCGACGATGGCGGGCAGCGCGCCGAGCGCGATGAGCGAGGCCTCTGCGCCATGACCGATGGCCGCGCCGATGGCGGTGGGCACGGCAACGGAGAGCGCCGCATGCACCGCGTCCCATCGGGAGAATGCCACCGGTTCGAGTCGCACCAGCCGCGACAGCCAGGCAACGCGGCGGCCGGGCTCTGGCGTCGTGGGCATGTGCGAACGATCCGTCGTCGTCAGGACGCCTGCCGCGATGCGTCGGCATCGGGCAGTGGCATGAGCTTGCCCTGACCACGGATCCAGGCGTAATCGGCGCGCTCGGCCATCTCTTTGTCGCCACGGCTGTCGCCATAGACGAACAGCACGCGTGGCGGCGACGCCGCCCACCAGGCTTCGAGACGCCGCACTTTTTCCGGTCCCCAGCAATTCGGCTCGGCAAATTGGCCGGAGAAACGACCGAGTTCGTCATACGCCAGCTCGGTAGTGAGAACGGCGTCGAAACCGACCGAGGTGGCCCATAGGCGCAAGTACAAGCCGAGTGAGGCGCTAACCAGTACGATGCGGTGTCCCATCGCCCGGTGCTGTCGCAAACGCGCGAGCATCTCGGGACGAAGCAGGCGGGGCAAATGTTGCGTGATGAACCGCTTGGCATCGTACTCGAGCTGAGCCCGTGTGCGTGCACCCAGCGACGCACGCAGGAACGCGGCCTTAGCGGTGCCCCGGTCGACCACACGCAGCGCCGCGCCGATCAGCCATGGCGAAGCGAGCAGGGCGCCAGCCACGAAGCGCGGCGTGCCGACCGTCTCGCGCACGAAGATGCGAAGACTGTCGGTGGTGGAAAGGGTGCCGTCGAAATCGAAGGCGGCGACGATCGAGGTGTCTCGCATGCGAGGTCAGCGCGCGCTGGAGCACGGCGCGGCAGTCGCCGCCGCCGATGCTGCGCCGCGTGAGTCGGCGAAGGCGACCAGATGCGGCCAGCGTTCGCGCGCCTGCCGGTTGGCAACGATCGCTTGTTCGTCGCGATAGAACGGCAGCACATCGACGCCGACGACCTCGCGCAACCGATCGATATCCGACGGATAACGATGCTCGATCGTCGCGTCGGCGGTTTGCGGGTTGGGCGTGACAGTTGTCATGGGCAACGTGACCTTGGCGGATGAGGGTTCGGTCTGGCGCATGCAAGGCATTGTATAGGTGCCTCGAAGGCAGGGCAATTTCGCAGCCGGCCGGTCAGCCGGTGCACCGGGCCTTCAGTGACCGAAGCCCAAGGTTCGCTTGATTCCTTTTACTCAGGCAGGCTAGCATGGTGCATCTACCGCTGTCAGACACGCATGCTGTGCAGTTCCCTCAGGACACCGGCAACCTTAGGATTGCCGGACAACGACGTGGTGAGACGTCGGGTCCTTCGGGCCAGCCTCATGTGAGAGCGGCAATAATGCAGCACAAGAACAGATGAGGCATCGCATATGCAGCTTCGAGCGTCTTGGTCGCGTTACAAAAAGATCTATGCCATCTGTCTGCTAGCTGCCACAGCGATGGACCTTGCGGGCACGCGGCTGGCGATAGCGGCACCGGCGGAAAGCCGGGCTGCAAAGGCGCCGATGGCGCTGCCGACAGGCGCCGTCGCCGTGCTGGGCGCAGCGTCGGGCGCCGCGGCATCGCCCGACCCGTCAGGTACCACCGTGGCGCTCGCCGCGGCATCGGCCGGTACCCGCCAGCGCACCGTCACGTTTGCCCAGTTGGGCCAGACCGATGGCCTGCGATTGCGGGGCACCGAAGGATCGGGCGACGTCAACTTCGGAATACGACTCGATCAGACGGTCGCCTCGGCGCTGTTGCGGCTGCGCTACACCTATTCGCCCGCACTGATTCCCGATCTCTCGCAACTCAAGATATATCTGAACGACGAGCTGGTTGCCACGCTGCCGTTCAACAAGCAGGACGGCGGCAAGAACCTCGTGCGCGAGATTGCACTCGACCCCCGCTTGCTCTCGGGCTTCAACCGCGTGCGGCTGGTGCTGATCGGGCATTACACGATGGAGTGCGAGGATCCGATGCACTCCAGTCTATGGGCGGATATCAGTCCGCAGAGCGAGATCGTCACGAGCACGCAGGCGCTCACGCTGCGCAATGATCTGGCCTTGCTGCCCGCGCCGTTCTTCGACCGTCACGACAACCGCGACCAGACCCTTCCGTTCGTCTTCGGTGCGCCGCCGTCGCTCGCCGTGGTGCATGCCGCCGGGGTGGTCGCGACGTGGGCGGGCGCCATCGGCGACTATCGTCGTACGCGTTTCCCGGTCAGCGTGAAGACGTTGCCGTCGAAGCACGCCGTCGTGTTCGTCACGAACGACACGATGCTCCCGGGACTCGATTTGCCGAAGGTCGATGCCCCGACACTGCGCATGATGTCGAATCCGGACGATCCGTCGCTCAAATTGCTGGTTCTGCAGGGACGCGACGCCAAGGATCTGGAGACGGCCGCGCTCGCGCTCGTCTCGGGACGCGCCGCATTGTCGGGCGACGCCATGCGCATCGACGCGCTCACGCCGATGCCACCGCGCGCGGCGTACGATGCGCCGCGCTGGGTGCGCACCGACCGCCCCGTGAAGTTCGGCGAACTGGTCGACAATCCGAGCGACTTGCAAGCGAGCGGCTACATGCCGTGGCCGATTCGCCTCCGGCTCAATCTTCCCGCCGATCTGCTCACGTGGCAGAACACGGGCGTGCCGATGGACCTGAAGTATCGCTACACGCCGCCGGCGAAGCCCGACGATTCGTCGATGAGCGTGTCGATCAACGATCAGTTCGTGCGCGCCTATCGTCTTCGCGCCTCGGGGGCCAGTATCGACAAGAGCCACATGCTCGTGGAGTTGCTCTCGGACGGCACCTTGGCCGATCGCAAGGAAGTGCGCATCCCCGCGTTCCAGGTGGCGTCGCGCAATTCGCTGTCGTTTCAGTTCGCGATGGAACCGCACAAGGACGGGATGTGCAGTCAGTCGATCACCCACGCGGCACGTTCGGCCATCGATGCCGATTCGACCATCGATTTCAGCGGCCTGCCGCACTACGCCGAGATGCCGAACCTGAGCTTCTTCGTCGGCAGCGGATTCCCCTTCACGAAGTACGCCGATCTTGCGCAGACGGCCGTCGTGATGTCAAAGACGCCGGACACGGCAGAGCTGGAAACCGTCTTCTCGACGCTCGGCCAGTTCGGCCGGTCGACCGGTGTCTATGCCGATCGCTTTGAAGTGCTCGACACAACGCAGACCGACCGCTTCAAGGATCGCGACCTCTTGATGGTTGGCGGCAAGGAGGTGGCCGACCTTCTGGTCAAGTGGGGCAAGAATCTGCCGCTGATCATCGACCAGACGCGTCGGGTCATGACGGCTCAGCCACAGGCCTCGCAGGGCGATGGGGCGATAGGCTCGGCGCTCGCGGCAAGCCCTGTCGGGCCGGCGCGCATGGACGCCTTGTCCAAGGGGCCGCTCGCCGCACTCATCGGCTTCGAGTCGCCGGTGACCCGCTCGCGCTCGGTGGTCGCGATCAATGCGTCGAGCGACGATGCCTTGCTCGGCGTGGTCAATGCTATTGACGACAACGCCCGACGGGCGGAGATCCATGGCGATCTGGCGGTGTTCAGCGGCGAGCGGGCCGATTCGTTCCGCCTTGGCCAGCGCTACTTCGTGGGCGATGTGAGCTGGTGGACCCGCATTCGCTTTCACCTTTCAAGCCATCCAATTCTGGTGGGGCTGGTCGCACTGCTTGCGGCGTTCGCCATTGCGCTCAAGTGCTTCGGTTGGTTGCAGCGGCGTGCTGCGCGTCGTCTGGAGCAGTAAATGACCCGCGCCGACGCTTCGGGCCGACGCCGTCGTGTCGTGCTGCGTGCGTTCGCCGCATGCGGTGCGTTGCCGGTGCTCGGCGGATTGACACGCATTGCGCACAGCGCACCGGCGAATGCTGCGTCCGCGCCGGCCGCGACCGGGCGAACGTGTGCCCCGGTCGACTGGCCTGACTGGACGCGCTTCAAGGCGGGCTTTTTGAGCGACGACGGGCGCGTGATCGATCGCAGCATGGAGGATCAGCGCACGGTGTCGGAAGGCCAGGCCTACGCGCTGACCTTCGCGCTGATGGCCAACGATCGCGCCACGTTCGACAAGGTGCTCGACTGGACGGTCAACAATCTGGCGCAGGGCGATTTGACCGCTCACCTGCCCGCATGGCTCTGGGGCAAGAAGGACGACGGGCAATGGGGCGTGCTCGACCGCAACCCGGCGAGCGACGCCGATATGTGGATCGCCTACGCGCTGGGCGAGGCAGGGCGATTGTGGAACGTGCGGCGGTATACCGCGCTGGGCGCCCTCGTTGCACGCCGCATTGTGTCGGAGGAGACGGATGTCGTGCCCGGTCTCGGGCGCACGCTGTTGCCGGCGCCGGTCGGCTTTCATCCTGCGAAGGATCTGTGGCGGCTCAATCCCAGCTATGTGCCGATGCAAGTAGTGCGCTATCTGGCTGGGCGCTTTCCCGAAAGCGGCTGGGCCCAACTGATCCCGTCATCGCTCAAGCAAATCACGCTGACGGCGCCACCGCTGGGATTCGCCCCGGAATGGGCGATGTACCGTGCGGGCCGCGGTTTCGAGATCGATCCGGACACGAAGGGAGAGGGCAGCTACAACGCAATTCGTGTCTATCTATGGGCCGGCATGCTCGCGCCCGGCAGCGATGACTTTCACGCATTGATGCACACCTTCGGGGGCATGCTGAAGTTTGTCTCGACTCATGGTGCGCCGCCCGAACGGGTCAACACGCGCGACGGCACCGCCGCTCAGCCCGGCGGGTCCGGTTTTTCGGCGGCCCTTGTGCCGCTGCTTCAGGCGGTGGGCGATACCGCGCAAGCGCAGGCGCAAGTGACGCGTGCGCGCGCGCTCGAGGCGCAATCGGCGCCCGGCTACTACAGCTCGGTGCTCTCGTTGTTCGGTCTCGGCTGGCGCGATGGGCGCTTCCGTTTCGCCGCCGACGGCATGTTGCAGGTGCCATGGGAGGCGACTTGCGCAACACGGTGATTCGCTCCGCGTGTCTGACCTGTGTGCTGATGGCCGCCGGTGTTGTCCCCGCGCGCGCCGCGACCAGCCCGGGCGAGGGCGGCAAGCCGGATGTCGTGGCCGCCAATCGCGATGTGAGCCGTCTGCTCGCGAGCGCCACGCTCTGGCACGCCCGTCATCGCAACGATCTTGCTCGCGCCGCGCTGGAAAAGGCGCTGCTCGTGCAACCGGAGCAACCTGACGTGCTGTCGCTGCTCGGCCAGATCGAGATTGAAGAGAATCACCCACAGCAAGCAAACAAGGCCTTGCAGACGTTGCAGGCGCGCTATCCGAACGCGCCCGCCACCAAAGCGCTGGCCGACGTGATTCGCGTGAACACCGTCGACAGATCCCGCATGGCGCGCGCACGATTGCTCCAGCGCAGCGGACAGGCCGACGCGGCCTTCGCGCAATACCAGGCCCTCTTTCCCGACGGTCCGCCCAGTGGCGATCTTGGCGTCGAGTACTACCGGGCACAAGCCAATGCCACCCACGGCTGGCCCGCGGCGCAACGAGGGTTGGCAGCACTTGCGAAGGACTCGCCTGGCGATTCGCGCGCGTCGCAATCGCTCGCCGAGTTGATGATCGACCGTCCGGCGAGTCGTTTGGCGGGCACGCGCATGGTGGCGGCACTCGCCGCGCGTCCGGACGCCGACCTGAACGCCTTGCTGCCGCTCTGGCAGAAAGGACTGTCGCGGGCGGACGGCGATCTGGCCTGGCTGCCCCTCTATCAGCGCTATCTCGCGCTCTCGCCGAACGATACCGAGATCCGCGCGGCCTACGACAAGCTCAATGCACAACAGGCCGCCCGAACGCGTATGCTCAACGACCCCGCCTATCAGGCGAGGCAGGCTGGCATCAAGGCGCTCGATGAGGGGCGGCTGAGCGACGCGCAGACGTCGCTCGACGCGGCGCGCGCCAAGCGTCCCAACGACGGCGAATTGCTCGGCGCGCTGGGGCTGCTCAAGATGCGTCAAGGCGATCACAAGGCGGCACAGGCGCTGTTTTCACAGGCGCTGCGCAAGGATCCGGGAAACGCGAACAAGTGGCGTGGGTTGCTCCAGACGTCGCGCTTCTGGGGCACGATGAGCGAGGCGCGCGAGGCGCGCGACGCCGGTCATTTGGCCGAGGCCGATCGGCTCGCGCGCAGCGCCCTGGCCAGCGACCCGCGCAATCCCGACGGTCTGGCATTGCTGGGCGAGATTGCGCTCGACGACAAGCGCGACGACGATGCCGAGCGGCTCTTCCAGCAGGCGCTGACGATCGAACCTGATAACGACACGGCGTTGCGTGGCCTGATTACCTTGTATTCGCGTCAGCAGCGCCGTGCCGAACTGGCGACCCTGCTCGGCGATCTGCGGAGACGCTTCCCGCAGGACAAAGCGCGCTTCGACAAGGCCGAGGCCGCCGCCTTGTCAGACGATGCCGAGCGCGCGATCGCACAGGGTCACAACGGTCCGGCGCTCGCGGCCCTGGAGCGCGCCGTCGCGCTTGACGCGGGCAATGCCTGGACCCGCTACGCGCTGGCCAGTCTCTACCGGAAGCTGCGCTTGCCGCAGCTCGGGCGCGACGTGATGGCCGAAGGCCTGCGCCAACCGCTCCCGCCCGACGACCGCGCGCAGATGTTGTACGCACAGGCGCTCTACTTGAACGTCATCGACGACGAAGCCGGGGCTCGCGCCGCGCTCGCGCAGATCCCGGCCACGAACGTCACGCCGTCGATCCGGCGCCTGCAGACAACGCTTGCGATTCGCGACACAGCGCGTCTGGCACGGGAGGCGCACGCGGCCGGCGACGACGCGCAGAGCGAGCGACGCTATGCCGATGCCTTGGCAATGGCCGGGGACGACCCGGAACTGATCGGTGAAGTCGCGCGCGCCCGCGTGGCGGCAGGACAGCCCGAGCCGGGGCTGGCGCTCATGCGCAACTGGCTCGCGGCACACGCCGACAAGCCGCAGCCCGATGCACAACTGCGCTACGCGGAATTGCTCGACACGGCGCAACGCGACGCGGAACTCGGCACATTCCTGGCGACCATCGATCCAGCTACACTCGGAGCGGATCAGCGTGCCGAACGGCGCGATTTGCAGGATCATCTCGCCCTGCGCGAGGCCGACCGTGCGCGGGCGCTGGGCGACTTCACGACCGCGCGCGCGAAGCTCGATCCATTGCTCTCGCGTGACCCGCCCGACCAACGCGCGCTGTCGACGCTCGGCGATCTGTACTTCGACGAGCGCCGCTTCGACGACGCGCGCAAGATCGCGCAAACGCAGCTTCGCCGGGATCCGAACGATCAGGACGCGCGCCTGTCGCTCGTGCGCGTGCTCTACGAGATGCAGGACGACGCGGCGGCCAACCGCGAACTTGATCGCGCACTGGCCGAGGCGCCGCACGACGACGTTTGGACACAGCTCGCCGCTGTGCGACGGCTCACGGCCATGCAGCGCTTCGACGAGGCCATCGCACTCAACGACACGCTGCGCACGCAATTCCCCGATACGCCCGCCGTGACCGTGCAGCGCGGGCGCATCGCACAGTCGCAGCGTCATTACCAAGAGGCGAAGGGATGGTACGACCAGGCGCGCAAGGAGGAAATCGTACAGGGCGCACTACCGGGCTACGACGGCATGACGTCGGCCGAGTCGGCCATCGACTCGCTGGAAGCGCGCCGTAACAGCTATGTCGCGGCGGGTTACGAAATCGACGAGAAGAAGGGCGACGGCGGCATCTCGATGTTCAACGCCCGCGCCGTACCGGTGTACGGCCAGTACGCGGTTGGTTACGACGGCCACGTGTTTGCCCAGACGGATTACGTCAGTGCGGACTCCGGCGACTTGCCGCTCAATGGCACCTCGGAGTTCGGCACATTGCCGCTGCTCAATGTGCCGGCGTTCCGGGCCGCCAATCCTGGCGTGCAAGGCGACTACGGCACGAAACGTCAGAAGGCGCACGGGCAGGCGCTCATGCTCGGCTATCAGAACGACTGGATTCGGGCAGACATCGGCCATACGCCGGTGGGCTTTCCCATTTCCTATGTGACAGGTGGTGTGCGTCTGTTCGGCAACGTCGGCCGCTACGACTACTGGGTCGACGCGTCGCGCCGACCAATGACGGGCAGCATGGTGTCATACGCCGGAGCGTCCCTGCCGTTGCCCGAAATCTTCGGCGATGGCAAATGGGGCGGTGTGCGGCGAGATGCGCTCACGTTCCACGCGTCGCGCGACTTCCTGAGGTGGGGTATTTTTGGCGAAGCGAGCGTGGCGCGACTGACCGGGGAGAATGTGCTCAACAACTCGGAGGTATCAGCGCGCGCCGGTGTCGACCTGCCGCTCATCTACCGGCGCGACATGCGCATGAACACCGGCCTCACAGTGTTCTTCGACAGCTTTGCGCAGAACGAGCGGTTCTACACCTATGGCCATGGCGGGTATTACAGCCCGCAAACCTATGTCTCGCTGACGCTGCCGCTGGAATGGTACGGCCGCATGCAACGCTGGTCGTATTACCTGCGCGGATCGGTATCCGTCTCGCAAAGTCAGGAGAAAGCGATGCCGTACTTCCCGACGGACGGTGCGCTGCAATCGGCCAGCGGCAACTTGACGTACGGCTCGGGCGGTGGATTCGGCGTGGGGTTCTCGCTTCTCGGGCGTGCCGAATACTGGGTCAACCGCCATTGGGTGATCGGCGCTCAGGCGCAGTTCGAGCGTTCGGACTATTACGCGCCGAATCGCTTCCTCGTCTACCTGCGCTATCACTTCGACGCCCGCCGTGGTGATGTGCCGATGCCGCCGTCGCCGGTACGCCCGATCTGGAGTTACTGACCCATGTGCGCTCGCGTCGCTTTTGCCTTTGCCGCCGTTGTGTCCGACATCTCCGATGCCTGGGCCGGGAAGGGGGCCACATGCTGACACTCATTGCCGTTGTTTCCAGCGCCGGTGGCGCGGGGCGCAGTACGGTGACGGCCCATCTGGCCGCAGAACTCGCGCAGGCATCGCATCCGGTCGCCGTGCTCGAACTCGACGCACAAAACAGCATCGGTGCGCTGCTCGGATTGCGCGAGACGTGCGCGGCAGGCGTGCTGTCGCCGAGCGTTGCGCCGGACGGCTGGCATAGTGTGCTGCGCGAGACGCCAGCGCACGTGCCGCTGCTGCCTGCCGGTCGCAGCGAGGCGGCGAGTCAGAGCGCCATCGGCCAATGGCTGCGCCAGGACGCCGGCGGGCTGCGTCGTCATCTAGACGCGATGGGTTTGCCCGAGGGCACGCGCGTCCTCATGGACACGCAGCGCTTGCCCGATGCCATCGCCCAGGCCGCCCTGGCGGTGGCCGACCTCGTCCTTGGCGTGGTGCCCGTGACGACGACCGGCTATGTCACGCAGCCGGACCTGATCGCGGCATGCGCGGGCCGCGCGCGGATGGTGCCGAACTTCGCTGCCGCCAATTCTGCGCTCAACAACGATCTCCTCCATCTGATCCAGTCGCGCGCGGGCGACGCCAGTGTGCCGTTGCGCATTCACCGTGATGACGCGATCGGCACGGTGGCGGCCAGCGGCCAGACCCTGGCCATGGGAGGACAGGGCTCGCAGGCTGCACTCGATCTCGCCCATTTGGCCGCGTGGCTGCTACGCGCCACGTCGCCGATTGATGCCGCGACCGGCACCGGGGGCAGCGCATGATAAGCGACGCACTGGGCTCCCTCTACCAGCTCGGCCGCGAGATTCTGGTGGTGCGTCTCGCGGTGCCGCCGCGCGCGGACGGACGCCCGCCAAGTTTTCTGCAATGGACGCTTGCGGCGACCTTGCGTTCGCCAGGTCATCGACGCTGGGTCACGCAGGTCGGCGACCATGCGGTGACGCGCCTGGCGATGCGACTTGAGGTGAATCGGTTGGATCAATGGCGCGACTGGTGGTTGCGTCTCCTGTTTCCGCCGCCTCGCGCCGGACGCACCGATTATCCCGCGCGCGCACTGGCTTGGATCAACGCACGTGTCACGCATCGGCTCGACGTCCCGGTCGATGCGAGCGTCGGGCAGATGATGCAGGCACTGGTGTGGCGCCGGGCCGATCGGCGCCCGGCATTCCCACCGTACGTTGGCTGGCTGGCGCTCCGGGACAACAACGAACGCGTGCGACTGTGGCTGGTGCAGACGCTCTTCGGCATTCCGCCCGACACGCCCGCGCAACTCGCCCATCGCTTCGACGCGCAACTCGAGCGTGTGATGCAGTGGCGTGTCACATCGGCCGTTGTCGCGCTGCTCGGCATGATCGGCGTGTTCTGGATCGTCACGACACCGTTCGCGCCGTTCGAGCAGTTGCTGTTTTCTATCTGCACGCTAACGCTGGCGTTAGTATTCCGCCGGCTCGACAGTCAGTATTCGGTGCTTGTGCTGATCGGCTTGTCGTTGATCTCCACGATCCGCTACGTATGGTGGCGTCTCACGCAATCGCTGGCGTTCGACACGTTGCCCGAGGCAGTGGTCGGCTACACGCTCGTGGCCGCCGAGATGTACACGTGGATGATCCTGCTGTTTGGCTACATCCAGACGGTCTGGCCGTTACAGCGCCGCATCACGCCGCTGCCGCCGGACACGCGTGAGTGGCCCAGTGTCGACATCTATATTCCCACGTACAACGAGGGCCTCGACGTGGTGCGCCCGACGGTGTATGCCGCCTGCGGGATCGACTGGCCACCCGAGAAGCTCAATATCTACCTGCTCGACGACGGACGCCGCGACGAGATGCGTGAATTCGCTGCGCTCGCGGGCGTGCACTACATGACGCGTCCCGACAATCGGCATGCCAAGGCGGGCAACATCAACCATGCGCTGGGCAAGACACAGGGCGAGTTCGTCGCCATTTTCGACTGCGATCACATTCCCGTGCGCTCGTTCCTGCAGACGACGATGGGTGCCTTCCTCAAGGACCCGCGCTGCTCGCTCGTGCAAACCCCGCACCACTTTTTCTCCGACGATCCGTTCGAGCGCAACCTCGCCACGCGCGGGGCGGTGCCCAACGAAGGGCGACTGTTCTACGGGATCGTGCAGGACGGCAACGACTTCTGGAATGCCTCGTTCTTCTGCGGCTCCTGCGCCGTATTGCGACGTACCGCACTCGACGAAGTCGGGGGTGTCGCCGTCGAGACGGTGACGGAAGACGCCCACACGGCGCTCAAGATGCACCGTCGCGGCTGGAACACCGTGTACCTGAAAGTGGTGCAGGCGGCGGGACTTGCGACCGAGTCGCTCTCCGGTCACGTGGGCCAGCGCATTCGCTGGGCACGCGGCATGGCGCAGATCTTCCGCGTCGACAACCCGCTCTTCGGACGCGGATTGAAGTTCGGACAGCGGATCTGCTACGCGAACGGCATGCTGCATTTCTTCTACGGCATTCCGCGCATCATCTTCTTGCTCGCACCGATCGCCTATCTGTTTTTCGGATTGCATATCGTGCAGGCGGCGGCCCTGAGCATCTGCGCCTATGTGTTACCGCACATTGCACACGCGAATATCGCCAACTCTCGCATCCAGGGCAAGTATCGCCATTCGTTCTGGTCAGATGTCTATGAAGCCGTGCTGGCGTGGTACGTGGCGTTACCCACGACGGTGGCGTTCATCAACCCGCGTTACGGCAAATTCAACGTGACGGCCAAAGGCGGCCTGATCGAACAGAGCTTCTTCGACTGGAATATCTCGAAGCCTTACCTGGTGCTGCTCGGGTTCAACGTCCTGGCCTTCCTCGCGGGCGTCTTGCGCTACTTCTACGGGCCGGCGCATGAGATGGGCGCGTTGATCTTCAACGTGGGGTGGGTGACGTTCAATCTGGCGGTGCTGGGCGCGGCGGTGGCGGTAGCGACCGAGGTGCGGCAGGTGCGCCGCACGCACCGGGTGTCAATGCGCATGCCCGCCACGCTGTATCTGCCGGACGGGCGCGCGATGGCGTGCTACACGCGCGACTTCTCGGGCGGTGGTCTGGCGCTGCAACTGCCCGTGCCCCTCGCGTTGCGCGAGGGCACCGAGGCGCAGGTCGCACTCGCGCGCGGCGCCACGGAGTATGGTTTTCCGGTGCGCGTGGTCGGGGTGCGCGGGCAGGCGCTGTTTCTCTCGTTCATGCCGCTCACGGTGGCGCAGGACAAACATCTTGTGCAATTCACGTTCGGCCGTGCCGACGCCTGGCGCGACTGGGATGTCGAGCGCACGCGCGACGAACCGATCAAGGCGCTCTTCGAGATGCTCGCGATGGGGCTGCGCGGTTATCAGGTGCTGGCGAATTACTTGCTGGGCAAACTCGTGACGCGCTGGCAGGATCGCCTGCGCAGCGCACGCCAGACGTAAGCCGGACAACACCGGCACTCAGGGACGCATACGATGGGCATCTGGAACCTCTATTTCATCCTGAAGCTGCTGCTCCTGTGGGCCGGCATCATCGGCTTTCACGTGCTGCCGAACTTCCTCTTCGCGGTGCTGCTCGCGATCCGGCTGCGCCCGCGCTGGGCGCGCATCGGGCGACAGGTGATCGCTCTGCCGGCCGGCGCGGCGCTGCTCTATTACGATTCGAACCTGCCGCCGTTCGCCCGTTTCGTCGAGCAGTTGCCGGCGCTGCTGCAATTCCGGTTCTCGTACCTGATCGAGCTGCTCGGACGCTTCGTGCCGACGCAATTCTGGCTGCTGCTCGCGATCCTGACGCTCGTCTACTGGATCGTGAACCGCTGGGTTCGCGTGACGACCTTCGTGATGCTCGCGCTCGTGATCGTGCCCCTCGTGCTGCGCTTTGGCGCGCTCGGGCCGGTCGCGCCGGTAGTCGCGGCGCAGGGCGATACCCCGGCCGCGCAGCCAGCGGGAGAGGGCGCAGCGACCGCCGGCGTGAACGAATTCGTGTCGGGTGACGGCGAGGTGCCGTTGGCCGCGAGTCCGGATGCCGCACTCGATGGCTTCTACTCCCGCGAACTGACGCGCGCCGTCGCGATGCCCGCGCAGACCGGGGCCGGCCCGGACTTCGACATCATCTTCCTGCACATCTGTTCGCTCGCGCAGGACGATCTCGACGTCGACAATCTCGCCAACCTGCCGCTGCTCTCGCGCTTCGATTTCGTCTTCAAGAACTTCAACTCCGCGGCGAGCTATAGCGGCCCGGCCGCCATTCGTGTGCTGCGCGCCGGCTGCGGCCAGCCGACGCACAAGGCACTGTACGATCCGGCCGGCCCGCAATGCTACGTGATGAGTGACCTGAAGCAGCTCGGCTTTACGCCGTCGCTCGCAATGAACCACGACGGGCATTTCGACAACTTCATGCAGGAGGTTCAGCAGAACTTCGGCATGCAGGGCATCACGCCGTTCGATAACACGCGCACGCGTGTGGCCATGCGCTCGTTCGACGAAACCCCGGTCCGCTCGGATGGCGACGTGCTGCAAACGTGGTGGCAGCAGCGTATGGCCATGCCCGACAAGCGCGTCGCACTCTACTACAACACGATCTCGCTGCACGACGGCAACCGTCTCGAAGGCTCGCGACTGCCCAGCGCGCAGAGCTATCCGATACGGGTGAAGGCGATGTTCGACGATTTTGGTCAGTTCATCGACACCATTGCCCGGTCGGGCCGCAAGGCGGTGGTGGTGTTCGTGCCTGAGCACGGCGCGGCGCTGCGGGGCAGCAAGCTGCAGGTCTCGGGCATGCGCGAGGTGCCGCTGCCGCAGATCACGCATGTGCCGGTGGCGGTGAAGCTCGTGGGCTTCGGCAACGGGGCGGGGGCGAGCCACGGCACGCCCATCACGATTTCCACACCCACGAGCTATCTGGCGCTGATGACACTGGTTTCGCATCTCATCGCGAACAATCCGTTCGCGGGAACGCCCGATCTGGCGTCATACGCGGCTGATTTACCGCAGACGGCCTTCGTGTCGGCGAACGAGCAGACCACCGTGATGAAGTACGGCGGCAAGCAGCTCATTCGAGGCACGGACGGTGTCTGGGTGGACCTCAAATCGATGGAGTGACGCGCCGACCCTGCGCGAGTCCTCGCCGGATCCGCACGCGAATGCGTGTTCGGGCTTGCGCACGCGTTTTCCCGGAATCGCGCATACTGTGCGCTCTTGCCAGCGCGCGTGGCCGGCGAGGCCCGCGATCGTCGCCTGGCATGGACGCATTCGAAACTTCCGGGAGTTACTGTGCAATACACCAAATTCGGCCGCACCGGCCTGAGCGTTTCCCGCTTGTGCCTGGGTACCATGACGTTCGGCCTGCAAACCGAGGAAGCCGCCAGCCATGCGATTCTCGACCGTACCGCCGACGCGGGCGTCAACTTCATCGATATTGCCGACGTCTACCCGCTCGGCGCCGACATCTCGTTGTCCGGGCGTACGGAGGAGATCGTCGGTCGTTGGCTCAAGGGGCGCCGTAGCCAGTTCATCGTCGCGACCAAAGCTTGCGGCCAGATGGGGCCGTCACCGTGGGACAAGGGGGCGTCGCGCAAGCATCTGCTCGATGCCATCGATGCGTCGCTGCGCCGCTTGGGAACCGACTACGTCGACCTGTACCAACTGCATTCCGACGACACCGACACGCCCATCGACGAAACGCTCGAGGCGCTCGACACCATTGTGAAGTCGGGCAAGGCCCGCTACGTCGGCGTGTCGAATTACCTCGCCTATCGCCTCGCACGTGCCCTGGGCCGCGCCGACGTGCTGCGCGTGGCACGCTTCGTGTCGGTGCAGCCGCGCTACAACCTGCTGTTCCGTCAGATCGAGCGCGAACTGCTGCCGCTGGCCAGTGAAGAGGGTCTGGCGGTCATCCCTTACAACCCGCTCGCCGGCGGATTGCTGACGGGCAAATACCGACACGACGCCGCGCCGAGCGAGGGTCGCTTCACCACGGCGACGGTCGGCAAGGCCGGCTCGATGTACCAGCAGCGCTACTGGCACGAGCGTGAGTTCGAGACGATCGAGTCGCTCAAAGGCATTGCGAAGGACGCGGGTGAGTCGCTGACGCGTCTGTCGCTCGCCTGGGTGCTGGCGAACCCGGTGGTCACGTCGGCGATTATCGGCGCGAGCCGCGTCGAACAATTGACCGAAACACTCGGTACTGTCGACTACGCGCTCGACGCCGGCCTCAAGGCGAAGCTCGACGACGCGTCGCATGCTTATCGCTGGGGCGACGCCGCCCGATAAGCGCAACGTCCCGCCCCCGTTTTTTGCTGGACTCACACCCTACACAGGCCCGATGCGTCGGGCCTGTGTCGTTTTTGCGTTGCATCAAGCAAGCGCGTCTTAAGGGGGATTCCCGAGCCCGCGAAGGTAGTCGTCGGCTACGATCGAGCGCTATAGTAGTTGCATCGTGTCACGATTCGACAGTCGAAGCGACTGGCGCGGCGGCACGATGCCGGACACGCTGCCTGCGTGCGAGGCCTTCCTCTGATGCTCCTTGCGAGGCTGCTCATGACAAAACGCATTCTGCTGGCGACCGACGGTAGCGAATCGTCACGCCGTGCGCTGCGCGAGGCGGCCGCCTTTGCGCGCAACGGCGACATGATCCGCGTCATTCACACGGTGGAAGATCCCGTCACGCCGGTGACTTCCGCCTTCGCCAAGCTCATCGACCTGGAGCAGGTGCGTCGCGACATGCAGCGCGAGGGCGAGGAACATCTGGCGCGCGCGGTGCTGTATCTGCGCGAGGAAGGGCTCGACCCACAGGCGCATTTGTTCGATCTGCGCACGACCGGCGAGACCGTGCCCGAGGCCATCACTCGCGAGGCCAACGAGTGGGGCGCCGACATCATCATCGTCGGCACGCACGGCCGGGGTGGTGTGCGACGCGCCATGCTGGGCAGCGTCGCCGAACAGATTCTGCGCAGCGCGGAGGTGCCGGTGATGCTGGTGGCGGGCGAGGCACGTCCGCATTCGCCGTTGCGTGCGGGCGGACACTACGAACGGATACTCGTCGCGCTCGACGACAGCGAGACGTCGCGCCGTGCCTTCGAATACGCGCTGTCGCTCGCTCGCGCGCATGCGGCGTCGTTGCGCGTCGTCCATGTACTGGATATGCCGGGGCCATTTCCCGAAGGCTTCGACTCGGCCCCGCTGCTTGGCGCGGTGCGCGCCGTGGGCGAGCAGGCGCTGAAGTGGGCGACGCGACGCCTGCACGAGGCGGGCGTGCCCGGCGACGTAGAGTTGCGAGAGGTTCAGCCAGTCGGCGAGGGGGTTGCCGATCAGATTATCTGCGCAGGCAAAGAGACCGACGCCGATGTCATCGTGCTTGGCACGCACGGGCGGCGCGGGTTCCGGCGCTTCACGCTGGGCAGCGTCGCGGAGGACACGGCCCGTCACGCGGGTCGGCCGGTGTTGCTGTTGCCCGCGCACGCACCGGTGGAGTGACACGCATGCCGTCAGGCGGCGCGTTGATCGCCGGGCGGAAGCGCCCGGCGTGTTTGGCACATCAGAAGGAGGCGTTCGGCCTCAGGCGGCCGGCCCGAGTTCTGCGAGAAGCGTTTTGAGGGGCGTGGCGGCGTCGGCCAGACGCACCGGGTCGACCACGGCGCGGCGACCGACGAGTTCGCGTGCCGCCAGAAACTCCTGTGCCCGATTGATGCTCACGGCCGCCACGACGGCACCTTCGCGCAGATAGAAGCGCATGAACACGGCGGCGCCTTGCGCGTCCGGCAAGCGGCGCTCGATCATGGCGTCATGGCCGTCGGTCAGGCCAACCATTTGCAGCTTCGCGTTGAACTGATCGGACCAGAACCACGGCGCGGTCGCGACGGCCTTGGGGGCATCGCCATGAACCACGCTCGCGGCCACCTTGGCCATTTCGCTCGCGCTCGGCACCGATTCCAGACGAATGCGGCGGCCCAGCGCCGGGTGTTCGTGATGCGCACAGTCGCCCACCGCCAGAATGTCCGGGTCGCTCGTACGGGCAAATTCGTCGACGACGATGCCGTTCTCGACGGCCAGCCCCGCAGCCTGAGCCAGCTCGGTGTTCGGAACGAGACCAATGCCAACGACCACTACGTCGGCCGGCAGGCGCTTGTCGCCGGCCACGACCGCGACCACTTGGCCAGCCGCATCCCGCTCAAGCGCCGTCACGCCGACACCGACCTGCACGTCGACGCCGTTCTCGCGGTGCAGCGCTGCGAAAAAGTCCGCCAGATCGGCTTCCGCCACGCGGGCCAGCAGGCGGGGGGCCGCTTCGAGCACGGTCACCGCGGAGCCCGCCTTGACGGCGGTTGCCGCCACTTCCAGCCCGATGTAGCCGCCGCCGACCACGACGACACGCTTGCCCGGTGCGAGCGCTTCGCGCAGACGCGTCGCGTCGGCGATGTTGCGCAGGTAGTAGACGTTCGGGGCGTCGCCGCCCGGAATGGGCAGATGGCGCACGCGGCCGCCAAGCGCCAGCACCAGATGGTCGTAGCTCAGTGCCTGGCCGTCGTCGAACGCGACGGTGCGCGCCGCGCGGTCGATGGCAGTGGCCGTCACTCCCAGACGCACGTCGATCTCGGCCTTCTCCCAGGCGTCCGCTGGACGGATCAGCAGGCTGGCTTCATCGGCCTGACCGGACAGAAACGCTTTCGAGAGCGGCGGGCGGCGATACGGCAGATGGCTCTCGCTGCCGGCGAGCACGATGCGCCCGGCATAGCCCAACTGACGCAGGGCGAGGGCGGTTTCGCCGCCGGCTTGACCGGCGCCGAGAATGACGGTGGTGGAGATAGCTTCTGACATGAGGATGAAAGCAAAAGAAGGCGGCCGCCAGTGTAATGCATCGGCGCGCCTGTCGCGTCCCGGATACCGTCAAGATGTGTTCGTGACACTGCCGCGTCGCTTGGCGCTGACGGGCGTCAGTCCTTTGGGCCGTTGGGTTCGGCGAAGAACAGGCTTTCGACCTGCTTGATCAGGGCCGGCCCGAAGGCATCGCCGCCGACCTGCGGCGCAATCAATTGCATCAGCACCGGGGAGCCGGGCGGTGGGTGCAGGGCGTGAACAAGCACGCAAAAGTACATGGCCGGATGTTCGGCACGCACGACACCCGCCTGCATGCCCTGCACGATGAGGGGCTCCATGCCGTCGTAGACGGGCATCACCAGATGGCGGTGCAGGATGGCACCGCGCTCGCCGGTCTCCGATGCGTGCTGCGTGATGAACTGCTTGTGCTCCGGATGGTTGATGGCGTGGGCGGCGATGATCGCAATGGCCTCCTTGAGACGATCGGTCACCGGACGCGCAGTGTCGAGTGACAACGCGCGAAGCCGCTCGCTCGGACCCGTGAGCGCGCCTTCGAGCGTGTCCACGCATGCGCGCCACAGTTGCTCCTTCGAGCCGAAGTGCACGCGCACCAGGCTGGCGTCGACCTTCGCCGCCCGCGCGATGCCACGCAGGTTGGCGCCGTCGTAGCCCAGTTGCGAAAAGGCGTCGATGGCGGCGGCAAGCAACGCCGCACGGCCTTCGGGCAGGTGTTTGGGGCGACGGCCCCGTGGGGTCGATATGGCAGTCATTGTCGGACAACGTCGTGCGCGGGGCGTGTGGCCTCAGCGGTCTGGGCCGTGTCGGCCGCTGGCGCTGGCGGCACCCCCATCGCGTAAAAGAGGAGGGCAGTATCCGACAAACGTGCGCCGGTTGCACGCACTGTCGTGAGATAGGCGCTCCAGTACTGCTGTTCGCGCCCGCGCGCAGCCGACACCGGCAGGGCGCCCAGACGCACGCGGGCGGCCGTGTCGCGATAGATCTGCTCGGCCGCCGCGCTGGCAAGGTCCGCGTGCCGCAGCGATGTGTTGTCCGCTTCGAGCGACGCCAACGTATCGGCCACGTTCTTGAAGGCGGAGAGCACCGTCTGCTTGTATCGGTCGAGCGCGGCCGCATAAGTGGCACTCGCTGCCCGACGCTGCGCGAGCAATGCGCCACCGTGGAAGATCGGCTGCGAGATCGACGCGGCTACGCTCCAGAGCGCCCCGGCGCCGGAAAGCACCATCGGCCAATGGAAACCGCCTTTGCCCATCGACGCGCTGAGCGTCAGACTCGGGAACATCTGCGCTGTGGCCACGCCGACCTCGGCCGAGGCCGCCTTGAGGGCCATCTCGGCCGCCTGGATGTCGGGCCGCGATTGCAGCAACGTCGACGGCACGACGACCGGCACCCGTTCGGGAACCTTCAGCGCGCCCAGCGGCACATCGTCGGGGGCGCGATCGGGCGTGCGGCCCAGCAACACGGCCAATGCGTGGCGCGTGGACTGCCACTGCGCGCGCAGGCCGGGTAGCGACGCCGCGAGCGTCTCGGCGTTTTGTGCTGACGCCAGCGCGTCGGCGCGGGAGACGGCGCCGAGCCCCTCTCGCCGGGCCATCTCCGTGGCGTCGGCCTGCGCCAGTTCGACGAGCCGCTCGGTCGCCTTGACCTGTGCGCCGAGCACCGACGCCCCGATGGCGCCGGAGACGATATTCGCCGCGAGCGCCTGCCGCGCCGATTCGAGCTGGAACGCCTGCTGATCGACCTGGGCCGCCAGCGCCGCATCGGCGAAGCGAGCGGCGCCGAAAAAGTCGAACGTGTAGCGTGCCTGCACCTGTCCCACGAACATGTTGTACAGCGCCGTCGGCGGTCCGAGATTCGGGATGCCGAGATTGCGCTCGCGTGCCGCTTCACCGCCAAGGTCGATCGACGGGAAGAGCGACGCGCCGATCTGCGCTTTCAACTGCTCGCGCGCGCCCTGCAAGGCATGCTCCGCCGAGGACAGGGAGGGGCTGTTGCGCAGCCCTTCGTCGACGAGGGCATTGAGGGTGTCCGAGCGATAGGCATGCCACCACGCGCTCACGGGGGCCGCGCCCACGTCGAACTGCTGTGCCGTGCCCTGCGCCATGTCGGTATGCGCGGGCAGCGCGCTGGCGCCATAGTGCGCGGGCGAGGGCATGACCGGCGGCGTGTCGCCCGGGGTGAACGCGCAGGCGCTCAGCCACAGTGGGAGGATCGGAACGAGCGGGGCGCACCAGCGCCGGGCGAGGCGCGGCATCATGAGCGGTCTCCTTGCGGGTTAGCCGCGTGTGCGGGGTCGGCGGGCGAGGCACGTTCGTCGTGACGCACGCGGAATGCCGTGGCGTACAGCGCCGGCAGGAAAAACACGGTCAGGATCGTGGCGCTGGTGATGCCGCCCATCAACGCCGTGGCCATCGGGCCGAAGAAGTTGCTGCGCAGCAAAGGGATCAGCGCGAGCACGGCGGCGGCGGCGGTGAGCGTGATTGGCCGGAAGCGCCGTACCGTGGCGCTCACGATGGCGTCGAAGCGCGGGTGTCCAGCGGCGATGTCCTGTTCGATCTGGTCGACCAGGATCACCGAGTTTCGCATGATGATGCCGAACATCGCGATCACGCCGAGCATTGCCACGAAACCGAACGGCTTGCCGAATAGCAGCAACGTGGCGACCACGCCGATCATGCCGAGCGGGGCCGTGAGCACCACGAGCAAGGTGCGCGCGAAGCTCTGGAGCTGAATCATCAGGAGTGTGAGCACCGCGATGATCATGATCGGCATCTGCGCCATGATCGACGACTGTCCCTTGGCGGACTCTTCGACCGATCCGCCGATCTCGATGCGATAACCCACCGGGAGGGCCCGGCGAATGTCGCCGAGCGATCGGTAGACGGCGTCGGTCACGTCGATCCCTTGCTTGCCCGCGCGCACGTCCGAGCGCACGGTGAGCGTCGGCTGCCGGTCGCGCTCCCAGATCACGCCATATTCCAGGTCGTTCACCACGTGCCCCAGCGTGGCCAACGGTACCGGGCCGTTCGGCGTGGGCATGGCGAGCGTGGCGAGCTTCGCCGGATCCACCCGCTCGGCCTTGGGCGCGCGCAGTGTGATCGAGATCAGCTTGTCGCGTTCGCGGTATTGGCTGATGTCGTAGCCCGTGAGCGTCATGGCGATGAAGTTCGAGATATCCGTCGAACTCACGCCCAGTGCACGTGCCTTCTGCTGGTCGACTTCAAAGCGCACCGAGCGTTGTGAGGGCTCGTCCCAGTCGAACTGGACATCGGCGGTGTCACCGTTCTTGCGCATGACGGCCGCCACCTGCTCGGCAATCTTGCGCACCGTGCCAATGTCGTCGCCGCTCACGCGAAACTGCACGGGAAAGCCGACGGGTGGTCCGTTTTCCAGTCGCGACAACCGGGTGCGCACACCGGGCATGGCCTCGCGCAGCGTCGGCTCGAGCCATTGGGCGAGCGCCTCGCGATCGTCCACGGACTTGGCGGTAACAACCAGTTGCGCGAAGTTCGGCGTGGGCAGTTGCTGATCGAGCGGCAGATAGAAGCGGGGCGCGCCGGTGCCGACAAAGCTCACCGTGTGATCGATCTCTTTCCGACCCTTGAGCAATTTTTCCAGACGTTGCGTCTCGCGCAGAGTCGCTTGATACGACGCCCCTTCCGGCAGACGGAGATCGACCATCAGTTCGGGCCGATCGGAACTCGGGAAAAACTGCTGGGGCACGAGCGAGAAGGCAGCCATCGAAATCAGGAACAGCACGACGGTGACGGCGAGCACAATGAAGCGGCGCTCGATGCACCATGTCAGCCAGCCGCGTAGGCGATTGTAGAAGCGGGTGTCGTAGACCTCGTGCTCATGATCGTCGCCGTGATGGGCCTCGCGGGCTCGCTCGGGCAACAGCTTGTAGCCGAGCAGCGGAATGAGCACGACGGCGGCCAGCCACGATGCGAGCAGCGCAATGGCCGAGACCTCGAAGATCGAGCGCGTGTATTCACCGGTGCTCGACTTCGCCAGGGCAATGGGCAGAAAGCCGGACACGGTCACGAGCGTGCCGGTCAGCATGGGGAACGCCGTGCTCGTGTAGGCGAAGGCGGCCGCACGCTTGCGATTCCAGCCTTGGGAGAGCTTCACGGCCATCATTTCGACGGCGATGATGGCGTCGTCCACCAACAGCCCGAGCGCCAGAATCAATGTGCCGAGTGACACCTTGTGCAGCCCGATGTCGAAGAGGTACATGAACAGCGACGTCACGGCGAGGACGACCGGAATCGAAATGGCGACCACCAGGCCGGTACGCAAGCCAAGCGAGACGAGGCTCACGATGAGCACGATGGCGACGGCTTCGGCCACCGCTTCGAGGAAGTCGTCGACGGACTGTGACACAGACTTCGACATGCTCGCGACTTCAGTGAGCGTGAGGCCTGCGGGCAATTGAGCCCGCAGCTCGCCCATCTTGCCGGCCAGCGCCTTGCCAAGGTGAACGACGTCCTGCCCCTTTTGCATGGTGATGCCGATGCCGAGCACGGGCTTGCCACCGAAGCGCATCTCCGAGACGGGCGGGTCGACATAGCCGCGCTTGATCGTGGCGATGTCGCCCAGCCGGAAGGATCGGTTGTTCACGCGGATAAGCGTGTCGGCAAGGTCATCCACGCTGCGGAACTGGCCGCTCGGGCGCACGACCAGCCGGTCGTTGGGCGTGTCGATCGTGCCCGCCGGCGAGACCGCGTTCTGCGCGCCCACGGCCTGGGCGATCTGGCTGGGAGAAATGCCGAGTCGCGTCAGTTGTGTGTTGTTGATCTCGACGTAGATGCGCGGCTCCTGGTCGCCGAAGTAGTCGACCTTCGCCACGCCCGGCACCCGCAGCAGCACGGTGCGTAACGAGTCGGCGTAATCGCGCAACTGGGCGGGACCGAAGCCGTCGCCCTGGAGCGTGAAGATGTGCGTGTAGACGTCGCCGAATTCGTCGTTGAAGAACGGCCCTTGCACGCCCTGAGGCAAGGTGTACGCGATGTCGCCGACCTTCTTGCGCACCTGGTACCACTCTTCGGGCACGTCGCTCGCGGGCGCCGAATCCTTCATCGAAAAAAACAGCAGCGACTCGCCAGGGCGTGAATAGCTGCGTTGGAAGTCGATCGCCGGCATCTCCTGGAGCTTGCGCGCGATCCGGTCGGTGACCTGCTCCTGCACCTGTTTGGCGGTCGCGCCCGGCCAGTACGTGCGGATGACCATTACGCGGAACGTGAAGGGCGGATCTTCTGATTGCGCGAGGCGCGAGTAGGCCAGAATGCCGAAGATCGTGGCCATCGCGATCAGGAAGATCACGAGCGCGCGATGCCGCAGGGCCCATGCGGAGAGATTGAAACGACCCTCCTCGTGACGATAGTCCTTGGGTGCGGCGGGCGGCGCGGCGGGGGATGCCGCGGGCACAGGCGGCTTGCCGTCCTGCGGGCTCATGACGCGAAGTCCTCGGGGTGCAGCGGCGCAATCACGCGAACCTTCTCGCCGGCGGTGACGGTGTGCGCGCCTTGCCAGACGACGCGCTCACCGGGTTGAATGCCGCCCGCGACGGTGACGGTGCGCTCGCCGTAGCGAGCAATCTTCACGCGTCGCAGCACCAGCGTGTCGTCGGATTTAACGACCCACACCGCGGGTTGATCGCCCTCGTGAAAGAGCGCAGTCGACGGCAGCGTGATGGGCGGGCCGTCGGCGAGCGGGGTGGCGGCGGGCTCGCCGGACACCATTGCGGCGGGCGTGGCCGATATCGTCGCCGGTGCCGCAGGTGGGGCGACCGGCGGCGCGAAGGGTTGTGCGAATGCGACGTTGGCTGTCATGCCGAGTTTGACGTCGGGACTGGGTGAGAGCAGCGAGAGCTTGGCCCGGTAAGTGCGGCTCGTGGGATCGGCCGCGGGCGCGATTTCACGCACCCGCGCTTGCCACGTCTTGCCCGGCACGGCGGGCAGCGAGACCGTCGTCATCAGCCCGACGCGCAGGGCGCCGAGCACGACTTCGGGCACGTCGGTAATCACATCGACGTCGCCCGTCCATGCCAACTGGTAAACCGGCTGACCAGCGCTGACGTTCTGCCCTGTATCGGCTTGCTCGGCGGTGATCACGCCGTCGCGATCCGCCTTGAGGCTGCCGTAGTTCAACTGATCGCCGGCGAGTGCGGCCTGCTGCGTCGCCTGATTGCGCTGGGCGAGCGCGCTCGCGTAGGCATTCTCTGATTGTTCCAGTTGCGCCGGGGCGATGAGGTTTTCGCGCGCTTGCGCGCGGTCACGGGTGACGGTTTGCGTCGCGTAATCAAGTTGGTGCTGCGCCGCGTCGAGCTGAGCGCGCGCACTGGCGGCCTGCTTCGACAGATCGCCCGGATCCAGACGGGCGACGATCTGGCCCGCCTTGACGGCGTCGCCGAGTCGCACGTTGCGCTCGATGATCTGGCCTGCAACACGGAATGAGAGCGGCGTGACGTAGCGCGCCTCGATTTGCGCCGGTAGCGACACAACGGGTGCGTGCTCGGCGACCTTGGCCGCCACCGCCACGACCGGGCGCGGGGGCACCTCTGGCGGGGCTTTGCGCGAACACGCGCTCAATATGGCGGCAATGGCCGTGATGGCGACGGCCTGGGCAAGGCGGCGTGGTGCGATGTCGGGCAGAAGGGGCATCGTGCGCTCGTAACTGACAAAGGGAGACATCAAGATTAAATCTACGGGCGATGATATATGGATTGCCCGCGTGGTGCAACGGCGCTGCACACGACTTTTCACCGACCTGTGACTATCGACGGGGGGCGTGTCATTGGATTGTTGTCGGCAAGCCGGGAAGGGCCAACCGCCGAATTAATTTGGAGTACGATGCCTAGCGAGTGCCCGCCGCAACCGCCGCGGACATCGGTGAGTCTTCGCGCGCACGATGCCACGTGGGACGGCGACTTTGACCCAAGTCAAGCGAAGGGCATGCCGGGGGATCGCGCGCGGCGGAAAGCCGGGGGTTCGCGGCTATGCTGGAGGTATCTGACGTTTCGCGATCATTCACCGGAGACGGATAGCCATGACAACACGCATTGCTTTGGTCACAGGCGGTATGGGCGGTTTGGGTGAGGCCATCAGCCTGCGCCTGGCCGATGCCGGGTATCGGGTTGCGGTCACCTGTTCGCCGCAGAATCACGATTGCGAAGGGTGGGTCGAGCGCATGCGCGCCACGGGCCGCGAGTTCGCCGCGTACCGTGTCGACGTAGCCGATTTTTCGTCATGCGAGACTTGCGCGAAAGCCGTCGAATCCGATACCGGTCCGGTGGACATCCTCGTCAATAACGCGGGAATCACGCGCGACGCGACAATGCGCAAGATGACGTCCGAAGACTGGCAATCGGTATTGCGCACGAATCTGGATAGCGTATTCAACATGACCCGGCCGCTCTTCGGCGGCATGGTCGCGCGCGGCTGGGGCCGCATCATCAACATTTCGTCGGTCAATGGCAGCCGTGGGGCGTTTGGACAAGCGAACTATGCCGCAGCGAAGGCCGGCATGCATGGGTTCACCAAGTCGCTGGCACTGGAGGTCGCCAAGGCCGGGGTGACCGTCAACACGATCTCGCCGGGATATCTCGCCACGAAGATGGTCACGGCGGTCCCGGCCGATGTGCTCGAATCGCGCATCCTTCCGCAGATTCCGGTCGGCCGATTGGGACGCCCGGATGAGGTGGCTGCCCTGGTGGCCTTCCTCGCCTCGGAAGACGCGGGTTTCATCACCGGCAGCAACCTTGCCATCAACGGTGGCATGCATATGGAGTGACTTGCAGCGACGCTGCCTACTACTTATTCAGGAGAGTCACGATGTCAAAGGAAACGAATCCGGCACTGACGATGGTCAAGCTCGGCACGGCGAGTGCGTTGGGCGCCTACGGCATTTTGCTGGAAGCGGCGCAACACATGCACCAATTGCAGGCAGAGCGAGATACCGAATTGCTCAAGGCCCATGCGGACGCCGCCAAGTCGCTCGGCGGCGCCAAGGACTTCAATGGGCTATTGACCGCGCACTTGCAAATGCTCAACGGTCAGCTCGCGCAACAGAACGAATTCTGGCGCGAGTGGCTGGCGGTGTGCGCGAACAATCAACTGCTCTGGACCGAGCATTTGCGCAAGACGGGCGAAGAGCTGCAGCACGGCATGGCCGGTGCGATGACGCTGCCCGATTTGATGGGGGCGGGCACAATGCCCGGAGACGCCGCCAAGGCCGCCGAAGCGCCGTTGCAGAAGTGGTTCCAGGCATTCAACGACGCGACGCTGGGCACGATGGACGCCTGGCGACGCTTGTCGACGCAAGCGGCACAGGCCACCGAGGCGGCCGTTTCTCAGCAGTCGCCACTCAACGGGCGCGTACCGCCCAAGCGCGGCGGCGCTCCGGCTCAACGCTCGAGCACGTAAGCGCCGGGCGCATCGCATAGCGAGTGCGTCGGTGGCCAGGCGGTGGCGACGGATTTGCCGCTGCCCTGCGCGAGCAGCCACGCCTGCCATGCCGGCCACCAGGAGCTTGGCTTGGCGGGCGTGGTGCCGAACCATTCGTCGGGATCGCGATACGCCGCGCCTGCCACGCGCGTCGCGACGCGATGGTGACTGGTCGGATGTCCCGGCTCACAGACGACCCCCACGTTGTGCCCGCCCGAGACGAGCGCAAACGTCAGATCGCCGTTGTAGAGCAGGTGCATCTTGTAGACGGAGCGCCACGGGGAGATGTGGTCGCGTTCCGTCGCCACCACGAACATCGGCACGCGAATGTCCGATAGCGCGACCGGTAGGCCGCCCACCTTCAGTGTTCCCGTTGCCAATGCATTGTTCAGATACAGTTCGCGCAGGCACTGACTGTGCAGCCGCGCGGGTATCCGTGTGGTGTCGGCATTCCACACCGTAAAGTCAGTCGTTTGCGCCGGTTTGCCGAGCAGGTAGTCGTGCATGAGCCGCGACCAGATCAGATCGCGCGAATTGAGCAGTTGGAATGTCCCCGCGAGTTGCTCACCGCTGATGTATCCCTGGCGCCACATCATCGCTTCGAGATACGCCACCTGGCTGGCGTCGATAAACAATCCCAACTCGCCAGGCTCGCTGAAGTCGGATTGCGCGGCCAGCAGCGTCACGCTGGCGAGCAGTTGGCTCCCTGCCTCGCTGCCTTTCGAACGTCCGTCCCCGCCTCGGTGATCGCGACTGATCTCACTTCCGTCTTCACCGCCGTTCGGGTGTTCGCGCGCAAGCGTCGCTGCCGCGATGGCGAGCAGCGTGCCGCCCAGACAGTAGCCGCAGGCATGCACGGGCACGTTGTCCGTCAGGCGATGGACCTCCCGCAGGGCGGTCAGTAGTCCGGCGTTCAGGTAGTCGTCCAGTCCGCGGCCACGAGCCTTCGGCCCGGCGTTGTGCCACGACATCATGAAGACGTTATGCCCCTGCGCGACCAAATAGCGCACGAGTGAATGCTGCGCTTCCAGATCGAGGATGTAGTACTTCAGCAGCCACGACGGCACGATGAGAATCGGTTCGCGCCACGTCTGCGCCTGCGCCGGGGCGTAGTGCAGCAACTCGAAATACGCGTTGCGATAGACGACCTTGCCGGGCGTCGCGGCAATGTCGTGGCCAACGCAGAACGCTTTGCACGCCTCGGGCCCCGCACCCGGCGCGTGGCCCGCCGCCATGTCGCGCAGGTCGGACCACCAGCGTTGCGCGCCACTGACGAGGTTTTGCCCGTGCGTGTCGCGTACCGCGTTGATGACTTCTGGATTCAGGAACCAGACGTTGGCTGGCGAGAATACATCGAGCCATTGCCTTGCCATGAAGCGCACCACGTCGCGGTGGTGCCGCTCGACGCCCGGGATTTCGCCCGTCATCGTGTCCACGAAATCCTGCGTTCGCAGGAAACGTTCACGCCACCAGGCGAACGGGAGTTGATCCCAAAGTGGGTCGCGGAAACGCCGGTCGGCGACGGAGGGGCCGCCGGCCTTCGCCCGATCACTGGCCGTGGGCTTGTCGATGGCGGCGAAAGCCTTGAAGACGTTGAGCTGATGCCCGGGCGCCGTCGCGGCGTGCATGGCCCAGTCGGCCCAGGCGAGCGCCACCGCTGCGGGCGAGACATTGCCGGTAAACCGCGCGGTCCCGGCCATCGCGGCGCGGTCCAGGCTGTCCGTAAATGAGGTGGCCGACGATGGAAACGCGACCTCGGGCGTCTCCACTGGCGCAGGTGTGCCTCCCGTCGTGGTAGAGACAGGGCTCGCTGCGGCGGCCGGCGCCGGGCCAGGTGGCGTCGCACGGCGCGTCGGCGGATTCGCCGCTTTGGGCGTGCCGCGCGAGCGCGATGCGGAGGAAGACTGAGACGATGGGGACGACGGCGATTCGGAGGTCTTGGCAGTGCGAGCGGGCATGGCGGACTCCGTTCTACCTCGCCACGATCATGCGAACGCGCGCGGCGGACGTCGAAGCGAGGAGGATGCATTGGGCAACGCCCCCGGTGTCGCAACGTCAATGCGTCACGGGGCGTTTCGGCAAATATATCGCAGACGTCATGCACGTATCGTGATCTGCGACAAATTGCGCAGGGACGACGACGTCATTGCGTGGGGTCGTTCATCGTGGCGGGGCTGGCGTCGGGGCATCGAGCGCGGTGGCGGGTTTCGCCGGCGAGGGGTGCGAGGGCCGCAGAGTCGACGGGGCCATGGGCTTTCGTGCGTGCCAACTGATGCGACGGAACGGCTGCTCGCGTCCGGACAGCGTGAGCGCGACGTGGGTGATCCAGCGCTGCGTCGGCACGCGCTCGCCGTGCAGCCACATGACAAGCACGAACAGGCTGGCCGCCATCGGCAGGGTTTTGAGATTGGGCGTGGCGTCGCGACGCGTATGCCAGGCAAAGGCGGCACAGATGGCGAAGCCCACGACACAGCCGGCCACCGTCTCCGAAATCGAGTGCGCCGACAGGGCGACGCGCGACGCCCCGACCGCCACGCTACCCGCCGTGGCGGCGGCCATGCCGAGCACGCGCCACGGCCACGCGAGGTGGCGCAGAAGCAACCATGCAATGACCGGGTACACGGTGGCGGCGAGCATCGTATGGCCGCTCACGCCGGTGAAATCGAGTTCGCGCCACCCGAGGCCCCAGCCGAGAAACATGACCTTGGAGGCCGCCACGACAAGCGCACCCGCCGCAAACAGGGCGACCCAGGTGAATGCCATGCGCCACGCACGGGCCGAGAGCAACCAGAGGGTGAGGGCGGCGGCGGCGGGCACCGTCACGGCGGCACCGCCGAAATTGGTAATCGTGATCCAGAAGCTAGACATGACTGGCAAATGACGGCCCGAGGGCGGAGGGCTTCGGGCGAAAGCGCTATCTTACGCGCGCGACGCTGGGGAGAACAAATGCCGGTCCGGCATCGCACGGAGGTAGGGTGCGAAACGAGGGTTCGCACCGGGTTATTTCCCAAATGGCGATATTTTGCTGGGTGTTGATGGATATTTTGCGCGTTTTCCCGTCAATTATCGCCATGATGCCCCGTAGACTGCGTCGTTTTCGAACAGGTTTCTCGAGCGATGTCTTTCTCTTCTCCTTCCTCCAAGCGCAGGTGCACCGCGTTGGACGGCGGCGCGCAAGGCCTGCGGGGGCAAGGCGAAGGCCGCCGTGCCCGCTGGCGCGCCGCGTGCGTCTGGCTGTGCATGGCGCTGCCGGTGGCTGCGATGGCCGACACTGGCGGCATGGCCGACACATTGCGCCTGCACCCGCGTCTGACCCCTTCGTTTTCCTTCTCGGCGGCGACACCGACCGTGTCGGCCGACGCATCGTCGCCGCACGCGAACGTGGCATTGCCGCAATCCGTCTGCGGCAAGGTAACGCCGCTGTATGCCATGACCATGACGGTGCGGGCGCCGAAGCCTCTCGTCATGCCGGTGACCTATTCGCGCGTTTCGTCTGATTTCGGCACGCGCTCACACCCGGTGCGACGCGTGAAGCATCGGCACACCGGCATCGATCTCGTGGCGCCGTCGGGCGCGCCGGTGCGCGCGGTGGCGCAGGGCGTGGTGAAGTCCATCGGCTTCGAGCGCCGCGGCTTCGGACGTTACATCGTGATCGCGCATCGAGACGATAGCGAGACGATCTACGCCCACTTGTCCGCCACGGCGCGCGGGCTGCGTGTCGGTGAGACGGTGGCGGCGGGCCGCGTCATCGGGGCGGTCGGCAAGACGGGAATGGTCACGGGCCCGCACCTGCATTTCGAACTGCGCCGCCAAGGCGTGCCCGCCGATCCGCGCCCGTTGCTGCGCCGCACGGCCAAGATGAGCGAATCGCCGGCGGGCACAGGCAACTCTTGCCTGAGCGTGCTCAATGGCGTGCCGTCGGGGCATCTTCACGGGGGGGCCGGGGTGGCCACTCGATGGCAGTACTCGCCGCTCTGAGGGGCGCGTCGAGATCGTCTTTCCGGGAATAAAGCGGCACGTGCACCGGTATTACGGATAGGGGCGCTCTTGCGACTCGTCACGGCGACGGGCGGGGCAGCGCACGTAACGTAGGGAGGTGCGCGATGAGCCATCAAGGGGAAGTCAAGCCGGAGACCGGTTCCGATGCCCGTTCGTTCGACGAGAGCAACCCGTCGCGACGCATGTCGCGTCGCCGGGCGATGACATGTCTTGCGTGGGCGGGCGCGGGTATCCTGTGGACCCTCGACGGGGGCGTACCGCGCGGCCTGTCGCTGGGGGCGCCGGCTGCGGCAGCCGACAAGGCGACACGTCAAGCACTGTCGTTCGTGCAGATCAGCGACAGCCATATCGGCTTCAACAAGGCGGCCAATCCCGATCCAGCGTCCACGCTGCAGTTGGCCATCGATCGAATCCGCGGGGCATCGCAGCGTCCCGCGTTCCTGCTCCACACGGGCGACGTCAGTCATTTGTCGCGCGCCGAGGAATTCGATACCGCGCAGCAGATCGTAAGCAGCGCGGGCCTGGAAACGCACTACGTTCCCGGCGAGCACGACGTGATCGCCGACGACGGGCGCGCCTTCTTCGCACGCTTCGCACCCGACAGCCGGGGTGTCGGCTGGTACAGCTTCGATCGGCAAGGCGTGCACTTCGTCGCGCTGGTCAACGTGATCGGGCTCAAGGCCGGCGGCATGGGCTATCTGGGCGACACGCAGCTCGCCTGGCTCGCGGCGGACCTGAAGGGGCGCTCGCGCAGCACGCCGCTCGTCGTGTTCACCCATATGCCGTTGTGGTCGGTCTATCCCGCCTGGGGCTGGGGGACCGACGACGGCGAACGCGCACTTGCCTTGCTCCGGCCGTTCGGCTCGGTGACGGTGCTTAACGGGCATATCCATCAGGTCCTGCAAAAAGTGGAGGGCAATGTGCGTTTGCAGACAGCCATGTCGACGGCGTATCCGCAGCCCGCGCCGGGCGACGGCCCCGGCCCGGGACCCTTGAAGGTCGACGCGTCGCAACTGCGGCAGGCCCTCGGCATTCGTCGCGTCGACTTCACGGCGCTCGACGCAACGCCAATGCTCAGTGACACCTCGTTGGCGTCGTGACGCCCACGGCTTTCGGAGCCCTTCCATGAAATCGTCTCTTCTGAACGCTTGCGGTGCACGGCGTCGCGCATGGCTGCGTGGCGTCGCCGTGGCGTCGGCCGGCATGCTCACGCTCCGTCTGCCGGCGCTCGTGGGCGTCGCCAACGCCGCCAACGCCAGTGCCGTCAATATCGACAACTTTGCGTTCTCGCCCGCGACGCTCACCGTCCGCGCGGGCACGCGTGTGACATGGACCAATCACGACGAGGACCCGCACACCGTGACCAGTTCGGACAATCCGCATGTGTTTGCGTCGGGCGCGCTCGATACCAACGGCACGTTCTCATTTACGTTCGACAAACCGGGAACGTATCCCTACTACTGCGCGATTCATCCTCACATGACCGGTGTGATCATCGTGAAGTAGTCGCGAAATCGTCGTGGCGAAAGGCAGATGTGATTCAATGAGGCCATTGACGTCGTGTTCGCGACGACAGACCGATTCACCCGGGCACCGTGTTGCCCGCACTGGGGAGACTCCGGTGACCGACGCTGAAACATCCGGCGCGCCTGCGTCGGAACGGTTCGATGCACTGGCGTTGCCGCACCTCGATGCGGCGTACAACCTCGCGCGCTGGCTGTCGGGCAGTGCAAGCGACGCCGACGACATCGTGCAGGAATCCTACTTGCGCGCGTTGCGTTTCTTCGACGGTTTTCGTGGCGACAATGCGCGCGCGTGGCTGCTGGCCATCGTGCGCAATACCTGGCTGACGGAGTGGCGTCGCCGCGCCGATGAGGCGCTCGGCACGCCGTTCGACGAGGCCAGGCACGGCCTGCAGGATGACGCCCGTCTGCCCGGTTGGGATGACGCAACACCCGGTGACCCTGAGCGTCTCGCCGTGCAACGTGACGAGTGCGCGCTCGTGCGCGGGGCGTTGGCCTCGTTGCCGGTGGTGTTTCGCGAGGTGCTGGTGTTGCGCGAGATGGAGGATCTGAGCTACCGCGAGATCGAGACGATCGTCGGGGTGCCGGCGGGCACGGTGATGTCGCGTCTGGCGCGCGCCAGGCAGATGCTGGCGGCTGCCGTGCTCGATGCACAGGCCGCCGCGCGCACGAGCGCCAGGACCACACCGCGCGCGCCGTCGGCGCAGGTCGCACGTCTGACACGTCTGCCGCTCGACGGCACCACGCGGGGAGGACCCGATGAACAAGCCTGACGACCCCAACGATACGATGCCGGGAACGAGCGCGGGCGAAACCCCCGTCGCTGGCGAAGCCACCACGCTGGGCAAGCTGTTGCGCGACGGCTCGTTGCGCCATGCTGCCCCGCAGGCGTTGCGCGAACGCCTGCGCGACGACGTGGCACTCGCCGAACGTCAAGCGCGCCTGACGTCGGCGCCCGCCACGGCAGCGCCTGCACAGGATGCCAAGCCCGGGGCCGATCCGACGAATCCGGCCCATCCGGCGTCGCCGACGAAGCCTCCTCACGTGAACCGACCGGCCGAGCTGGCGTGGGGGCCGAGCCTTGCCCCTTGGTTGTTCGGCGGTGCCGGCGGCGCGATTCTCGGCGGGCTCGCGGTCGCGATGGGGTTGCTGGTGGCGCGTCCGCCCGTGACGCCGCAAGGGGTCGAGGAACCGGCAGCCATCGGCCTGCATCCGCAGGAGATCGTGGCGAGCCATGTGCGCGCGTTGCTGTCGCAACATCCCATTGACGTGATCTCGACCGATCAGCATACCGTCAAGCCGTGGTTCAACGGACGCATCGATTACGCGCCACCCGTCACCGATCTGTCGGCCAAGGGGTTCCCGCTGGAAGGCGGACGCGTCGACTACGTTGGTGGACGCACGGTGGCCGTGCTCGTCTACCGCACGGACAAGCATCCGATCGATGTCTACGTGTTTCCGGCGCGCGACATGGCCGCGGCGGCGCCGACGATCACGGGGTCCGATGGCTATGCCATTGCGCGCTGGCGGCGCGGCGGTATGACCTACTGGGCGATCACCGATGCCGAGCCGTCGCACCTGCGTGTGTTTGTCGAGGCATTGCAGGCGGCGACCTGATATCGTAAGGCGCTTGCCCCATCCCCCATGGAGAGCGTCATGTCGAAAGTCCCCTCGTCGAATGCCCCGGTGAATCCTGCGTGGCAGGCCGAACAATACGTCAAGTTCGAAGACGAGCGCACGCGTCCCGTGCGCGATCTCGTAGCCGCCATTCCGCCGCTTGCGGGGCGCAGAGTGGCCCGCGTGGTCGATATCGGCTGCGGCCCCGGCAACTCCACCGAAGTGCTCGCCGCTCGTTACCCACACGCTGAAGTGCTCGGTCTCGATAGTTCGCAGAACATGGTCGATGCGGCGCTTGCGCGACTGCCGCAATGCCGCTTTGACGTGGCCGATATCGCGACCTGGGCCGATGGCCCGTTCGACGTGATTCTCGCCAACGCGGTGTTGCAATGGTTGCCGGATCACGAGACCCTGTATCCGCGCCTGGTCGATTGTCTTGCGCCCGGCGGTTCGCTGGCCGTGCAGACGCCCGACAATCTCGACGAGCCCGCGCACCAGCTGATGCGCGAAGTGGCGGCCGATCCGCGTTGGGCCGCAACGCTCAAAGGGGCGGAGCGCACGGCACGCCATGGCGCGACGTTCTACTACCCGCTGTTGCGCGCGCTGTGCTCGCGCGTCGACATCTGGCGCACCACGTACTACCACCCGCTCGCGGGCGGGGCACCGGCCGTCGTGGAGTGGTTCAAGGGCAGTGCGTTGCGGCCGTTCCTCGCGAAGCTCGACAACGCATCGCGAGAGGCGTTTCTGGTGCGCTATACCGACGCGATTGACAACGCGTATCCGGCGCTGGCCGACGGTACGGTATTGCTGCCGTTTCCACGCCTGTTCGTGGTGGCGACGCGATGATGGACGGGATAGGGCAAGATCGCCGCGCACAGAGGACTCAAGCAGGCAAGGTGCGCGCTCGGCAAACTGCCTGACGCCCGGTGTAAAGTAGTGCACATGAATGTCCCGTCTCCGCCGATTCAGCCGTTTCGCAACGCCCCTCACTACTGGCGCTCGTCGCTAGTCCCCGGTGGCGATATGGTCACCGCTGAGTACAACGACCACACCTTCGCACCGCATTGGCACGATGCATATACGTTCGCGTGCATCGTGGAAGGGGCCGAGCGCTATGCTTACCGGGGCGGCGAGCATGTGGCGCACGCCGGATCCGTGGCCGTCATTCATCCAGGCGAAGTGCATACCGGCGCGCGCGAAACCGATTTCGGGTGGCGTTATCGCGTGTTTTACCTGCCGGTCGGCTTCGTGCAAGGCGTGCAGCGTCAGGTGACGCGTCCGTTGGCGGGGCTGACGACGCCGGGCGACGCGCATCCCTGGTTTGGCGAGCAGGTCATCCGCGACGCGCAGGCAATGCATCGGCTGACGACGGCGCATCGTCTGCTTCAGGTCGGCGCCGACCCGTTGCTGGCGGAAAGTGTACTGATCGAGGCCGTGTCGTTCATGCTGGCGCGCCATGCGCAGGCGCGGGTGCCGGACACGCCGGTACATCGCGATGCGGTGCGGGTCGAGACCATGAAGGCGCGGCTCTCGGCCGATCTCACCGAGCCATTGTCGCTGACGGCCCTGGCCGAGGCGGTCGACCTGTCGCCGTTTCACGCCGCGCGGCTGTTCTCGCGCGAGACGGGCCTGGCGCCGCATGCCTGGCGCAATCAGTTGCGTCTGGTGCGTGCCTTGCCCGCGTTGCGCGCCGGCGCGCCGGCGACCGACGTTGCCCTCGCGCAAGGCTTCAACGATCTGTCCCACTTCACCCGCTACTTCCGCCGTGCGTTCGGTGTGTCGCCCGGGAAGTGGAGCGCCAGGCGAGCGGAAGCCACGTTGACGAGCAGCCCGATCGCCATCGCGACACCGCCCACCATGAACAGCAGCGCGTAGTTGCCCGACGTCGCGGCGAACACAAACGATAGTCCGTAGGCGGCACCTGCCTGCAACGTCGCGAAACTGGTCGTGGCGGTGCTCCACGCGGCTTTTTGTCCGGCAGGATGATGGGCGAGCAGTTCATTCACGCGTCCGAGCACCAGCGGCACGATGCCCGGGGTGAAGGCGCCCATGACCACGCTGGACACCATCAGCGCGGGCAGGCCGAGGCCGAGCACCGGCAGCAGCACCGCACAGAACTGCGCGACGTAAGCAACACGCAAGGCCCGTGCAAAGCCGATCCGGTCGGCGAGGTGCCCGGCGAAAAGCGGACCGACGATCGCCCCCAGTCCGTACAGCACCCAATAGTTCGCGCCGGCGTCGAGTCCCTTGCCCAGCCCGCGGGCGACATAGTCGACGAGAAAAATCATGTGCGGCACCAGTGCGACGGCGTTTAGTGCGTACTCGATATAGAGTGAGCGCAGCGCCACCGGACTGGCGAGCGGGCGCCTGATGGGAGCGGGGGCGTCGGCGGCCGTTGCCGTCGGCGTGCCGTCGGGCCAACCGCGCCACGCCACTGCCGTGAGCACGAGCGAAAGCACGCCGAGGCCGCTCCACGTCTGGGCAAGGCCGTCGCGCAACAGGAGCGGCACGAGCGTGCCCGACGCGGCGATGCCCAGCCCGAGGCCGGCGAAGATTGCGCCGCTCACGATGCCGCGCCGCGAGGCAGGCACGTGCGCCAGCACCGACGGTGCGGCCGTGACCATCAATACGCCGCCCGCAAACCCCGAGGCGAAGCGCCATCCGAAAAACCAGACGAACGACAGGGGCCAGGCGCAGGCGAAGAAAGCGAAGACGGCGACCAGCATCATCGTGCGCACGAGTCTCACGCTCGACACATGCCGCGCAAGCACGCGGGCCCCCAAGGCACCGGCCAGGTAGCCGCCGAGATTGGCCGCGCCAAGATAGGCCGCGGTCGCGGGTGCGAACCAGTGCGCACCGATGATCGCGGGCAGAAGCGCCGTGTAGGCGAAGCGGGCAAAGCCGATGCCGATGAGACTGGCGCAGGCGGCCGACAGCGTGGCTCGCCAGGCGTTGAAGGCGGCGGTTGTGGGGCTGCCAAGGACAGCGTGGGACATGAGGACTCCGGAAGCACCGGCTGCGCCCCGGCGTGGGTCGGTGCGAGGCGTCGCGGCAATGGCGTCAGTCTAGGCGCTGGCGGCGCGCCGGGGAACGGCTATGGCTCGGAAGTCATTCTTCCGCACGGCGTAACAATGTCGGGGCGGCAGAACGCCGCTTCATCGGCACCGCCCATCCCTTATGCCTGGCTCGCCAACTTGTGTACGCGTGCGAAATGCTTGCGCAGACGCGGTACCGCGAAGTCGACGAAGGCGCGCACCTTGGGCACGGCCAACCGTCCTTGCGGTGTGATGACGTGGACCGGCATGGGCGGGTGTTCGTAGTCCTGCAAGACGATGCGCAGCGTGCCGTGCGCCATTTCGTCGACGATGTGATACGTCAACATTCGCGCCACGCCGTGTCCTGCAACGACCGAGGCAATCGCAGCCCGGATCGAATTGACGACCAGCCGCGGGGTGAACTGTACGATCTGTGGTACCGAACCGCGTCCTGTGGCGGGGAAGCGCCACGCGTCGATGCCGAAGTACGTCATGGACACGATTTGCTGCTTCGACAGATCCGCGGGGGACCCGATAGGATCGTGGGTCGCCAGATAAGCGGGCGAGGCGGCAATGATTCTTCGAACCTCGCCCACGTGCGTGGCCACGAGCGAGGAGTCTGGCAGGTGGGCGACGCGCATCGCGACGTCGATGCCCTCGTCGATCAGGCTCACGGGCAGGTCGCTCAACTGCAGGCGGACGACGACTTCCGGATAGCGTTCGATGAAGGCGTCCACGATCTCGCGCATGAACGTTTCCCCGGCGGCGAGCGGCGCGGAAACGGTGAGCAGGCCGCGTGGGGCCGAGCGCTCCCCGGCGGCGATCACATCGGCTTCGTCCAGATCGAGCAGGATGCGCCGACATGCAGCGGCATAGCGCTCGCCTGCAACGCTCAGCTTGACCGAGCGCGTCGTGCGATGGAGCAGCGCCGTGCCGGTGTGCGCCTCGAGGTAGCCGATGGCGCGACTTACCGCCGCGGCAGAGCGCCCGAGGCGCCGGGCTGCACCGGCGAGGCTTCCTTCGTCGACGATCGCGACGAAGACTTTCATGGCATCGATTCGGTCCATGAGGGATGAAAGAGAGGGAGTGGGCGCAGAGTCGATTCCGGATCGGCCGATGGACAAGATTACCCTTAAACCCGGCGTTGCGGCGACAATGGCGAGCGGACGTCCCGCCGGAGCCAGACCCTATGCTGACGGTTCACCATTTGAACAACTCGCGCTCGCAGCGCGTACTGTGGATGCTCGAAGAGCTGGGCATTCCCTACGACCTGCGTCGATATACGCGCGACCCGAAGACGATGCTCGCTCCGCCGGCACTGCGCGAGGTGCATCCGCTGGGCAAGTCGCCGGTCGTGACCGACGGTGAACTGACGCTCGCCGAGTCGGGCGCCATCATCGAGTATCTCGCCGATCGCGACGAACTCGGGCAACTGGCACCGCCGCGAGGCACACCGGAGCGGCTGCGTTGGACCTACTGGTTGCACTACGCAGAGGGGTCGGCCATGCCGCCTTTGCTGCTCAAGCTCGTCGCCCTGCGCATCGCGAGCGCGCCCATGCCGTTCTTCGCTCGCCCCATTGCCCGCAAGATCAGCGACACGCTGCAGTCGAGCTTCGTCGATCCGCAACTGCGCCTGCACTTCGACTACGTGAACGACGTGCTCACGAAGACCGGTTGGTTTGTCGGCGATCGCTTCAGCGCCGCGGACATCCAGATGAGTTTCCCGCTGGAAGCCGCGAGCGCGCGCGGCAACGCGCAGGGGCGCTGGCCCGCGATCGCCGATTTTCTGCAACGCATTCATGCGCGTGATGCGTATCAACGTGCCCTGGCCCGTGGCGGACCCTATCAGTTGCCGGGCTGACAGGCGTCGTTTGCGCCGTTTTGGTGCGGACATCCCCCGATGACCGCCTGTCTGAGCGGCGCCGACGGAAGATTCGGCGAATTCGTCGCGCAGAGGCTCAAGTTTCGTCAAATGCACTCGTTATACCTCCACAGAGGTACAGAGAGAGGCACTGGCCTGCCAGGCTGAAGTCACGACAACACCGCAGGACGAATCGCTTAACGCGCGCAAGGCAATGTTCAAGAACCTGAGTATCAGCAAACGGCTCGCCGCCGCCTTTTCCGTCAATGTATTCATGCTGTTGGTCGTGGCCGTGGTGGCCGTGACGAAAATGGCGACGATGGATACGAATACCCAGCTCATCGTCTCCGACCTGAACAACAAGATTCTTGAATTTCATGGCCTGAAGGATCGCGCGGCGCACGTTGCCGTCCTCCTGCGCGATATCGTGATGTCCGAAGACAACACGCAACTCGATGCCCGTCTGGCCAAGATCGACGAGATGCGCCAGACCAACAACAAGAGCATCGCGGGCATGGCGACGATCTTTTATACCGACAAGGGCAAGGCGCTTTACCGCACGCTGGCTGATACGAACGCGGACTATGGGAAGCGGCTCGATGCGGTCGTGGCATTGGTTCGCAGCGGCAATTTTGCCGAAGCCAAGACCGAACTGATGGGGCCGCTGCAGAAGGTCCAGGTGGCATACTTCGCCCCCCTCGACGCTCTGATGGAGGTCGGCAAGGTGGTCAGCGCGAAGGAGGCGGCCGATGCGACCGCCGCATATGGATCCGCCCGCCTGTGGCTGCTCGCCACGATGCTCGCGTCGGTCGTGCTGTCCGTGGTGTCGGCGGTGGCGATTACGCGCTCGGTCACGCGCCCGGTGCGTGCGGCGGTGGCGGGGGCCTCGGCGCTCGCGCGTGGCGACCTGACGCATCGTGTCAATGCCGAGCGTGCCGACGAAATCGGCCAGATGGCGAGTGCGCTCGACACAGCCGTCGAACAACTGGGCCATCTCGTGCGCAATATTCAGGGCGCGTCGGGGGCGATCGACAACGCGGCACGCGAAATTGCGCAGGGCAACACCGACCTGTCGCAACGCACCGAAGAGCAAGCGGCCTCGCTGGAAGAGACGGCAGCGTCGATGGAAGAGTTGACATCGACCGTGCGTCAGAACGTCGAACATGCGATGGAGGCGCGGCGCCTGTCGCACGAAGCGACCGGGGTGGCGGATGCCGGGGCGCAGAGCGTGCGTGCCGTCGTCGAGACGATGCAGGCAATGGCCAGCGCATCGGCGCGCATGAGCGACATGATCAAGGCCATCGAAGGCATTGCTTTCCAGACCAATATTCTCGCGCTCAATGCGGCCGTGGAAGCGGCGCGCGCCGGCGAACAGGGGCGTGGCTTTGCCGTGGTGGCCGGCGAGGTGCGCACGCTCGCCCAGCGCTCCGCAGGCACCGCCAAGGACATTCGCGAATTGATCGCGGCATCGGTGCAGCAGGTCGAAGACGGCACGTCGCGCGTGGAAGTCGCGGGTCGTACCATGGACCAGATCGTCGTGTCGGTGCGACGCGTGAGCGAGCTGATCGCCGAGATCGCCGCCGCGAGCGACGACCAGGCGCGCGGCATCGAGCAGGTGGGGCAGGCCGTCACGCAGATGGATCAGGTCACGCAGCAGAACGCCGCCCTCGTGGAACAAGCCGCGGCGGCGGCGGACCACCTGCGTCAACAGGCCGCCGACCTGGTCAACGAGACCGCGAAGTTCCGCGTGGAAAGCGACGGCGGCGCGCGCCCGGGCATGATGCCGCGTGTGCCGACATTGGCGTTGACAGGTGCTTTGTCGTCCCGCGGCGAGCGCGGCACGACGGCGCCGGGACGACAGCGCGCGGCGGCCTGACGTCCGCGGTTCCACCCCCCTCGTCTGCTATCTCGGCTCAGGCGGCATTGGCCGCCTTCGCGCCCAACGCGGCGTCGATGGCGGCAACGGCCGCGACCAACTGCTGTGTCAGGGCGGTTGACGCGCTCGTCATCGGCGCGCGCAGCACATCGGCCATCAGGCCCTCATGGGCAAGCCAGGCCTTCACCGGTCCGGGATTCGCCTCGGCAAACATGAGACGCACCATCGGCATGAGCGCATGGAACAGCACGCGCGCGGCATCGAGCTGCTGCGCTTGCACCGCGCGATACAAGGCCACGAAATGCGCCGGCCGGCAGTGCGACGTCGCAATGATCGCGCCATGGCCGCCCATCGCGAGCGTGGACAGCAATTGAGCGTCCTCACCTGCCAGCACCGATAGGCGTGCGTCGGCGATGAGTGCCTGCGTGGTGTGCGCGTTGCCCGCGCAATCCTTGATGCCGCGAATATTGTCGTGACCCGCGAGCGTGAGCAGTGTCTCCAGCGTCAGGGGGGTACCCGTGCGATACGGAATGTCGTACAGCACCACCGGTGCACGCGAACGATCCGCCAGCGTCTGAAACCAGTGGACGAGCCCGGCCTGTGCGGGCCGGATGTAATACGGCGCCGGCGTCAGTACGCCCGCCAGGGGCAGGGTGTTAAAGGCGTCCAGGCGCGCCAGCGTGTGACCCAGGTGATTGCCGGCGAGCCCGGCGATCACCGGCAGGTCGCCGGCCTCGGTCAGCACTGTGTCGAGCACGGCAAGCTGTTCGGCGTCGTCAAGGGCTGCCGCTTCACCCGTCGTACCACACACGACAAGGCCGGCGATGCCCGAGCGACGATAGTGCGCGACCAGTCGACGTAATGCCGCGTGATCGACCGGCGTGTCGGCGCCATCTCTGGCGAAAGGCGTGACGAGCGGTACCCAGATGCCGCGAAAGAGCGGGGCGCGAGATGAAGCGAGCGACTGGGGTTGGGACTGTGCGACTTGCATAAGTGTCTCCCTGGACGTTACGTACGAAACGAACGTGCGTTGACCGGTATGAAAACCGTTCAGCAGGACGACGGGCAATTGCCGGCGCGTGGGAGACTTCGAGGCAGGCGCGCCGGGTGAGGCAGGGCGGCGCGAGGTGAGGACTGCCGGGTCCACGTGGCTGTTCCGTCGCTCAACTGACGGAACAGCACGCCCCGGTCAGTTGAGCGACTGTTTTTTGCTTTTGACGAACGCACCCCGCTGTCCCATCGGGACAACGCGCAAACACGGCGAGCAGGGGATTCGGAAATTCGTCATAGGCAGACTCTATCCGCTGTACGCAAGTGGCGTCAAGTACAACGATCCGCGATGGCGCCGCAATGCGCGAGGGTCATGTCGATCATGCCGGCATTTGCGCGGCGCAATTTAAAGCGTCCTTTAATTCTCCGTTTAATCGATTTAATCGAAAATCGATGTTCGGTTAACGGCGGATTGCGGTGAACGCCCCGTGGTGCGACCGCCACGGGGGGACTTTCCCGGTTGCCAATTTGAATCCGTCAAGTGACAATCGCACTCACACCCCGGAAACGCAAAACAATAATGGGCACACTGGGGCGGGGAAAACTGAAAAGTATTGAGACAAGATGGCAGCCAAAGTCGTGAAGTATTCGCGTGACGGGGTGACGTATTACGAAATTCGAGGCCCCTTGCCCGACGGTACCCGATATGAGGACCGGGTGGGATTCAGCGAGCGCGAGTTGGCATTCCGGCGTCTCGTCGCGGCGAGAATCAAGCTGCTGCGAAGCGAATACGAGACCGCGTGCCGGAACGTGCGGGCGGAATGTGCCGCAAACGTCGCAGCGCCGGGGTGGCTGAAGCAACTGATTTTTTGAGGAGCGCGGGATCGTAGTGCGGCGGGGAAGCGATCGCAAGTTTTGCGTCGTCAAGGTGACGAAATATTCACATATTGAGATTACCTTATACTGCGCGGAGCCTTCGTGTCCGTTCGAGATACATGGAATTTGTCACAAAAGACGTCTTGGCAAGCTGTATGGCGTTGCTGCTCGACGCTGTGTTTCTTGTCGACAAGGCTGGCGCGCTCGTCTATGTGAGTCCGGCCTGCGAGCGCATTCTCGGGTACACCCCGGAGGAATTGCTGGGGCGCTCGATGATCGATTTCGTCGTGAAGGAAGATCGCGAGCGCACGATTGAAGAATCGAAGTTCGTGATGGCGGGACTTCCCCGGATCGGGTTCGAGAATCGGTATATCCACAAGGACGGCCATTACGTCCACATCATGTGGTCCGCCCGCTGGTCAGAAGACCACGAACTGCGCATTGGCGTGGCACGCGACGTGTCGGCCAAGAAGCAGGCCGAAGCGCTGCAGCGCGCCACGTACTCGATATCCGAAGCAGCCCACGACGCCGCCGATATTCGCTCCCTGTGCAAGGCCGTCCACGACACGCTGGCCACGCTGTTTCCCATCGATGCCATTGTCGTGGCGACCTGCGATGCGGCACTGATGACGTGGGAGAAAGCGTATCAGTATCGCGACAGCGCCGACATCCCCTTGCTCGACTGGCCGCAGGCGCGGGGCCTCTCGACGCAGGCTGCGCAAGCGCAACAATCGCTGTGGCACCTGATCGAAGCGATCCCTATCGACGGCGCGGGGCAATCGATCCCCCACCTATGTACCGAACCGTTTGCGCCAGACGCGCTTGCCGAGCCCGGCGCGCAGGCGCTGGTGATTTTGCCGATGCGCACGGCGCGCCGCGCCGTGGGCACACTCATGCTCTACGGCCCGGCCAGCGCGCTGCGGGCGGAGGCCGCGCAGCGGCTGCTGGCGTTCGTCTGCGACCAGACCGCGTTGGCCATCGAGCGAAAGCAACTGATCGACGACCTCTACAAAGCGGCGCGATTCGATGAACTGACCGGATTGCCGAACCGCCGCACGTTTGGCGAGTTTGCGAGCGAGGCCGTTCGCCGTGCACAGCGCACCAACGGGAAGCTGGCGCTCCTGTTCGCCGATATCGACGGGTTCAAGGGCGTCAACGACAGCCTGGGGCACGCGGTCGGCGACTTGTTGCTCAAGGAGATTGGTCAGCGCATGAAGGCCGGAGTTACGGGAGGCGGCTTCGTGGCGCGTCACTCGGGCGACGAGTTCGTCGCCATTGTCCAGGATGCGGAGGTCGTCGAGCGGATCGACGTCGCAGTCACGCGTCTGCGCGCCGAGATCGAACAGGTCATCTCCGTCAACGATGCCAGCCTGAGCGTGCGCGTAAGTGTCGGGGTGGCGGTGTTCCCCGACGACGGCGAATCGATGAGCGAACTCATCCGCGTGGCCGATCAGCGTATGTATGCCAACAAGTCCGCGCGCAAATCCGGTGGGTCCAGTTTCTTGCAGCACTTGATCTGACGCCCGACTGACCCGCGCGCCGGGCCATTCATCCCAGCGTCTGCGTTGGCCAGATCATTTCGATTTCGATGGCAATCGAGCGGGCGAGGCCGTCGAGATCCGGAAACAGCGATGCGTTCGTGACGTTCATCCGATAAAGCCATTTCATCGCGTCCGCGCGCAGCGCCAACGGCAGCACGATCTTGCGCAGCAGGGGTTCGTCGCTCTCATAACCGTCGAGGATGCGGTGCATCGGCCGGTCGATCACGCCGGGTACCACGAAGGTGCCGGATTGCGCGATCAGACGACCGTCCATTTCTTCCGGCTCGCCGAACCAGACCACCTCGTTGTCATTGCCGAGGAAGTACTTCTCCATGTTCCCCTTGACGCGGGGATCGATCGTATCGCGGGTGAGCCACGGTGCATGACGCGGACGGGCACGGTCGTCATACAGCGCGGGGGTGTTGAGCGCGAAAATGGCCGAATCGCTCGTGGCGCGCTCCAGTGCAAAGAACGCGGCGACAAAGGGCGATTTCGTGAAGTCGAGCAAACGGGTCGGGGCACCATGGTGTTGCATCAGCCCAAGGCAGCGCAGATCATCGTGCAGCAAGTCGGGCCAGGGCACATGGTTGTGCGCCTTGCGCCGAAAGATGCGAATAGCACGTGCCTCACGGCTGCGCCACTGTTCCTTGTCCGCCACATAGGCGTGCAGGTACCGCGAGAGCGAGCTTTGCAGGTGCCAGCGTGCGTCCTGCTGCCCGCGAAAGGCCCAGCCTTCGAAGCGGGAGGACAGTTCCATGAAATCCTTCCAGCTTTCGACGACGGTGGTGTCCATAGTGAGCGAGATCCTTGAGTTGGCGTGCGGCGCCGACGTGCCGCTGATCGAGCACGCCAAGGCAAAGCGAGCGCTGCATGGCGTCGGCCACTATAGTACGGTGTTGGTGACAGCTCAAGCGCGCGCATCGAGCATGCGATAGATGTGAACGAGCGACACGCATTCTCAGGCCGGGCGGCACGTGAGTCGTCCCGCCGCCATCCTTTCGGAGACAAATGTGAAATACGACAACATCGAGCAGGTCGCCGTCATCGGCACGGGCGTCATCGGCGCGAGCTGGGCGGCTTACTTTCTGGCGCGGGGTCTGCGCGTGAGTGCCTGGGATCCGGCACCGGGCGCCCGCGAGCGCTTGCGCGAGGCAGTCGATGCGCATTGGCCGACGCTGATCCGGATCGGCCTGACGGCGGGCGCCTCGCGCGACGCGCTGACGTTTCACGACACGCTCGACGCGGCGCTCGCCGGCGCCGACTTCGTGCAGGAGAGCGGTCCCGAGCGCGAGGACCTCAAGCAGGACCTATTTCGCACGATGGACGCTGCCTTGCCGCCGTCTGTCGTGATCGCATCGAGTTCGTCGGGACTGCTGATGAGCCGCGTGCAGTCGGTGTGCATCCATCCGGAGCGCGTGGTGCTTGGACATCCATTCAATCCGCCGCATTTGATTCCGCTGGTCGAGGTCATCGGCGGCGAGCGATCGTCGCAGGCCGCCATCGACACGGCGATGCAGTTCTACCGCGCCATCGGCAAACGGGCGATCCATGTGAAGAAGGAGGTCAAGGGCCACATCGCGAACCGGCTGCAGGCGGCGCTTTGGCGTGAGGCCATTCATTTGGTCGATACCGGTGTGGCCTCGGTGGCCGACATCGACGACGCCATCGCTTATGGCCCGGGCTTGCGCTGGGCGGCGTTCGGGCCGTTCGTGAACCTGCATCTGTCGGGCGGCGCGGGCGGCATCGCGCATTTTCTCGAGCACCTCGGGCCGCCCGTGGAATCGTGGTGGGCCGATCTCGGCGAGCCGGTGCTGACGGACGACCTCAAGGCGCGCATCGCGGCAGGGGTCGACGCCGAACTGGCCGGCTGCGGCAGCGCGCGGCTCGAAGCGCAGCGCGACGCCATCATTCTCGGTATTCTCGCGGGCAAGGCGTAGGCATCGCGGGCGGGCTCGCGCAACCGGGGCGGGACGCCGGCCGTTCGCGGCGGGCCAACCGCGCGGTGATCCTGGCGCCGTTGCCGCTGCTCGAGCCCGACGCGATGACCTGGAGGGGGGGGCCGTCAATCGGCGAGCCGTGTTGTCTGAAGGCCTCCGCCTGGCAAGCATCCGAGCCCTTCGAGCGTAGCGCTGAGCGCGACGTCCAGCGGCGTGTGAGGCTCATGCCCGAGCGTCGCCACGAGTCGCGTGTTATCCATGCGCACCGGCTGCTGCCACAGATAGCGCATCTCGCGCAGCTCGCGAAGCGTCGTGACGAAGGGCGATGCCGCCCACACGAGCCACCACGGGAATCGACGGAGTTTGACGTCGACGCCGTGTCGCGCCATGACGCGTGTGATCGCGGTCGCCATCTGAGTGCCATCGGCATCCCAATGCCCGGCCATGTGGAATGTGGCGAAGGCGTCAAGCGTACGACGACGTTCGATGAGCATGACCATCGCGCGGCCGACATCGGGCAAATAGGACCATTGATGACCCACGCCGGGTGTGTTGGGCACCTGGACGACGCGCGCAATCCGCCCCGGCTTCACCAGTCCTTGTCCAAACCAGCTATTGCGCGATTGCGCACCAAAAAAATCGCCGGCGCGAACGATGATCGTCTGCACGCCATGGCGGCTCGCGTCGCGCAGACGGGCTTCCATCGTCGCGCGGATGCGCCCCTTGCGCGTGCGCGGCCGCTGCGCGGCGTCATCGCGCAGGACCGGGAATGTCTCGGGGCCGTAGTTGTAGACCGTGCCCGGCAGAACGATGGTGGCGCCATGCATCGTGGCGGCCGCGAGCGTGTTGTCGAGCATCGGCAACACTTGCGTGTCCCAGTGGCGATAGCCGGGCGGGTTGACGGCATGCACGATCACCTCGCAGTCGCGTGCCACCGCGAGGACGTCGCCGGTCTGCATGGCGTCGCCGTCGAGCCACTCGATGCCGGCGGACGATGCAGCGGCACGCGGCGCACCGCCGCGACGCAACGCGCGCACATGCCAGCCGGCGGCGAGCAACTGACGCGCGACTTCGCCGCCGATACCACCGGTCGCCCCGAGGACCAGCGCGCGAGAGACTTTGTGTTGGGACCCGTAGTGCATGATGCCGCTCCTTGAATGTTGTCGGTGACGCCATTCTCCGCGCGAGGCAATTCAATTAAAATTACCTAAAACCATCTATCGGCTATACATTTTTGTATGATGACGCCCCTGAACTGGGATCTCTGCCGGACGTTTCTCGCTGTGCTGACCGAGGGCTCGCTCTCCGGCGCGGCGCGTGCGTTGGGCATTACGCAGCCGACGGTCGGCCGTCATATCGCCTCGCTGGAGGCGGTGCTGGGGCAAACGCTCTTCACGCGTTCGCAGACCGGCTTGCTGCCCACCGATGCCGCGGCATCGCTACGGCCCCATGCGCAGGCGATGCAACACACCGCGCAGGCATTCGAGCGGGCGGCGGCAAGCCAAGGGGAGGGGGCGAACGGCGTCGTGCGCCTCTCGGCGAGCGAGGTCGTTGGCGTGGAGGTGCTGCCACCGATCCTGAGCGCGCTGCGACGCGCCCACCCGCACCTCGTCATCGAACTGGTACCCACGAACCGCATTCAGGATCTGCTGCATCGCGAGGTCGATATTGCCGTGCGAATGGCGCCGCCACAGCAGGACGCGCTGATGGCGCGTCGCGTCGGAAACATCGACGTCGGCCTGCATGCGCGCGACGATTACCTGGCGCACCACGGCGTGCCGACGTCGCTGGCCGATCTCGCGCATCACACAATGATCGGCTTCGATCAGATGACGCCGTTCATCCGTGAGGCCACACGGGGCATGCCCGTCTGGTCACGCGATAGTTTTGCGTTTCGCGCCGACAGCGATCTGGCGCAACTGGCCATGATCCGGGCAGGCTACGGCATCGGTGCGTGTCAGGTGCCGCTGGCGCAACAAGAGGCCCGGCTCGTGCGCGTGCTGCCCGATGCCTTTCGCTTCTCACTGCAAACGTGGGTCACGATGCACGAAGACTTGCGTCAAAGTCCGCGCTGCAAAGTCACCTTCGACGCGCTCGTGGCAGGATTGACCGCCTATATGGCCGAATAAGGCGGCTGTCCAAAGGCATACCGGATATCGACGGAGATCTTTGTTGATATACAATATATCAATAATATCAACGATCACGAGACAATCTCCTCGCTATGTTCGACCCTTCGTTGTTCGGAAGAATGCCACCGGACGTTCTGACGTCCGCCTCTCCCGACGTTGGCGCAGCGGTGCCTGCGCCGGCGTCATCCGGCGCGGCCTTGCCGTCCCACTGGCCGTCCGGCCGTCACTCACTTGGGTTGAGTGAGCAGCGTGACACTGTGCTTTACGTGCCGCCCGATCTCCCCACGGACACCACCGTTCCTCTGTTTGTCATGTTTCATGGCGCGGGTGGCTTTCCGGAAAAGGTGTTGCCGTTCATCGAGCCGCATGCACAGCGTCATAAGTTTCTCGTACTCGCACCGCATTCGACCTTTCCGACGTGGGACATCGTGATCGGCGGCAACGGCCCCGATCTGGCGCGACTTCAAGCGGCGCTGCGCGAGGTCGCCAGCCGGTATCGCATCGACACAGGGCGTGTGGCGTTCGCGGGCTTTTCCGACGGGGCGAGTTACGCCCTGTCCATCGGGGTGACGAACGGCGACATCGCCACTCACGTGATCGCGTTCTCGGGGGGCTTCATGTCCATCTTCGTTCAGGAAGGGCAGCCCAGCGTCTTCATCGCGCACGGACGCGTCGACGAACAACTGCCCATCGAGACAAGCGGCCGCCAAAACGCCAGCAAGCTCGCGGCGGCGGGCTACGACGTGCAGTTCGTCGAGTTCGACGGACGGCACATCATCGAGCCGGACGTCGTTGCGCGTGCCATCGACTTCTTCCTCGCCTGACACGCGCCTTGCCACGGGGCAACGTACGCACGGGCCATACGCCTTACGGGGAGTGCCGTTCATGGATTTCGAAATTCCCGAGTCACTGATTCATCCGCTGCTGCAACTGATCGGCAGCGATTCAACGCTGGGCAAACAACTGACGGCTTACGGCGTGTGTCGCGGCAACCTGCGGGTGTCGAGCCACTGGTTCGACGCCAAGTCGCTCAATACGCTCTACGTGCTGTGCAAAACGCAGAACGAACGGGCGCTGATGTTCCAGATGCTCGCGCTCGACAACGTCTTCAATGCGCCGCAGGCGCGCGTGATCCCAAGTCTGGACAAGCTGGTGCCGGGCCTCGTCGCCTATCTTGCGCGCGACGTCATCGACGGCTGGGTGTACCAACGTCACCGTGACGGCGCCCTGCTGCCGTGGCTCGTTCGCCGCTTGCGCTACGTGGAGCCGGAGCAGGGATCGCCTTATGTCGTGATGGACATGCTGGCGAACACAATGCAGTCGGCCAATTCCAATCTGACGGAGCATCGCCTGCGCCGCTCGGGCATGACCACGTCGCTCGTGTTCACGCGCGACGACATCGCCAATCGCACCATTCCCGAGCTGCTCGCCGAGTTCGGTTTCTACAAGGAGTGCGCCGAGTTCAAGCGCGAATACGAACAGCATGCGCAGCGGTTTCTGCGCGTGCAGCGTGCCTTCGGCGCGCAGTTCGTACTGCGCCGCGCGGCGTTCTCCGTCGATGCAAAAGGCGCGACCGAGTTGATTCGCGTGGTGGACGGCACGGCCGCGAAGTGCGTGAACGACGAAGAGCGCCTGGAGCGCAATTTCGAGATGGCGTGCGATGCGGACTTCTGGCGCAACGCCGAGGTCGCGCAGGGGTTCGAGACCATTCCACTACATTGCTATGTGCATGTGTTCCACCTGGACTGGCATCGCAACCTCTGGGTGCACGTGCAGAACATGACCGAGTATGCGTATCAGCCGGGGCTGCGCGACAAGCTCGTGCTGCCGGCGCATCATCACGACCTGATCGACATCCTGACATCGAATATGGATGTGATGATGCCGGACTTCGTGCCGGGCAAATCGGGCGGTGCGACCATCCTTTGCCAGGGCGCGCCAGGACTCGGCAAGACGCTCACGGCGGAGATCTATTCCGAAGTCGTCGGCAAGCCGCTCTACCGTGTGCATTCGGGGCAATTGGGGACGACGGCGGCGTCGGTCGGGGCCACGCTCATGAGCATTCTGCGTCGGGCCATGCGCTGGAATGCCATCCTGCTGCTCGATGAGGCGGACGTGTACATCCGCCGGCGCGACAACGATCTGGAGCACAACGCCATCGTCGCGGAATTCCTGCGTTCGCTGGAATACTTCCATGGCCTGTTGTTCATGACGACCAACCGGAGCGGCGACGTCGACGACGCCATTTTGTCGCGCTGTATCGCCACGATCCATTACGAGACGCCATCGCCGTCGCATGCGCGCCGGCTCTGGCGAATGCAGGCCGATCAGGTCGGTGCGCCGCTCGACGACGCCCTGATCGAGTCGCTCGCGAGCCGTTACCCGAACGCGAGCGGACGCGACATCAAGGAACTGATGAAGCTGGCGAGCCGCTATTGCAACGTCAAGGGCACGCCATTCACGGAAGATGTATTCCGACTGTGCGGGCTGTTCCGGGGGTATGAGCGCTGAGGTGCCGGGCGTGCGTCAGCCCCGCAGCACGGCAATATGCGGGAAAACTAGAGGCGCGCCCAGGCGCCGGTCTGGCTATATTGGGGGCGGACCGGCACCGACGTCGCGACGTGCTGTCGACGGAGCGAGCGCCCCGTTCGCGAGCGCGTGAGGGCGTGACGTCGCCGCGCCGCTGCGGCAGTCCGTTGCCAGCCAAGGAGACGAAGTGGAGACGCATGGAGAGCTGCACCGGGCGATTCTGAACAACATTCCTGACCAGGCCTGGCTCAAGGACACCGAGTCGCGCTACATCCTCGTCAACGACGCTTTCCTGGTGGCTTGCGGCCGCACGGAAGCCGAGATCATCGGCAACACGCCCGACAAAGTCTGGTCGTCGGAATGGGGGAAGGTCTACCTTGCCACCGACAAAGCGGTCGTGGCCAGCGGCGAGCGCCGGCGCTACGAAGAGAGCCGGCCGGGGGCCGACGGCGCGCCGCGCTGGTTCGACACCGTCAAGATGCCGGTGCGCGACGCGGCTGGCCGTATCGTGGGCACCGTTGGGATTTCTCGCGACATCACCGACCGCAAGCGCTCCGAAACCGCATTGCTCGACTCGCGCGCGCAACTGCGTCAGCTCTCCGCCTATCTCCAAACGGTGCGAGAAGCGGAACGCACGCGACTCTCGCGCGAACTTCACGACGAACTCGGGCAGTGGCTGGGCGGCCTTCGGCTGGGCCTGAGCTACCTGGACACGCAACCCGTCGCGTCGCCGGCCGATCGGTCCGCCCATATCCAGATGCTCAAGGACCTGGTCGACGAGACCATCGACGCCGTGCATCGCATCGCGGCCGACCTTCGGCCCGCGGTGCTCGACGAGCTGGGCCTGCACGCGGCGCTGGAGTGGCTGACCGAATCGTTCGCGCAGCGGCATGGGTTGCCGTGCGAGCTGGACATGCCGGAAGCGCTGACCACGCGTCTCGACAGCGAATGCAGCACGGCGATCTTCCGTATCGTGCAGGAGTCGCTCACGAATGCCAGCCGACATGGGCAGCCGTCGCAGGTGCGTGTGGCGCTCGAGCTACGCGACGGCGATTGTTATGTGAGCATCGCGGACGATGGCCGGGGCATGGACACTGCACGGGCCGGAGACGGTCAGCGCCTCGGTCTGATGGGCATGCGCGAACGCGCGCTGATGCTGGGCGGCGCGTTCGAGATCGAAAGCGCCCCGGGACAGGGAACGCGCGTGCGGGTGAGAATTCCTGCGCGCGCACCTGCGGCAGGGGTGAGCGACGATGACGCCGCCAGCGTGATGAACGCAACGACCCCGGCGACCCCATCGAAGCTGACGAACCTGACGAACGAGAGGGAGTGGTGATGCGTGTCATGATTGCCGACGACCACGCGATCATTCGCGATGGGCTGAAAAAGATCATCTCGATGGCACCCGACATGTGCGTGGTGTCGGAAGCCGTGGACGGCGCGGATGTCCTCAACCGGCTTCGCCTGATCGCCGTGGACGTGCTGCTGCTCGATATGTCGATGCCCGGCAAGAGCGGCATTGCCCTCATCGCGCAGATCAAGGCAACGTATCCGGCGCTCCCCATACTCGTGCTCAGCATGTATCGCGAATCGCAATACGCGGTGCAGGCCATCCGCGCCGGGGCCGCCGGCTACCTCACCAAGAACGCCGAGTCGGAGCAGTTGATGAGCGCCATCCGGCGCGTGGCACGCGGCGGCACGGTCGTCTCGCCCCTGGTCGCGGAAAAGCTCGTGCGTCAGTTGCAGCAACCGGCCGAGGCGTTGCCGCACAGCGGGCTGACGGCCCGCGAATTCCAGATCTTCCAGATGCTGGTCGAGGGCCATGGCATCAACGAGATCGCACGCTGCCTGTCGCTCTCGGCCAAGACCGTGAGTACGCACAAGGCCAATATCCTTGCCAAGATGGACATTCCGTCGACGGCGGGCCTCGTGCTCTACGCCATCGAGCACGGCTTGATCGTCGCCGGCACCGACGCCTGATCCCACACGCGACCCACGCCCCCAACGCGCCCGACATTGCCGACGCGACCATCGACCACACGCGTTCCTCCTCGGTTTCGCTTGCTGCACTGCGTCTAGGGAAATTCTTAGACGAAAACCAGCAAATCCCGATGCCCCGCCCGCGGGCACTCCCCTAATCTTGCTTCAAGCCCCGAAGGCGGGGCACCGACTCACTGCCACCCGGCCGGCGCTTGCCAGCATTTCCTTCAACCCTGAGACGTAAGGAGACCGCACCATGCATGTGGACCTGCTGATCAAACACGTGTGCGTGCGCGACGATGCGCCGCTCGTGGACATCGCCATCAAAGACGGACGCATCGCTGCGATGGAGCCCGGCATCGACGCCAGCGCGACCGAGGAGATCGACGCGCAAGGCCGCGCGGCGATTCCCGGACTTATCGAGGCGCACCTGCACCTGGACAAGGCACTGCTGCATCGCCGTCTGCCCGCACGCTTCGGCACGCTCGACGAGGCCATCCGCGTGACCGGCATTCTCAAGAGCCGGCAGGAGCGCGAGGACGTGCTCGATCGCTCGCGTCAGGTGCTCGACATGGCGATCAAGAACGGCACCGTCGCCGTTCGCGCCCATCCGGACGTCGATCTGATTCAAGGGCTGATCGGCGTCGAGACGCTGCTCACGCTCAAGGACGAGTACCAGAGCTTGCTCGATCTGCAGATCGTGGCGTTCCCGCAGGAGGGCATTCTCAAGTCGGCGGGCACCTACGAGCTAATGATCGACGCGCTGCGCATGGGGGCGGATGTGGTCGGCGGATGTCCCTACAACGAGCTGAACTGGGAAGACACCAAGCGCCACATCGACATTGTGTTCGAGCTGGCGCAGCGCTTCGACGCGCCCATCGACATGCATGCGGACTTTGCCGACGACACCAGCGATCAGCGTTTCGCGGCCATCTCGTACATTGCGCAGCGCACGATCGATACCGGCTACCAGGGCCGGGTCTCGCTGGGGCACGTCACAAGCCTGGGCGCGCTCGACAACGACGAACTCGCGCCCGTGATCGAGCAGATCCGTCTCGCCGGCATCAGCATCGTCACGCTGCCCGCGACCGATCTCTACCTGGGCGGGCGTAAGGACGTGCAGAACCCTCGGCGCGGTCTCACGCCCGTCAAGGCGTTGCATGCCGCAGGGGTCAACGTGGCGTATTCGTCCAACAACGTGCGCAACGCCTTCACGCCGTTCGGCAAGGCCGACATGTTGCAGATCGGCAATCTGCTCGCGCACGTGGCGCAATTCGGCGTGCCGGAGCACCAGCAGGCGATTCTGGACATGGGCACGCATAACGCCGCGCGCGCCATTGGCCTCTCGCACGACTACGGCATCGCGGTGGGCAAACAAGCCGATCTCATCATTCTCGACACGTTCAAGGTGGCCGATGCGCTGCTCGACATCCCGCCACGCCTGTGGGTGATCAAACGTGGCCGGATCACGGTCGTGACGCAGCATCACTGCGAGATTCACCGGCATTCCTGTTGTTGCGCGTAATGCAGTTCTCATCACACTCAAGGAGACACTCATGAAGAAGCTGCCTGCGGAAGTCGTTGCCTCGTTACTGGCCGTCACCACCATCCCGATCGCGATGCTGCCGTTGCATTTGCCGCCCTGGGCGATCTTTATCAGTTGGGCCGCCACCTTTGCCATGGGGGGCCCCACGTTGGTGAACCTCAAACGGATCTGGGCGACGCTGCCGGTGGGCGCGTGCTTCGCATGCCTCATCGTGCTGGGGTTCAAGCAAGCGGGCGCCCAGTTCAGCGGCAACACCCTCGTCGCCGCGGAGATGGTGATTCTCTTCGCGGGCAACGGCTCGATGATGGCGCTGGCCCGCGTGTTCCCGGCACTGAATTTCATTCCGGGCATGTTCTTCGGGTTCGCGACGTACTTCGCCACGCTGTTCGGCGGCTTCGGCCCGGTGGCGCAGGACCCGTTGGCGGCACTCGGGGCGGCCGTCGCCATGAATGCTCTCGGCCCGGTCTACGCCTGGGTGAAGGAGCGCTTCTCGGCCCCGGAAGTGACGCATCAACGCCACTGGAAGGGCTGGAAGGCGGAAGTCTGACGCAAGCCTGCCGTTTCGCGCATCAAGCCGGGGCGGCGGCACGGTGCGAGCCGGTTCCGGCTCGACGCACGGACGGGATCGAGGCGAAGCGTCTGCCGGTGTCGGGCGCGCTCCGCCTTCCAATGACATTGTTTGGGGAGACGAACGGCATGACGTTCGCACAAGACATGGCCGATGGGCTGACCACGACACCTCCGGTCGCGACGGGCGACGCCGCCGGCAGTACCACGCGGCGAAACTTCCTGCGGGGCACGGCCGCATTGGCCGGTAGCGCGGTGCTGCCCGCACCGTCGGCCGACGCCGCCCAAGCCGCCCAAGCCGCCCAAGCCGTCCACAGCGACGCGCGAGCCGACGCCGGCCCTCGCCTTGCGCAATCGACGCGGGGCATGGTCACCAGCCCGCACGCGCTGGCCAGCGAGGCGGGACTCGAAGTGCTTCGCGCGGGCGGCAACGCCATTGAAGCCGCGATTGCGATCGGCGCGGTGCTGAGCGTGACGTATCCTCACTTCACCGGTCTGGGCGGCGACGCCTTCATGGTGATCAGCGACCGCGAAGGCAACGTGCGCACGCTCTCGGGCATCGGACAAGCCGCCGCACAGGTGCCGGCCTACCGCGGCGCCATCCCCGTGCGCGGCCCGGGGGCGGCGCTGACGACGGCCGCGACCGTGGCGATCTGGGACAAGGCATTCGACCTCAGTCGCCAGCAATGGGGCGGGCAACAGGCGTGGTCGTCGCTGTTCTCACGCGCCACCGAATACGCGGCAAACGGCTTCCCGGTCACCCCGTCGCAACACTTCTGGCAAACATTGCGCGCGGGCGAACTGTCGGGTTGGGAAGGCTTCGCCTCGGTCTTCATGCCGAACGGCCGCATTCCGCAGGCGGGCGAGCGCTTTCATCAGCCGGCACTGGCGCGCAGCCTCGATCGCATTGCCACCCATGGCGGGCGCGAGTTCTACGAAGGCGATCTGGCCGGCCGCATCGCGGCAGGCCTCAAGCAGGCCGGCTCGCCGCTGCGCGCCGGCGATCTGTCACGGGCGCAGGCGCGCGAGGAAGTGCCGCTGCGCGTGGCCTATCGTGACGGCGAGCTGCTCGGGCTGCGTCCGCCGACGCAGGGCGTGACAACGCTGGAGATCATGGGCATTCTCGATCGCTTCGATCTGAAGTCGATGCCCGAGGGCAGCGCCGACTATTACCACGTGCTGGTCGAAGCGGTGAAGCTCGCGTTCATCGACCGCAATCGCTATGTAGCCGACCCCGATTTCGTCGATGTGCCGGTAGATCGCTTGCTGGCAAGCGCCCACCTTGACGCGCATGCCCGCAGCATTCGCATGGATCGCGCCATGCCGTGGCCACATGTGTTCAAGACCGGCGACACGGTGTACATCGGTGCCGCGGACAGTCAGGGCAACTGCGTGAGCATGCTGCAGACGGTCTACTTCGATTGGGGCAGCGGTGTGGTGCTGGGGGACACGGGCGTGCTGTGGCACAACCGGGGCGCGTCGTTCAGTCTGGACGCCAGGAGTCCGAACGTGCTGCACGGTGGCAAGCGCCCGTTCCATACGCTCAATCCAGGCATGTATCTGAAGCAGGGACGCCCGCAACTGCTGTACGGTACGCAGGGCGCCGACGGGCAACCGCAGACGCTGGCCGCGGTGCTCACCCGCCTGATCGATTACGAGATGGATCCGCTCACCGCGCTGGGAAGGCCGCGCTTCCTGCTCGGCAAGACCTTCTCCGACAGCCGCGATGCCCTCAAGCTCGAACAGGATGCCGGTGCCGATGTGTTCGCGGCGCTGGCGGCGCGTGGGCACGAGATGAGCGAGCTGCCGCCGCAGAGTCAGTTGGCGGGCCATCCCGGTGCGATTCGCATCGGTGCGCACGGGCAGATGAGCGGTGCCCACGATCCTCGCAGCGATGGTCGGGCACTGGGGCTTTGACGCTCGGTTGTTGCGCGTGATACAAGTGCTGCCATCCATTGGCAACGTAAATACTTCACATGGCTGGTAGTGCAAAATCGAATCGCCCGCTCTTCGATCTGGATTTGCTGCGCTCGATCATCACGGTGGCGGATTGCGGCAGCTTCACGGCGGCGGCCGCGCGTCTGCATTCGACGCAATCCACCGTGAGCCAGAAGGTGCGGCGACTCGAAGACCTGGTCGGGCACAAGTTGCTCGAACGCGGCAATCGCGACGTCCATGCCACCGATGCGGGCGAGCGATTGCTCGGCCATGCGCGACAGATGCTCGCGCTCAACGACCAGATGTTCGAGGCACTCTCCGGGGCCGTGATAGTGACGGTGCGGCTGGGCGTGCCGGAGGATTTCGCGACCGGCGCCACGACGCAGGTGCTCGCGCGTTTCAATCGGCAGTATCCGCAGGTCAAGCTCGAAGTCACGAGTGGCCTGAGCCGCGATTTGTTCGCGAGCTACGATCGCGGCGAACTCGATCTCGTGCTAGTCAAGCAGCGTCGCGGCAGTCGCGAATCGGTGGCGAGCCGCCCCGAGAAGCTGGCGTGGATCGACAGCGCGGCGCATCCGTCGTTTGGATGCGATCCGGTCCCGCTCGTGACGTTTCCTGCGCGCGGGTTGTATCGCGACGACATGATTCAGGCGCTTGAGACGATGGGACGCGACTGGCGCATCAGTTTTACCAGTTCCAGCCTGAGCGGCATTCAGGGGGCGGTGGCCGACGGGATGGGAATCAGTCTGGTGCCGCCGCGCGCCGTGCTGCCGCGGCATGCGGTGCTTGGCCGTGCGCAGGGGCTACCGGTCATCGACGCCTTCGAGCTGGCGATCTTTCACCGACCGACGGCGCACGCCATGGTGATGGCGCTCGCCAAAGTGCTCGTCGCGATGCTCGCGACGAAACCGCGCGCGCCGAAGTGAGCGACGCGCGCGGCGGGTGCGTGCGGGGATGGGCGCCAAGGGGCACGCAGCGCAGACGCTGACTTCGGCGCCTGCTCCGGCACCTGTTTCAGCGCGTGCTTCGGCACTTACTTCGGCTGGGCGCCCAGCGTCAGGTTCATGTGACGGTTGACGTCCTTGTACAGCAAGTAGCGGAACGGGCCAGGGCCCCCGGCGTAGCACGCCTGCGGGCAGAAGGCGCGCAGCCACATGAAGTCACCGGCTTCGACTTCCACCCAATCCTGATTCAGGCGATAGACGGCCTTGCCTTCGAGCACATACAAGCCGTGCTCCATGACGTGGGTTTCCGCGAACGGGATCACGCCGCCGGGCTGGAACGTCACGATGTTCACATGCATGTCGTGGCGCATGTCCTGGATGTCGACGAAGCGCGTCGTCACCCAGCGGCCGTCGGTGCCTGGCATCGGAATCGGCTCGACGTCCTGCTCGTGCTTCACGAACGGCTCGGGGGCCGGCAAACCTGGCACGGCTTGATAGTGCTTGCGAATCCAATGGAAGCGGGCGGTGCCCTGGCTGTGGTTGCGCACTTGCCAGTCGGTCGCGGGCGGCAGGAACGCATAGCCGCCCGGGGTGAGGCGGTTCGCCTTGCCCTGGATCGTCACCGTGATCTCCCCTTCGACGACGAACAGCACGCCCTCGGCGTTTTCATCCTGCTCGGGTTGGTCGCTGCCGCCCCCCGCACCGACTTCCATGATGTATTGCGCGAACGTCTCGGCGAAGCCCGAGAGCGGACGGGCCAGCACCCACAGGCGCGTGTTGTCCCAGAACGGCAGATGGCTCGTGACGATGTCGCGCATCACGCCCTTGGGAATGACGGCGTACGCTTCGGTGAACATGGCGCGGTCGGTGAGCAATTCCGATTGACTCGGATGCCCACCCTGCGGCGCGTAATACGTGGTCTTCGACATGATTGATGGCTCCTGTGTCGTTCTGATCGCGGAGTTTCGTGGGGGCGAAACCATCGGGAAAGATGCACAAGATAGCGAACCCGCCATCCATCGACAAATTAAATATCAAAATGCATGGCATTCGATTTTTGAATGAATGACCGACGCTCAGGGCACAACCACGCGCATTGACCAGCGAAATCGGCCGAGCACATTGGCATCGCGGTCCGTGACGATGGCCTCGATCGTCAGCGCTGCGGTGCCGCTGCCCGCGACATCGGCTTGCCAGAAGGCATCCGGGGCGTCGCGCGCGACGGCGACCTGCGGCGAACCCGACTGCGGCGCGTAGCGCGTGGCGTGCGTCAGGCAATGCAACTGCAGGCCGCTCAGCGTTGTCTCGTCATCGAGGCAAAGCTGGAGCATCACGGCATGTTCGCCGCGCATGGCGAGCGGCGTCCAGCGCAGCCGCAAGCGGTCGCCGGGGCGAACGGCGATACGCCATTGCGCCGCATTGACACCGGTGAGCGCCGCGCTATCCGCGGCCAGCCCATAGCAGCAATCGGCGTCCACGCCCACGGGCGCGTCGGTCGCTTCGGGGTGTTGGTCAAGCAGCGTCACGGTATCGATGACAAGCAGAACGTCGGCAATCGCACGGCATGCGCCATCGCCGTCGGAGGGGGTTGCGTCGGACATTGGGATTCCTTGCCGTGAGCCGAGGTGACCGCGATCGGGCGCCCGGATTGGCGCGTCGTGGATCGCGGCGCGGCGCTCGTCAGTGATTGCGAATGGTGATGAACGGATCCCACTGGTAGCAGCCGCACAAATTGCCGCTGCGATCGAGGATCATGAACTGGAAGTGGTAGGTGACGCGACCGGTCTTGAGCGTTTCGCACGACCAGAAGTAGTTCGAGCAGGTCTGCTTCTTCGGATGGGTCGGGTCGGGCGGATTCGGCACGGGGATCGTGACCTCCGCTTCCCGTGGCGAGGGCGGGGAGATCAGGTCGTTGCCCTGATTGCCGATGAACTTGTAGAAGATGCACGATTGCTCGAAGCCGAGCGAGAGCGAGCATTCGCGCCACCGGATGACGTCGCCGACGGTCGCCGCGACGTCCAGCTCGCCGCCCGCCTGTCCGCTCACCACATTACCCTGCGCCACGATCATGAAGACGTGCTTGAAGTCGATGAGCGGAGGATTCGCCATGCTGGAGTTCTTGCCGTACCGGTCGACGATCGTCTTGGTGTCGATGCTGACCAGCACATCGGTGATTTGCGACATGTGTTTCTCCACGAAAGGCTGAGTTGGATGCCGTCCATCGGACGATGGCGGTCTCTAAGCCAGCGGCCTGCCGGCCGCGCGCGAAACGCGGCAACGCGCTTCACGGATGGAGCCTAGAAACGGCGACGGCAATGTTCAACCTCGCGCGGGCTGCGCTTTATGAGTGACAGTTGCGTGCCAAGCGGCGTCGCGACTCGCGTTGCGCGGATGGGCACCGATATACCAATCGGGGAATTGGAGCGAGGCCCCCAGAAAAACCGATGCGTGCGTGTGGGCATCGGGGGCGTCAGCGTCAGGAGCGCATCGGCCGGCCGTGTGAACGAAGCCGGCCTGGACAGACGAGCGGGGGCGGGGCTTAACTCAGCTTGCGGCTGTGTTGCAGGCGTTCGAGCACATGAATGCTCAACCGCGCCGTGTGGCTGCGCATGGCGTTATAGGCGGCTTCGGCGTCAGCCGCGAGCACGGCCTCGACGACGCGCTCGTGCTCGTCGAACGACACGGCGAAGCGCTCTTCGACATCGGATTGCGCCGCGCGGAAGGGCGCCAGACGTTCGCGATGACTGTCGATCAGCGCCATCAACGTCTTGTTCTGCGTGCCCGCGCTCAACAACTGATGGAACTCGCGGTTGAGCGCGAGATAGCCGGCTTCGTCGCCCGCATCCATGCACTGCTTGCTCTGGATGTGAATCATCTCGAGCTGCTTCTTCTGCATCGCGCTCATGCGCTGGGCACTCAGCCGGCAGCACAGGGCATCGAGCTCGCACATCGCTTCGAGCATGTCGGACAGGTCGTCGACGCTGATGCTCGCCACCACGCCGCCCTTGTGCGGGGTGAGTTCAATGAGACCGCGTGCATTGAGTTCGCGCAGCGCTTCGCGAATGGGCGTACGCGACGCCTTGAAGCGCTCGGCCAGTGCGACTTCCTCCAGTTTCTGTCCCGGCGGCAGGCGTCCGTCGATGATCTCGCCGGTCAGCACCCGGCAGATTCGTGCGGCAATGGTTTCGGCCATGCTTGTCTATCTCGCTCCGTGGATGTGTCTTTTTGATTCGATTGTATACATGGGGATTATACGAGTATTTTCCTTCGCCATTACGTCTGGAGGCGCCATCGGGGTGCCATCCCCAGATGGAAAGCGCAGCGGGTTGATCCAAGTGCATTCAAAAATACGTTTTTGGATGCAATATGCTGAGATAGTATACATGAGCGTCTGCCGGGCGTTCCGGCACGCGTCGACACCTCAATTCGAAGGAGACATCTCATCATGGCCAAACTGCGTCACATTGCGCTTTCGGTGCCCGATCCGTGGAAGGCGGCAGAGTTCTATATGCAGGCATTCGACTTCAAGAAAGTGGGCGAGACGGACTCATCGCTCGCCCGGGGCGTTTATCTGTCGGACGGCGTTATCAACCTGGCGTTGCTCAATTACAAGAACGACGAAGCCGCAGGTGATCGCGGCCGCGAGTACGTGGGGCTGCATCACATCGGCATCTGGGTCGAGGATGTCGAGGCCACGCGCACGAAGATCGAAGCTGCGGGGGGCCGCTACTACATGGGCGAAGTGCCGGTGAAGAGCAACATCTTTTATGAAGTGAAGTTCTTCGATCCGAATGGCGTGATCTTCGATGTCACTGCCCACGGCTGGGGCGGTGCGTCGAAGGACGGCACGGGCAAGGACAACGCGCCGGCGCTGCGTCACGAAGGGCTGCAAGCCGATCGCACGGGGCTCTGATACCGCGCCGTCCTCGCTCGGCGACAGCGTTCGCAACACCGCCTCTCCCCGCCGGACGCCAAGCGCCGGCGGCGCTTGGCGTCCGGCGCTCACGGGTCAGTGGCCATCCGGGGTGACCCGCTATAAAAAAATCGACCGTTTGTATAAACAAATAGCGGTAGAAATTCAATTTCTTTGCTATGTATAATCATTCGACTGATTGTATACATGTAGCGCGGGCGGCAGACACCCGGTCAGGGGCGCCGCGACAAAAACGAAAAAACTCAGGAGACAGCATGAAGAAGCGAGTGTTGTGTGCATTGTTGCTGGGCGCACTGCAGGGCGGTGCGTACGCGCAATCGTCCGGGGGCGTGACGCTTTCGGGGTTTGTGGACCTGAACGTCGAGCAGTTGTGGGGATCGGGGGCCAATGGCGGCAAGGTCGCGCGGGTCTCCAGCGGCGGGCTGAACACCTCTCGCTTCAATTTGAGCGGGTTCGAGGACCTGGGTGGTGGCAACCGCGCATTCTTCACGTATGAGCCCATGTTCTCGGCCGCGAACGGCACGCAATCGGCGCAGGCGCGCCAGTCGTTCGTCGGCCTGAAGGGGGCGTGGGGCGAAGTGTCGCTCGGCCGTCAGTTCACGCCGTCGTACTGGATTGCCGGTTACGCCGATCCGAGCTGGGCGGCGGACTTCAGTATGGTCAACAACATGGAGTTCTTCTATGCGTCGTATCGCGTCGACAACTCCATTCAGTACAACACGCCTCGCTGGCACGGGTTGATGGGCCGCTTCATGGCGACGACCGGCGTGGGCGACGGCACGCGTTCGGGCCGTTTCTACTCAGCCGGCCTCGATTACCGCAACGGCGGCATCTTCCTGGGCGCCGTCAGCGAACTGCAATACACGCGCGACATCTACTCGTCGAGCCAGATCCACTCGTCGCGCGACAACTACTTCGCGGCGACCTACAAATTCGGGAGTGTGGAGCCGACCCTGATCTACCACACGTACAACGGCTACTACGCCTATCCGCCCTATGTCGCATTCAATGTGCGCGGCTGGGACATTCAGGCCGGTGTCAGGTATGCGCTGACCGACCGTCATCGCTTCTACGCGAGCTTTGTCCATCGCCAGGACGAGGACAACAAGGCGCTCTCGAACGGCAACGGCTTCGTGATCGGCTACATGTACGGCTTGTCCAAACGCACCACGCTTTACGCCACTTATGCCCGTGTGCAGCACAGCAACGACACAACGGTGCATTACCCGGTGACGTTCCAGGTCACGCCGACCGGCACACAGAACCCGTCGGGCGTGCAGTTCGGCATCCGCCACGCGTTCTGACGCGTTCCGATCGGCGACATCACGCCGCCAGCGCCTGACTGACGCGCTGGCGAGAAGATTTTTGAGACGAAGGAGGAAGACATGTTTCGCAAGCCCACACTCGGCGTTTCGTTGACCGCGACGGCATTGCTCGCCGCGCTCACGATGACGCTCGCGGCCCACGCGTCGGCACCGGACAGCGCGCCGGCGGCGCCCGCTGCCACGCCGTCGGACGCACAGCCCACCGGTACGCCCGGTATGCCGAACGTCAAGGATCCGTACCTGGCGGGATGGTTGCGCCTCACGCCGGATCGCGAGCCCAAGCCGCTCAAGGCTGGCGTCGATTACGGCATGGATCCGGCAACAGGCAAATTCATCTGGCCGAAGGCCACACCGGAAGTACACACCGGTCAGCGCTTTCCCGGTGAACTGACGACGTGGGACAAGAAAAGCTACACAAAGAACGTGAAAGTCCTGGCGTTCTACCCGGGCGTCAATTCGCCGTTCCACGCATGGAACAACATCGCCGACTTCAACGGCAAGCGCTACCTCTATATCCACGATCGCGACTATCTGCGCATCATGGACGTGACCGATCCCGCGCATGGCAAGGTGGTGTATTCGACCGGCGGCGTATGGGGCCCGAAGGGATCGAGCGAGAAGTTCGATCCGAACAATGTGCACGGCTATCTGGGCGGCGCCACCATCGTGTGGAACAAGACGCGGCGCAAGCCGATTCTCGTGGCGTCGTTCGAAATCGGCCGTTACGGCCTGATGACCGACAAGTCGAAGCAGCCGGACAAGGTGGCCGCGCAACGCCACTACAACTCGCTCAAGGGCTTCAAGGTCTTCGAGATGGATGGGCCGCTGCCGTCCGACTGGAAGCTCATCGCCACGCGCACCACCGACTACCGGCATCCGGACGCGCCGGTCGGGCAGCAGCAGGGCTCGGGCTCGCTCGATTCGCCGGAGTTCTACGGCGGCAAGTACATGATTCTCTCGTCGGCGCCGGACGACAGCTACGCACTCACCGAGTACCCGAACTATCTCTACTCGCCGGGCTACCAGGTGTGGGATATGTCGGATCCGGCCAATCCGAAGTTCGTCTCGCAGATCTCGGTGCCGGGGCAGATTCTTGGCAATGCGGCGCACGAACAGGCCTATTTGCAGAATCCGCGGGCGGGCAACCGCACCTCGTGGATGGGCTCGCGCATGCCGATCTTCCTGCCCAAGCCGCTGGAGCAGGGCGGCAAGGTGGGCTTCGGCGCGATGGGCGGTCTGGGGCTGTGGTCGTTCGACTTGTCCGATCCGGCGCATCCGAAGGTACTGGGCAACGTGAATACGGCGCCGAGCTTCGCGGGCACCGAGTACGACAATGCGGACGTGAGCCAGTACGAGCGCACGGGGTACGTGCTGACCAGCGGCTACCCCATGAACCGCGACTGCTATGAGCCGTACAAGGACATCTTCGTGGTCGATGCGCGCAACCCGGCCAAGATGAAGGTCGCGGCGAAACTGCCCGAGCCCGACGTCCCCGAAGGCGCGCCGTTCACCAGCTTTTGCCAGCGCGGCGGTAACTTCGGTCCGAAGCGTTCGAATTCGATCGGCCAGCCGGGTACGTGGCGCCAGGGCATCGTGCCGTACTCGTTCTACAACGCGGGGGTGCAGATTTTCGACGTGAAGGATCCGGCCAAGCCGCGCATTGCGGGCTACTTCGTGCCGGGGCTGGCCGACGAGTCCGAGCTGCCCGTCTACACGCTGGGCAAGGGGGTGTTCGCGATGTACACCGAGTACGACCGCAACATCATGTGGGCCTTCACCGAGAACGGCGCCTACGCCCTGTCGAGCCCGTTGCTGGGTGAGCCCGTGATGGGTGCACCGGCGAAACCCTGGCCGGCACGGTAAGCACAGCGTCAAGGCGGCACGACACGTCGTGCCGTCGCCGCGCACGACTTCACAGGGCCTCCAAAGCGTGAAGTGTTGAGGCGGGCAACCTCCGAAGGTCTCCTGGTTGCCCGCTTCTTTTTTCACCTGAACCCGTTATCGCGCGACATGCCGCGCCACCGCATTGACGGGGGACGCCAGCGGCGCGCCCGCGAGATGGGCGTGAAGGCTGGCGAGCAGCGCGTCGATCTGTGCGTGCAAGGCGGCCGGCGAGCGTCCCGAGACATGCGGCGTCAGCACAACGTTCTCCAGCATGCGCAATGCCGACGGCACCTCGGGTTCGTGCTCGAACACGTCGAGCGCGGCCCCTGCAATCACGCCGTCGCACAGGGCCTCGATCAGGGCCACGGTATCGACGACGCTGCCGCGCGACACGTTCACGAGAAAGCCGTCGGCGCCGAGCCGCGCCAGCACGTCGGCGTTCACGAGGTGATGTGTCGCGGCACCGCCCGGGCAGGCGAGCACGAGAAAGTCGCTGGCGTCGGCCAGAGCGCCGACGTCAGCGACATGGTGCCAGCGGCAGTCGCGGCGTGGTGTGCGCGTGTGATAGCGGATGGACATGCCGAAGCCCTCCGCGCGCGTCGCAATCGCGTGACCGATGTGACCCAGTCCGACGATGCCGAGTCGCGCGCCATGCAGCGTCGGGCGCGGTGCGCGGTGTTTCGCCCAGCCACCAGCTTTCACGGCGCGATCGAGCGTGATGAGGCCGCGTGCGGTGGCGAGCATGAGGGCCAGGGCGTGATCGGCGACGGTCTCGCCGTTGGTATTGGGCGCGTGCGCGACGGCGATGCCACGTGCGGTGGCGGCGGCGACGTCGATGTTCTCGTAGCCCGCCCCGAAGGCGCAGACGAGTTCGAGCTTCGGTAGCGCATCCATCTGCACGGCCGTGAGGCCTGTCGTGCCATTGGTGAGCACGAAGCGGACGTTGGACGCATTGGACATGAGCCGGATGGCATCGGGCCGATCGACGGCCTCGCAACCGGCGTCGATCTCGTGCAGACGCAGTCCCGCGGCGATCAATCGGGCGCGGGCGATCGGCGCAAGCGGGATGAGGGAGAGGAGTGGCGAAGCATCGGTCATGGAGGCCTTCATCGTGAGGATCGTTTGGATAGGAAAATAAAATACAAATCAGTTGCTATGTATACATATGCTATGTATTGTATCTCCACATGGCAATCAAAAAAACGACCGATGCGCAACGCGCGACGTCGGTTCCCTGAGGGAAGACAAGGAGGAAGGTGTGACCTGGTTTGGACTTGCAACTTATGAATCGCTGGCGCCGGGCGCCGTTGCCGCGCGGCGTACCGCGCTTGTGCAACATGGGCATTTGTACGATCTGGAAGCCGTGCTGCGCCACATGGGCGCGGACGTGGACGATGCGGTGCTGGCGACGCACGATCTGACGGCGCTGCTCTCGGACTGGGATGTGCACGGCGAAGCGATCAACGCCGCTGTGCGCCGTGCGCTGGACGCGGGCGTGCCGGCGAAGGTCGGCGCGCTGGCGGGCGACGCCTATCGCCTGTGCGTGCCCTATCAGCCGGGCCGCATCTTTGCGACGGCCTCGAACTATTACGAACACGCGGCCGAAATGGGTACGAAGCTCGCGCCGCGCAGCGAGAGTTCGCCGTACATGTTCATGAAGGCGGAGACGAGCGTGACGGCGACCGGCACGGACGTCGTGCTGCCGCCGCATGCGCAGCGCGTGGACTGGGAGGTCGAGTTGGCGGTGGTCATCGGCCGTCCGGGACGGCACATTCCGGTCGAGCAGGCGCATGAATGGATCGCGGGCTACACGGTCATCAACGATGTCAGCGCGCGCGACCTGAACCGCCGCACCGACTATCCGTTCACGCACGACTGGTTTCGCGGCAAGAGTTTCGATACCTTCGCCCCTCTGGGGCCGTGGTTTGTGCCGCGCGAGGTGATTCTCGATCCCCAACAACTGCGTATGACGCTGTCGGTGAATGGCGAAATGATGCAAGACGACACGACGTCGGGGATGATCTTCAATATTGCGGAGCAGATCGCCTATCTGTCCGACATTCTCACGCTCAAGCCGGGCGATCTGATTGCCACGGGCACGCCGACCGGTGTGGGCATGGGACGTGGCGTCTATCTCAAGGCCGGCGACGTGATGGTGGCGGGCATCGAGGGCATTGGCGTCATCGAGAACCGCGTCGTTGCGCAGCAAAGATAACAACGGTCGCTCAGGTAGCGGCCAGGAGGAGGCGGCAATGGAGCAGTGGCAGTGGGCAAGGCGGTGGTGGACGGTGCTTGCGTGTGCCGGATCGATCGGTGCGATGGGAGCAATGGGGGCGATCGGCACGGTTGGTGCGATCGGTGCGGGCGCGCTGTGGCCGACGCCGGCCGTCGCGCAGGAGAAGGTCAAGTTCAACCTCTCGTGGCTGCCACAGGGCAGCACCGGGGGGGTGCTCGTTGCCATTCACCAGGGCTTTTACCGCGAGGCAGGCCTCGAGGTGTCGGCGGTCGTTGGCCATGGCGGGCAGCGCACCGTCAATGAGGTCGATCAGGGCCTGTTCGAGTTCGGCTACGGCGATCCGATCAGCGTGATGCTCAACCGCGCGCAGGGCGGCAAGACGAAGATGGTGGGCGCGATCAATGCCGTCTGGCCCGGCGCGATCTGCTACCTCGTCAAACCGGGGCGGACCCTTGCGAAGCCCGCCGATCTCAAGGGTTTGTCGATGGGCGGCGGCGGTGCGTCGCCGTTACAGAACATCGTGCCGGCCTGGCTCAAGGCCAATGGCTTGCCGCCGACGGCGATCAAGCTGTTGCGGCTCGACCCGTCGACGATCAATCCGTCGTTCCTGCAAGGTCGCGTGGATCTGACCGAATGCTGGGAAGGCGCTAACCTGCCGGTGCTCAAATCGCTCGCGGCGAAGCAGGGGCGCGAGATCGGATCGCTGCGCTACCGAGATTTCGGGCTCGACATGGTTGGCAACGGCATCGTCACGACCGAGACCATGATTGCGAAGAAGCCTGACGTGGTGCGTCGCTTCGTGCAGGCCACCTATCGCGGCTATGCGTGGATGCGCGAGCATCCGGAGGCGTCGACGGGGGTGATCGTGTCCCAGTACCCCATGCTCGACAAACAGGTCATGGTCGAACAGATTCGGCAGATCGGCGTGCTGGAGACCGACCGCGAAACGCAGGGGCACAAGCCGGGTTGGCTGCCGGTGGCGCGCATGGCGACGACCGCGCAGTTTGTGCGCGACGCCTTCAACCTGCCCCCCACGCTGAAGGCCACCGACATCTATACCAACCAGTTCGTCGAATGACGGTCGCTGAAACGCTTGCAATGCAAGGAGTCGAGATGACAAGCCTCAAACCCAAGCTCAACCCGAAGCGCCTTGGCCACCTGGTGTTGGTGGTGCGTGATATCCAGAAGTCGGCGAAGTTCTACACCGAAGTGCTCGGATTGACCGTCTCCGACTGGATTGGCGACCAGATGGTGTTCCTGCGCGCGGGCACCGACCACCACGATCTGGCGCTCTCGCAGATTCCGAAGGATTCGCCGGACATCGACGATCTGCCGCGTTACGGCCGTCCCGGCATGGAGCACTTCTCCTACCTCGTCGACAGTGTCGAGGAGATGGAGCAAGCCGTGGCGGTGCTGCGTGCGCATGACGTCGAGATCGTGCGTGGGATCGGGCGTCACGGGCCGGGGGCGAACTATTTCCTCGTGTTTAAGGACCCGGATGGCAACAACGTCGAGTTGTATTGCGAAATGACGCAGATCGACGACGACCACCCGTACGAGGCGAAGGTGTGGGAGCGCTCTATCGAGAGCTTCGACCGGTTCCGCTTCGAACGCTTCGTCGTGCCGCCCCCGCCGGGCATGGTCAAGGACAAGTCGGGCGGAAAGACCTAGCCAGCCGAGATTCCGGAGGAGACATCGAATGAAACGCATCGCACAGACGATCGTATTTTGGGGCGTGCTGCTCGCCCTGTGGGAATTGGCCGTGACGTACTTCAAGGTGCAGTCGTACTTGATGCCGCCGCCGTCGGCGATCTTTCGCGCGGCCTGGGAAGTGCATCCGCAAATGCTGGAGGACACCTGGATCACGACGGTCGAAGTGCTGACCGGCTTCGTGGCGGCAGTGGCGGGTGGGCTCGTGATTGGCGTCGTCATCAGCTACAGCGCGTTTGCGCGTCGCACGCTGTACCCGCTCGTCACCGCCTTGCAGAGCATGCCGAAGATCGCGCTCGCGCCGCTGATGATCGTTTGGTTCGGATATGGGTTTGCGTCGAAGCTGGCGTCGACCTTCCTGTTCGCGTTCTTCCCGGTCGTCGTGGCGACCATGGGCGGACTCGCCAGTGTCGCGCGCAACCTCGACGAGCACTTCCGCGCGTTGGGCGCGAGCCCGTGGGACACCTTCTGGCGCCTGTACCTGCCGGCGGCGCTGCCCGCGTTCGCCGATGGGCTGAAGATCGCCATGCCGCTCGCGGTGATCGGCGCGATCGTGGGCGAGTTCATCGGCTCGGAAGCGGGGCTGGGGCATCTGATCGTGTTCGCGTCGGCGGCGGCGCGCACCGACGTCATGTTCGCGGCCATCCTCATGGTGACGCTGCTGGCGGTGGTGCTCTACTGGGTGATCGAGCGTCTGGCGCGCTTTGTCTGGTGGCGAGGGATCAACGTATGACTATCTCGACGACTACGGTGACGCCGTTCCCCGCGCCGTCGCGCCCCGCCGGCGACACGAAAGTGGCACCGGCGGGCGCCGCGCAGGTCCAGGACGCGATGATCGAAGTGCGCCACATCGACAAGACCTTCGCCGCCAAGCAGCGCAAGGCCTCACCGGTGAAGATACTCGACGACGTATCGCTCTCGATTGCGAATCGCGAGTTCGTGTCGATTCTCGGCGCGAGCGGTTGCGGCAAGAGCACGCTGCTGCGCATCGTTGCCGGCCTTGTGCCGCACGACGGCGGCGAGGTGCGGGTGGCGGGCCAGCGCGTGACGCGGCCCGCCCCCGAGATCGGCGTGGTGTTCCAGACGAGCAATATGTTGCCGTGGCTCACGGTGCGGCAAAACCTGCTGCTCGGCACGCGTCTGCGCAAGATCCCGAAAGCCAAGAGCGAGCCGCGCGTGGCGGCGCTGCTGGAGATGCTGGGGCTCGCCCAGTTCGCCGATCATCATCCGCACGAGTTGTCCGGCGGCATGCGCCAGCGCGCGTCGATCGGCCAGATCCTGGCGCTCGAACCGAAAGTGCTGCTCATGGACGAGCCGTTCGGTGCGCTCGACGCCCTCACGCGCGACAACCTGAACGTCGAACTGCTGCGCATCTGGCAGGAGCACCGGCAAACGGTGTTGCTCGTCACGCACAGCATCGAGGAGGCGGTGTTCCTGTCGGATCGCGTGATCGTGATGTCGGCGCGTCCGGGTAAGGTCCAGCAGGAAGTCGTGATCGATCTGCCGCGTCCGCGCTCGCCGCAGACGATCAAGCAGCACCCGCGTTACGCGGGGTATGTCGCGCAGCTCTCGCAGCTGATGGGGGTCTATTGATGACCGCGCAGACGATTGCGGCGACGGCAGACGGATGGGCGCGAGCCCGAGCGCGCATGCGCGCGCTCGGGCCGCGCTGGGCCGACGATATCGCTGCCGGACGGCGCCTCGTGCTGGAGACCTACACGCCGCTGCTCGCGCAGGCGTCGACCGACGCGTACACCGTCGTGCGTGATCTGGCCTATGGCCCGCATGCGCGGCATCGGCTTGACGTCTATCGGCCGGCGTCGCGTTTGCGCGAGCCTGCGCCGGTCGTCGTCTTCGTGCATGGCGGCGGATTCGTTCGCGGCGACATGAACGCCAATGCGCAGATCTACGGCAACGTGCCCCGATACTTCGCGCGTCACGGGTGCGTGGCGGTCAACGTGGAGTATCGGCTCGCGCCCGAGGCGCCGTTCCCGGGCGGCGCGCAGGACGTGGGCGCCGCGGTGCGCTGGGTGCGCGAACATATCGGCGAGTATGCGGGCGAGGGTGGGGCCGACGTGAGGCGCATGCTGTTGATCGGCCATTCGGCCGGCGGCTCGCACGTGGCCAGCTATCTGTGCGATCCGCGGGTGCGGCCGGCGCAGCCCGAGGTGGCGGGGACCGTGCTCATCAGCGCGCGACTGCGTGCGGACGTGCTGCCCGACAATCCGAATGCCCCCGGTGTGGTGGCGTATTACGGCGACGCGCCTGCACGCCACGAGGCCGACGCGCCGATGGCGCATGCCGAAGCGATGCCGGTGCCCGTGATGACCGTCGTGGCGGAGTTCGAAAATCCCCATCTCGACACCTACGCGCTTGAGTTCTGTCATCGGTTGGCCAAGCGCGACGCCCGCGCGCCGCGCTGGCTACAGGTGCGCGACCACAACCATACGTCGGTGGTTGCGCATCTCGATTCCGGCGACGAGTCGCTCGGTCGCGAAATCCTGCACTTCCTGCACGACATCGACCCATCGCCCTGATGCGGTCCGCGCCTGCCTGCGCCGGTGAGCCATTGCGCCGTTGAGCCCTTGAACCGTTGATCGAATCGGCGGCGGATCAGCAGCGAACAGGCGGCTCTCGGCGCAGGCAGCGTCGTTCATCTCTCCCTCCCTCAAGGAACTGTCATGGTCGATCATGAATTGACCGGGGCGTTTGCGCCCGTCGTCACGCCGTTTCAGGCGGATATGACGCCGGATGCCCCCCGTTTTCTCGCGCATTGCGAATGGTTGCTCTCGCACGACGTGGGCCTGGCCCCGTTTGGTACGAACAGCGAAGCGAATTCTCTCGACGCCCGCGAGCGCATGGCGTTGCTCGATCATCTGGTCGACAACGGCCTTGACGTGCGGCGCATGCTGCCCGGCACCGGCTGCTGTTCGTTGCCCGAGACCGTCACGCTCACGCGTCATGCGATCGAGCGAGGATGCGCGGGGGTGCTCATGCTGCCGCCGTTTTTCTACAAAGGTGTCACCGACGATGGCGTGTACGACTACTACGCCCGCGTGATCGATCAGGTGAACGATGCACGTTTGCGGCTGTACCTGTATCACATTCCGGCGCTCTCGGGCGTGCCCATCACGCTGCCGGTGATCGAGCGGCTCAGGCGCGACTTCCCGCAGACCGTGGTTGGCATCAAGGACAGCTCGGGTGATTGGACTCACCTGAGCGCGATGCTCGACGCCTTCCCCGGCTTCGGCATCTTCCCGGCATCTGAGTCGCTGGTGTCGCGCGCGTCGGCCAAGGGCGCGAAAGGCTGCATTTCCGCGACGGTCAACATCAATGCGCCGATGATCGGGCGCTTGTGTCGCGAGTGGGCGGACGATGGCGGTGCAGCGCTTCAGGCACAGGCTGACGTCGTTCGCGGCATCGTGCAGTCGTTCCCGATGATTCCGGCGCTCAAGGCGGTGCTGGCCTCGCAGCGTGACGATCCGGCGTGGGCGCGAGTGCGCGCGCCGCTTACGCAACTGACGAGCGACCAACACGTACGGCTGCACGCGCAGTTGTCCGCTTGCGGTTTCACGTTGGCAGGGTAAGCGGACATGCGCGGCACGTTACGGTATCGAGGGGCACGTCGTGGCTGGCGGTGTGTCGGGACCACGCGGCTGGCGGCGGCATGGAGCCTTGCGTTGGCGCTGGGTCCGGGCGCTTGCGAGGTGTCGCACGCTCAGGTGCAGGTCTACGGCCACCTCACGCCGATGACCGATTGGGTCAGTGTGAGCGGGCGTCAGGCGAGCGCGTCTGCGCCGCGTCCGACCCAGGCGCCGTCGGGGGCCATCAATGCGCCGACGGCGAGCGGTGCGCGCATGCTGTCGAGCATTTCGTACTTCGGCCTGCGCGGCAAGGAAGATCTTGGCGACGGGTATGCCGCGATCTGGCAGATCGAGACACCTGTCGCGCTCGACGGAAAATCCACCGGCACGATCGCGGGACGCAATACGAATGTGGGCCTGAGCGGGCCGTTCGGTACGGCGTTTCTGGGCAACTGGGACACGCCGTATCAATGGTCGACGCTCGCGGTCGGCTCGCCGGTGCGCAATCCATACACCGGCGACCTGAGCACGATCCTGAGCAATCCCGGATTCAATGTGCCTAACACGACGACGCAATCGGGGCGGGTGGGTAGTGCGGTCGATGCCACGTTCAACCGGCGGCAGGGCAACAGTCTTCAGTACTGGACACCGACGTGGGCCGGGTTGCAACTGCGGTTCTCGTACTCGCCGTCGAACAGCAAGGTCGTCACGCCGGCGGGCGAGATCTCGCCACAGGTGTTCGGGGCCGGACTGGAGTATCTGAACGGCCCGCTGCGCGTGCGTTACGCGTACGCGCTGCACAAGGACTACTTCGGGCTGGCATGGCTCGGCGCGCCGTCGTCCGCCAATCCGTCCAATGTCGGATCGCACGCCACGGGGTCGCGCGACGACGCGCACAAGGTGCTTGTCGTCTTCACCTACGCGCAAACCAAGTGGGTCGCGGGCTGGGATCGGCTCACCTACCGCACGGACGACGGCACGGTCGGCAATCTCAACCGCTACCGGCGCGATGCGTTCTACGCCATGGTCCAGCACTGGTTTGGCGGTGGCCGTCACTCGGTCTGGCTCGGCGGCGGCTATGCGACGAACGGCGCGTGTTCACGCACGGGCGGTGCATCGTGCAGTACCGACGGGCTTGGCGCGACGCAGCTCAATCTTGGCTATCGCTACGACTTTTCACGGCGCACGGACGTGTACGTCGCGTACTACCAGGTCATCAATCGCGCTTGGGGCCGCTACGGCGTCTCGCCGCGTCCGACGCTCGGCGCGAACGGCGCAAGCGCACCGCCGGGCGCGCACTACCGGGGCATCGGCTTCGGCATCGAACACAGCTTTTGAACAGCACCATCCGACTCACAGGAGACGAAATTGAAGACGACACAAGCGAGCTTCGACAGCATTGTCGAGCGAGAAAAGGGGCTGCATCGCGGCCTGAGCAGTGGGCAATTGTCGATGATTGCCATTGGCGGTGCGATTGGCACCGGCCTCTTTCTGGGCAGTGCGTTCGCCATTGGCTTTGCCGGGCCGAGCGTGCTGGTGAGCTATGCGATCGGCGGCTTGATTGCGCTGTTGCTGATGGGGTGTCTGGCGGAGATGACCGTGGCGCACCCGACGTCCGGGTCATTCGGCGCCTATGCCGAGCACTACATCGGGCCGCTGGCGGGGTTTCTCGTGCGTTACGGCTACTGGTCGTCGATCGTGTTCGCGGTCGGCACCGAGGTCACGGCCATCGCTGTTTACATGAAGTACTGGTTCCCGGCGGTGCCCGGCTGGTACTGGATCGTCGGCTTCTCGGCGGGCCTGATCGGCATCAATGCGGCGAGCGTGAAGGTGTTTGGCGCGGTCGAGTACGGATTTTCGATGCTCAAGATCGCGGCCATTGTCGTGTTCCTGATGCTCGGGGCCTATGTGGTGTTTCGGGCGCCGGTGGACAGCGGTATCGGGTTGGCCAACTACACGTCGCACGGCGGATTCTTCCCGAGGGGGGGATGGGGGATGTGGGTCGCGGTGATCGTGTCGATCTTCAGCTACCTGAGCATCGAGATGATTGCCGTGGCCGCCGGCGAGGCGCAGGATCCGCAGCGGGCGATCACGCGCGCCTTCCGGGCGACGATGTTCCGTCTGGTGTTCTTCTATCTGCTCACGCTCGCATTGACGCTTGCCATCGTGCCGTGGAGCGCGGCGGGTGAAGACGGCAGTCCGTTCGTCAAGGTGATGGCCGCGACGCATATCCCGGGCGCGGCGGGGGTGATCAACCTGGTGATTCTGGTGGCCGCGCTCTCCGCGATGAACAGTCAGCTCTACATCACCACGCGCATGATGTTCAGCCTGTCGCGGGCGGGGTACGCGCCGCGCCGGTTCGGCGAGGTGAGTCGTAACGGCGTACCGGTCGCGGCGCTCATGCTCTCGACCATCGGCATCGGGCTGGCGGTCGCGCTCAACGTGTTCGTGCCGCGGGCGTCGTTCACGCTGATGATGTCCGTGTCGATGTTCGGCGCGATGTTCACGTGGCTGATGATCTTCGTCACGCACCTGTACTTCCGCCGTGCGCACGAGGCAGCGTCGCTGAGCTTTCGCATGTGGGGCTATCCGTATGCGAGTCTGGCGGGCGCGCTGCTCATGCTGGCGACACTCGTGACCACCTATTTCACCGACGAATTCCGCCTGACGCTGGTCTACGGCGTTCCGTTTGTCGTGGCGTTGTCAGTGATCTATGCGGTCTGGTATCGCGGAGATACCCCCGCCGCTGCCATGCATACGCAGGGGCCGAAGCAGTGAAGTCGCACGGCGCGCTTTTTTTCCGTCCGGTGCGCACGCCTTCGACTGATCGCTTTGCCGGGACACGATCCGCGCCCCGGGAACGACCGTGGCGTTGCCCTCAGAGCAGACGATAAGCGAGGCGGGCGGCGACGCGAGCCCCTGCGCCTTGCGGGTCAAAGCGCGGGTTGTATTCGGCCAGGTCGGCCACGCGCAGTTTGCCTGATCGGCGTACGTGCGTGACGATGGCTTCGACAACGGACATTGGCACGCCATACGCGGCGGGGGCGGATACCCCTGGCATGACTGGCGCCGGAAGCACATCGAGATCGATCGTCAGATAGACATGTGAGACGTCGGCAATCCATGCGTCAATCTGTGCGAGACGCGCCTCCAGATGCCGCTCTTGCATTTCGGTGTCTTCCACGTGAATCACGTTCAACTCGCGCGCGCGGTCGAACAGCGATGCTGTATTGCTCAACCGGCTGACACCCAGACATGCGTAGTCGAACGGAAGTCCGGCCGCTTCGCAGGTCTGCGCGATCTGATCGAACGGCGTGCCCGACGAGCCTGGGCGCGCCGTGCGCAGATCGAAATGGGCGTCGAGATTCAGGATCAACAGGCGCGAGCGGTCGCCCGTCGCATCGAGATGCGCGCGCAGTCCTTGCCACGTGCCCCACGCAATTTCGTGACCGCCGCCCAGCACCACCGGTTGCGCCCCGGCATCGAGCTGATGGCGTACCGCGTCGGCCAGTGCTGCTTGGGCCGCCTCGAGATCATCGCCATCACATGGGATATCGCCGGCATCGAACAGGCACGCGATGTCGTGGGCGGGCAGGTTCGCCAGCGCCTGACGGATCGCTTGCGGACCCTCAACGGCGCCAACGCGTCCCTGGTTGCGTTTGACGCCTGCATCGCAGGCGAAGCCGAGCAGCACGGGCGCGCCGCCCGCTGCCGCGTCAGTGCGCGCATCGATCTCGCGCACGACGTTGAACAGCCGGCGCGTGTCGCCGCGCTCGCCGGTATCCGTGCGACCGCGCCAGACCGGGGAATCGCCGGTCACCGATTGCCATTGAATTGCCATGCAAGTCTCCTGTGCGCCGTGCGGGATCAAACCGAGGTCAGGTCGCGCCACTGGCCGTGGCGTACGGTCCGAGACGGCAACTCGCCGCCCAGCCAGTAGGCGAGTTCTGCCGGTCGATCGATTTCCCACGCCACGAAGTCCGCCGTCTTCCCGGCTTCGAGAGTGCCGTGCGTGCCGAGCATGCCGAGGGCTTTGGCCGCATTGCGCGTAACGCCCGCCAGTGCTTCTTCCGGGGTGAGTCCGAACAGCGTGCAGGCCATGTTGAGCATCAAGCGTAGCGAGAGCGCGGGCGACGTGCCCGGGTTCAGATCCGACGCCACCGCGATGTCGACGCCGTGACGACGCAGCAGATCCACCGGTGGGCGACGCGTCTCCTGCAACATGTGGAACGCGCCCGGCAGCAGAACGGCAACCGTGCCCGCGCGTCCCATCGCGGCGGCATCGTCAGCGCTCATATATTCCAGATGATCCGCCGACAGGGCACCCATCTCGGCCGCAAGACTTGCGCCGCCGAGCGGCGAGAGTTGCTCGGCGTGCAGCTTCACCGGCAGCTTCAGTTTCTGCGCGCGCAGCAGCACGCGCATCACCTGCGACGGTGAGAAGGCAATGGTCTCGCAAAAGGCATCGACCGCATCGACCAGATGCTCCTCCGCGAGCTTGGGCAGGATGTCATTGCAGACGTAATTCACGTACTCGTCCGCCTTGCCCGCGAATTCCGCAGGCACCGTGTGCGCGGCCAGGCATGTGGTCTTCACCGTGACCGGCAACGCCTCGCCGAGGCGACGTGCCACGCGCAGCATCTTGCGCTCGCTGTTCAGATCGAGGCCGTAGCCCGACTTGATCTCCACCGTGGTGACGCCGTCGCGCATCAAGGCAAGCAACCGTTTGCGCGCCGATTCGAAGAGCGCGTCCTCGGTGGCGTCGCGGGTGTGCCGCACCGTGTGCTTGATGCCGCCGCCGGCGGCGGAGATGTCCGCGTAGCTCACCCCCTGCAACCGTTGCTCGAATTCGAGGCTGCGGTTGCCGCCAAACACCAGATGCGTATGGCAATCGATCAGGCCGGGCGTGACCCACGCCCCTTGCAGATCGACGCACGCGTCGGTGCCCGAGGCCGAGCGCTCGCTGCGCGCGCCGACCCACTCGATATGCTTGCCGCATGTGACGATCGCGGCATCTTCGATGGCGTGATAACGGCCGTCGCGCATGGTCGCGACGTGACAGTTCTTCCAGTAGGTCCGTTTCATGAGAGGCTCATTCCAGGCTCATTGGGCCGCGCACCTGCGCTTCCTTGGGTTTCACGCCGAACTGATAGGCCACCGACATCAGCACGATCCAGCCGGCACCGACATACAACGCAACACGGGTGTCCTCCATATAGCCCAGCACCCCGATCACGAACAGCATGAACGCGATGGCCAGCGCCGGACCGACCGGCCACAGCGGCACCTTGAACTTGAGCGCGGCGACTTCCGTGGCAGACAGGCGACGGCGCATCGCCACCTGCGAGAGCAGGATCATCAGCCAAACCCACACGGTGGCAAACGTGGCAATCGACGCAATGATCAGGAACACGCCTTCCGGGATCAGGTAGTTGAGCACCACACCGCCGAGCAGCGCGGCCGTCATCACCAGCACCGTGACCCACGGCACGCCATGACGCGACGTCGCCGAGAACGCGGCCGGCGCCTGACCGTGTTCGGCCATGCCGAACATCATGCGGCCCGCGCCGAAAATGTTGCTGTTGATGGCCGAGATGGCGGCGGAAATCACGATCACATTGAGGACGGCGGCGGCGGACTTGATGCCCAGCCCCGAAAAGATCTGCACGAACGGACTGCCCTGGCTGCCAATGCCGGTCCACGGGAAGATCGCCATGAGCACACACATCGTCAACACGTAGAACAGCAGAATGCGCATCGGCACGGCGTTGATGGCGCGCGGGATCACGGTTTCCGGATTCTTGGCCTCCCCGCCGGTAATGCCGATGATCTCGATCCCGCCGTAGGCGAACATCACCACGGCCAGCGACGCCACGAGTCCGCCCCAGCCATTGGGCAGGAAACCGCCGTGCGACCAGAGATTGCTTACCGCAGGGGCATGCTCGCTATGGAGTTGCACGCCCGCGAACAGAATCACACCGCCCCCCACGATCATCGCGACGATGGCGAGAATCTTCACCAGCGCCAGCCAGAATTCCATCTCCCCGTACACCTTCACGTTGCACAGATTCAGCCCGCAGATCAGCATCACGATGCCAAGCACCCAGACCCATTGCGGCACGTCCGGGAACCAGAAGCCCAAATAGATGCCGAACGCGGTCACGTCCGCGAGACAGACGATGACCATCTCCAGAATGTAGGTCCAGCCCGTGAGAAACCCCGCCAGGGGGCCAAGGTTGTCGCTCGCATAGCGGCCGAACGAGCCGGAGACGGGCTGGCGCACGACCATCTCGCCCAGCGCGCGCATCACCATGTACACGGCGGCGCCGCCCAGAACATAGGCCAGGATGACGGCCGGACCGGCCAGTTGGATGGCGGACGCCGAGCCGTAGAACAGGCCCGTGCCGATGGCGGAGCCGAGCGCCAGAAAGCGGATGTGCCGCGCGCTCAGATTGCGTTGCAGGTTTTTCAAGCTGTCTCCTGAATGCGTGATGAGCCAGCCCGCGATCGCGGGCGGCAAGGGGATGCGGGGGGACGGGCAGCCCTGTCCCCGACCGCCGGTGGCGCGAATCGCAGTTCGCTTCGCCCCGGCGGGGGAAGAGGCCTGTGCGATTTAAATGACCGGCGCGCTAGGCAACGTGCCTGACGGCACCAGCGCACTGAGCTGCCGCTGGGCGATCAACGCGCTGGCTCCCTCGATGTCGGGCGCAAAATAGCGGTCCTTATCGTAGAACGGAACCGACTGGCGCAGGAGAGCGCGCGCGCGCTCAAGTGCCGGGGTCGACTTGACCCCCTCGCGGAAGTCCAGCCCCTGGCAGGCGCTAAGCCATTCGATCGCGATAATCCCCTTGACGTTATCGGCCATCTCCCAAAGCCGCTTGCCGGCGTTGGGGGCCATCGACACATGATCTTCCTGGTTGGCCGAGGTCGGCAGACTGTCGACACTGGCCGGATGTGCCAATGCCTTGTTCTCGGAGGCGAGTGCGGCGGCCGTCACCTGCGCGATCATGAAACCGGAGTTCACGCCGCCGTTGGCCACGAGAAACGCGGGCAATTGCGACATGTGCTTGTCCATCATCAGGGAGATGCGACGCTCGCTCAGCGCGCCGATTTCGGCCAGCGCCAGCGCGAGGTTGTCCGCGGCCATGGCGACCGGCTCGGCGTGGAAGTTGCCGCCGGAGATCACGTCGCCCTGTTCCCAGAACACGAGCGGGTTGTCCGACACCGCATTCGCTTCGACGGCGAGCACCTCGGCCGCCTGACGGATCTGCGTGAGACACGCGCCCATGACTTGCGGCTGGCAGCGCAGCGAGTAGGGGTCTTGCACCTTTTCGCAATGCGCATGCGATTCGCCGACCTCGCTGGTCTCGCCGAGCAGATGACGATAGAGCGCTGCGGCATCGATCTGGCCACGCTGGCCGCGAGCGGCATGAATGCGGGCATCGAACGGGGCGCGCGAGCCGAGCATGGCTTCGACCGTCAGGGCGCCGCAAACGCTGGCGGCCGCGAACATGTCTTCCGCTTCGAATAGGCCACGCAGTGCATAGGCCGTCGAGACCTGCGTGCCATTGAGCAGCGCCAGGCCCTCCTTGGCGGCGAGCGTGAGCGGCTCGAGCCCGGCCACGGCAAGGGCCTCGCGAGCGCTCATCCACTGGCCGCGATAACGCGCTTCGCCCTCGCCCAGCAACAGCAGCGACATGTGAGCGAGCGGGGCGAGATCGCCGGAGGCGCCGACCGAGCCCTTGAGCGGGATACGCGGATACACCTCGGCGTTCACCAGCGTGACGAGCGCATCGATGACTTTACGGCGAATGCCCGAGAAGCCCCGCGCCAGGCTGTTGATCTTGAGCAACATGATCAGGCGCACGAGCGCGTCGTCGAGCGGCGCGCCCACGCCGGCGGCGTGCGAGAGCACGAGCGAGCGTTGCAGGTTTTCGAGATCGTCTTTGGCGATGCGCGTCGTGGCGAGCAGACCGAAGCCGGTGTTGATGCCGTAAGCCGTGCGGCCTTCGGCGACGATGCTTTCCACGCAAGCCACGCTGTTGTCGATGGCCGCATAGGCGGACTCGTCGAGCGTGACGGTGGTCGGGTTCTGGTAGACGTCGCGCAGCTGCGTCAGCGTGAGCGTGCCGGGCGTCACAAACAGTTTTGCCATGGACGGATTTCCTTGATTCGACATATTCGGGGGGTGTGGCTTGTCTTGCTTATTTCGAGGTGCCCAGCATGGGCAGGTTCAGGCCGTGCTCGCGCGCGCATTCCACGGCGATGTCATAGCCGGCATCGGCGTGGCGCATGACGCCCGTCGCCGGATCGTTGTTCAGCACACGCGCGATGCGCGCGGCAGCGGCGTCGGTGCCATCGCACACGATCACCACGCCCGAGTGCTGCGAAAAGCCCATGCCGACGCCGCCACCGTGATGCAACGACACCCAGGTCGCGCCGCTTGCGGTGTTGAGCAGGGCGTTAAGCAGCGGCCAGTCGGACACGGCGTCCGAACCGTCGCGCATGGCTTCCGTTTCACGGTTGGGGCTGGCGACCGATCCTGAATCCAGGTGGTCGCGGCCGATCACGACCGGTGCCGAGAGTTCTCCTGAGCGTACCATTTCATTGAAGGCCAATCCGAGCTTCGCGCGCAGCCCCAGCCCGACCCAGCAGATCCGTGCGGGCAGGCCCTGGAAGCTGATGCGCTCGCGCGCCATGTCGAGCCATCGGTGCAGGTGCGCGTCGTCGGGAATCAGCGCCTTGACCTTCGCGTCCGTCTTGTAGATGTCTTCCGGATCGCCCGACAGCGCGACCCAGCGGAACGGCCCGACGCCACGGCAGAAGAGCGGACGGATATAGGCGGGTACGAAGCCGGGGAAATCGAAGGCGTTCTCGACGCCTTCCTCCTTGGCCATCTGGCGGATGTTGTTGCCGTAGTCGAAGGTCGGCACGCCCATCGCCTGGAAGTCGAGCATGGCCTTGACGTGCACCGCCATCGACTGCTTCGCGGCCTTGACGACTTCGGCGGGTCTGGTGCGGGCGCGTTCGCGGTAGTCGTCCCAGGTCCAGCCGATCGGCAGATAGCCGTTGAGCGGATCGTGGGCGCTGGTCTGATCGGTGACCATGTCCGGACGCACGCCACGGCGCACCAGTTCCGGCAGAATTTCGGCCGCATTGCCGCACAGGGCGATGGACACGGCCTGACCGGCCGCGGTGTATTTGGCGATGCGCGCGAGGGCGTCGTCGAGATCCTTGGCTTGCTCGTCGACGTAGCGCGTGCGCAGACGGAAGTCGATGCTGGTCTGCTGGCACTCGATGTTCAGCGAGCAAGCGCCGGCCAGCGTAGCGGCCAGCGGCTGCGCGCCGCCCATGCCGCCCAGGCCGGCGGTGAGCACCCAGCGGCCCGTCAGATTGCCGTTGTAGTGCTGGCGGCCGGCTTCGACGAAGGTCTCGTAAGTGCCTTGCACGATGCCCTGACTACCGATGTAGATCCACGAGCCGGCGGTCATCTGGCCGTACATGGCCAGCCCCTTGGCGTCGAGTTCGTTGAAATGTTCCCACGTCGCCCAGTGCGGTACCAGATTCGAGTTGGCGATGAGCACGCGCGGCGCGTCGGCATGCGTCTTGAACACGCCCACCGGCTTGCCCGACTGCACGAGCAGCGTCTCATCGTCACCCAGCGTCTTGAGCGTTTCGACGATCCTGTCGTAGCACTCCCAGTTGCGGGCGGCGCGGCCGATGCCGCCGTACACAACGAGCGCGTTCGGGTTCTCGGCGACGTCCGGGTCCAGATTGTTCATGAGCATGCGCAGCGGGGCTTCGGTGAGCCAGCTACGGGCATTGAGCTGCGTGCCGCGCGGGGCGCGGATCGTGACATCGCGGTATCGGGTGACTTGACTCACAACGTGTTCCTCTAATTCGGAGCGGAGAATGACTTGTACAGTATTGTATATACAAGTTACCGTGAACTAGGGTTTTTACGTACTTCTGTGAGCCAGGAGGAGGGGGCTTGAGGGGGATGCTCGGGCCCGATGCGCCGGCGCCGGCTGATCGTTGGCTTGCCGCTCGCTTATTCGGTCGCGCCGAAACGGCCTTCCAGTCGGTGGCGAGAACCGGGGTGCAGCAGCCGTGCAACGGAGACCACGCGCTTGCCCGTCCACGTGCGCCGACGGATGAGCAGGCACGGTTCCGTGCGTGCGATGTGCAGCAGTTGCGCTTCTTCGGGGGTGGCTGTCACGGCTTCGACCACATGCTCGCCCGACGTGAGCGGCGAGAGTCGCTGCAGATAGGCGTTGGGCGTCAGTTGGGTGAAGTCTTGTTCGAGGTAGTGTGGCGCGAGCGTGGGATTGACGCAGCGATCCTCGATCTGCACCGGCACGTTGTCCTGGTAGTGAACGATCACCGAGTGGAACAGCGTTTCGCGCTCCTGCAGGTCCATCGCAAGCGCGCGTTCGGGGCCAGCGAGTTCTTCGCGCAGCAGCTTCACTTCGGCGCGATGGCGATGGCCATGCTCGGCGATTTCGTCCGCGATATTGTTGACGGCCAGCAGCGGGGAGTGCGATTTCGGCTCGGCCACGAACGTGCCGACGCCCTGCATGCGTACGAGACGCCCCTCGGCGCTAAGTTCTCGCAGCGCGCGATTGACCGTCATGCGACTTACGCCCGAGAACTCGACCAACTCGTTTTCCGACGGAATGCGGTGATGCGGCGGCCAGGCGCCACTGTCGATCTGACGGCAAATGAACTGCTTGAGTTGCAGATAACGCGGTGCCGGCCCTTGTTCGTTGAGCGTTTCGACAGTCGGTTGGGCAGATTGACGTGGCACCTTGATGGCTTCTCCGGTCACTGACGTGCGGGTGGGAAAGCCTGAAGCATAAGCCAATCGCCCGCTGCGAAGGAGAAAAAACGCGACCCGCTGCGTACGGCATCGGTCAAGGCGAGGCCGCGCCAAAGATGCACTGCGACCCACCGCGAAGCGAGACGAATCCGCTCACCAACCGTGCAATCTCGACCAGACTGCCAGCTCGCGATCTGGAGCGATGGCGTGGTATTCGGGGAATTGCGCCCCGGTGGCACAGGCGTGATTCGGCAGTATGCGCAACAGAGTGCCGATAGGGAATCGCGCGACGATGCCGAGGTCCGGCTCGCCTTCGCGCGACAGAATGCCGTGTTCCTGATTGGCACCGCTCAACCGATACCCAGGGAGGAGGCTGCCGTCGATGCGGCACACCTGTCCGTAGCCGAAATCGCGCTTCTGCTTTTGTGTGCCGCGGTCGCGGCTCATGGCCATCCAGCCGGCATCGACAATGGCCCAGCCTTTCTCGGGCTGATGCCCGATCACGGTCGTGAGCACGCTCAATGCCAGTTCGTCGGTCGTGCACACGCCGATGTTATGCATGACGAGATCGAAGAACACGTACACGCCTGCACGCACTTCGGTCACGCCGTCGAGATGCGCGGCGGTGAGGGCGGTCGGCGTCGAGCCGACGCTGACCACGGGGCACGGCAGCCCGGCATCGCGCAAACGCGTGGCGGCGCGCACGCAGCCGGCGCGCTCCTGCTCGGCGATGGCGGCGAGTGCTTCGGGCGTGTCGACGTCATAGCTGGATCCGGCATGCGTCATCACGCCGCCCAGCGCCGCACCGCCGTCATGCAGCACGCGCGCCACGTCAAGCAGCGCATCGTCGTCGGGCGCGATGCCCGATCGGTGACCATCGGTGTCGATCTCGATCCACACGTCGAATGTCTCGCCGAACTCGGCACCGAACGCCACGATTGCCTGCGCCGATGCGAGGCTGTCCGTGAGGATCTTCAGGTCGCAGCCGCGGCGTCGCAAGGCGAGGGCGGCCGGCAGCTTGCTCGCGACCATCCCCACGGCATAGAGGATGTCGGTCACGCCATCGTCGAAGAAGCGGGCGGCTTCCTTGAGGGTGGAGACGGTGATGCCCGCGGCCCCCGCTTCGATCTGTGCACGGGCCACCTCCACGCACTTGCTGGTCTTGACGTGGGGACGCAGGCGTACGCCAAGCGTGTCCATGCGGGACTGCATGCGACGAATGTTGTGCCGCATGCGGGGCACGTCGATCACGGCGGCCGGTGTGTCGAGCATGGGCAACGAGGTCGGGGGAAGGGCGGCTTTGGCGGTCATGGTGCGGTGTCTCTGGCGGTGGGGACGGGCACGGGCACAGGCCAACGGCGTCGCGCGTGCGCGGGATAGCACGGTGGCGCGGTGGCAGAGTGGTGGATTGGTAAGGCGTCGTCGTCGAAGCAGGTAGTGTAGGAACGATAGGGGGCCTCGCCGTTAAATGTCGCAACATCAAACATTAAGCTCAAGTGAATGATTCAGATCGAGGACCTGCGTCTGGTCGAAGCGCTCGCGCAGTCGGCGTCGCTCAGTGCGGCGGCAAGCCTGCTCAACTTCACGCCACCCGCATTGTCGGCGAGGCTGCGAAAGCTGGAAGCCACACTGGGGCTGCGCTTGCCACGCGCACGTCGCGTCAGTTGCGCCTGACCGCCGAGGGGGAACGGCTGGCGCGAGGGTTCGGCGTTGCTCGCGCAGCTCGATGCGCTGAGCGAATCGTTCCGTCGTGAGGACACGCGCCTGACCGGCACGCTACGGGTGGCGGCCCCGTTCGGCTATGGCCGTCACCACGTGGCGCCCGCGTTGCTGCAGCATCGTTGCGTTTGCATTCGCGAGAACGACGAGGACGTGACGGTGTGGCGCTTTCATCGCCGGGCGACGTCGTCTGCCTCGTCGGCTTCGTCAACCCGGCGCGCATCGACGCGCAACAGTGTTCGCGTCGCACCTGCCTACACGAGCAACGATGGCAGCGTGGCACGCGAATGGGCGGAGCAGGGGCTGGGTCTGGTCTTGCGCTCGGAGTGGGATACCCGCGAGTCGGTCGCGTCGGGCAAGTTCGTGCGCGTGTTGGCGGACTGGGCGTTCGACAGTGCGCCGGTCATCTTGCTGGTGCCCACGCGGCGAGGGCCGACTGCACGGCTTCAGGCGTTGATAGCGTTTCTGGAGGACGCGTTGGGTGCTCCGGCAGCCCGTGTGTCGCTCCCGCCCTCAGGCGAGTCGATGGGCGCGTTCGGCACTTCGGGTCCGCGCGCCGTTCGCCAACACACTGCAAGCAAGGAGTAACAGCGCCGTCATGAAAAACACCGACGGCAATCCGAACGCGACGGCGATCTGGCCACCGACGACGGGCCCGATCACCTGGCCGCTGAATTGTGCCGACTGAAGATAGCCGAGCATCTTGCCGGTGTGGCGCTCGCCAACCGAGTGACGGGCGAGTTTGCCGATGGCGGGCAGCAGTCCCGCGAGCGTCATGCCCATGAGCACACGCAGTGCGGCCAATTGCCACCAAGTGGTGACGAACGCTTGCGGCACCATCACCAGTGCCGTCGCGATAAGGCATCCAACGATGACGCGCCAACTCCCGACGCGGTCCGCGAGCGCGCCCAAGCGCGCTGCCGTGAGAATGCTACCCAGCGCCGAGCTTGCCATGACGACGCCGGCGACCCGCGTGAGATGCGCGCTGTCAACGCCCAATTTCGCGATGTAGACCGTAATGATCGGCTCGATGGACATGTTCGCCAGCAATACCATCATGGCCGTCGCCAGAATGGCCGCTATGTTTCCGGCGCGAGGCGAATGATCGTGGGTGCGCGTCCCTGATGGAGCGTGGCGTTTGCCGTCGCGCGACGCATCGAAGTCTTCGCGAACCCCGAAAATCGTCAGCAGTGCCGTGACCGCAATCATCGCGCCGCCGGAGAAGAAAGTGCCGCGAATACCCAATAGCGGTGGCAACATTCCGCCGACCAGCGGCCCGACCAGACTACCCGCGAGGGCGCCCGTCGACAGGACGCCGAGTGCCCAACCTGCGCGTTCGCGCGGTGCCTGTGTCCCCACCATCACCGTCGCCGCCGACGCATAGCCACCGATCAGCCCGGCGATCAGACGCAGCCCCACGAGTTGGTAGACATTGTGCGCGACGCCGATGAGCGACATCACGATGGCCATGCCGACGGCTGCGCGGATGAGCATCGGCTTGCGGCCAAAACGGTCCGCGAGGTGGCCCCAGAGGGGGGCGGTCACGGCGGTGCCGAGAAACGTTGCGCTGAACGCGACGCCCGACCATTGAATGACGGCGGACTCCGAGGCAACGCCAAGCTGCTGGACATAGAGTGGCAGGAACGGCAACAGCATGCTCAAGCTGACCAGCGTGGTAAATGACCCAAACACACCAATGACCAGATTACGATGCCAGTACCGGGCATGACGGTCGGTGTAACTGGCGGTATGGGTGGCGTTGGCGGTATCGGCACTGACGGATTGGGACGACTCGGCGGGGGGCTTCACAGCAACCTCTGCATTGTGCAATGTGTTCGTGGGTAACCGGGGGGCGGCGCTACTGCCGAGTCTAGTCCGAGCCCCGCGGCGCTGGAATGGCCGCCGTGCGGAAGTCAGTGTTACGAGGCGCGGACGAATGCGCCAACGTTTGCAGCAAGAAATCGATGAAGACGCGGGCGCGAGACGGCAATGTCTTGCCGTGGGGGTACATCAAACTCACCGGGCGCGAGCGTCCCCCGTAAGCGGCCAGCACCTCGACCAGACGCGCGGCCGCCAGATCTTCCTCAACGATGAAGCGGTAAGTCTGGAACAGCCCGGCACCGGCTTTCGCGAGTGTGACGCCCGAGAGCACATCGTCACTGCAACGAAAGTTGCCATCCACGGCATGCTCGATGTCGCGGCCCGCCTCGCGGAACAGCCACGGTATCGCTCGCCCCGTGCTCGGCAGGTCAAATTCGATGCAGTCGTGCTCGGCCAAGTCGTCGAGGGTTCGCGGTGTTCCCACGCGATTCAGGTAATTCGGGTGGGCGACGACGACGAGTGCGGCGTCTTCGAGCGGGCGCGCCACCATACTCGACTCGGGCTGGGCGCGAAAGCGGATGGCGAAGTCGAAGCGCTCCTCGTGAAGGTCGACGTTTCGGTTGCTCACGTGCACGTGCACCTTGATGCGCGGATATTGCGCCTGGAACGTGGGCAGCAGCGGCAGCAGTCGATAGTGCGCGTAGGTCGTCGGCACACTGATACGCAGGGTGCCGGACGGCTGCGACTGGGCGCCAGAGACACGGTGCTCGGCTTCGGAGAGCATGCCAAGGGCGGATCGGCATTCGTCGTAGTACGTGCTACCGCTTTCGGTCAGACGGATGCGCCTTGTCGAGCGGACAAAGAGACGTACCCCGAGGCGTTGCTCGAGACGGGCGATCGACCGGCTGACGGCGGCCGGCGTCACCCCCGCCAGGTTCGCCGCCGCCGTGAAGCTGCCCGCTTCGGCGGCCAGACAGAACAACTCTATGCTGCCAAGCAGGATGTCGCCGAATTGCCGCTGCATATCGATTCTTTACATCATGTAAAAAGACAAGTGTATCCGGATGTGTTTTTCGCGTCTTCATTCACGAATAGAGTGGTGCTCAACCCGCGGGGCGTGTGGATGATCCGCCGTCCCGGCAGGCCACTTCAAGTTGAGGATAGACATCATGAACCATTCGGAACGCACGGCCATTATCACGGGTGCCTCAAGTGGCATCGGCCTCGGGTTGGCGGAAGCTTTCCTGAAGGAGGGTTTCAACGTCGTGGGGACTGGGCGGAGCAGCGCTCGGCTCGACGCGGCGCGCACGGCGCTCGGGGTGGGCGAGCGATTCCTGCCGGTCGCGGGCGATGTGGGTGACCCCAAGGTGGCCGAAGCGGCCTTCGCACGCGCCATTGAGGCGTTCGGTCACGTCGATGTGCTCGTCAATAACGCGGGCATCTTCACGGCGAAGCCGTTTGTGGATTTCACGCCGGACGAGATCGACGAGCAGATCGCCACGAACCTGAAGGGCGCGTTGTACTTTTCACAGGTGGCGGCGCGCCATATGAGCGAACGCCGTCGCGGCGCGATCGTCAACGTGACCGCGTCGATCGCGTTGCAGGCGCATTCGAGTGTTCCCGCCTTGATGGCTGCCGCGCTCAAGGGGGGGCTCAATCAGGCGACGCGCGCATTGGCCCTTGAGTTGGCGCCCTACGGTGTAACGGTCAACGCCGTAGCCCCCGGGGTCGTGGACACGCCGATGCATGCTCCTGAAACGCACGACGCGCTGGGGCAGATGCATCCGCTCGGACGCATTGCTGATGTATCGGACATCGCGCGGGCGGTGCAGTACCTCGTGCAGAGCGAATATGTGACGGGGACGATTCTTCCGGTGGACGGCGGTTTCAGCGCCGGACGCTGATCGACACGGCGCTTCGCCTTCGTTGTTCATGGCACAGCGGTTCGGTGAATTCACCGGCCGCGGCATCTTCAGGAGTCAATCATGCCGTTCGTCAGCATTCGTATCACTCGGGAAGGGAATACCGCCGAGCAGAAAGCACAGGTGATCCGTGAAGTCACCGAGACGCTGGAGCGCGTGTTGCACAAGCCGCCGCACCTCACGCACATCGTGATCGAGGAGATCGACACGGACAACTGGGGCTATGCGGGACAAACCACGACGGTCGTGCGCCGTGCGTCGTCGCCGGGGTGAGTGGGGCCCCGACGACGCGCTCGACCTCATAGCGATCGCTCGATGGCCTGTCCGAGCAACGCCAGCCCGAGGTCGATCTCGTCTTCGCTGACGGTCAGCGGCGGGGCGATGCGGAACACGCCGCCCATGCCCGGCAGTTGCACGATGTTCATGCTCAGGCCGAGGTTCATGCACTCGCGTGTGATCTTCGCGCCGAGTCCGTCGGCCGGCGCTTTGGTGCGACGATCCTTGACGATTTCCATGCCGAGCAGCAGGCCGCGTCCGCGCACATCGCCCACGCATTCGAAGCGCTCCATCAGCCCCAGCAATCCATTGCGCAAACGCTCGCCGATGACGTTGGCGCGCGCGACAAGCCCGTCGCGCGCGACGACGTCAAGTACGCGTAAGCCAACGGCGGCGGGCAGCGGATCGGAGACGTGGGTGGTGTAGAAGAGGTAGCCGCGTTCGTGGGCGCGTTCCTCGATCTCGGCGGACGTCACGATGGCGGCGAGCGGTAGTCCGGCACCGAGGGTTTTCGAGAGCGTCAGGATGTCGGGGGTGACCCCGTCGCGCTCGAACGCGAACATCGTGCCGGTGCGGCCGATGCCGGTCTGCGCCTCATCGAGAATGAGCAGCATGTCGCGTTCTTCGCACTTGCGCTTGAGCGCTGCGAGATAGCCCGGCGGCAGCTCGATGATGCCACCCGAGCTGAGGATCGGTTCCGCGATGAAGGCCGCAAGGTTGCCGCTGGACTGGCGATCGATCAGGTCGAACGCGTAGTCGAGTTCGGCGAGGTAGTCGTACTGATCGGCCGGGCCGAAGCGGGGGCGGTAGGTCAACGGCGCGGGAATTGCAAACGAACCGACCGCGGCCGGTCCGACGCCTTTACGTCCCGCGCTGTAGGTCGCGGCGGCGGCGCCACCGGTCATGCCGTGCCACGATTGCGCGAACCCGACGATTTCGAATTTCCCGGTGACGAGCTTGGCCATGCGAATGGCGGCCTCGTTCGATTCGGCGCCGGTGCTCAGCAGCATGACCCGGTCGAGGCCCTCGGGGGTAATGTCGGCGAGCCGCGTGGCGAGGTCGACCACGGGGCGGGAGAGCATGCCGCTGAACAGGTGGTCGAGCGTGCGGATGGATTCGGTGACGACGTCGACGATGTCGGGATGGCTATGACCGAGCACGGCGCTCATCTGTCCGGAGGTGAAGTCGAGGATAGCCCGGCCGTCGGCGTCGTAGACGAAGCTGCCTTGCGCCCGCTCGATGATCATCGGTTCGAAGGTGCCGCCGTAACGAATCAGATGCTGCCGGGCGTTGCGCCAGAAGTCGGCGTCTTGGTTCTTGGACATGCAGGTGTCTCCGATGGGCAACGGCGATGGGGCGGGGCATTTACCGCTTGCAGTCTAGGCAGCGCTCTGATTTCATGGAAGCGAATAGTGCTAATGGAAGATAGAAGCGAGCCTAATATCTTGAGCCTGTCCCTGGAAATCGATTTGCTGCGTTCGTTCGTGGCCATTGCGCAGGCGGGTTCGCTCAGCCGTGCGGCGCAGCGCATCGCGCGAACGCAGTCGGCGCTGAGCCAGCAGATGAAGCGTCTGGAAGCGATCGTCGATCAGCCGTTGTTGCAGCGCACGGGCCGCGGCGTGGTGTTGACGAGTCCTGGCGAGCGTTTGCTAGGGCACGCCCAGCGGATTCTGCGGGTGCACGACGAGGCCATGGCGGAGATGTCGGGCCGCGGGTTGAGCGGCACGATTCGATTCGGGTGTCCGGACGATTACGCCGCCGCGTTTCTGCCCCATCTGTTGCGTGAGTTTGCGGTGGCGCATCCGCATGCGTTGGTGGAGGTGATTTGCGAGCCAACACCGCGCTTGATGGAGCAATTGTCGCGCCATACGTTGGATCTGGCGCTGATTTCATTGCCGGACGGCGTGGACGATGAGGGCGTCATCCGACGGGAACCGTTGGTTTGGATCGGGAATCCGGGCCTGGAGGCGGTGCTTTCGAATCCCGACGTGGCGCTGCCGCTGGCGTTGTCCGACCCGGATACGCTGGATCATATGGCGGCCTGCGAGGCGTTGGCGCGGGCGGGCAGGGCGTACCGCATTGCCTATGCGAGCAGCAATCTGGCGGGATTGACGGCGCTGGCGCGCTCGGGGCAGGCGTTCGCGGTGATGACGCAAACGGCGGTGCCCCAGGATTTACGCATTGTTACAGGTGATACGTTGCCGCCATTGCCGTCGGTCGGGATTACGGTAAAGTTCGATCGCGCGCGTCCGAATCACTTGAGCGTTGCGTTTGCCGATCACATTCGGCGGACGCTGGCGGTGTTGTAGGGCGGGGACGTGGGGCTTTCATGTTTGCCCCGGTTCAGGTGAATTTGAAGCACAATTGCGCATCGTTTTGAGGCGAGGGTAGTCGCTTCCTCGCTCATCAACAAGAAGCCGGGTTCCGGGCCTTGGGAGGCTCCGATGGTGGCCGGAAACTCGTGGTTATTTCGTTTTTTGTATCGAGGTCGATATGTTGGCGCGTATTTTGGCGGTTTTCCTGGTGGTCGGTTCGCTGCTCTCGTTGGCAGGCTGCAATACGGTCGACGGCGTCGGGCAGGACATTTCAGGCGCAGCGCGCACGGTCAAGCGGGCCCTGTAAGGGGCTGGTTCGGGCGAGGGGGGACGTTTGCGCCTTCGCCAAAATCAATTAGCATGCCGCGTCCAGCATGAAAGCGCTCTGCGTGGTCGATCGCAAGGTTAGCGTCACATTGGAACGGCGGTATGCCGGACGGATTGTGAAACCAGATGTGGCCGGCATCCGCCCCATGAATCAGCACCAGATGCCCGCCGCGTCGATGGTTCGGTTGCTGGGGGGTGGCAATCTCGGGACTGACCGACGCCATGATCATGCAAGTCGGGGAGATCTCTTGCGTCACCGATGCTAGTGGCGCGCCCTCATAGATGCGGGCATTCAACCGATACCGCGAACGAATCCATCGGCAAAATGGGCGGTATATCAGTCCTTTGACGGAATCTTCTCCGTCTATCTCATAGACGCCGTGATCGATCGCCTCGCCAAGCATGCGCTTTCGATTTTCATGTGCAATGCCTAGAAAATCGAGAATCGACTCAAGGCATGCGATGCCGCATACCCTTCGGCTCCAGAATCGATACGCTGTTTCATCCCTGAATCCTGTGTTTCTCCAAGCAGGGTCGTCGCATGGATCCATGCATCCATTTCTTATCTCTCGGTTCAACGCCGGATCGCCCCACTGCGATCTGTAGGGAACGTCGAGGTGTCGGAATTGACGCTTCATATCTGGCATCTCCGGTTCTTCCCACGCGACGTACGCAACGATCGCCTGCCATTCGGCGCCTCCGTTGCGCTGGTTGTCCGCCTCTTTGGCACCTCGTTCGCACCTCGTTCGCACCTCTTTGGCGCGTTTTGACGCTTTCCACACCTGCCCCCCAGACGGACCGGGGCCCCTTTCCGCCTCTCAAACATAAACCCAACTCGCTGCAGAAAGGGGCCCCGGTCCGTCCCCCCTCCACGCCCCCAGTCCCTCCACCCAACGACCTAAGCCCGGCACCGCCCAAATAAACCACTTCACCACTGATGCTTTGGAAACCCGTTATCCTTCTTTGGCTGACGCGCTTTCGGGCGCCCCCCCTTTCTTTCGCTTTCCGCCGAAGACTCCGTCCCCGGCACCCGCTTTTCAGGAGTTCCCCCCTCGTGGCCGCTTTCGACATCGACGACATCGTCTCCTCCCTGCACTCGGCTCGCCTGCGCTGGCGCGACGGCCAACGCCGCCTGCTCGAATCCGGTGGACGCGATCTGCCCTCCCGTGAACACCTCGCCGACATCATCGGCGCCCTCAAAGGCGTGCTCTTTCCCATGCGCCTCGGCCCGCCAGACCTGCACCAGCAAGGCGAGAACTATTTCGTCGGTCATACCCTGACCAGCGTGCTCAACGGCCTGGCCGAACAAGCCCGCATGGAATGGCGCCACAAGGCACGCCACGACGCCAACCTCACGCCCGCACGCATCGAGGAACGCGCCCACGCCACCATCCAGCAATTCGCCCAACGCCTCCCGGCCATCCGCGAATTGCTCGACCGTGACGTGCTCGCCGCCTATCAAGGCGACCCAGCCGCCGGCAGCGTCGACGAGGTACTGATCTGCTACCCAGGCATTCACGCGATGATTCACCACCGCGTCGCCCACGAACTCTATCGACTGGAATTGCCCCTGCTCGCCCGTATCATCGCCGAGCAAGCCCATTCGGAAACAGGAATCGATATTCACCCAGGCGCACAGATCGGTGCCGGCTTCTTCATCGATCACGGGACAGGGGTGGTCATCGGGGAAACCGCGATTCTCGGCGAGCGCGTGCGCGTCTACCAAGCCGTCACGCTCGGCGCAAAGCGCTTCCCGGCCGACGACGACGGCAATCCGCGCAAAGGCCTACCGCGTCACCCGATCGTGGAAGACAACGTGGTCATTTACGCCGGCGCAACGATCCTCGGTCGCGTCACTATCGGACAAGGCTCGGTGATCGGCGGTAACGTCTGGCTCACGCAAGACGTCCCGCCGTTCAGCAACATCACGCAAGCAAGATCGCGCACGGAGGCCGGCTCGCCCCCGGTGTCCGGATGCGATAACGAATCGTCCTGATGCACCCCGCGTGGCCCACGCCGCGCACGGATCGGTCAGGCGGTATTCAACGTCGCGCCCTGTCAGGCCCGTCAGGCAAGCCCCGCCGCCCCGGCGAGAGCGCATAGCGCAACCACGGCAAGCGGCGGTGCCTTCCACCGCGTCAACAGCACGAACGCAATCGCGGCCACCGCGAAGTCGGCGGCGCTGTGCACCGCGCTTGTCCACACCGGGGAGTACAACGCCGAGGCCAATATGCCCACGACGGCCGCATTCACCCCGGCAAGCACGGCCGCCGTCGACGCACGCTCACGCAACGCCTGCCAATGCGGCAGCGCAGCCACGACGAGCAACAGCCCGGGAAGAAAGATCGCCGCCGTCGCAAGCACGGCGCCAAGCCACGGATGCAGCGGGCTCCCCGAGCGCCACCCTAGGTAGGTCGCGAACGTGAAGAGCGGGCCCGGCACCGCCTGCGCCGCACCATAACCGGCCAGGAAGTCGCCGTTCGACACCCATCCCGTCGCCACGGTCTGCGCCTGAAGCAGCGGCAGCACGACATGACCCCCGCCGAACACCAACGCGCCGGATCGGTAGAAGCCGTCGAATATGGCCACGGACCGCGCGTCGGTGAGATGACGCAAGAACGGCAACCCAGCCAGCAGCACGCAGAAGAGGATCAGCGCCACGGCGCCCGCCGTACGTGAGATTCGAAATCGCGCTGACCAGGGCAACGGCGGTGCAGCCATCGCGTGGCCCGAGCGCAGCAGCAGAACCCCAAGCCCCGCGCCCAGCGCGATCACGATGAGCTGCGCAAACTGGGTGGTCGTCAACGCGAGCACTGTCATGGCAGCCAACGCGATCCCCGCGCGGCGTGTGTCGGCACATAATCGCCTCGCCATGTCCCATACGGCCTGCGCCACGACGGCGACCGCCACCAGCTTCAAGCCATGCAGCACGCCATCGCCGACCGGACCGCCCAGGTGCGGCGCCACGACGGCAAACACGAGAAGCAGCAGCGCCGACGGCAGCGTGAACCCGCACCACGCGGCGATGCCGCCCAGCCATCCGGCCCGCTGAAGTCCGATGGAGAACCCGACCTGACTGCTCGCCGGTCCGGGCAGAAACTGGCACAACCCCACCAGATCGATGAAGCTCGCGTCATCAAGCCAGCGACGCCGCTCCACGAATTCGCGACGGAAGTAACCGATGTGGGCGACCGGTCCGCCAAAGCTGGTCACGCCCAGCAGGAGAAACGCACGCAGCACTTCCAGGGCGGCGCGCCCGTGCCTCGTGGCGGGACCCGGGACGGTCTCGATGTCGGTTTTCAAGGGGGACAACTCACGTTAAGCAGCACAAGGTTGCACATCTTAACGCTGACGCGTTGACGTCGGCATGACCGTCAGTAGGATGGGGACACGCAGGGGCATCGCAGGCGCGCGCCACGCCCGCCGTGGGTGCCACCGGTCGCCGGGGTTCATGGCGCGGCGGCCATTTGCAACGCGGACAGCGATTTCCGCATTTCTCCCCCCGTGGCGGTGAAGTGGGTGAGGACTGCCACAATCGCCGGTTCGTTTCAGCAATCGCAGGTTCGCGTGCCGCGTTAGCGTTTCCCCCTCGCTGCGGATGTTGTCTTTCGCGATCTCGCGATGGCACAACGCCGCCGAATTCACGGAGAAACGCTGAATGACTCGATTGCATTACGCCATGCCGCACCACGCGCATCGACCCGCCGCCAATGCGCACCATACAAGACGGGGCATCGCTCGCCCCGCATTCGTCGACGACTGGCGAGCCGGTCTGTCGGTGCCCCGTCGTCGCGCTGTCCAGACGCAGGCGCCTCTGCGTTCGGCCCCGCAACCGCTGCCGACCGAACCCGTCGCTCGCGCAGCGGTTGGCGCAACGGGCCGTGAGACCGCCAATGCGGCCTTCGCGCTGGGCTTGTTGGCGGTGGTCTGTACGACAGGCGTAGCGGTCGCGGCCGTCGCCCCGGGGGCCTCGGTTGCCGGGCCACGGTCGATCAGCCGCAGAGAGGTTCGTATCGAGACGGGACCAACCACGGCGCCGATAGCGTTGCCGCATTCTGACGCGGTGTTCGGCATTCACGCGTTGCTGCGCGTGTGGCCTTACCGCCCCGACGGCGGTGGGGTGATGGCGCAGTGCCTGCCGGCACCGCACGCCCGATCGCTCGGTCGCCCGCCGGCGCCGGCCGACAGCCGCGAGGCCCTGAGCGCGGGACTGGAAGCCTACCGGGGGGATATCGAGCACGCCGTCGTCGCGCTGATCCGGGAATCCGTCGCCGCTTCGGACGCTCAAACGCGCGCGGCGTTTGCCGAGGCCGAGGTTCTGCTCCCAACCCGCATGTCGATGCTCGTCGAGCGCGCGGGGCGGCCGGGTTTGCCCCCGAGAGGGATCGTCTACGACGCGTCTCACGCGATTTCCCTGCACTTGAGGGGCGAGGACGGCGTCTGGCGCGAGTTTGCCCTCTCGCTCGCCCACGATGCACCCGCGCTCATCACACCGTTACATAACGTCGACTCGACCGACGGCGTGGGTGGCAGAAGCCTTGCTGAGACCTATGGGCCTGTTTTCTGGGGCGAGCGCTGGTCGTCGATCGAGTCGCGCATCGGCGAAGGCGACAAGGTGCGGTTCACGTTGGCGGTCGCCGGCGCCACTATCTCAGCGGGCTGGCCGCATCCCGATTCGTCGGTCCTGGATTCGCCGGACATGGAGGAAATCGCCGAGCTGCTGATCGATACCGTCGTGAAGCGTGCTCCCCGCGACCGCCGCGGTCTGCCGGATGCGTCTTTCGGCGCGCGCTCGCGGCGGCACGCGGCGGCCGACATCGGCGGGTCGGGCGCGTTGGCATCGCGCCTGACGATGTCGGGGCTCGAGTGTGTTGCCGCCATGGTGCGCGCCGATACGCTCCATCAGGATGCCATTGCGCTGCTGCAACACCTTTGGCCGGAAACGCCCATCCCGGCATCCGCACAGGCATTGCCCCAGGTGTCCTCTCACGCAACGCCACAGGCAACTCCACAGGCAACTCCACAGGCAGCGCCGTTGCCGCGCGTCATCAAACATGAGCCGTTCGACGGCCCCCTTGGCCGAGGCGTGCAATGGTCATTGCCGCCCAACGTCCGTGTCGAATTCCTCCCGGACCTGACGCAAAACGGGGTAAAGGTGTTCGACATCGACGGCGTTCTGTACGGTGCGACGGTGGCGCACACGCGCAAACACGCTTCGGATCTCCGGCCGCTCGATGACATTCGCCGCGAGCGAGGCCCGGAGTCGCTGTGCCGCATCTCGCGCGGCACGGGGGTCGATATCGACGGCATGTGTCTGGAATGCCACTCGGAGCGACATGACGAAGTGACGGTCACGGAGCAGGGCGCCACCCTGACGCAGCATCAAGCCTTGGACGCGTCGCCGCTCGTACGCTTGCGCGTCGCGGTGTATTCGCGCTTGACGCCATCGGCGGACGGCGGCCAGGTGTTTTTTGCGTTCGGGCGTCTGGGGCGCATCGACGAGCATGGCGTGCCACGCGTCTCGGCGGACTCGCCACTCGTCGATCCGTCGGTGTATGCGCCGGAACTGAACGGCGAACTGGCCTATTACGAGCAGCCGACCACGGAGGGACCGGTCGGCGGGCGCCGCGTGCGTCTCACGCTCGGCGGCATGCGCATCGCGGCCCCCTTCGGGACGTATCGGGATAGCGAAGGCGCGCTGCACGGCATCGTGCAACTGTCCAGCGACGTCTTCTACCGCTTCAGGCTGCCCGAGCGCGACGAACACGACGAATACGGTGAACACGAATCGGCACGTCAGGTACACCTGCACTTTCGCCAGGCGACGCACCGTGACATTCGCGCGTACCGCACGGCACAGCACCATCGCGCGGCGGCCGAAAACGTCGTAGTGATGCCGGCGATCGCCTATGGCGAAGGCCGCACGTTCCTGCAGTTGTATCTCAAGCTCTGGCAGCAGGCACCGTCGCCGGCGGATGTGTGGCGCGGGCTCGAGGACATTTCGCTGTCCGTCGTCGAGGCCAGGCAAGCGGTTCGCGACCTGACGCAAGCGATCGAACATCGGGTGGCCGCGTCCAGAACGCCCGAGGCATCGCCCGGCGCCAGTGGATTCGCGGCGCCGCCGGGGATCGATACCACACTGATGCCGATGTTCAATCGTCTGTGGAACCACTGGCAGCACTACCCGGCGCAAGCGGAGGCGTTCATCAATGCGATCGCGAGGGACTTCGTCTCGCGGCCCGCGCCGTTGGCCGTATGGTCGCAGTTGCCGTTCGTCGGGGACGTGCAGACGACCCGCGAGGTGCTGTCGATCTTCGAGACGTTGTTTCCCGGCATGTCGGGGATCCAGGCACTGGTCGGCGGTACGGCGCGCGCGGCACGCGATGTCGGCGACCGGATGCGCGAGGTCTCGCGTAACGCGAATATTGCGGTGGCGGAGGTCACACTCGTCGACGGGACGAGAACCCTCTACTACTGCCTGTCGGGGCTCCAGCGCACCACGCTGCACACGAACACGCCGAGCGTACGGATCGTGGACGCGGGCAGGGCGTATGCGCGGCGTGAGCACAACGTCATCGCACAACGCCGCAAAGCGGCACGCTCGGGGGAGGAGGCCATTTTCACCGAGTCGCCCGAACTACGCCTGGCGATGGCTGACGCGGACCTGCCGACGTTCAACGCCGCCACCGGCGGAGCGCAGTCCCGCACGCTCGATACCGAGCGAATGATTCTGGCGCAGATCTATGCGGATTACCCGATGGGCGAGAACGTCGTTCGCTCGATCGTGCTGTGCTCGCGCCTGCCGTTCTGCGACTCGTGCGCCGTCAATCTCGCCATGGTCCCCTATCACTATCCCGACGCGGCGTTGCGCTTCCATTATGTGGCCCCTTCGCCGCGCGATCGCCGAACGCGACCCGACACCACGCCGGCGCCCCCTGCCGTGACGGCGTCGGCAGCCGCGACCGGGCAAGCGAGAACCCACGCACACGCGCGCGACCCAGACGAACGGCACGCGCATTCCAGCCTGTGAGCGCGACGCCTGGTCGATTTTCCAATATATTGACCGCACTCGACGGCACTTCTGGCGCCACCTCCGGCGCCTGACGACTTCCCGGTTCGCCGTCCGCCCGTCGAGGGGCATGCGGACCGGGGGCTGAGCTTAACGGCAAAGGAACGATGTACGCATGACGGTGCCTGACGCTCCAGTACAACCGCCCGCCATCGGGTTGGGTGGTGCGGCGCGCGATCTCTACCGCGCGCTCTGGCGCCACGCCCACGGCGTGCGGCTGCATTTGCTCGGCGCCGCCGGGCTGTTGTCGGCCGCGCAGTTATTGCGTCTGACCCTGCCGTGGCTGGCGGCACAGGCGATCAATGCGCTGCAGCAAGGCGACATGACGACGGCCGGCCGCTGGATCGTCTACCTGGTCGGCGTCTATCTCTTGTCCTGGCTGCTCCACGGTCCGGGCCGGATCCTGGAGCGCAACGTCGGGGTTCGTGTGCGTGTCCGGCTGGCCGATCAACTGTACGCGCGGATTGCCACCGCACCGCTCGCATGGCGCGATGGCCGACACTCCGGCGAGTTGCAACACCGCGTGGTGCAATCCAGTCGCGCGCTGTCCGACTTCGCCCAGAATCAGTTCGGCTATCTGCAAAGCGCCTTTAATTTCGTCGGGCCGCTGGTGGCGCTGGCGTTGCTGTCTCGCACGAGCGGTGTGATTGCCGTGACGGGCTATGTCGTCGTGGCCCTCATCATCCTGCGTTTCGACCGCGTACTGATGCAACTCGCCCGAGCGGAGAACGATGCCGAACGACGCTACGCCGCGGCGCTGCTCGATTTCGTAGGTAATGCTGGCACGGTGATCGGCCTGCGTCTGCAGGCCGCGTCTCGCAAAGTGCTGGGGCGGCGCATGGAGACGGTGATGGCGCCGCTGCGCCGCGCCGTCGTGGTGAACGAGGGCAAATGGTTCGCCGTCGATATTCTCGGCATGGGGCTGACGTGGATCCTGGTCGTCGTCTACGTGTTGCAGTCGCGCGTGCCGGGGCAGGCGGTGTTGCTGGGCACGGTGTTCATGATTTACCAGTATGCGCAGCAAGCGGCGACAGTGGTTGGCTCGATGGCGTCGAACTTCCAGAGCTTCGCCCGCATGCACACGGATTACGGCAGCGCCGAGCCGATCTGGGCGGCGCCGGGCGATCCCGAAGCGACTGTGCCCCGCATCGTGCCCGATGCGCCGTGGGAGACGCTCACACTGCGCGGCGTGTCCTGGCTTTACGCCGACGACGCGCGCGGCGGACTTCGCGGTGTCGATCTCGTGCTCCGGCGCGGCACGCGTGTGGCACTGGTCGGCCCGAGCGGGGGTGGCAAGAGCACCCTGCTGCGCACACTGGCCGGTCTCTATCTCCCGCAGCAGGGCCAACTGCTGCGCGACGGCGCGGCGGCACAGTGGGCCGATCTGCGCACGCTGGCCACGCTGATCCCGCAGGAAGCCGAAGTGTTCGAGGCTAGCGTGGAGGAGAACCTGACGTTCGGGGAACCGGCCGCCGCGCAGTCCGTGCAGGCCGCTGTGCATGCAGGGGCATTCGACGACGTCCTCCAGCATCTTCCCGACGGCATGGCCAGCCTGCTTAATGAGCGCGGCGGCAACCTCTCGGGCGGTCAGCGACAACGGCTCGCGCTTGCGCGGGGCGCGTTGGCGGCGCAGGGGAGTTCGCTGTTATTGCTCGACGAACCGACCAGCGCGCTCGACCCGCTGGCCGAGGCACGAGTATTCGATCGCCTGTATGAAGCGTTCCCGAACGCCTGCATCGTCGCGTCGGTGCACAGGCCGAGCCTGCTCGACCGGTTCGACACGCTCGTGGTGATGGACGCAGGCCGCGTCGTCGACGCCGGCCCGCGCGACGAGGTGCTGGCCCGACGGACCTAGCCAAAACCGTTATATCGGATTGAATATAGCGGTTCACATGCCCGCGAGCGCCGTCAACGTCAAGCAGAGTCAGGGCGCGGCTTATATAGCACTACAAGAAATATCGCCACGTGTTGAGCCAAGGCAAACCTTCGATGCGACGCGCTTTACATGTCACAAACGAAGGCGAATAATCGCCTCGTGTTCGAAGACCCGACTGCGCAGTCGTTGCCTTAAGCCGGCGGGAACCGCCCCCCAACACTTCGGAATCGTGTGGCGTTCCCGCTTTCGCTCGCCTGTCGGCGCCATCTTGCGCCGACTCATGCCAGGGAAACGCCATGAGTCATTTCGTTGACCGTCTTCGTTTTTTCACGTCTTCACGTCCCCAGTTCTCCGAGGGGCACGGTGCCACGACCGACGAAGACCGCGGCTGGGAAGACGCGTACCGTCAACGCTGGCAGTTCGACAAGATCGTGCGCTCCACCCACGGCGTCAATTGCACCGGGTCTTGCTCCTGGAAGGTGTACGTCAAAGGGGGCATCGTCACCTGGGAAACGCAGCAGACCGATTACCCGCGCACGCGCCCCGACATGCCGAACCATGAGCCACGCGGCTGCTCGCGTGGCGCGTCGTACTCCTGGTATCTCTACAGCGCCAATCGTCTCAAGTATCCCCTCGTGCGCAGCGCACTCGTGTCGCGCTGGCGCGAGGCGCGCAAATCGCTCGCGCCTGTCGAGGCATGGGCCTCCATCGTGGAAAACGAGGCGTCGCGCCGGGCCTATCAGTCGCGTCGCGGCCTGGGCGGCTTTGTGCGCGCCTCGTGGGACGAAGTCAACGAGATCATCGCTGCCGCCAATGTCTACACGGTCAAGCGCTATGGCCCGGATCGCGTCACCGGTTTTTCGCCGATTCCGGCGATGTCGATGGTGTCGTATGCCGCCGGCGCGCGCTATCTGTCGCTGATCGGCGGCGTCTGCCTGAGCTTCTACGACTGGTACTGCGATCTGCCGCCGGCCTCGCCGCAAACGTGGGGCGAGCAGACGGACGTGCCCGAGTCGGCCGACTGGTACAACTCGACGTTCATCGTGATGTGGGGCTCGAACGTGCCGCAGACGCGCACGCCGGACGCCCACTTCATGACCGAGGTGCGCTACAAGGGCACGAAGATCGTGTCGATCTTCCCCGACTATGCGGAAGGGGCGAAGTTCGGCGACCTGTGGCTGCATCCGAAGCAGGGCACCGACGCCGCACTGGCGCTTGCCATGGGCCACGTGATCCTCAACGAATTCCACCTGGCCGGCAAGAGCGATTACTTCATCGATTACTGCCGACGCTTCACGGACATGCCGTGTCTCGTGCGGATGGTCAAACAGGGCGATGGCTACGTGCCGGAGCGCCAACTGCGCGCGGCCGATTTCGACGGCGCGCTGGGCCAACCGCACAACGCCGACTGGAAGACGGTCGTGATCGACGAGTTGAGCGGCGAGTTCGTGGCGCCGGTCGGCTCTATCGGCTATCGCTGGGCGCAAGGTGACGATGCCAACAAGGGCAAGTGGAACCTGCGCGAAGAGGGTCCCGACGGCAAACCCATCCAGCCGCGCCTCACGATGGTGGAGGGTCACGACGAGGTCGTACCCGTGCTGTTCCCGTACTTTGGCAACCAGCCGCACGCGCATTTCACCTGCACGTCGCACGCCTCGGTGCAACGCCGCAATGTCGGTGTGCGCCGTGTCCAGACGACCGAAGGCGAAGTGCTGGTGGCGACCGTCTACGATCTGTTTATTGCGAACTACGGGCTTGATCAGGGCCTGGGTGGCGAGCACATCGCCCACACCTACGACGACGATGTGCCCTACACGCCGGCATGGCAGGAGGCGATCACCGGCGTCAAGCGGGAAGACGTGATTTCGGTGGCACGCCAGTTCGCCGAGAACGCGCACAAGACGCAGGGCAAGTCGATGGTCATCATCGGGGCCGGTATCAACCACTGGTTCCACATGGATATGTCGTACCGCGCGATCATCAACATGCTGGTGATGTGCGGATGCATCGGGAAATCCGGCGGCGGCTGGTCGCACTATGTCGGCCAGGAAAAGCTCCGCCCGCAAACGGGCTGGACGCCGCTGGCGTTTGGGCTCGACTGGCACCGCCCGCCGCGCCAGATGAACGCGACGTCGTACTTCTATGCGCACACGGACCAGTGGCGTTACGACAACAGCGATCCGTCGGGCCTGCTTTCGCCGCTCGCGGACAAGGCCCCGTTCCACGGCCGCCCCATCGACTACAACGTGCGCGCCGAGCGCATGGGCTGGCTGCCAACGGCGCCTCAACTGCAAACCAATCCGCTCGATGTCGGCCGCTCGCTACCCGATCCGTCGAAGGCCGGGCAGTATGTCGCGAACGCCCTCAAGGACGGCACGCTGCGCATGGCGTGTACCGACCCGGATCACCCCGACAACTTCCCGCGCAATCTGTTCGTGTGGCGCTCGAATCTGCTCGGGTCGTCGGGCAAGGGCCACGAGTACTTCCTGAAGCATCTGCTGGGCACCACGCACGGCGTGCAGGGCGAAGACATCGGCAAGACCCACGGCGCGCGTCCGGAAGAGGTCAAATGGCGCGACGAAGCGCCCAAAGGAAAGCTGGACCTGCTCGTGACGCTGGACTTCCGGATGTCCACCACCTGTATGTACTCCGACGTCGTGCTGCCCACGGCCACTTGGTACGAGAAGGACGATCTGAACACGTCCGACATGCATCCGTTCATTCACCCGCTCTCGGCCGCCGTCGATCCGGCGTGGCAGGCGCGCAGCGACTGGGAGATCTTCAAGGGCATCGCCAAGCGTTTCTCCGAACTGTGCGACGGCCATCTCGGCACGGAGACGGACGTGGTGCTCGCGCCCATCGCGCACGATGCGCCCGGCGAACTCGCGCAACCTTACGAGGTGAAGGACTGGGGTGCCGGGCAGTGCGATCCGGTGCCGGGCAAGACCGCGCAAGGCGTGGTCGTCGTCAAGCGCGACTATCCGAATACCTACCGGAAATTCACGTCGCTCGGGCCGTTGATGGATTCGCTCGGCAACGGTGGCAAGGGCATTCAGTGGGAGACGCACGAGGAGATCGACCTGCTCGGGCAGCTCAACTACAAGGTCTCGGAGGCCGGGGTGTCGAATGGTCGGCCGCGCATCGAGTCGGCGCTCGACGCCGCCGAGGTCATTCTCACGCTTGCGCCCGAGACCAACGGCGAGGTGGCCGTGCGGGCGTGGCAGGCGCTCACGAAGGTGACTGGCCTGCCGCACGCGCACCTTGCCGAAGCCCGCGCCGACGAGAAAATCCGCTTTCGCGACATTCAGGCGCAGCCGCGCAAGATCATTTCGTCGCCCACGTGGAGCGGGATCGAGTCGGAGCACGTGTCGTACAACGCCGGTTACGTCAACGTCCACGAACTGGTGCCATGGCGCACGTTGAGCGGACGTCAGCAGCTCTACCAGGACCATCCGTGGATGCGGGCGTTCGGTGAGTCGCTGTGCGTCTACAAGCCGCCCATCGATACGGGCAGCTACGCGCACATGCTCGGCCAGCGCAGCAACGGCAACCCCGAAAAGGTGCTCAACTTCCTCACGCCGCACCAGAAGTGGGGCATCCACAGCACCTACACCGACAACTTGCTGATGCTTACGATGTCGCGCGGCGGACCGATCGTGTGGATGTCGGAGGCCGATGCGCGCTCGCTGGACATCGTCGACAACGACTGGATCGAGTGCTTCAACGCGAACGGCGCGTTGTGCGCCCGTGCCGTGGTGAGTCAGCGGATTCCGAGCGGGGCCGTGATGATGTACCACGCGCAGGAGAAGATCGTGAACACGCCGGGTTCGGAGATCACCGGCACGCGCGGCGGCATTCACAATTCGGTCACGCGCATCAGCGTCAAGCCCACCCATATGATCGGCGGTTACGCCCAGCTTTCGTACGGCTTCAACTATTACGGCACCGTCGGCTCGAACCGCGACGAGTTCCTGGTAGTGCGCAAGATGAATCGTATCGACTGGCTCGACGATACCGCCGACCAGGTGCTCGTGCCCCCGACCGGAGAACGCCAATGAAAGTGCGCGCGCAGATTGCCATGGTGCTCAATCTGGACAAGTGCATCGGTTGCCATACCTGTTCGATCACCTGCAAGAACGTCTGGACGAGCCGCGAGGGCATGGAATACGCCTGGTTCAACAACGTCGAGACCAAGCCGGGCATCGGCTATCCGAAAGACTGGGAGAACCAGAAACGCTGGCGCGGCGGCTGGACGCGCAAGGCCAACGGCAAGCTCGAACCGCTGCAGGGCGGCAAGCTCAAGCTGCTCGCCAGCATTTTCGCCAATCCGCATCTGCCGGAGATCGACGATTACTACGAGCCGTTCACATTCGACTACGGTCATCTGCAGACCGCCTCGGATGCGAAAGCCATGCCGGTGGCACGGCCACGCTCGCTGGTCACCGGCGAGCGCATGGAGAAGATCGAGTGGGGACCGAACTGGGAAGAGATTCTCGGGGGCGAGTTCGCCAAGCGGTCGCAGGACTACAACTTTGAAGCGGTGCAGAAGGACATCTACGGCCAGTTCGAGAATACCTTCATGATGTACCTGCCACGCCTGTGCGAACACTGCCTGAACCCGGCCTGTGTCGCATCGTGCCCCTCCGGGTCGATCTACAAGCGCGAGGAGGACGGCATCGTGCTCGTCGATCAGGACAAGTGCCGCGGCTGGCGCATGTGTGTGTCGGGCTGTCCGTACAAGAAGATCTACTACAACTGGCACAGCGGCAAGGCCGAGAAGTGCATCTTCTGCTATCCGCGCATCGAAGCCGGGCAGCCGACGGTGTGCTCGGAGACGTGCGTGGGCCGTATTCGCTATCTCGGCGTGCTGCTCTATGACGCGGACCGCATCAGCGAGGCGGCCGGCGTGGCCGACGAGAAAGACCTGTACGAGTCGCAGTTGTCGGTCTTTCTGGACCCCAACGATCCGGCGGTGATCGCACAGGCAAGGCTCGACGGCGTGCCCGACGCGTGGATCGAAGGCGCCAAGGCGTCGCCCGTCTACAAGATGGCGGTCGACTGGCGCATCGCCTTCCCGCTGCATCCGGAATATCGCACGCTGCCGATGGTCTGGTACGTGCCGCCGCTCTCGCCGATCAACGCCGCCGCGAACAGCGGCGATCTCGGCATGAACGGCGCGCTGCCCGACGTGGCGTCGCTGCGCATTCCGCTGCGCTATCTCGCGAACTTACTGACCGCCGGCGACGAAGCGCCGGTGAAGCTTGCGCTTGAGCGCCTGCTCGCCATGCGCGCGTTCATGCGCGCACGGCACGTCGACGGCGTGCAGGCGGACGACGTGCTGGCGCAAGCCGGTCTGTCCGTGGCGCAGGTCGAGTCGATGTACCGATATCTGGCGATTGCCAACTACGAGGACCGGTTCGTGATCCCGACCGCCCACCGCGAATACGCTGAAAACACGTTCGACATGCACGGCGAGTGCGGCTTCTCGTTTGGCAACGGATGCTCGTCGGGCAACGACACGGGCAACCTGTTCAACCCGGTCAAGAAGAACAAGCGGACCATTCCGATTCAGGAGATTTGAGATGTCCGCCTCCGATACCCCCCTCGGCTTGCAGTGCCGCCTGCTCGGTGCGCTGCTGCATTACCCGGACGACGAGGTGGCCCTTGCGTTGCCCGAGATCGAGCAGACGTTGCTCGGCAGTCCGCGCATTGGCGGCGCCGCACGGCGTGAGCTTGACGCGTTCTTCGCCTACTGGCGCGAGCGCGATCTGCTCACGTTGCAGGAGAACTACGTGGCACAGTTCGACCGTGGCCGCGTGACGTCGCTCTACCTGTTCGAGCACGTCTACGGCGAGTCGCGCGATCGCGGGCAAGCGATGGTCGACCTCATGCAGACGTACGAGCGCAGCGGCATCTACCTGGCACCTGGCGAGTTACCCGACTATCTGCCCGCGTTTCTCGAGTACGTCGGCATCCTGACGGAATCGGAAGGCTTGGCGCGTCTCAAGGATATCGAGCATCTCCTGCAGGCCATCGATGCCGGGCTCGCCAAACGCGGATCGCCCTATGCCGGACTCACGCGCGCGCTGCTCTGGCTGTGCGGCGCAACCACGGCGCAGCGCGAGACGCAGACGCCGCCCGAACACGTCGACGACGCTTCGCATATTCCGCGTGCGGCGGACTACGATGCCATCGACGCCAGCTATCAGGATGCCCCGGTGCGTTTCATGGGCGCGGGCCATCCGAGCGGGCAGGGCAATACCGTCGGTGAACCGATTCAGTTCCATGCGCGCCGTCCCGGGCGCTGAGTTCGGAAAGCAAGGAGTGTGACCATGCAAGCTTTCTTTCATCAGTTTCTGTTTGGCATCTATCCGTACATTTGCCTGACGGTACTGCTCCTCGGCAGCCTGATCCGCTTCGACCGCGAGCAGTATTCGTGGAAGAGCGATTCGTCGCAATTGCTCAAGCACGGCATGCTGCGCCTGGGCAGCAATATGTTTCACTGGGGCGTGCTGGTCGTCGTGGCCGGGCATTTCGCCGGGTTTCTGGCGCCGCACTGGCTCGTCTCGCCGTTCCTGAACGCGTCGCAGCACCAGTTGATCGCGATGGTCGGTGGCGGCGCCGCGGGCGTGGTCGCCATCATCGGCCTGACGATCCTCATCGCCCGTCGCATCGGCACGCCGCGCGTGCGCGCCACGAGCCGCACGTGGGACATCGTCATCGTGTTCATGCTCTGGATTCAGCTCGCGCTGGGACTCGGCACGGTGTTGCTCTCCATGCGCCATATGGATGGCGCGATGTTCGAGCAACTGACCGATTACGTGAAAGGCATCGTGACGTTCCAGCCGGGCGTGGCGACCTTGCTTGAAGGCGTGCCGCTGACCTATCGCGCGCATATCGCGCTCGGCTTCACGATCTTCCTCGTATCGCCCTTCACGCGCATGGTACACATCTGGAGCGGTCTGGCGTCCGTGGTCTATCTGATCCGCCCGTATCAATTGGTGCGCAAGCGCTGAGGCGCGGCGCTCTTAATCGCCGCTAAACGTCGATAAGCGTCGAACAACGTCCCTAGTGCCAAGGACCCTGAACATGCAAACCTTGTTGACAGAGGCACGCGCGCCGCTGCGCGTGAACGGTATCGAGATTCACGCCAGCGCCATTGACGAGGCCATGGCAGAACTTGCCGATGCCCCGACTGCCGCCGCCGGCCCGGCATTCGATGTGGAGACGACGGCCCGCTACGCACTCGCGATCCGAGAGTTGTTGCGGCAACGCGCAGTCGAGTTGGGCCTCGCGCTCGACACCGACCCGCCCGATGCGATGGCCGATGCCGTGTTCGCGAAGGAGGTCGCTACGCCTGTCGCCACCGTCGAGGAATCTCGCCGCTATTACGATCAGCACCGCGAGCGCTTCACCAGCGGCGAACTGGTGCACGCGAGCCATATTCTGTTCGGTGTGACCGGACGGGCACCGCTCGCGCTGGTGCGCGCCAAGGCGGAAGAAACGCTGAACGCGATCCTGCAATCGCCGGACCAATTCGAAGCGATGGCGGCGCAGAGGTCGAACTGCCCGTCCGCACAAGTGGGAGGGAGTCTGGGGCAGCTTGAGCGCACGAGCTGTGTGCCGGAGTTTGCGCAAGGCATTTTCGGTTCAGGCGAGACGGGCGTGCTGCCGCGGCTGATCAAGACCCGCTTCGGCTTTCACGTGGTGCGAATCGATCACCGGGTGCCGGGTGCGCTGGTGCCGTTCGAGGCCGTGCAGGACGACATTGCCACGATGCTCACCGAGCAGGTACGCCTGCGCGCCACGCGTCAGTATGTGCAACTGCTTGCCGCGCAAGCCGATCTCGAAGGCGTGACCTTCGCGAGCGCCGACGGGCCGCTGGTCCAATAAGGGAGAGGGCATGGATACCGCACGCGTTGCCACTGCACCTCCGGTCGCCGGCCAGGGGCCCGCGCCGGGCGTCAAGGCGTACTCGGTGTTGTTCGCGAGTACGTTCGCGTTTCTCGTTTGTTTCGTGGTCTGGATGATGTTCGGCGTGCTGGGCATCCAGTTGCGTGAAGACCTTGGCCTGAACAGCACGGAATTCGGTCTGCTCACTGCGACGCCGGTGCTGACCGGCGCGGTGATGCGCCTGCCGCTCGGCATCTGGACGGACCGCTTTGGCGGGCGCCTCGTGATGACCGTGTTGCTGGTGACGTGCGCGATTCCGGTGTATGTCGTCAGCTACGCGACGCAGTTGTGGCAATTCCTTGTTATCGGGCTATTTCTTGGGTGCGTGGGCGCGTCGTTCGCTGTGGGTACCCCCTACGTCGCACGGTTCTTCCCGCCGGCCAGGCGTGGTTTCGCGATGGGCTTTTTCGGGGCAGGCACGGCAGGGGCGGCCGTCAACCTGTTCATCACGCCGAGCTTGGAGGCTGCGTACGGCTGGCGTGCGGTCCCACGCATCTATGCGGTCGTACTGCTCGTCACGGCAGTGATCTTCTGGCTGGCGTCCGCGCCGGACCCGGGTGCGGGGAAGAAGGGCGGATCGATTCTGGCGTCGTTCAAGGTTTTGAGCAATGCACGCGTATGGCGGCTGTGCCAGTACTACTCGATCACCTTCGGCGGTTTCACGGCGTTGTCGCTTTGGATTCCCCAGTATCTCAAGGCCGAATACGGCATGACGGTGGTGATGGCCGCGGCGGTGGCGGCCGGTTTTTCGCTGCCCGGCTCGGTGCTGCGCGCGGTCGGCGGCGTGCTCGCCGACAAGTTCGGCGCGCACGCGGTCACGTGGTGGTGCCTGTGGGTGGCGTGGATCTGCCTGTTCCTGCTGTCGTATCCGAAGACCGATTTCGTGATCTACACGATCCAGGGACCGCAAACGTTCCACATCAGCGTGTCCGTGGTGGGGTTCGTGATGCTCGCCTTCGTGCTGGGCGCCGTGTTCGCGTTCGGGATGGCCTCGACGTTCAAATACGTGGCGGACGAGTTTCCCGAGAACATGGGGGTGGTGACCGGGATCGTGGGGTTGGCCGGTGGCCTGGGCGGGTTTCTGCTGCCGATTCTGTTCGGCGCGCTGCTCGACATCGTCAAGATCCGCTCAAGTTGTTTCATGCTCCTTTACGGCGTCGTGTGGGTCTCGCTGATCCTGATTTATCTTGCCGAAGTGCGACGTGCGCGAGTGATGTAGGCGAGTATGGGGTGGCGTTGCCGATGAGAGGTGTGGCGCGGACACACTAGCCATCCCGGGACGGCGGACATTCCATGCCCCACCGGAAATGGCCGCTGCGCAGCAGCACCGGCGCGCCGAGGCACAGCCCGAGGTAGCGCTCGGTCATTTTCTCGATGGCCGGGCGATTCGCCCGGAATGCCGCCATCAGGTCGTCGACGTTGCACGATTTCGCGCCAAAGTGATCCTCCAGCGCTTCGGCCGAGATCGCACACAGCACACGCTTGTGGTTAAGATCGGCCGCGAACTCGATCGTCAGGTCGTCGCCGTTATAGACCGGTGCGACGTGCGGAAACTCAATCTTCATGACCCAACTCCTCCGAGGCCCGAGGGCGGCGGTAGCGCTCGTCAAACTCGCCAGTCACGGCCGGGGCGTGACTCCGGACCGCTTCATCTCCCTCCAGGTAGGCCTGCTCCATCGGTTCCACGACATGGCAAGGCCAGCCGAGGCGCTCCGCAATTCGCCGGCGAAGGCTGTCCGATGCGGCCGGCTCACCATGATTGAGAAAGATATGCCGGACCGGTTTGTCGAATTTCGAAAGCCAGGCGAGCGTCTCGTTGTAGTCGGCGTGAGCGGACAGCGTGTCGAGCTGCACGACTTCGGCGCCGACGTGAACGTACTCGCCGAAAATCTTGACCTCGCTGCCACCGCTGACCAGGGTCGCGCCGCGCGTGCCGGGCGCCTGGAAACCTGTAAAGAGCACGGTGTTGCGCCAGTCGCCTGCCATCGCCTTGAGGTGGTGCAGCACGCGCCCGCCGGTGGCCATGCCACTCCCCGCAATGATGACCAAGGGGACGGCGCGGGTATCGAGCCATTTCGACTGCTCCACACCGGAGACGAACGTCGCCGCGCCACACATCTCCGCGCATTCGACCGGGTTCAGTCGGTGATCGGTCCGGTGCGCCGCGTAAGTGTTCGTGACATTGATCGCCATAGGGCTATCGAGATAGACCGGCACGTCCGGAATGCCACCAGACGCCTTCTGCTTCGCAATCCAGTAAAGCAGGCTCTGCACACGACCGACGGCAAACGCCGGCACGATCACGGTGCCCCCGCGGGCGAACGTTCGGTTCAGGATTTCCGCCAGTTGCGCGCCGGGATCGGTCCGGTCGTGCAGCCGATCCCCATACGTCGACTCCAACACCAGGAAATCCGGTGACTCAGGGACTGCCGGCGCCAGCATGATCGGGTCGTCCTGCCGTCCCAGATCGCCTGAAAACAGCAGCTTCCGGCTACCGACACTGAACTGCGCCATCGCCGCGCCCAGAATATGGCCGGCATGCCAGAAGTGCAGCGTGATCTCGGGGGACACTTGAAACGGCATATCGAATGGCAGCGGCTTGAGCAGCGCGATCGCGCGGTGGGCGTCTTCAGCGGTAAATAGCGGGAGGGCAGGCTGATGCTTCGATTTTCCGTGACGGTTCACGAACGCCGCCTGTTCTTCCTCGAGTCGTGCACTGTCGAGCAGCAGAATCTCGCATAAATCGCGCGTTGCGGATGTGCAATACACGGGACCTTTGTAGCCATAACGCGCGAGCACCGGCAGGTAACCGCTATGGTCGATATGGGCGTGTGTGAGCACCACGGCGTCGAGGCGCTGGACGTCGAACGCGGGCGCCGCCCAGTTGCGAGCGCGCAAATTCTTCACACCCTGAAAGGCGCCGCAGTCGATCAGAACTTGCCTGCCGGCGGCCGAAAGCAGGGTCTTGGAACCGGTCACGGTGCCGGCGGCCCCCAGGAAGCGTAACTGCATGAACACACCTCACACGATGTCCGGGAGGCCAGATGGCGTCCGGTATTGGCAGAATAGCCCGCCCGTGCCGGATCATCCTTCGACGTGGCCGTGGACGTTGATGTGTATCAAGGACCGTGTTCGCGTTCGCCCACCGCTCGCTTAACTGCCGCTACCGTGTAATCGTCATGATGGCAGACGGTTGACTCGGCCCGCGCGAACTTCGCCGCTGCCGCGTTTTACGCGCTCGCTGTGCCCCGGCCTGTCGTCGAGTTCACCCGTTGACCCTAGTGAGGACGACGCAATGCCTCATCGAATTCTTCTTGCCACGGACGGTAGTGAGACGTCTTGGCACGCCTTGCATGAAGCCATCCGATTCGCGATGCCCGACGACGTCGTTCGGGCAGTCAATGTGATCGACGATCCTTTTGCCCACTATCAGGCCGCGTTCGCCTCCCATATCGATCTCGAAGCGGTCCGCGACGCCTTGATTTCCGAGAACCAGCAGACGTTGAGCGATACCTACAAGACGCTGCGTGAAGAAGGGATCCAGGCCGACACGCGTTCCATCGATCTGCGCGCATGGGGTGGCACGATTGCCGACGCCATTATTCGGGAAGCCGAGCGGTGGCATGCCGATCTCCTGGTGCTCGGCACGCACGGACGCAAGGGCGTGCGGCGGCTCTTGATGGGCAGCGTTGCCGAGCAAGTGCTTCGCCAGACGCATCGGCCCGTCATGTTGGTGACCGGGCCCGCCCCATCGCCGCAGGGCCCGTCCACGGCGGCAACCGCCACCGACCAGGGGTGAGATCATGTTGAAACGTATCCTGGTCGCCATCGACGGCAGCCCCACGGCCGATAAGGCGTTTGACTATGCGCTGGCGCTCGCCAAGGCGCGTAACGCGCACCTGCATGTCGTGTTTGTCGTGGACATCCCGGTGGCCTACGTGGCCGATGCCGATCCGTTTCCCTTTATCGAAGCGATGCGGCTACAGGGCAAGGCGATTCGCGATGCGGCCACCCAGCGGCTCAAGGGGGAGGGCGTTGACGGTGACGTCGAGATACGGGAACTCCTGCCGCTAGGGGGCGATGTCGCGCACCAGATCAACGTGGCAGCCGATGAAGACCAGGCCGATGTGATCGTCATCGGGACGCACGGCCGACGCGGCTTTCAACGCTTGGCGTTGGGGAGTGTGGCGGAGAACTGCGCGAGACAGGCGCAGCGCCCCGTCATCCTCGTTCCCCCGGCTGCGGCCGAGGCGGGCAATGCGGTGTCGTGAGCCTTCGGTTGCGGTAGCCGAGGTCGCACAGGCATGGCACGATGCGAGAGGAGCGCGAACGGCCCACGCGTGTAGAATCGTCGGGCGGGACGTGCGATCTCACACACCCGTGCGTATCGCGAAGGCGATACCTCCGAATTCAATACGCGACGCAGGGGACGGCGCATGACTCGCATCATCGTAGCGGACGATCACACGCTGGTCAGGGCGGGGTTGCAGCGCATCCTGGCCGGCAGCGAGAACCTTGAGATTGTGGGAGAGGCGGCGAACGGCGCGCAGGCGATGGCGCTGCTCGAGCAGACCCCCTGTGATGTCCTGCTGCTGGATCTCTCGATGCCCGGACGCAGCGGCGTCGACCTGATCGTGCAGATCAAGGCGTCATTTCCTCGCGTTGCGATTCTCGTACTCACGATGCACGGCGAAGAGCAGTACGCCGTGCGTGCGCTCAAAGCCGGCGCCGCCGGATATATGACGAAGGAATGTGCACCGTCCGAGTTGGTGCTGGCCGTCAGGAAAGTCGTTGCCGGTGGCGTTTATCTGAGCCTGGCGATGGCCGAGCGGATCGCACAGGATCTGGCGAGCACCGTTGGCGATACGCCGGGCTATCGGCGCCTGTCCGACCGGGAATTCGATGTGTTCCTGATGCTGGCACGGGGTCTGAGCGTGAGCGATATCGGCGATACCCTGTGCGTGAGCGCCAAGACCGTGAGCACCTACAAGGCTCGCGTGTTGCAGAAGCTTGACCTCAGGAGCCAGACCGATCTGGTCCATTACGCGATCAAGCACAATTTGTTACGGGACAGCCTCTGACCGGGCGGTTTTACAGCGCGGTCTGTCAGCCATGGCCTACAGAGCGCCGTCACGGCTGACAAAAGATCGCGTCGCGCGCTTATTTTCTTTCCGGTGTCCGTCTCCAATACTGAAGGCGTCGATTGCACAGGCCAGTCCACCGGAGTTCGCCATGTATGCTTCCTTCCGCCCGCTCGATCCCGCCCCCGAGGCCTACCCACAGAGCATTCGCGTGCATCGGGCATTCAACGATATCGATGACGGTGTGCCCCGGTGCAGCACCTGCCTTCTGCGTCAGCTTTGCCTGCCGGAAGGCCTTTCCGATGCATCTGCCCGCGGTCTGGACGGCGTGACCCGGGTGCGTCGTACCGTTCGCCGCGGTGAAGTGCTGTTTCGACCGGGCGACCCTCTCGAACATCTATACGCCGTGCGTGCGGGCTCGTTCAAAACGGTCATCATGCACCCGGACGGCCGGGAACAAGTCACGGGGTACATGATGGGCGGGGAACTGCTTGGGCTGGGCGCCATCGCCAGTGGCCGGCAGGTGTCGGAAGCGGTGGCGCTGGAGGATAGCCAGGTCTGCGCGATCAAGTTCGCGGATTTGGAAGCCGTTGCCGGGCAGGTGCCCATGATAATGCGACAGATGCATCGGCTGATCGCGGCAGGCATTGTACGAGAGCAGAACCAGTTATTGCGCCTGGGCACCGCGCGCGGCGAGGCCAGGTTGGCCAGCTTCCTGCTGGACGTCTCGGCGCGGCTCGCCGCCCGTGGGTACTCCCCCAGTTCGTTCCTGCTGCGCATGACGCGTGAGGAGATCGGCAGCTACCTCGGCCTGCAGTTGGAAACGGTCAGTCGAATGCTCTCGCGCATGCAGGCGCAGAATGCGCTGCGCGTCAGGCAACGCGAAATCACGCTGCTCGATACCAAGCGCCTGGGCGAGATGGCGGCCCTGTCGCATTAGCCGCGTCTCTTTCCCCCCGCTTCCTTGGCAGGCCCGAATGCGAGCAATGCAGTTGTCTAAGCGGGACGGCACGCTCACGCTCGTGGATATCCCGATTCCTGTCCCGGGGCCCACGCAGGTCTTGGTGCGCGTGAGCGTGTGCGGCGTGTGTCGCACCGACCTCCATGTGGTGGATGGCGACCTGCCGGACGTGCCCGACGCGATCATTCCGGGACACGAGATTGTCGGGACCGTAGCGGCAGTGGGCGCGGAGGTGCGCGGACTGGCGATCGGAGATCGAGTCGGCGTCCCTTGGCTCGGCGCGACGTGCGGCCACTGTCGTTTTTGCCAAAGTCATCGGGAAAATCTATGCGAGGCGGCGCGTTTCACTGGGTATACGCTGAATGGCGGCTATGCGGAATACGCGGTGGCCGAAGCCCGCTTCACGTTCAACTTGCCCGAGCGCTACGATGACGCCACCGCCGCGCCGCTGTTGTGTGCCGGGCTGATCGGCTACCGGTCGCTGAGCATGGCGGGCGATGCACGACGGATCGGCCTGTATGGCTTCGGTGCCGCCGCCCATCTGATTGCCCAGATCGCCCAAGCCCAATCGCGGGAAGTCTATGCCTTCACACGGCCCGGCGACGAAGCGGCGATAGCCTTTGCGTTGGCCAACGGGGCTTGCTGGGCGGGCGCGAGCGACGTGCCGGCACCGCGGCGCCTGGATGCGGCGATCCTCTTTGCTCCGGTCGGCGATCTTGTCCCGCAAGCCCTTGCGGCTGTGGATCGGGGCGGCACCGTCGTGTGCGCTGGCATCCACATGAGTGATATCCCCGCGTTCCCCTACCGGCTGATTTGGGGTGAGCGGCAGGTCAGATCGGTCGCCAATCTGACGAGAGACGATGGGCTGGCGTTTCTGGCGCTCGCCGAACGAATCCCGTTGCACGTCACGACGAAAATCTACCCGCTCGAACAGGCAAATGTCGCCTTGAGCGATCTGCGGCGAGGTGCCTTTTCAGGTGCCGCGGTACTCCAGATTCGCGCGCCATAGCCGGATTCAGGCGTCGCGCGAGTGGGCCGGTGGCGACGTTTCCAGGGGGATCACGGTGGTGACAACTGTTCCGCCCTCGGATGGGCTGCGGACTTCCAGCGTACCGCCCAGCAACCGTGCCCGCTCACGCATGCTGATGAAGCCGAGCGAATCCGATTTTGGGCGCGTTGGGGGCAGGCCTCGACCGTTGTCGGAAATTCGAAGCCGACATTCGCGATCGCATGACAATTCGATCGTGACCGATGTCGCCCTGGCGTGTTTCGCCACGTTGTTGAGGGACTCCTGAACAATCCGGAACAGCGCCGTCGCGACCGGGGCGGGAATCGGGGGCAGACTGTGTGCCTCCGTAAAATCGACGGCCACGCCATACCGGCGTGCAAAGTCCCGGGTGTACCACTCGATCGCGGGACCGAGCCCCAAATCATCGAGCATCGGGGGGCGCAGATCAGCGGCCATTTGGCGCACGGCGGCGACCATACCGTCAATAGATTGCTCGATTCTCTTGACATCGCCGCTGACGGGGGCCTGATCGCCCAGGGCGCGCTTGAGCAGCGCCGTGTCCATTTTCAAGGCGGTGAGCCGTTGGCCCAGGTCGTCGTGCAACTCCCGGGCGACCCGTAGCTTTTCCTCCTCCCGAACCGCTTCGAGACGTGCATTGAGCTTTTCGAGTTCAGTGCGAGACGTTTGCAGCGCATTCGCAATTTGTCGTTGTTCGGTCACGTCACGCAATACCACTGTATAGAACTTGCCGGCCGCGTCGGCGCTTTGCGAAATCGACGCTTCCATCGGAAACTCCTCGCCGTCCGAGCGCAATCCCCAGAGCGGCCTGCCTCGCCCCATCAGGCGCTCCGACACGCCGGTCATGCCAAAACGCTCGATATGCTGATAATGCGCCTCCCGAAACCGCGCCGGGATGAACCGCGCGAGCGGCTCGCCGATCGCTTCCATGGCGCTGCATCGGAACACGCTTTCCGCCGTCGGATTGAAGATCTGGATCCGTTGCTGATCGTCGATGGTGATGATGGCCTCGCGCACGGATTGGATCACACTGAAAAGACGGCTTTCGGAGTGCCGCTTGTCCCCCGCGTTGCGTTCGCTGAGCCGTTGCGCGTGACGTCGCGCCAGCAGGGCGAGGGCCCAGGCGAACGTCGTCACCGCCGTCATGAACAGCCCCAGACCGAGGGCCCAATTGGCCACGCCGGCCCCGCGCAGCGAGGCAAATTCATTGGACGCGGTGAACGTGAGAAACAGCGCAGGTTTTTCCCCGTACGGCAGACTCGCTTGCGTTTGGTAGTCGATGGGGGGACGGGGCTCGCCGGGCGCCCGGGGATAGAGGCTGTCGAAGATGGGGGTGGGTTGGTTCGCGCCGTCCCGGGTACTGACGGTCAACGCGATGTCATGGAGAAGCGGCCCGATGGCAACGTGTACGAGCGCGTCGATATCCGCAACGGCATACGCGCATACCGACGGGCGGCTGGTGTCGGACAGGAAAATCCAATACGCGCGTCCCGTCGCCGCCGATGTCCTCGTAAAAAGGTTCCCCGTTGTTTTTGTACCACTTGGCAGTGCCATCGAACCGCTCGGACCGAACACCGTGTCGTCGCCGATGGTGTAGGCAACAACACGCTCGATGGTGTCGCCCGTGCGCTGACATCGCGCGAAGCTCACCAGACCGGGCAATCGCTCCGACACCCGCATGTTTTGCGCATACGCTCCCCAGGCATTTTCGTCGGGGCGAGGCGCCATCGCCAGCCGGTCGAGCGCGCTATGCAAGGTGTCGCGATAGGCAGAGAGGGCGATCGCGAGCTTGTCCGTCGCGGCTGTTGTGCGCAAGTCGAATCGCGCGTCGACGTTGGCCTGCATCGTGGTGCGTACGGCGACCCAGTTCCATGCCGCAAGCGCGAGGCAGATCGAGCACAACAGGGCTAGGGTGATGCCATCGGTCTGCTGCGAAAGCGATTGTATTGCCCCACGAAACGTCAATTTGGTCATGTACGTTGCCCCCTGTCGGTTCTCATGCCGAGGATTCCGTCTTTGTAGCACTGCTGGCGCAATTTTCCCATCCTAGTCAATCCGTAAGGCATCGCGCGTGACAAGCGCAAATCCCCGGAGCGCGGACGTAACAGCGGCGGCGTCGTCAAGTCAGGCCTTGATCCGCGTCAACGGAGGCGGCCGGCGTCGAACTAGAGTACAAGGTGATCGCCCCCATTGGAGAGTCACCATGACCTACCGGACGCTGCTTGTACACGTCGATAACAGTCAGCAATCCCGCGCACGCGTCGAGCTTGCCGTGGACTTTGCCTGTCGGCTACCGGCCCACCTCACGGGCATCTACCTGCCGTTCCACATGCCGCTATTTTCCGACGTCACCGATATTGGGGGCATGGGGGTACCGCCGCCGTCATCGCCGGAGAGCGACGCCAAGCGACTTGAGCAGGCGGAGCAGATGTTCATGGAGATCTGTCGCCGTCAGGCGGTCAGTCCCGAATGGCTGGCGCCCCGATTCGACACGATTCGCGAGATGCAAACCCATGCACGCTATGCGGATCTGGTGATCGTCGGACAGGAAGACCAACGCGACCCCGAAACGATACCGGCCATGGGGTTCGTCGAATCTGTCGTGCTCGCCGCTGGCCGGCCTGTCCTGATCTTGCCGTATGCGGGCAAGGTACCGCGTGCGTTCAATAACATTCTGCTCGCCTGGGACGGCGGGCGCGAAGCGGCGCGCGCCGCAGCCGACGCCATGCCCTTCTTGCAGGCGGCGAAGACCGTCCATGTGATGCACGTCAGTCGAGGAAGCAAAACGGACGTCCTTGGTCCGATTCCGGGGGTTGATATCGCGATGTTCTTCGCCCGTCATGGCGTCAATGTGCGAGTGACGCCCGAACGCGGCGCCAATGACATCGCTGTGGGCGAGGATTTGCTCTCCCGCGCAGCCGACATGAACATCGACCTGATTGTGATGGGCGGCTACGGCCATTCGCGAATGCAGGAATGGGTGCTCGGGGGGGTGACTCGCACGCTACTTGAAACCATGACGGTGCCGGTGCTGATGTCGCACTGACGCCACGCGATTCGGAGTTCGGATATGAAAGCGCTGGTATTCCACGGTCCACAGCAAATCGCGCTGGAGGACAGACCCATGCCGGAGGTGATCGCGCCAACCGACGCCATCGTCCGCGTTTCCAAGACGACGATATGCGGTACCGATCTGCATATTCTCAAGGGTGACGTGCCGACGGTGGAGCCTGGGAGAATCCTGGGACATGAGGGGGTAGGCGAGGTCGTTCAGACAGGCACCGCCGTGACCGCGTTCAAGCCCGGCGACCGCGTGCTGATTTCGTGCATTTCATCGTGTGGGAAGTGCGAGGCTTGCCGACGTGGCATGTATTCGCATTGCGCGGCCGGTGGCTGGATTCTTGGCAATCGGATCGACGGCACACAAGCCGAATATGTCCGCACGCCGCATGCCGACACCAGTCTTTACCATGCGCCTGTCGGCATCGATGACGACGCGCTGGTCATGCTCAGCGACATTCTGCCGACCGGATTCGAGTGCGGCGTGCTCAACGGCAAAGTCAAGCCGGGCGACAGCGTGGCGATTGTTGGCGCAGGTCCGATCGGCCTTGCGGCGCTGTTGACCGCGCAATTCTTCACGCCCGCCCAACTGATCGTCGTCGATCCGGATGCCTCACGGCTGGAAGTGGCAACGCGACTCGGCGCCACGACGGTGCTCTCGCCCGGGCAAGCCGCCGAGGAGACCATCCGTAACCTGACCGGCGGGCGCGGCGTCGATACGGCCATCGAAGCCGTCGGCGTGCCGGCGACGTTCGAGTTATGCCAGGCGATCGTCGCCGCCGGGGGCGTCATCGCGAATGTCGGGGTGCACGGCAGCAAGGTCGATTTACACCTCGAGTCGCTGTGGGACAGGAACATCAGCATCACGACCCGGTTGGTCGACACGGCGGCGACGCCGATGTTGCTCAAGACCGTGCAATCGGGACGTCTTTCGCCCAGCGTGCTGATCACCCACCACTTCTCGCTTGCCGAAATTCTCGACGCGTACCGGACGTTTGGCGACGCCGCGAACACGCATGCGCTAAAGGTCATCATCTCGCCGTGAGGTGTGCGGCGCACGGCACGGCAGCGCGGATGTCTCGTCCGCCTGCCGCCGCCGATCATGGCGCTTTCGGAAGTGTATCGAGCAGGTCGTGCAACGCCTCGGCCAGCGCTGGCGTCACATCGATGGCGTTGGACGCGTGCGGCACTGTGTTGGCCGTCACGACCCGGCTGGCGCCGGCGGCGAGGAGATCGTCGACGCTGATGCCGTCGAACAGTCCATGAACGGCAATGCAGACCGGGTTGCCGAAGCCGGCTCGGACCAGCGCCTTGACAGTGGCTACCATCGTTTGCCCGCTCGCCAGGATGTCGTCGACGATGACTGCCGTGCGTTTCGCAAACGTCGCGGGTACCTGCAACCGGACACTGACCTTGGTGTCGGCCTCCCGGGTCTTGTGCGCGACGACCGACGGCGCGCCGATGCGCTCGCCGATCTGTGCTACCCACGCTTCGCTTTCGTCGTCCGGTCCCACGATGAGCGGATTGGGCACGCTCGCCGAGATCCACTCGGCCGTGGCGGCGACGGCATGGGGAGAGCGCACCGGAACGGCATAGGCCGCCGAGAGCGACGGCAGCCGGTGCAAGTGCGGCTCAATCGTCACCAGGCCATCGATATGCGCGCTGAGCAGCCGGCCAAAGCTGTAGGCGGACACGGATTCGCCCGGATGGAAGCGCGCGTCCTGGCGCAGGTAGCACAAATATGGCGCCACGAGGACGACATGGCGCGCGCCGAGGTCCCGCGCGGTGTCCGCCGCGAAGATCAGCGGCAGTATCTTGGCATCGGGGCGGTGGAGCGAGCAGACTATGACGACCGCCTTCCCGCTCAGCGGCCCTTCGAGCGCCACGCGTTGTTCGCCATCGGGAAAGCGATGGATATCCAGGCGCTGCACCGGACAAGCGAGGCTGCGAGCGAGCGATCGTGCCACGGATTCGTCCCCGGGCATGGAATAGACCACGACATCCTTCATGATTCCCCCACAGCGACGATGGCTGGAAAGCGACACGCGTACTCGTACGCGTAATCGAGTTCTCCCTCGCTTTCCGCATAGATGGTGAACAAGGGCTGTCTCGAAACCACGTGGGTTCCGATCGGTGCTTCGAAGACCACCCCAGCCCTCGGCGCGGCCGGTGCGCCTGCCAGCTTTGCCACCCGCGCCAGATGGCGATTGTCGACGGCGGTCACCACGCCACTGTGGCGGGCCGTTACGGGTTTGCTATGCCGCCCGACCAATGGCTCGCGCATGCCGCCCTGGGCCTCGCAGATTCTCTGGAATTGCCGCCACGCGAGCCCACTGGACAGAATGCGGTGTGCACATGCCTGGCCTTCGCCGGGCAGGGCCTTGCCGCCCATTTCCAGGAGTCGGCCGGCGATATCCACGCTCTTGTCGGCGAGATCGGCCGGGGCATTGCTGCGATTTTGCAGCACGGACAACACGTCGCGCGCCTCCAGACTGGGGCCGATCCCGCGGCCGATCGGTTGAGCGCCCGCACAGACATAGGTCGAAACGTCGAGTCCGAGCGCCCGGCCGATCGTGCGCAGCCGTTCGGAAAACAGGGTGCTGGCGTACTGAGACCGAATCTTGGCGGTCAGGCCGACCGGCACGTCGATCAGCACGTGCGTGGCGCCGGCGGCCAGCTTCTTCGACAGGATGGAGGCCATCATCTGCGCTTCGCTGTCCAGATCGAGCGGGCGCTCCACCTGAATCAGAATGTCGTCGGCCGGGCTGAGGCCCGCCGCGCCGCCAAAGACGATGCAGCCCCCCACGGCGTCCACGACCCGGCGCATCTCGTCGGCACGCAGATCGACCGGGGCCAGCGTTTCCATGGTGTCGGCGGTCCCCGCGGGCGACGTGATTGCGCGAGACGACGTCTTCGGCATGATCAGCCCTTGCGACGACACGATAGCGACCACGATCGGGGTGGTGCGATTGCCCGGCAGGCCACCAATGCTGTGCTTGTCGACGATGCAGTCCGCCTGCCAATGGAGGGTCTCGCCCGTGGCCACCATCGCGCGCGTGAGGGAAATGATCTCGTCGTCCGAGAGCCGATTCCCCGTGCATGCGGTCAGAAATGCCGAGATATGGATGGAGGAATAGCGGCCGGCGGCAATATCACCGATCACCTCATCGAGTTCTGCGGGCGTAAACGCCTCGCCGAACATCCGGCCTCGCACGTGGCGAAAGGACTCGATCGGCGGCATGTGACGTACGCGCACCCATTCGCCCTCGGACACATCGAGCGCGGCCAGGGCGGCTTCGCTCAAACCGATCTCGTCGAGTTCCACCCAATCGCCCGTCACGGTCTGTAGCGTTGCGACGACGCTTGCCGTCCGGTATTCAAGCTGCAGACGCGTCTGTGCCGCGAAACCTTCCGAGCGACAGATCAGGCTATCGCGCCGAAGGTAGGCAACGGCTTCGCGCAACGTGTCGATCTGGACTCTGCGGGCGCGCAGCCGGCGTCCGGTGAACGGAAGGTCGGCGTGGGTATCGGCTTCTCCCGGCGACGAGCCTCGCAGGTCGGGACGACCGACGGCCTCAGCTTCCGGTGACTTCTCGATGTCGTCTGACACAGTGCGTATTCCTTGCAGAGCGCTACGGAGGCGCGTCCCGTCAGCGCGGATTCAGGGCCGATATCGGCGGTGCCTTAGGTTCCCAGCGTAGTGCCGGCAGGCGCGGTAGGCGGCGGGTGTCCGGTGAGACGTTGATGTGCATCAAACGGTGCCTCTCCACGTGTTTCTTGTGAACAACGCATCGGCCGACGTTGAGATATGTCAAGGCCCGGGCCGCGGCAACGGACTATCGTGGAGACATCGCCGGTTCCAGCACAACCGACGCAAGCGACACCCGATCTTGCCGGTCCTCCGGCACTTGCGTTCGGATACGGCCCCGTTCCGAACGCAGGCAAGTTGGGTTTCTGCCCGCTTCGGCGGGCGATTTTTTTCGCGCGTTGCGGTCGCGTTGTGTGACTCGCAATCCATTCGGGAGACGCGACGATGTCCAAGGCCCTGATTCCCCCCTTGAGCCTGTGCAAGGCGCAAGTGTTCGCGGCGCTCGATGCTCACAGAAACTGGGTGGAGAACGTGCAGTGTCTGCGGCAGATGCAGCTAAAGGCCGACGAGGGTCTGATCGAGGCCGACAACGCGTTCGCCAGTGCACTGGAAAGTGCGTCGGATTTCAGTGCGCTCTTCAATAGCCAGCTCGCCTTCATGAACCAGCAGTTGGCGATGCAGAACCTGATCTGGCAAGGGCTGGTGAAAATGAGTGCCCGCGGGCCCACGGTCTGGGCCGAACAGTACTTGGCGGCGCAGAAGGCATGGCAACGGGTGTTCTCCGAGACGGCGGGCGAGGCGATGGATACGCAAAGCCCCGCCAATTGGTGGACGGCGTGGGGCGAACTGACCCAAACGGCGATGAACGCGTTCGGCTCACTCTCGGATCCGGTCGAACAGAGCGCGCCGCGCGCGAGGCCGGCGGCGTCGGCGCATAACGCCGCGCGCGGCTGATCGGCGGCGGGGCGTCGTCGCCACTCGCGCGAGTCCCCCTGGCGTCCCGACGCTACGCTCGCTCGTCACCGTGGAAGCTCATCCCTATGCCCGGCGCACCCGCTACCGAAGCCATCGTCGCCACCGGACTTACCAAAGGGTTCGGGGAAGGGGCGGCCCGCACGACAGCCGTCAATGCGGTTGACCTGGTCGCCCATTTTGGCGAGATGCTCTTCATCGTCGGACCGTCGGGAAGCGGGAAGACCACGCTCCTTAGCCTGCTCTCCGGCATCCTGCGTCCCGATGCCGGCAAGGTGTGGGTGGGCGGCAGCGATATCTGGGCGTTGTCGAAAGACGATCTGGCGGATTTTCGGCTGAACACGATCGGCTTCGTGTTCCAGGACTATCACCTGTTCCCCAGGCTGACGAGCGCGGAAAATGTGGCGATACCGCTCGTCCTCAAGCACCAGAACTGGAACGAAGCGCTCGAGGCGGCCCGCCAGAGTCTTGCGATCGTCGGCCTGAAAGACCGTGCAGAGGTGGTGCCCGTCAAGCTCTCGGGCGGTGAGCAGCAACGCGTGGCAATTGCTCGGGCGATCATCGGCTCGCCTCAGATACTGGTGCTCGACGAGCCGACGGCGTCGCTGGACGGCGATACGGGCAGGATGATCATCGCCTTCGTCAAGCAGAAGATTCTGGACCGGAACCGATGCATCGTCATCGTGACGCACGACGCCCGCATCAACGAATACGCGGACCGGATCGTTCATATGGAGGACGGACGCATCGTCTCGGCGAATGGGGGGCACCGTTGAGAAACCGATGGCTCTTCGTTGTCTCAGGGGCGGGTATTCTCGCTGCCTTGCTGGGCGCTTACGTTTTCTCGCTCGAGCGTAAGCCGGAAGCGCCTGCCTTCACGCCCGTGAGCAATCCGTATCCGACGGCAATCTACGCAACCGGCATCGTGGAAAGCGAGCAGGGCGGGGGCGCCAATATCAACATGTTCCCGGAGGTCTCGGGCGTCGTCACGCAGGTGCTCGTGCATGAAGGCGATAAGGTGCGCGCTGGCGCGACGTTGTTGCGCATCGACGATGCGGTCCAGCGCGCGACGACGGAGCAGTTGCACGCGCAAATGCTCGCGGCAGGTGCCGTCCTCGACCAACTGAAGGCTGAACCCAGGAAGGAAACCCTGGCCGTTGCCAAGGCGCAGGTTGACCAGGCGCGCGCGAATCTGACGGCAGCGCAGGACCAGTACGACAAGCGGCGAGCGTCTTACGAGATGGACAGCCGATCGATCAGCAAGGACGTGCTCGATACGGCCCGTGACGCGGTCGGTCAGGCGAAAGCGGCACTGGAAGTCGCGCAAAGTCAATATGCGCTGACTCGCGCAGGCGCGTGGCGCTACGACGTGGACAATCAGGCGCACCAGTATGACGCACTGTCCCAGGCCTATAGCGCGGCCAACGCGCTACTGCAAAAATATGCGATCACCGCCAAATCCGACGGCGTGGTGCTGGCCCTGAATGCCACCGTGGGCAGCTATGTCTCCTCGCAGGGCGTCTACGATACGTACACAGCAGGGTTCGATCCCCTGATTGTCATGGGCGGGCCCCAAGACTATCTAGCGGTACGTTGTTATGTCGATGAAATCCTGGTGTCGCGGCTGCCGGCTGCCGGTCACATGCGCGCGCAGCTTTCCGTGCGAGGCACCGATCTGAAGGTGCCGCTGGAGTTCGTTCGCGTACAGCCGCTCGTATCGCCCAAAATCGAGTTGGCCAACCAGCGGCGGGAAAAGGTCGATCTGCGTGTGCTGCCGGTCATTTTCCGGTTCAAGGCAGCAGACTTGCCGAGGGTGTATCCGGGACTTCTCGTCGACGTCTTCATTGGACAGCAATGATGGACACCTCCGATACCCGGGGAGGGTGAGCGTGCGATCCACCGGCATCATGCGCATCGGCTTTCGGTTGCTCGTCAATGATAAGGCCAAGTTCTCCGCCGTGCTGGTCGGCATCGTGTTCGCTGTCTTCCTGATGACACAGATGACGGCGATGTTTGCGGGCATCCTGAACCGCGCCCATTCGACCATCACCAATGTCGGCGCCGAGATGTGGGTCATCGATCCCGCGGTCAATACACCGAGCTCCGCCATTCCGCTGCCCAATTTCCTGCTGGACGCGGTACTGAGCATGGACGGTGTCAAATATGCCGCGCCGTTGTTCATCGGCGGCGCCCAGGTCAGGCTGGCCAGCGGCGTCTACCAATCGGTGAGCGTGGTCGGCCTCGACGATGCGAGTCTGTTTGGCCGCCCGCATATGGAAAAGGGGGACATTCTGGACATCTATGCCGACAACGCGTTTCTCGTCGTCGACGATCCCGAAATCGCCAAGCTGGAGCATCCCACGATCGGAACCACGTTCGAAATCAATGACTTTCGCGGCGTTGTCGTGGGTTTGGCGAAGGTGTCCGCGAACGGGTTGAACGGCGTGCCAACGCTCTATACCACCTACAGCAGGGCCGCCGAGTACATTCCGGGCACCCGGTTCACCCTTTCTTACATTCTGGTGCAGCCGAAGTCGCCCGCGGCGATTCCGGCCATCAAGCGGCAGGTGTCACAGCTCGGCTACATCGCGCTCACCAATGACGAGTTCAACCAGCGAGTGGCAAATTTCTATACGTACCGGACCGGCATCGGCACCAATATTCTGCTCATGACCATCATCAGTTTCATCGTGGGGGTCTCCATATCGGGCCAGACGTTCTATTCGTTCGTGCTCGAAAACCTGGACAAATTCGGCGCGCTGAAGGCGATCGGCGCAAAAGGCAGCGAGCTAGTGAAGATGATTCTGTTCATGGCCGCATTTACCGCACTGACGGGCTATGGCATCGGCGTCGGCCTGGTCACGTTGGTGATCGCGCTTGCCAAGCGCACATTGCCTAACTACGCGGCCATCACCACGTTCTGGAATCTTGCGTTCTCCTTCACGATGGTGTTGCTGATTGCGGCCATTTCCAGCTATATCGGCATTCGCAAAGTGTTGCGGATCGAACCGTTCGACATTTTCCGCGGATAAGCCCGCGGCCCGTTGCGGGCGGCGCTGCCGCCCATTGATGTTCGTCAAGGCGCAATCGCGCCCGTTGCACCAGACTTCAGGCAATACGATCAATAGGCTTGAAGCGCTCGCCAAACTCGCTCACCAAGCGCCTGCCGGGCCGATATCACGTCGCGGTACCCGCGTCGTCGTGCCCTACCCCGAAGGAGGTTTTCGTGCCCCGATCCAAGGACAACTTACGCCAGGCGTGGACCGTCGACGATCAGGCATTCGCCAAGACCGCGACGGCCGCCGAGCGACTCAGATTCTGCCTGCAATACGCCATCCTCGCGCCTTCCACGCATAACACGCAGCCTTGGCGCTTCGTGCTCAGCGACGACACGGTCCTGTTGTGCGCCGACCGCACCCGGGCGTTGCCGGTCAGCGACACCTATGACCGCGAGCTGGCGATCAGTTGCGGGGCGGCCTTGTTCAATCTGCGCGTCGCCCTTAGCCACTTCCGTTGTCCGTATGTGATCCGGATCATGCCCTCGAGCGCCGAGCCCGACGTGCTCGCGAGTGTGCAAATCTCGGACGAGGGGTTCGTGGACGGACAGATTGCAGCGCTGTTCGCGGCCATCCCCGATCGGGTGACGAATCGTCAGGCCTTCGAGCCAGCGCCAGTGCCGCCAGCGACGATCGCGTCGCTACAGGCGGCGGCCGAGTCGGAAGGCGCCCAACTCGCCCCGATAGCGAACGACGCAGAGCGCTTGCGACTGGCGGACCTGATCGATCAGGCGGATCGAATCCAACTGGGGGATCCGCGCTTTCGCCGCGAACTGGCGTTGTGGGTCAATGCCGCGCGGCGCGATGACGGCATGGCGAGCTACTCGGCAAGCGCAGCAAGCCTGCTCGACTTCGCTTCGCCGATCCTGACCACTGTTGTGCGCACATTTGACGTCGGCGGCGGATTGGCGGCGAGCCACCGCCGTCTTGTGGAGGGCTCGCCCTTGCTTGTGTGTCTCGCAACGCGCTCGGACAGCCCTGAAAACTGGTTGCTGGCCGGTCAGGCCATGCAGCGGGTGTTACTGACGCTCACGTCCCAGGGGTTTGATGCCTCGTTCCTCAACCAGCCGATCGAAGTCGAGGCATTGCGCTCGGCCATCGGTGCCATGACAGGCAGCGGGGACTATCCGCAGATCCTGCTGCGCGTGGGCCGAGGCCCCTCGCAGGCCCACGCGCCAAGGCGCGCCCTGGAATCGGTGGTTTCGTAAGGGTGACGTTGCCCGAAATCACGAGTACGCGCCAAGGGCGGGCGCGCGAGGCGTCTTGAGTCGCGAGGGCGGGAATGGGGCTGGAAACACAGGGTGCGCGGTCGTCGATTTGGCTTCAGGGGCTGCGCAAACGGCTGAGCGAGCATCCGCTCAGGCGCGTGGGCCCCGGTCTGATCACGGGCGTCGCGGACGACGATCCGAGCGGTGTCGTCACCTACACCCAGGCGGGCGCGCAGTATGGGCTCAACATGCTGTGGACCATGCCGCTCGCGTTCCCCTTGATGGCGGCCATGCAGTTGATCTGCGCGCGCATCGGTCGCGTCACGGGCAAAGGGCTTGCCGCCAATATCGAGACGTCATTTCCGCCGATCGTCCTGCGCGGCGTGATCGTCCTGCTCCTCTTTGCCAATACGCTCAATATTGCGGCCGATCTGGCCGCGATGGGCGAGGTGGCGGAACTGACCAGCGGCATCGATCGACACTGGATGACCATCGGCTTTGCACTCGGCTCGCTGCTCCTGCAGGTCTTCGTGCCTTACCACCGTTACGTTGTCTTCCTGAAATGGCTGACCGTGTCGCTGCTCGCCTACGCGGCCGTCCTGCTGACGGTGCATGTGCCATGGCGACTGGTGGCAATGCGTACGCTGTGGCCCGATCTCACCATCGATTCGGCCAGCGCGGCCGTCGTTGTCGGGGTGTTCGGAACGACCATCAGCCCCTATCTCTTCTTCTGGCAGACGTCGGAGGAGGTGGAGGAGATGGAAAGGAACCCTGCGGCGTTGCCGCTGAAGGACGACAACGTGGCCGCCGTTGCTGCCAGCGGCGAGCTTCGGCGAATCGGATGGGACACCTGGACGGGGATGTTCTACTCGGACATCACCGCCTATTTCGTGATCCTTGCAACGGCCGTCACGCTCCATGCGAGCGGTATCCGGGGCATCGACACCGCGGCGCAGGCGGCCAGTGCGTTGCGGCCGTTGGCCGGCGACCTGGCGTATGCATTGTTCAGCGTCGGGATCGTGAGCGTGGGTCTGATAGGGGTGCCAGTGCTGGCAGGGTCCGGCGCCTATGCGATGGCGGAGGCTATGCACTGGAAGGAGGGGCTCGAGCGCAAGCCCAGCGCCGCGCAGGGCTTCTACGGCATCATCGCGCTCAGCTTGCTCGCCGCCACCGGCATTCAGTATTCGCCGATCAGCCCGATGAAGGCGTTGTTCTGGAGTGCCGTCATCAACGGTGTCGTGGCGGTGCCGCTGATGGTCGTTGTGCTGTTGCTCGCCTCAAAGAAATCGGTGATGGGCAAATACACGGCGAGCTGGCCCATTCTCACCTTGGGATGGATTGCCACCGGGGTGATGGGCGCGGCGGCTCTGGCGATGCTGCTGATGTAGTAGTCGGCGGGAAACCACCGCAGCCGACAGCGCTGGCGCGCCGACGACTGCAGTGCAGGATCACGTCAGTGGGACAGCAGCACCGGCGTGGACATGTGCTTGAGCACCGTGCGTGTTGCGCCACCGAACACGAGTTCACGCGTCGGACCGTGTCCGTAGGCGCCCATGACCAGCAAGTCCGCTTCGTACTCCTCGGTAACGGCCAACAACTGAACACCATCGCTGGCTTCGGTATCCTGTCGGATCGACACCGGCTTCGCCCGCAATCCGTGTTTCTCCAGTAGATGCACGATATCGGTCAGTGACGGATCGTCGCCAGCCGGGGAGCGATTGATCCCGACGACGAAGATGTCCTGGGCGCGCCCGAGCAGTTGCCAGGCGTCGCCGATCGCACGTCTGGCTTCACGCGAGCCGTTCCAGGCAATCACGATGCGCCGAATTTCCTGTGGCAGCGTCACGTTGTGCGGAAGTCCGAGCACCGGTACGCCTGCCGAGACGACGATGTCGCCGATGCCATCGACACCGAGGGCGGCGACCCCACCCGGCGAGTCGGGTTGACCGACGATGCACAGGTCAGTGCTTTTGGCGAAGGTCGACAGGATGGTCGTCGGCGCGCCGAACGGCGCATGCCAGTCTCCGGCGATATCGTGTTCGGCACAAACCTCCTGGAACAAATGCTCGGCCGCGTGCAACGCCGTCTGAGCGCGCCCCTCCGTCCGGTAGTGGTCTCCGGACGATTCGCGTTGTCCTGAATGCACCGCGCCCGGGCGGTGGGGCACGTAGATTCCCGCGAGACTGGCGTCATGGTGACGGGCAAGCAGCCCGCTGAAGCGCAGCCGTGCCGCACTCGTCGCGGTGTCGTCTATGTGGACACAAATTCTACGTAAGCTCATTTCCTTCCTCCTCGCATGGGTCACCCGCGCATTCGCCTGCGTCAAGGCGGATTGCCGCGCAGGCATGCTTTGTTATAACGCGGCCAGCCCGCTCGGCGGCGAGATTCGCGCCATCGGGTTGATGCGAATCAAGCTCGCGCGGCTTGCGCGCGGCGCGTGACGTCCTGCATGAAATTGACGTCGGTCAAGCGCTGCCGAGAGAGGCCGGCAATGCGCCCACTGAGGCGCTAAGGTGAAAGAACCCGGCGCGATACCCGCAACTGTCAGCGACGTTTGCGATGGCGCCATCCCAATTCTGTGGCACGGAGTACCCCATGAAGACTGATGCTCAACTGCAGCGCGACGTGATGGACGAACTCGCGCGCGACACTAACGTTCATGCCAGCGAGATTGGCGTCGAGGTGCGCGACGGCATTGTCACGCTCTCGGGCGAGGTCGCGAGTTTCTTTGAGAAGTGCGAAGCCGAGCGCGTCGCGGCGCGGGTCGCGGGGGCGCGCGCGATTGTGATCGGACTGGAAGTCGTGCCGATGTCGAAGGATCGTCATACCGATGCCGATATCGCAAGAGCCGCGCTTGCCGTGCTGAAGTGGCACGCCGGCCTGCCGGACGATGGCATGCACGTCAAGGTCGAGAACGGCTGGGTCACGCTGGCGGGCGACGTCGAGACCTACACGCAGCGCGTGTTGGCCGAGAGTGCCGTTCGTACGTTGCGAGGCGTCAAGGGCGTCATCAACGACATCAAGGTGCTCAGTGGGCCCCATCGCACGGAGATTGTCGGACATATCGCCGCCGCGCTGGCGCGTCAGGCGCAGCGCGAGGCACGCCACCTCGACATCTCCGTCCTGGGCAATGGCGAGGTGCTGCTGACCGGCACGGTCCATTCGTTGGCGGAAAAGGAAGCCATCCGGGGCGCGGCCATGACCACGCATGGCGTATGCGCCGTCGTGGATCGGCTAACGGTCGAGTAAGCGCGTCAGGTGATGCCCATGGGGCGGCGCACGCAACGCGGACACGATAGACGCAGGAGAAGCCTGATGAACGCAGACCTGGAGGCCGTCATTCTGGACGTGCTGGACTCGTGCCGGGAGTTGTCGCTCGCGACGCTCATGGCGGACGGGAACACGCAGTCCGATGTCGTTTGTTTCGTCCATCACGGACTCGACATCTATTTCACCACCGCGCGCGATAGCCGCAAGATGGCGAATATCGAGCGCGTCGCACAGGTCTCGTTCTGTCTTTACAAGCCCTATGTCGGATGGCCGGACATCAAGGCCCTGTCGGGCCACGCCTTTGCCGAAATCTTGTCGGATGAATCGTCCGAGCGCGTACTGGCGATGCGACTGCTCGATGAGCGTTTTCCAGACGCGTGGACACGCGTTCCCGAACACGGTTCGAGCCGCTCCACCATTGTGAAGCTTGAATGTTGGGCGCTTCAGGTGCTCGACTACAGCCGCGGGTTTGGTCATGCCGATATCGTTACCGTTCCATCGAAACGTCGCTGCGCATAGCGCGAATAGCGCGAATGGCATTGGCGTCGGCGGTTGAGGGAATGCAAAACAAGGGGGAAGAAATCATGTACCGCAACATACTGGTGGCTTTCGATGCCAGTCCGCCCTCGGAAACCGCGTTGACCCACGCCGCAAGGCTCGCCAAGGCGCTCGGGGCGAGCCTTCGCGTCGCTTACGTCGAAGTCGACCCGGCACTTTATTTCCCCTTGATGGCGGCAGCGCTGCCGTCGGTGGCCGAGATGCAGAACGCGCTCAATGCCGAGACGCTGGCCGTTCGGGAAGCGGCGTTGGACATTCTGGCGCGCGAGGGCGTTGCGGCCGATTTCGCGACGTTACCGTTGATGGACAGCCATATGCACATCGCCGATCGGTTGCTGACGGAGGTTCGGCGCGTGGGCGCGGATCTCGTGGTCACGGGCTCGCACGGCCGCCGCGGCCTCGCGCGCGTCACGCTCGGTAGCGAGGCCAACCGCCTGCTGCAGCGTGCCGATCGGCCCGTGCTCATCATCAAGTCGCCCGCGCCATAGCGCGTGCGTGGCGTGCGGCGGTGTGGTCAACCCGGGGACGCGCGGGGGTCTCGCCCCGACGCGTCAGCCCGCCTGATTGACGACCAGCAACGGGCGATCGATCGCGCGGGCAACCCGCTCGTTCTCATGACCGTTGAACCATGAGAACAACCCATGACGATCCTGCGCGCCCACGACGACGAGATCCGCATCCCATTCTTGCGCCTCCCGGAGCAGGGCGGCGGCCACGTCTTCCGCCAGGCGCGTGTGCGACACACGGCGCTCGATGTTCCCCCTGGCGCCAAGTTCGGTCATGATCGCCGAGGCTTGCGCGAGCGCATTTGCAGCATGGGGAACGCTGGGCGCCGGCGTGAGAAGGGATTCCTCCAATTCGGACACGTCGACCCCGCGGTCCTCGACATAAATAGCCAGCAGGCTCGAATGCGGCGGCGCCACCTGCATCCCCACGCGCACCGCGTTCAGCGATGCCTCGCTACCGTCGACCGCAAACAGGATCCGGCGCGCGTGGTGCAGTGACGATTCAGTCGCTCTCTTGGGAATCATGAGGATGGCGCGGTGGGTGTGCTCGGCCAGTGCGGCGGAGACCTTGGTGCCCAACAGGGCGGCAATGCCAGCGGCCGGTTCGGCGCCGACGACCACCAGGTCGGCATTCCATTCTTCGGCCACTCGGGCAATACCCGCCGAGATTTCGCGATTGCCCAGCGCAGGCCCGAGCAGCCGCTTGTGCACCTGTGCGCCAGTACGTTGCAATACCGCCTGCGCGCCCTCCAGCGCCACGAGTTCGTCGCGGCGGAGTTCGTCGAACGCGGCGCTGACATCGGCCGGCGTACGGGAGTGGGGCGTCAGGTAGGCCTCGGGATCCTCGAAGAATCCCAAGACCAGCACCTGCGTGTCCGGCGAACAGAAATGGGCGGCATAGGGAATGGCGTTCAGCGACGCGCCACTGGGATCGACGGCAACGAGGATCCGCCGGAATGGCTTGGGAAAGCCATGGGGCGACAGCAGTTGGGAGACAGGTTCCATGGTCGAAGTCGCCGGGCACGGCGATCCTTATCGATGAATCGTTAATAGCATAGACGGTACACGGGCAGCGCCATTGCGTTCGATCAACATCGCACGCCACGACGCGGCGCCGACGCTCCCCGTCACTTATGCTATACCGTGCACTGAACGAAATAAACGGGCGCGCGATGACCGAAGCCATGCTCGACATTCTGCCGTATGCGACCGCACTGGCGATCGGCTTGCTCATCGGTGCCGAACGTGAACGGCGCAAGGGGGCGAGCCGGGAGCGGGCGGCGGCAGGCATCCGGACGTTTGCGCTGACAGCCGTTCTGGGGGCGGCGGCCTTGGCATTGGGGGGCGTTTGGCTGCTGGCCGCGGTGGTGCTGGCGCTCAGCGCCGTGTTGATCGCCGCCTACCTGCGTCCCCACGACGATCCGGGGATCACGACCGAGCTCTCGCTGATGCTGACGCTGCTGCTCGGTGCGATGGCGCAACGCCACCCCGCCTTGACGATCGCCATCGCCGTGGCCGTCGCGAGCGTGATGCAGGTGCGCTTTCACTTGCATCGGCTCGTGACGCGCGTCGTGACGGAAGCCGAGTTGCAGGATGTGCTTCTGCTCGCGGTGGCTGCCCTCGTGATCCTGCCGATCCTGCCGAATCGGCCTATCGATGCCTTCGACTCGGTCAATCCGTCCACGATATGGCGCTTCACCGTCGTCATGCTCTCCATTGCCGTGATCGGTCATTTTGCCCAACGCGCGCTTGGGCCGAACGCGGGATTGCCGGTCACGGGGTTCGCTTCCGGGTTCGCGTCCAGCATCGCCACCATCAGCGCGATGGGCCTGCAGGCCAGGCAAAACCCGGCCTTGTTGCTGCCCGCCGTCGCGGGAGCCGCGCTCTCCAGCGTCTCGACCATGGTTCAGTTGGCCATTGTGATCGGCACGGTCTTCCCGGCCGCGTTGCTCCATCTTGCGTTGCCGCTCGGCGCTGGCGCCGTTGCCGCGCTATCGTACGGCCTTTGGGCACTTTGGCGCGCGAACCGGTGCGCCACGCCGCAAATGGTCCACATCGGAACCGCCATTGATTTGAAGTCCGCGTTGGTGCTGACCGCGAGCGTGTCCGTCGCCATGTTCGCTTCGGGGGCGCTCTCGCATTGGTTCGGGAGATCGGGCCTGCTGGCGGTCGCCTTGGTGGGCGGCTTGGCGGACGCGCACTCCATCGCGGCCAGTGCCGCCGCGCTGGCCGAACAGGGCCGGCTCAGCGTCACCGACGTTGGCCTTCCGATACTGGCCGGAGCCTCGACAAATGCCATGGTCAAGGGGATTGCCGCGTTCGTATCCGGGGGGCCACGTTTCGCGAAGCTCGTCGTTCCCGGCATCGTGCTGGTGATCGCCGCCCTCTGGCTTGGTTATGCCGTAGTGCCGTCGATTTCATGATCGACGGCGGGGTTTCTCTTGATGTCAGTCAATTCGTCGGCGCGTTCGCGAACTAGATTAGACAACGTGCGACATGGATCGCAGCCCCCTGGGCGCACTGCGCCCCTTATCCCTCGGAGTCAGTCATGGCAAACCTCACCCGATTCGATCCACTGAGTTTCGACGAACCGTTCGAGAACCTCATTCGTAACGCGTTCTGGCGTCCGCTTGCGCTGGAGAGTTCGAAGCGTATGCAAATCAAGCTCGATGTCGAAGAGGACGACAAGCAATTTACCGTACGCGCCGATATCCCCGGTGTGAGCAAGGAAAACATCAAGGTCGCGCTCGACGGCAACCAGGTGTCCATCAGCGCGCACCTCAGCAACACCACGGAAAAGAAGGACAACGGCAACTTCGTGCATCGGGAACGGTATGAAGGCGATATGTACCGCAGCTTCTCGTTGTCACAGGCGGTGGACCGGGACAAGGCCGTTGCGAATTATCGCGACGGGGTATTGGAACTGGTGCTTCCAAAGCAGGCCGATGCCGGTCAGCGGGAGTTGACCATTCAGTAAGCCGTGCAGGTGGCATGCGAGGGTGCCGCTCGGGCACCCTCGCGACGCGGACTAGTGCAGCGTTTGCGGAAGCGGAATGAACGCGACGCCGCGCGGCATATCTTCAAATTCGGACGACCGCAGCCCGTCGATCACCTGACACGCATAATCGATCGCGCATCGGAGCGCGCGATAGGGGTCGGCGTCCAACCGCTCGTTCAATGTGATCTGTATCACAACGCCTTCGGTCGGCGTGTCATCCGACAGAGGGCCGTCGTGCTTTGCCGTTGCGCCGCGCACGATCGCCACAGGCAGATAGCGCCGGTCGTGGCTCGGTACGGCAAATCCGCCGCAACCGACAAGTTGCGCGCGAGCTTCGATAACGAATGCCTTGTAATGTTGTCGCAGCGTAGACATGAGAACCTCATAAGCACTTGGGATCGCTGGCGCGATCCAGAGGGATTGACGAGCGCGTCTGTATTCGCCATTTATAAGCCTGTGCGCTAGAGGCGCCATGACCCAAGTCAATTCGTCACGCTGCAGCGTCTTGGATACTTTGCGCTCGGCTTCGCGGCGATTCTCCCGCGTACCGGGACGAACTGCCTGAAGGGGGCACTTACCCGATGCGATAACAGCGGATCGTGCTTCCCATTTGTTGTTTGGAGGGGTTCCTCTCATCTTTTCGGCTGATACGCCTGGCGATTCTGGACGGTAATATCTCTTGAAAGCTGAGAGAAATGCGCTTTAGTTAACAGAAGAACGACTGCGGGTCCGAAGCGCACTCGCAAACCGTTGAAAAAGGCGAATCCCGAGCGGTGGTTTGCGCTCGGTGATTCCCGCCCTAAATTGGGGGCATGGGTCACTGAATAGCTCAAGATCGGACGGCTGCGGGTCATCCGCAACGTGCCACCGCCTCGCCGGTGTCGCTGGGTACGCGAATCGAAGGCTCTGCCGGGCAGGCCTCAGGGAAGCGGTTGCCACCAAATTCGGAGGCAAGGCATGACGCGTATCATGATCGCGGACGATCACGCCGTAGTGCGAGACGGACTCAAACATATCCTGGAGGGGGCGGGCATGTTTGACGTCGTCGGCGAAGCGGCGGACGGCGCTGCGATCCCGTTGATGGTCAACGATTGCTCTCCCAACGTATTGCTGCTCGATCTGTCGATGCCGGGAAGAAGCGGATTGGAGCTGATTCGGCTGTTGCGGGATGCCCATCCGGCGTTGCGCATACTGGTGCTGACCATGCACTCGGAGGAGCAGTACATCGTGCGTGCTTTTCAGGCGGGGGCAGCAGGATACCTGACAAAGGAAAGCGCGGCGGACGAACTCGTCACGGCCATCAATCATGTGGCCGTGGGCGGCACCTATGTCAGCCAGTCGATCGCGGGCAAGTTGGCGTCGAGCTTCCAGGGAAATGGCGACGACGTACCGCATCGGCGCCTGTCCAACCGCGAACTGGAAGTCTATCGTCGTCTGGTGCGTGGCGAACCACTCACCACCATCGCCAATGCGCTGTGTGTCAGCCCCAAGACCGTCAGCACCTACAAGATGCGTCTCATGGAGAAAATGCAGATGCCCAATGAGGTGCAACTGGTGCGCTACGCGCTTCGCCATCATATCTTCGACGAGGGCGATAACCTCTAACGTCCGCGCGACCTGGCTCGCATGGCGAGGCGTCGGCCGTTCGACGGCCCTCATGTCCGCACCGTCAGCATGCGCCAAGGGCTTCGCGGTCCAGCAGCGTAATCCGCTTTCCCGAAACGAGAATCAAGCCACCTCGCTGAAACCGCGATAACGACCGGCTGACCGTCTCGAGCTTCATGCCGAGATGGCTCCCGATGTCTTCCCGCGTCATGCGCAATGTGAACTCGCGCGGCGAGTATCCCCGCTGCTCGAAGCGGTTCGAAAGATTCAGAAGGAAGGTCGCGACCCGCTGATCGGCACTCATGCTGCCCAATAACACCATTTGCGCCGTCTCTCGGACGATCTCGGCGCTCATGAGCCGGTGAATATGCTGCTGGAGCGCAGTCAATTCGCGGCACAGCACCTCCAGGGGCTGGAATGGGATCACGCAGACGGCACTATCCTCCAGGGCGAAGGCATCGCAGGGGTGTGACTCGGCGACGATGCCGTCCAGGCCGAGCAGTTCGCCGGGAAGATGAAATCCCGACACATACTGGCGCCCCAGCGAATGCTGCGCCACGGTCTTGAACGAACCCGAGCGGACCGCGTAGAGACTCTGGAACGAATCGCCGGTCCGGTAAAGAGCATGTCCCTGCCGGACCATCCGCCAGGTACGCACGACAGATTTCAGGCGGGCCGTATCGTGGTCGTTCAGCTTCGACGCAACACACGGGTGTCGCAACTCGCACGTCCCGCATTCGGCGGGGGGATGCGAGATCAGCTCGCTCGACATGCCGTCACTGACCGTTGAAAACGCATCGACGGCACCGAAGCGACGTTCGGCGTCTGCCAAAAAATGTGATTCGTACATCGCCATCTCCCGGCCAGCCATTGGCCTGCATGCACCGATTGCGCGCGTTCATGCGCCCAATGTTCCGGTTGTCTTCCTGCATGTGCCTACCCGCGCTCGCGCACTGTCTGGCGCGGCCCTCAAGCGGCTTGTTTTGTCTTATCGGTAGGGGCTTGAAACCAAGTATCGCGACGGTGGCGTCGAAGGGGAAGCAGGCGCGGCTGAGATCTCTGTAGGCAGACGCACGCCCCGTGTCAGGCAATCCTTACACAGACCGTCTCGTGCGAACGCCTGACGGGAATGCTTGACCTTGGCTAAACCGGCGCGCCGCCCGACAACTAGGATGATCCTATGGGGGCTCTCGCCCGCAGCCCGAGGAGAACGTCAATGCCATTTATCGACAGGGCCGATGCCGCACGCCAGCTAGCCAAGGCGCTCAACGCATATTCGGGCAAGCATCCGTTGATCCTGGCCGTGCCACGCGGTGGGGTTCCGATTGGCGCGATCGTGGCCGATGCCCTCGGCGGCGAGCTGGACATTGTGCTGGTGAGGAAGTTGGGCGCCCCCGGCAATCCCGAACTGGCGGTCGGCGCCGTGGACGAGAGTGGCTGGACCTACCTGACGCCATACGCGAAGCTGGCGGGCGGCGAGAGTGCCTACGTCGAACACGAGCGAATGGTCCAACTCGACACCCTCCGGCGTCGCCGGGCCCGCTTTACGCCGGGAAGACCGCGAACGAGCGCCGACGGCCGGTTGGCGATTGTCGTGGACGACGGCATCGCCACGGGGGCATCGATCATCGCGGCCTTGCACTCGGTGCGACAGCTTGGGCCAGCACGATTGATATGCGCAGTGCCGGTGGCCCCGCCAGATGCCTTGCGCGACATCGCGCCCTATGCCGACGAAGTGATCTGTCTGGAGACACCGGCCGATTTCAGCGCGGTGGGCGCCTTCTACCGAAAATTTCCCCAAGTCAGCGATGACGAGGTCGTCGCCTGCCTGCGCTCGCGCTAACGGCCCACGCATCACCTGTGCAATAGCCGGTGTCCTGCGTGTCGCGCCCCATGTCTGCTGGAGTCAAGGCGTGAGAGAACCCTCCGAGAAGCCTGAAATTATCGCGAAGGAAGTTGCGGCCGCCGCGGTACCGCGCGCGGGGGTGACCAACGACCGGATCGTTGCGATCTTCAACGAAATCGCCGACCTCCTCGACGTCGAAAACGCGAATCCGTTCAGGGTTCGGGCCTACCGCAACGCGGCCAGGTCGATCGGTGCGCTGACCGAAGACGTGGGTGTCCTGCTGGCGCGCGGCATCGACCTCACTACACTGCCGGGCATCGGCGCCGATCTCGCGGGAAAGATGCGCGAGATCGCCGAAACCGGCGCAAGCGAACTACTGATGCGCCTGCGCCGCGAAACGCCTGGACAGATTCAATCGCTGCTCAGTCTGCCGGGCCTGGGGCCGCGTCGTGTACACAGGCTCGAGCACGACCTGGACGTGCATACGATGGAGGATCTGGCCGCCGCAGCCCGCGAACACCGCATTGGCACGCTGCCCGGATTCGGCCCGCGCACGGAGCAGCGGCTGCTTGACGCCGTGCAGGCGCGGCTCGACCGGCACCGCCGCTTCAGCCTCGATATCGCGATGCGCGCCGTCGACCCCCTCATGGCGTATCTCCGTGCAACCGGCGCGGCGCAGGAGATGGCGGTCGCGGGCAGCTACCGGCGTGGGCGGGATACGGTGGGGGACCTCGATATCGCAGTGGCTTCCGGCCGGCCGCGAGCCGTGATTCACGCGTTCCTCGCCTACGATCAGACGCGGTCGGTGATCTCCGCAGGAAGCACGCGGGCAAGTACGGTGCTGATGAACGACATGCAGGTCGACCTAAGGGTGGTGGCCGCATCGAGCTATGGCGCGGCGCTCGTTTATCTGACAGGTTCGAAGGCGCACAACGTGGCGCTTCGCAAGATGGCGCAGGCACGCGGGCTGAAACTGAACGAGTATGGTGTGTTCCGGCAAGGGCGAAAAGTCGCTGGCCGCGACGAGGCGTCGATCTACGAGGCGCTCGGCTTGCCATGGATTACGCCGGAATTGCGAGAGGACACCGGGGAGTTGGCGGCGGCGCGCGATGGCACACTGCCGCGCCTTGTCGAAGCCCGCGAGATCCGGGGCGATCTTCACGTTCACACGAACGAAAGCGACGGTGTCGACAGCCTCGAAGCCATGGCCATGGCGGCCGGCCGTCAAGGGCTTCAGTACCTGGCCATCACGGATCACTCGCCGCGTCTGGGCATCACGCATGGGCTGAGCGCCAGCCGTCTCGCCGCGCAGTCTGACGCCATTGACGCGCTGAATGCAAAGGGCGGATTGCCGGAGATTCTCAAGGGCGTAGAGGTCGATATCCTGGAAGACGGATCGCTCGATCTTCCCGACGCTGTGCTGGGGCGGCTCGACCTGGTCGTTGGCGCGGTTCACAGCCATTTCGATTTACCCGCCGACAAGCAGACCGCGCGGCTGTTGCGGGCGATCGACCATCCGCACTTCAGTATCCTCGCACATCCCTTTGCTCGTTTGATCGGCGAGCGCGACGCTTGCCGGTTCGACGCCGCACGCGTTTTCCAGGCGCTTGCCGAGCGGGGTGCTTTCGTGGAAGCCAACGCACAGCCGCGCCGACTGGACCTGTGGGACGCCGGCTGCCGACTGGCGAAGTCGAGCGGTGTGCGGGTGAGCATTGCCTCGGACGCGCACCGCACGGTCGACTTCAACCATCTGGCGTTGGGCCTCATGCAGGCCAGACGCGGCTGGCTCGAGGCCGCCGATGTCCTCAACACCCGCCCGCTGTCCCGGCTGCGCGCCATGCTCAAAAAGACGATGTAGCCGCGGCGGGCGGTCGTCTCCCCTGAACCCCATACACGAAGATCACGCCGATTTGCGCCACGTCATGGCACGCCGTGCGCAGATGTCTATAGTGAACCTGGCCCGCGCCGACCACGGCGGCGCATTGTCGAATTCGATGGGAGCGAGAGATGAACGACATTCGGACTGAATTCATGAATCACCGTCAGACCTTGGTCAACGACGCTGAGGCCCTCCTTGCCGATATCAAGGCGTTGCTGCGGGATATCGCCGACGAAGCCAATCCGGCATCCGACGAAGCGCGTCCCGCACTCACTGCCAGGCTCCAGCAACTGACCGCACAGCTCGATACGCTGCGCAAAACGAGCCAGCAGCGCGTGTCTGGATGGGCGCGAACCACTGACCATTACGTGCACGACCATCCCTGGCAGAGCGTAGCGGCCGCGGCATCCATCGCCGCGTTGGCGGCTGTCGCGGGCGCGGTGGTGGCCCCGATGATCGCTCGAGGCCGGCGTACGCCATCCGATGCCGATCTGCGCCTTTGATGGGAGACCAACGATGGAAAGCCTCAAAAACCCGGGACTTGGCGCGTTGGAGACGCAGATGGACACGGAGGAAAAGCGCATTCAAGCGGCGGTAGCCACCACCGAACCGCCACTCGGCGAGCTCGCGGCATCGGAGCCTCACGACGACGCCGACCTCGCGAACGAGGAAACCGCTGAACGCCTGCAAGATGCCATGCTCGACCACTATCGCCAACAACTCGCGGATATTGAGGCGGCGCGCGATCGCATTCGCCGTGGCGAGTACGGCATCTGCATCGATTGCCGCCAGAGTATTCCGTTTGCCCGGCTGAAGGCGTATCCGACGGCGAAGCGATGTGCCGCTTGTCAGCATCGCCACGAGCAACTTTTCGCGATCGATCACGCGAGGTGACAGGCGTGCGCAGGGGCGCTCGCCGACGCGCGCTTGCCCTCCTGGCCGGCGCTCTGATGGGCTTGACGTGTGCTGGCATCACGAATGCCGCCCCCGCGCGACATGACGTCCTGATTCTCGTCTATCACCGCTTCGCGGAGCGCGTCACCGATTCGACCACGGTGCGCACGGAGACCTTCGAGTCGCAACTGCGCTTTTTCGAGGAGAACGGCTATCGGGTGGTGCCGCTGGCCGACGTCATCGCCTGGCATGCCGGCAGGCAGGATAACCTGCCGCCGCGCGCACTCGTCCTGAGTGTGGACGATGGCCACCGGTCCGTCTACGAGGTGCTGTGGCCGATGCTAAAGGGGCGCTCGGTACCCGTCACACTATTCGTTTACCCGTCGGCGATCTCCAATGCGTCATATGCCATGACGTGGGATCAGTTGCGCGCGCTTGCGCAATCGGGGAGTTTCGACATCGAGTCTCACACCGAATGGCATCCCAATTTCAAGACGGAACGCGCGCGGCTGGCGCCTGCGGATTACCGGCGCTTCGTGCACGATCAGCTTCGCCGTTCCCGAGATCGGATCGAGGCCGAACTGCATCGGACTGTTCGTCTACTGGCGTGGCCGTTTGGCATTTACGATACTGAATTAGAGGCCATGGCACGCGACGAGGGCTACACGAATGGGTTCTCTCTCGATGCCAAACCCGTCACGCCGCAGTCGAATGCCATGGCGATGCCGCGATATCTCATGACGCAGCACTGCGACATGACGTGCCTGCGCGGCATGTTGCGCAACGCACAAACGCATCATGATTAGCCGATGGATCGTCTGGAGTCTTTCGCTCCTGTGCCTGCAACCCGTGCCGCCGGCCACGGCAGACACCGTCGCGGCGACCGTCGTCGACGTGGCGACCCGCGAGCCGATTGCGGGCGCGACGCTGGTGAGCGGGGGCCGCGCCTGGACAAGCGACCGCAGCGGCGAGATCGTGCTCCCCGATATTGCGCCGGGCGCGCCGATAGCCGTCTCGGTGCGCGCGCCGGGGTATGCGAGAGTGCAAGCCTCGCTGCGCGGGGGAGGTCGCGCGAGCGTTGCCATGACGCCTATCCACCCCAAAGCCGTCTATCTCTCCGTGTACGGCATCGCGAGCCGTGCATTGCTCAATGCCGTGCTGGCGTTGCCCGAACGTACCGCCATTAACGCGCTTGTCATCGATGTCAAAGGCGATCGCGGCATGACGCCTTATCGCAGTCCTGCGCGGGAAGGCATCGGTGCGCAGGCGCATGTGCCCGCGAACGCACCACGGGTAAAGGATCTGCCGGCACTGGTGAAATCGCTGCATGATCGCGGCCTGTACCTCATTGCCCGCATCGTGGTGTTCAAGGACGATCCTTTGGCGCGGGCCCATCCGGAGTGGGCGGTGCGCGATGCCGAGGGCAACGTGTGGCGTGACCGCGAACAGCTCCGATGGATCGATCCGACGATTTCCGCCGCATGGACGCACAATCTTGACGTCGCCGAGGAGGCGGCGCGCATGGGGTTCGACGAAATCCAATTCGACTACCTGCGATTCCCGGACGCGCCCGGGTTGCAATTTCACGAGACCAACACCGCCGAACACCGGGTCGGCGCCATCACCGGCTTCCTGAGCGCTGCGCGCGAGCGCTTGCTGCGCTACAACGTGTACCTGTCGATCGATATCTTCGGCTACGTGTGCTGGAACCTCAACGACACGGCGATTGGGCAGCAGCTCGAGACCCTCGGCGAACAGGTCGATTACGTGTCCCCCATGCTCTACCCGTCGGGATTCACCTGGGGTCTCCCGGGATCCGATCCGCCGACCGATCATCCGGGCGAGATCGTGTCGCGCTCTCTCGCGCAAGCGATGCGCCGCACCGGACTGCCCGGCGTGCGTTTCAGACCCTGGCTGCAAGCGTTTCGGGACTACGCTTTCGACCGTCGAAATTTCGGCGCCGTCGAGATTCGCGCACAAATCGATGCCGCCGACGCAGCGGGGACCGACGGGTGGATGTTGTGGAATCCGCGCAATCGATACGACCCGATGACCTTGCCGCGCTGAAGGCGCCGCGTGTGCCGCGTGCCGATGGTCCATGAGAGAGGGGCCTCTGCGCTCGCATCACGAAGCGTCGCGAGAGATGTCGCGCCATTTGATCCAGGCCAAGTTCTCGCGCGCGCAACCGCTTACTGTATCTATATCTGGCGGGCAAGCATGGCGAGTCGCGTTGATGTCGACCGCCTGGCATCTCTCGGTGGCGTCAGCGGCGGACGCACATTCGACACGAGCCTGCGCCAGCGTTTCAAGGAGTCACGCCATGAAAGTCAGAGCCAGGTCTGCCATGGTCCGGCCCGCAAGGTGGGATCGTTTTCCGGACGAGCATGTCCCCGACAGTTACAAGCAACCCTCAGCGTCCCCCGCACTTGCGGCCTGCCCGGTGTGTCACGCCGTCTACCTGCGCGGGCATTGGCAATGGCGCGCCGTGCCGCCCGACGCGGTCACCGTCACTTGCTCGGCCTGTCATCGCATCGCCGACGGCGTGCCCGCGGCCCGTCTGGTACTGGATGGCACCTTCGAGGCTGCGCATCGACAGGAAATTCTCGGTCTGGTGAATCATCGCGCGCAGCGGCTGCACCGGGAACATCCGATGGAGCGCGTGATGGCAATCACGTCGGGCGAGGACGGTACGGCGATTACGACCACCGGAATGCACATTGCGCGCGATATCGGCAATGCCATTCACCATGCCTATGGCGGGAAGCTGGATCTCGACTACGGGCACGCGGAATCGGAACTTCACGTGCGCTGGCATCGATCCTGACGCAGGAGCCATCCCCATGCCGGTCATTCACGATTCGGCGTCGACCGTCTGCGATGCGGTGCTGGCGGATCGCTATCTTGCGCCGGGGGAGGCGGCGCGCGACGACGTCTTCCGACGGGTAGCGCGCGCGCTGGCCGAGGCCGAGCCACCGGATCGACGTCGCGATGCGGCGCGACAGTTCTATGGCAACATGCTGCGCGGCGCGATCGGGGCGGGCCGGATCATGGCCAACGCGGGCACCGGCAAACACGCCACGATGGTGAACTGCTTCGTGCACCCGATCGTCGGTCCGGACGTGCAGGTGGCCCGTCAGACCGACATCGCGCGCGCGCTCGCGCAGGCCACGACCACCCTGCGCATGGGCGGTGGTGTCGGGTACGACTTCTCGTCAGTGGCGCCCGTCGACGCACTGGTGTCTGCGTCGGATCATGGCACGGGCGATGTTTGCGACGTTATCGAGCGGTTCGATCTGGCCTGCCAATCGTTGGCCTTGACCGATACGCGCGGCGGTGCGCAGATGGCGGTGTTGCGCTGCGATCACCCCGATCTGGACGAATTCATCAATGCCAAGCGCGGACGCCGGCGCTGGGCGACATTGAATGTGTCGGTGGCGGCGACCGCCGAGTTCATGCACGCCGTTGCTCGCGATACCGAGTGGCCGCTTCAGCATCGCGCGGCCCCCAATCGGCAACGACTGGCGGCGGGCGCGCATTTGCTCGATAACGGCAACTGGTGCTACGCCCGGGTGCCCGCACGGCAATTGTGGGCGCGGATCGTCGAAGCGGCCCACGGAAGCGCCGAGCCGGGCTTGCTGTTCATCGACACGATCCGCGAATCCAATGACCTTGACGGCATCGAATCGATTGCCGCGACGAATCCATGCGGTGAACAACCGCTCCCGGCGTGGGGAAGTTGCGTGCTCGGTCCGATCGATCTGTCGAGGCGAGTCAGGCATCCGTTCGGCGTGGGGGGAATGCCGGCGTTCGATTTTGCGGGTCTGGCGCGGCTCGTCCATGTCCAGGTCAGAATGCTCGATAACGCAATCGACGTCACGCGATGGCCGTTACCGGAGCATGGACACGAAGCGCGAAGCAAGCGAAGGATCGGTGTGGGCGTTACTGGGCTGGCCGATGCGCTGACGATGATGTGTCTGCGCTACGACACGCCGCAGGGCAGGGACCTTGCCAGCGCCATCGGACGATGCCTGCGCGACAACGCTTATGCGGCGTCTGCGGCATTGGCGCGCGAGCGCGGGGCGTATCCGCTGTTCAGCGGCGAGCGCAGCCTGTCGACGGCACGCTTTGCGTCGGCGTTGCCGGATGCCGTGCGCGCCGATATTGCGCGCTATGGGCTGCGCAATAGCCATCTGTTGTCGATAGCCCCCACAGGGAGCGTCAGTCTGGCGTTCGGCGGCAACTGCTCAAGCGGTATCGAGCCGGCCTTCGCCTTGGCGTATCAGCGTCAGTTGCGCTTGCGGCATCAGGCACCGCGCGCCTACCGTATCGAGAATCACGCCTACCGACGCTTCCGCGCGTTGTGTGGCGAGCAGGCGGCATTGCCGGACTACTTCGTCACGGCCAGCCAGGTCAGTGGAGACGACCACTTGCATATGGTGGCGGTGATGCAGCCGTTCATCGACGCAGGCATCTCGAAGACGGTGTTGGTGCCGAGTGGGGTGTCGCGCGAGCGGGTAGGGGAGTTGCTCTTTCGCGCCTGGCAGCTCCGGCTCAAAGGCGTGACGATTTTTCGGCCTGACCGGGCTGCCGACGCGGTGCTGAGCGTCTTGCCGGCGTCGGCCGGGCGCCCGGCATGCTTTTGCTGAGTGAGATGAACGAACCGAGCAAAACGCTGCCTGGAATCCGGCGTGCCTTTGTCCGTCGTTGACCCGTATCAAGGTCGAATGAGATCGGCTGTCTATGCTCCAAACAGCCGGGCAACATCGCCCGCCGTCGGTCTTTGGAGGATTCTTGCGATGAATGAGGCCAAGCTACCTGCGTACGCCATCGTGCACAATGCATCTCCTGTTCCGGTCGCCTGCGAGTCCATGCCGGTCATTGCGCTACCGCCGCCGAATCTGGATGACGGTGCCAACTTGATGATTTCACTGGCCCGTCGCAAGAGTGTGCGTGAATTTGCGCCAACACCGCTTTCCCTTCAGCAGCTCGGTGATCTTCTCTGGGCGGCCGACGGCGTCAATCGCGCCGACACAGGCGGGCGCACCGCGCCCTCTGCGCACGGTGTGAACGAAATCGACGTCTATGTCGCCCTGCCCGAGGGCGTGTACCAGTACGAACCGGCATCGCACAGACTGCGCCTCAAGCATGCCGTCGATGCGAGGAACCTCACCGGATATCAGGACTTCGTCGGTTCGGCGCCGCTCGATCTCGTGTACGTGGTCAATCACGTGCGCGCGGACCAATTTCCGCAGTCCCAGCGAGACTCGTTCGCCGGCATCGCCGTCGGCGCGATTGCACAGAACGTCTCCCTGTACTGTGCGTCGGCCGGGCTGGCGTGTGTCGTTCGTGGCTGGTTGAATCATCGGCTGCTGGCCAATGCGATGTCGCTCAACGAAGACGAAATTCCGGTGCTCGCCCAGACGGTAGGCCATCCGTTGGTGAAGGGGTGAACGGATGAGGCATGGGTGCGCTTTATAGGCGCGGGTTGGCTGACCTGCGACGGGCGTCTTCGTTTGACGTCGGTCAACACGGCAGATGCGCCAACGACCATGCTTGGCTCATGGCAATCGCCAATTTTCCCCGGGAACCTTCCCATGAGTTGCCATGCGCCTTCGCGGGAGCCGTCATGTCAAAGAACGTTGTCAAAGTCATCGAAATTCTCGCCGAGTCCCCCAAGAGTTGGGAGGACGCCGCGGCGAAAGCCGTCGCCGCGGCCCAAAAGTCCCTTCGCGATATCAAATCCATCTACATCGAGGATTTTTCGGCCGAGGTGGTCGACGGGAAGATCATCAACTATCGAATCACTGCCAAGCTGAGCTTCAAGCTTGAATAGCGGCCTGTCTCGGGTCAACCGATGCGGCATCGACGCTCCCGACGTTGTCGAGCCGCTACCGCAAACAGTGCGCGCCAAGACCGTCTGGAGCAAGTCCATGAAAATCATCGAGGTCGTTTTGTGTAGCCCGGTCCGCACGGCGATCGGCACGTATGGCGGGACGCTCAAGGATATGCCGGCGCCCGAGCTCGGCGCCGTGGTGATACGAGAGAGCCTGAAGCGTGCCAACCTGTCCGCGGACAAGGTTCAATCGCTGGTCATGGGGCATGTGATTCAGGCCGGTGCAAAGATGAACCCATCGCGCCAGGCGGGCATTGCTGGCGGCTTGCCGGTCGAGGTGCCTGCGCTCACCGTGAACCGGGTCTGTGGCTCGGGTGCGCAGGCGATCGCCAGCGCCGCGACCGAGGTCTGGTCCGGCATGATCGATTGCGCCGTCGCCGGTGGCATGGAGAACATGGATCGTGCGCCCTACCTGTTGCCGCAGGGACGCTGGGGGGCGCGCATGGGCGATGTGACGTTATTCGACAGCATGCTCATGGATGGACTCAACGATGCCTTCAGCGGCCAGCATTCCGGCTGGCATACCGAGGATCTCGTGACAAAGTGCGGCATCTCCCGGGAAGATCAGGACCGCTGGGCGCTGCGCTCGCAGCAACGCTTTTCTCAGGCACAGGCTGCCGGTCTGTTCGACGCCGAGATCGCACCGGTCGACGTTCCTGCTCGAAAGGGCGTGATCGTGTTTGCCCGGGACGAACACAATCGACCCGACACCACCGCGCAGTCGCTCGCTGCACTGAAACCGGCGTTTCGCAAGGACGGCACGATCACGGCAGGCAACGCGCCCGGCCTGAACAGCGGCGCCGCCACCATGATCGTTGCCGGACGTGACTGGGCCGAGCGCAACGGCCTGAGTCCAATGGCGCGCCTCGTCAGCTATGGAGTTGGCGCCGTGGCACCGGGCTTCTTCGGCCTCGGACCGATTCCTGCGGTGCGGCAGGCGATGGAGCGCGCCGGCTGGTCCACGCGCGACGTGGACCGGGTGGAGATCAACGAGGCGTTTGCGGCGATCGCTCTGGCGTGCCTGCGCGAATTGGGATTTGCGGAGGACGTTGTCAATACGGAAGGCGGTGCGATTGCCCACGGGCATCCGATTGGTGCAAGCGGCGCGGTTCTGACGACGCGTCTTTTGCACCAGATGGCACGCGGTGGAGGCCGGCGCGGGATCGTGACGCTGTGCATCGGAGGGGGGCAGGGCATTGCGCTGGCACTTGAGATGTTGTGATGGGCGGGCGCATGCTACTGGCTATCGGCCGGCGTGATCGAGGACGCGACGCAACTGACGATCCGGCGCCTGCCGGGAGGGCGGCCCCATGAGCACGTGGAACTGGCACACCGGGGCCGGTGGCTTGGTCGCGCCGGCCTTCCTTGTCGTGCTCAGCCTCGCCGGCGTCGCATGGACCTTCCCGACGCATTTGCCGCACTGGCGTGCCGTCTCGATCATGGCTGGCTGGGCCGGAACTGGATTGTTGGTGGGCAGTCTCGCCCTGATGGTGCGCGAGCCGCGTTGGTCCAGGATGCTGGGGGGCCTTGACACCATGTACCGCTGGCATCACCGCAGCGGTGTCATCGGCTATGTGCTCCTGCTCTGCCATCCCTTGGCACTGGGCGTGGCGGGGCTGACGACGTCGTTTCGCTCGGCATGGCGAGCCATCGCGCCCTGGTATGGCAGTTGGCCCGAGTGGCTGGGCTGGGTGGGTCTCCTTCTCCTCATGGCCGGACTCGCCAGTACCTTCAACCAACACCTGGGCTACCGACGCTGGAGGGCGCTTCATTACCTCGCCGCGCTGGGGATTGTCAGCGGGCTCTCGCATATTGTCGCGATGCGGGGCGAAGTGGGGGGCTTTCTCGCGTTCATTGGACTCGCAGCGATAGCGCTCGCGTGGCGCTTGCTGGCAATCGATCGCGGCCTGAGCGCCCATCTGTTTCGCGTCACACGCGTCGCATCGAAGGCGGCGGATACGATCGAGGCCACCTTGGCGCCGTGCGGCGGGGCTTTTCGGGTCGAGCCGGGACAATTCGTGCTGGCGGCCTTTGGCGACGGTCCCACCTATCGCGGCTGTGAGGAATTCCACCCCTTCTCTGTGAGCGGTATCGGTCCGGGCGGCGAGCTCTCGGTGGGCGTCAAGGCGCTCGGGCCGTGCACGAAGCGAATACAGACACTGACACCGGGCGCACTGGTGCGACTGCAAGGTCCCTTTGGACATCTCCTGGCGGATAACGCCGACAAGCCCCAACTCTGGATCGCCGGTGGCGTTGGCATTACGCCCTTCATGGCAGCGATCCGTCGCGGGAAGCTACCCCGGACAACGACACTGATCTACCTGTTCCGTCATGAACGCGATGCGGCGTTCCTCGACGAGTTGAAGGCGCTGGCACACGTTGAATCGGGTTTCGAACTGATCGCGCAAGCCAGCGGCGAATCGCTTCCCGATGTGCCAGCCGTGCTGTCGAAGGTGGCTTGCCTCGCACAAAGGCAGGTGCAAATCTGTGGGCCAGAAGGGCTGGTGCAAGCCGTCACGGTGCGACTCCACGAACTCGGTCTGCCCGCTCGATCCATCCACTACGAGCGCTTCGATTTCCGATGATGCGGCAACTTTTCAATGTCTCGACGATCCTCTTCTTCCTTGCCATCGGCGGATTCTGGATGGCCGGCGTTTTCGTGCCCGAGGCGCCCGATACTCGGGCGGAGGCAGTCCGAGAGGTCAGCTATACGCTGCAGGATGTCGCCCGGCACGCCACCGGGCGAGACTGCTGGATGGCAATCCGTGGACAGGTTTACGATTTCACACCCTATGTGCCCCAGCATCCCGCGGATCCGTCGCTCTTTCTCGCATGGTGCGGAAAAGAAGCCACACAGGCGTATTTGACCAAGACGAAGGGCCGCCCCCATTCACCCTATGCCGACCAGACGATGCTCAAGTACAGAATCGGCACGTTGCGCTCGGCCAACTGAGCGCCCGTGTGCCGGCGGGCGGTGGATCGCCAGACGTCGGTGGCACAAAAAGACGTCAGGGCGGACGCTTCGGACTCAACCGGAACCCACCGCCATTGGGGATGCGCGCGCTCAGGCCGCCAGTTTTTTGCTCCCGACCAGATACGGGCGCTCGGTGACTCGGACGGCTTCGGGCTCGGGCGCGATACGGAACTCCGTGACGGCCCCTTGCAGGCGCATCGCCTGCTCTTCCATTGACGAGGCGGCGGCGGCCGCCTCTTCGACGAGGGCGGCATTCTGTTGTGTGACCTCGTCCATCTGCGTCACGGCACGATTGACCTGCTCGATGCCATGACTTTGCTCGGTCGACGCGGCGGATATCTCGCCCATGATGTCGGTGACGCGTTTCACCGCCTGGACGATGTCTGTCATCGTTTGGCCGGCTTGCTCGACCAGCATCGATCCTTCTCGAACTTGCTGAGCCGAACTCTCGATCAGCGCCTTGATTTCCTTGGCGGCCGCCGCACTGCGCTGTGCCAGGGTTCGGACTTCGCCTGCAACCACGGCGAAGCCTCGGCCTTGCTCGCCGGCTCGCGCCGCTTCGACCGCGGCGTTAAGGGCAAGAATGTTCGTCTGGAAGGCAATGCCGTCGATCACGCTGATGATGTCGACGACCTTGCCGGAACTGTCCGAGATGCCGTGCATCGTGCCCACGACCTGCCCGACGACATTTCCGCCGCGCTCTGCGATTTCCGAGGCATTCACCGCCAGCGCGCTGGCCTGCCGCGCATTGTCGGCATTCTGCTTGACTGTGGCGGTGAGTTGCTCCATGGACGATGCCGTTTCCTCCAACGACGCCGCCTGTTCTTCGGTACGCGCCGACAGATCGGTGTTGCCGGCGGCGATCTGGCGTGCGGCCGAGGTGATCGATTCGGTACCGCCGCGAATACGGTCGACCGTGGACGAGAGGCTTTCCTGCATGGCGCGCATGGCGGCAAGCAGGCTGGTGGTGTCGCCCGGTTGCGTTTCGATCGTCATGGCAAGATCGCCCTGGGCAATGCGCCCGGCAATCTCGACGGCGTAGTGCGGCTCGCCGCCCAGGCTCTTCTTGATGTTGCGAATGATCAACAACATTGCCGCCGAAACAATGGTGCCGAGCACCACCAGCAGTCCGGCCCATTCGGCGAGAGAGCGGTAGAACGCATCGTTGATGTCGTCCGTGTAGACCCCGCCCGTAATGCACCAGTCCCACGGCGCGAAGTATCCGACACGGCTGATCTTGCCAACCGGCTTGTCGTGACCGGGCTTCGGCCATTGGTAGGTGAAGTACCCGCCTCCGGCCCGGCCGACGTTCGAGATTTCCCGAAACACGTATTGGCCCGTCGAATCCTTGAAGTCGGAGAGGTTCTTTCCGTCCAATTCCGGTTTGATGGGATGCATCACGACATTCGCGTGCGTGTCGGAAATGGAGAGATAGCCACTGTCGCCAAAACGCATGGCGCGCACTTCGGCAATCGCGTCGCGTTGCGCATCGGCTTTGGTGAGCGTGCCTTTGTCAGCGGCATCTGCATATCTCTTAATCACGCTGGTCGCGGAATCCACGACGTTCTTGAGGCCGAGCTCGCGCTCTGCAAACATGGTCTGACGCGTGTTGATCGAGCCCCAGGCGCAAATGACCAGGAGACTGATCCACATCAGGCCCAAGGCCAACAACAGTTTGGTGTTCAGGGTAAAACGGTGCACGACTACCTCCAGGACTGGCAGTGGGGGGCAAGAGGTTGACTTTGGGAGCGCGGCATCGCAATGGTGCGCCACGAATGGCGGACGCTTCGCAAGTCAGTTGGCCGACACTTTATCGACAGGTGACCCAAACGTCTGCCGGTGTTTTCGCTCATAGACTGAATTGCCCGGGGCGCGGACGCCCACGTCGATCAGAGCACGTTGCTATTCCGCCACGGCGTGCGTTTGGAGCGGGCGGAAGACGATCCACGCGGATGACGCCGATCTTCATCGCATCACGCGGCGTGCGTTCGTCACTGGCGCCGCATTACTTCGCGATCGCGCCGCTCAGCAGATGCGCCTCGGCATAAGGAAACACGATGTCCGGATTCGGACGAATCAGCTTCGTGTCCTTGCCGGCGTAGTGCAGGCGCGCGAGCAGGTCCTTGATGACATTGAGGCGCGCGACCCGCTTGTCGTCGGCGCTGACCACATTCCACGGCACGCCGTCGTTCGTACGGGAGAACATCTCGTTTCTCGCCTTGCTGTATTGCTTCCACAGCGCCACCGCTTGTTCGTCGATGGGGCTGACCTTCCACTGCTTGAGAGGGTCCCGACGACGCGACGCAATGCGCCGTTGCTGTTCGTCTTTGGTGATGTCGAGGTAATACTTGATAACGCGGATTCCCGAGCGCACCAGCATGCCTTCAAATGCCCCGACGCTCGACATGAATTCTTCATGCTCCGTCTTGGTGCAAAACCCCATGACGTGCTCGACGCCTGCGCGGTTGTACCAACTGCGATTGAACAGCGTGAATTCGCCGGGGGCGGGGAGTTCGGCAACGTACCGCTGGAAGTACCACGAACCACGTTCGCGGTCGGAGGGCTTTCCAAGCGCGACCACGCGCGTCTCCCGAGGGCTGAGATGTTCGACGATCCGCTTGATGGTGCCGTCCTTCCCGGAGGCGTCCCGGCCTTCAAAGATCACGAGGATTCTTTCGTTTGCATGGCTTAGGAAGTGCCGCTGCAGCTTGACCAGTTCAATTTGCAGCAAACGCAGTTCCCGCTCGTAGTCGTCCGCCGTGACGGAACTGACCTCCGCCTCGTCAGGATGATCGTGTGTCTTCGTCTTCATGCGGCTGCCCCGATTCACGCTGCACTGACACCACGGGCACCGACGGCCTCGTGGGCGATAGTTGGGTCACCTTCTCGGACAGCAGGAGTTCAAGCTCACTGCGTCCGACCACCTCCTGGACAAGGAGGCGTTTAGCCAAGGCGTCGAGCTTGGGGCGACAGGCCTGAAGCGTTTGTCGCACCCGCGCACTAGCCTCCGCCAGAATCTTCCGAACCTCCGAGTCGATCAGTCGCGCGGTTTCCTCGCTGCACGCCCTGCGCTCATGCGGCATCACGCCGATGCCGTTGAAGAGCGGATTCGGCATGTCCTCGTAAGTGGCCAGCCCAAGCGGCTCGCTCATACCGAACTGGGTAATCATCTGACGGGCAATATCCGTCGCGCGCTGCAGGTCGTTCTGTGCCCCGGTGGATACATCGCCAAAGACAAGCTGTTCGGCCATGCGCCCGCCGAGCAGCACGTCGAGCCGGTCGAGCAGCTCACTTTGCTTGAGCAGATAGCGATCCTCGGTAGGGGTCTGCTGGGTATAGCCGAGCGCCGACACGCCACGCGGAATGATGGACACCTTCGACACCCGGTCTGCGTGGGGGCGCATTTCCGCCACGATGGCGTGACCGGCTTCGTGGTAGGCGATGGTCTCCTTCTCCTGTGGATTCATCACACGATTCTTCTTTTCCAGGCCACCGACGATGCGGTCCAGCGCCTCGTCGAAGTCGACCATTTCCACGGCATCCTTGCCCTTGCGCGCGGCCAGCAGCGCGGCCTCGTTGACGAGGTTGGCGAGTTCGGCGCCAGCGAAGCCGGGGGTACGCGCCGCGAGCACGGTCAACTCGACGGTGGGCGCCAGGACGACGTGCCTGACGTGAACCTTGAGAATTTGCTCGCGGCCCTTGAGGTCGGGGCGGTCCAGCGCGACATGGCGGTCAAAGCGTCCCGGGCGCAACAACGCCGGGTCCAGAATCTCAGGCCGGTTGGTTGCCGCCATGATGATGACGCCCTTGTTGGTATCGAAGCCATCCATCTCGACCAACAATTGGTTCAGCGTCTGTTCGCGTTCGTCGTTGCCGGTAAAGGTGCCCAGGGCACGCGTCTTGCCGAGCGCGTCGAGTTCGTCGATGAAGATGATGCAGGGGGCCTTGGTCTCGGCCTGGTTGAAGAGGTCACGAACTCGCGCCGCCCCGACGCCGACGAACATCTCCACGAACTCCGAGCCACTGATGCTGAAGAACGGGACAGCCGCCTCGCCCGCGACCGCCTTGGCCAGAAGTGTCTTGCCGGTGCCGGGGGCGCCAAGCAGCAATACCCCCTTGGGAATCTTGCCGCCCAGTCGCCGGTAGCGGTCGGGATCTTTCAGGAAGTTCACGATTTCAGCGAGTTCTTCCTTCGCTTCGTCGATGCCGGCAACATCGGCGAAGGTCACACCGGTCTCCTTCTGCATGTAGACCTTGGCCTTGCTCTTTCCGATCTCCATGACTCCCCCCGCGGCCCCGCCAACGCGCTTGCTGAGGAAGCTCCAGAAGGCAAAGAACAGCGCTGCGGGGACAATCCATGACAGCACTGCGCCGATCCACTTGTTGTCGGCCTGCCCGACGAAGCGCACCTTTGCCGCTTCGAGTTCCTGGACCAAGGCGGGGTCATTGACGCGGATCGTCGAAAAGGCGTGCTCGCCCTTTCCCTGATGCTGCATCGCGTCAGCCTGGGGTTTGGGGAGCAAATTCTCGATGCCGTCGGTATTGAGCGTCCCCGTGATAGCGCCTTCGCCGAGCGTAATGTTCTTGAGCTTGCCCGCCTTCAATAGCACCTTGAAATCACTGTACGGCAGCGTCTCGACGTCCGAAGGGGAAATGAAGCTCTGAAGGATCAGCATCGCCGTGACGGCCGCGAGCAGGTACCAAAGGGAAAACTGTTGACGGGTTTCCATGGGATCCTTCCATCTTGCGGTCAGATTCATCATAGGCAGCGCGCCAAGCGCACCGCTTGACGGAGGTCAAGCCCCGATCTCGCCTGTCGCGGCGCATGTCGCACGCAGTGGCTCACCCGAGGCGCTCGCCGTCTCCGTCATGGCGATGCCGACCTTTGACACGCGTCAATGTGAGAGGGTGGGGAGCGGCGATAGTGAATAGGTTCGCCCCGGGAGGTCAACGTGAAATGGCATCTGGCCGTCAAAGGCTTGTTTCCGGCGCTCCTGCTTTGCCTGTGCCTTGGGGCAAGTGCCGAGGTTGCCATTCCCCCATTGACCGCCCGAGTCACCGACCTGACCGGCACATTGACCCGCGAACAGACGGCCGCCCTGGAGGAAAAGCTGCAAGCCTTCGAGGCCGCAAAGGGCAGTCAGATCGGGGTGTTGATGGTACCGACCACGCAATCCGAAGACATTGCGCAGTACTCCATCCGCGTCGTCGAACAATGGAAGCTCGGGCGCAAGGGTACGGATGACGGTGTACTGCTGATTGTCGCCAAGGATGACCGGCGAGTGCGCATCGAGGTCGGCTACGGTCTCGAGGGCGTGCTCACCGACGCCATCAGCAACCGGATCATCAATGAGGACATCGTTCCACGTTTCGAGCAAGCTGACTTCTATGGCGGCGTGAGTGCTGGCGTCGAACGCATCATGAGTGTTGTCAACGGCGAGCCGCTACCGCCGCCGAAGCGCGCCAGCGATGACGGGAGCGGCTCGGTGCGCGCCTTCCTGCCCGTCCTTCTGGTGCTCACGCTCGTCCTCGGCGGCGTGCTTCGATCGATCCTCGGTCGTGGCCCCGGCGCCGTCGCCACGGGCGGTGTTGTCGGCGTCATAGGCTGGATTCTATCGGGCACCATCGTCCTGGGTGTGCTCGCCGGGGCGATCGCACTTTTCTTTACGATGTTTGGCGGCTCCCATCTCGGTTTCAGGGGGATCGGTGGCATGGGCGGCTTCGGCGGGTCAGGGCGAGGCGGCTTCGGTGGCGGCGGCGGTGGATTCGGCGGCGGCGGCGCCTCGGGGAAATGGTGATGCCAAGCTTGCGGCGCATGGGGCGACACCTGCTGATGACGCACTGGAAAGTGGGGCAAGCCTTCCCGCGCAAAGCGCTGCAGGCGATCGAGCGGGCCATCTCGGCGGGCGAAGCCAGCCATATCGGTCAACTCTGCTTCGTCGTGGAGGGCGCGCTGAGCTGGGCCGGATTGCTCAAGGGGCTCACCGCCCGCGAACGTGCCATCGAAGTGTTCTCCCAGCAGCGCCTATGGGATACCGAACACAACACTGGCGTTCTGATTTACCTGCTACTGGCGGACCGCAGCGTAGAGATCGTGGCGGATCGCGGCATCCATCAAAAAGTCGGGGCGCGAGAATGGAGCGCCGTGTGCCGGCAGATGGAAGCCGCCTTTCAGAAAGGCGAATACGAAGCCGGTGTCATCGCCGGCGTCGAGTCCATTGGCCGGCATCTGCGGCAACACTTTCCGGCACAAGGCGTCGGCAAGAACGAACTGAGCGACAAGCCGGTGGTGTTGTAACGAGGCGCGGGGGGCGCTATTGGCCGACGGGTTGGCTCCGACAAGCCACGCATTGGCGCACGAACCGAACGGCAACGATTGCCCAACGGTTCGCGCCGATCACTTCACCGTGAATGAAAGCTTGCCGGTCACCGGATGCGTGTCGGAAGAAATGGCGCGCCAGTCGACGCGATAGGTGCCAGCCGGCAGGGGCTGCGACGGCGCGATGACCATGACCTTCGGATCGTCACTGCCGGACACCTTCGCGGCAACCCGCATCGGCGCATGGCTGGACATGCCCGGCATGCCTGTCATGACGAGCGCCGCGCCGGAAAACTGGGTCATCAGGTTCTCGGAAAAGTGCAGTTCGATCTTTTCGGGCGCCGCGCCTTCGGCATTTTCCTGCGGCGTTGAGGACAGCAGCTTGGGATGCGCGTAGGCGGCCGAGGCAAGGGTTGCCGTGGCGGCGATCACCGCGAAGCGAGCGGCGACGTGTCGAAGATTCATGGGTAACTCCGTGGGTAATGGGCGAGACAAAAATGGGAAAGCTCGGCGTGCGCCGGACTTTCGAGCGTCGACATCAGAACCAGGCGCGAACGCCCGCGACAAAGGACACTTCGCTGCGTCGCTGGCCCTCTTGTTCTGCGAAACGCGCCGTATTTCCGTAGCTTCGGTCCCAGTTGACGCCGATATATGGGGCGAACTGGCGATCGAGTTCGTATCGCAAGCGCAAGCCGAGCGAGGTCGATGACAAGCCCGCACCGATACCCCGGCTCGCATCGTTCTTGCCGTAGATATTGATTTCCGCCGTCGGTTGAAGCACCAGTCGGTTGGTAATGAGCAACTCGTATTTGCCTTCCAGCCTGGCGGCGGTCTGCCCGGCCTGACCGACATAGGCGGTTGCCTCCACGTCGAAGTTGTACAGCGCGAGCCCCTGCAGGCCTAACGCGGCCCACGTCTGGGACCGTCCCGGCTTGAAGTCGTGGCGAACGCCCCCGACCACGTCCCACCATGGACTGATCGCATGACCCCAAAGCGCCTGGACTTCCGCGTCCTCCAAACCATGTCCCGTCCGCTTGCCTTCCGAACGGATCCACAAGCGGTCGATATCGCCGCCCACCCAGGCTGTGCCTTCCCAGTTCAACGCATTGCCGCCGCCGGCGCGTTGCCATTCCAGTTTGTCGAACAGCACCAGGTAGTTGATCTGCGCGTCGCCCATATCGTGCATATGCCCGCCATGGAATACGGCATTGCGATCCGCGTCGGTGAGCGGCGGGACCGGAGACGCGGTCGGGGTCGATGCGGCGGGTTGCATGGGTTGAATCTCCACGTCCCCCGACGCGGCCTGAACGTGCGCGTGCGCCGGGGAAGCCGCCGACTGCGCAAGGACAGGAACGGCGTGACCGAAGGCGGCCGACACGCCGAAGGCCAGGGCGATTCGGTGGAGGTGTCGCGGGATCGTCGACGACATCGATTTATCCATTCGCATCATTCTTCCACGCGTACTTCGCGAAACATCCCCGTCTCCATATGGAAAAGCAGGTGGCAGTGATAGGCCCATCGCCCAAGGGCGTCGGCCGTGACGCGATAGCTTCGCTTCGACCCCGGGGCGATATCGATCGTATGCTTGCGCACCATGAACTTGCCTTCTTCGTCCTCCAGATCGCTCCACATGCCATGGAGATGAATCGGGTGCGTCATCATCGTGTCGTTGACCAGCACCAGCCTGACCCGCTCGCCGTACTTGAGGCGAATCGGCTTCGCGTCCGCAAACTTCACGCCATCGAACGACCAGGCGAACTTTTCCATGTGGCCGGTCAGGTGCAGTTCGATCGTGCGCGTCGGTTCACGTCCGTCGGGATCGGAAAATGCGCTCTTGAGGTCGGCATAGGTGAGCACGCGACGTCCGTTGTTGCGCAGTCCGATCCCTGGATCGGAGAGACGTGGCGTGGGGCTCATGGCTTGCGCATCGACCAGCGGATTTCCGCTTTCCGTTGCGGGATGCGATTGCATCGCACCCATGGCGCCCATGCCGGACATGGCTCCGTGATCCATGCCAGACATGCCCGCCGCAGCGCCGGTGGCCGATCCCGACATGCCGTCCATACCCGGCATCGCCCCCGGATCCGTGCCCGACGTGCCGTCCATGGTCTGCAGGTTTTCACCGCTCATGCTGGACATATCCATGCCCGGCATGGCGTTGGGATCCTTGGCAGGCGTGCCATCCATGGTCTGTATCGCGTCGTCGCTCGTGCTCGACATATCCATGCCGGGCATTGCGCTGTGATCCATGCCGCCCATGCCCATATCATCCATCGTGAGCAGCGGGCGCGGGTCGAGGGAGGGCACCTCGGCCGCCAAGCCTTCGCGCACGGCCAGCGTGCCGCGGGCAAAGCCGGTTCGATCCATCGACTGAGCAAAGATCGTATAAGCCGATCCATTTGCCGGTTCAACGATCACATCGTACGTTTCGGCGACCGCGATCCGGAACTCATCCACGCTGACCGGATTGACGTATTGCCCATCGGCCGCCACGACCGTCATCTTCAGGCCGGGGATTCGCACGTCGAAATAGGTCATGGCCGACCCATTGATAAAGCGCAGGCGGATGCGCTCGCCCGGGCGAAAGATGCCCGTCCAGTTGCCGTTGGGCGCCTGCCCGTTCATCAAATACGTGTACGTGTAGGCGCTGACGTCCGCCAGATCGGTCGGGCTCATGCGCATCTCTGCCCACATCTTTCGGTCGGCGATCGTCGCGCTCCACCCTTGGGTTCTGACGTCGTGAAAGAAGTCGGCGATCGTGCGCTGGTGAAAGTTGTAGTAATTGGACTGCTTCTTGAGCTTTGCCAGGATTCGCCGCGGGTCTTCATCCGTCCAATCGGAGAGCATGACCACGTAATCCCGGTCATACTTGAACGGCTCCGGATCCTTCGCGTCGATGACCAACGGGCCGTACACGCCCGTCTGCTCCTGCAAGGCCGAATGGCTGTGGTACCAATAGGTGCCGTGTTGCTTCACCCTGAAGCGATAGGTGAACGTTTCGCCGGGGTCGATACCGTTGAAGCTGAGCCCCGGAACCCCATCCATGTTGCTCGGCAGCAGGATGCCGTGCCAGTGAATGGAAGTCTGCGCCTGAAGCTTGTTCGCGACGCGCAGGGTAACGTCATCGCCTTCACGCCAGCGCAGGACCGGGCCGGGCAGGGTGCCGTTGATCAGTGTGGCCGTTCGTGTCTGGCCGGTAATGTTGATGGGGGTCTGACCAATATCGAGATCGAACTGGGTGCCCGTGAGCACATGGGGCTGGCCCGGGCTCGAGATCGCCCAGACTGGGGGACGCCACAGGCCAAGCCCGCCGGCAAGGCCGGCGGCCCCCAATCCCTTCACGAAGGTGCGTCTGCCGAAGTGCGTTTGCATGTATCCGTTTCCGATTGTCTCGACAACGCCGTATGGCTCGATGTCCGTCAGTCGGTACCGCGGTGTTCGCCCGGCCGGTACCTTGCGGCGTGGCACAAGATTATCCGGGCGCTGACATCGATAACATGACGGCAAAATGACGAATTTGTCATGATGAAGGGCTCCACGCGGAGAGGATGCGCGAATTCCGCCGCTCGCACGGGGAGCCTGAGCCCCGTGCGGCCAATGTCAGGGCTCCCGCCGGATCAGCCTTGCCGGGCCACCCAGATCTTTTTGCGGTTCAGCAGCAGCGGAACGATACCGATGAGAATGCCGCCCATGCCGACGACATTGGTGGCCCAGTCGAAGGTCGGGATGCTGTAAACCGCAATGAAGAAGAGGAAAAGCCCGCTTGCCACCGGCCAGATGACATGCGTCACGGCGGCCCACGGGCCCTGCGTCAACACCTTGCGGTAGTACCAACCGCAGGCGAGTCCGGTCAGCCCAAGGTAGAAGCAGATCTGGAAGCCGATCGCGGTAATCGAATCCTGCAGAATGACGTTGATGGTCGGCAGATAAGACGACATGAACAGCAGCGCCAGCCCGATGATCCAGATGAAGAAGATCGCAACGTGGGGCGTTTGCCAACGCGGATGCAGACGCGCATAGCGATGGTGGAGGGCGCCGTCGCGGCTCTTGGCGAAGAGCGTGCGGGTGAACTGCAACATCTGCGTCTCGACCGTTCCCACCGTGCTCAGTAACACCGCGATGATCGCGACGTAGCCCCAGGTCGGTCCGAACAGCTTCTCGGCAATGGCGAAGATGATGTTGGTGTTGAAGTGCTGGATCTCGGCGTCCGACAGCCCCAGCAAGGCGATGACGATGAAGACAAGGAAGAACACCATCAGGAACACCATCGACCAGAACGCCGCCCGGCCGGGAATACGGTTCGAGTCGCGCGTCTCCTCGCTGAGGTTCATGGTCACGTCCCAGCCGTAGAAGAAGAAGATCGCCACCAGGGCACCGCTGGCGAACTGCGCGGGCGTGAACGCGAGGGGTGAAAACCAGTGCCACGAGAACGCGTGCTGCTGTGCGTGAGGGAACACGAAAAAGCTCGCGACGATGATCACCAGCAGGATGATGCCCTCGATGATGGTCATCACGACCTGCACGTAGCTGGTCAGTTTGACGCCCTTGACGACGATTGCACTGACGACCGTGAGCCACGCGGCCGCGATCAGCGTCACGTAGTGCACGTTATTCATCATGGGGCGATCAAAGATGAGCAGTGTGGCATTGGCCGCCGGAATCATGGCCGACACCATGAACACGCAGCACAGCACCAGCAGCGCCCAGCCGGCAAAGAAGCCAAGCGTGCGCCCAAAGACCATGCTTACCCATGAATAGGAGGTGCCGGCACTGGCCAGGGCACGGTTCATGTTGATGAACGCGTACGCGATGCCGAACATGATCAGCCCGCACACCAGGATGCTCGCCGGGGAGAGCGTGCCGGCCGTCCCGATGATGGTCGACGTCGTGATCTCGACGCTGTAGGCCGGTGCGGTGCCGGCGATGCCCATGATCACCGATTCGACGATGCCCAGCGAATCGGCGTTGAGCTTGGCGGGTTGGTCCATAGATGTGCGGTTCTAGGCTAGGTTGACATGGATGGATCGACGTTTTACTCCATGCCGGATGTCCAGGCAAGAGGGGGATGTCATTCTTGCGTTCGCCGTTGATTTTCCAGTCCCGGCGGGTCGCAATTCGCTGTCGTGTCGGACTTGCCTGGCCTTCCTGGGGGCACCCGTGGTCCACTTTGGTGCAAGGTGCGCTGAACCAAGGGATGCATGGTCGCTGTCAGAGCGTCACCGACGCCACGGTGGTGGGTCGAAGGCACGCTTCGCCGTTTCGAGAAACACTCGCTGACGGCTCGAAAGTCCGTGACGCGTGGGTACCAGCGCCATGATGGGGGCGGGCGCCAAGCGCCATTCCGGCAGTAGGCGAACCAGTTTTCCAGCGGCAATCAGTCGCGCGGCATCCCACTCGGACCGCTCCATCATGCCAAGTCCGGCGACCGCCCAATCGCTGATGACCGTGCCGTCGTTTGACGACAATGCGCCGGTCATTCGAATGGTGGCGGCCTTGCTTGCACCCGTTCCGCGATCGTTGTTACGCATGAATCGCAAATGCGTGGCGTCTTCGTCGTTCTCGCGCAAGCATAGACATTCATACCGATCGAGCTCGGACGGATGCACGACGGCCGGCAGGCGGCGCGCAAACGCGGGAGACGCGCAGAGATATCGTTCATTGGGCGCCAGGTAATGCCCCACCCAGGAAGACGCTTTGACGTTGCCAATGGAAATGACGACATCCGCGCCTGACGCTGCGGTGAGCGGACTGTCGGCGAGCACCAGTGAAATCGAAAGGCCTTGGTGTGCCCGATGAAGCTCGCGAACCAAGGGCGCAATGTGCGCGCGACCAAAGCCAAGCGGCGCAACGATGCGCAGATTGCCGGTGAGGCTGCCGGGTTCGCCCGACACTCGGGACGGAATTGCGTCGATACGTTCAAGGAGTTCAGACGCCTCATGCAAAAAACGCTGACCTTCATCGGTCAGCGAGATACCTTTCGCGCCACGTACCGCAAGGCGAACGCCCAGCCGCTCCTCCACGCGCTGCAGACGGACGGTGACCGCGGGGGGCGTCAGGTTCAGCAAACGCGCGGCGGCGGCGAGCGATCGCGAAGCGCCCAAGGCACGGAACAGACGCAGATCGTCCAGATCGATCATTAATTCACCATTAATGTCATGTTCCCTAGATATTACACAGGACAAAATCCTGACGGCGCTTGCGATGCGAATCGGCGGCGGCCGACGGCGCGAGATCCTGGCTGGATGGTGCGTCCATTAATAAAGATTTAATGTCGAATTTACTGCGTGTTACACACCGCACCCGTTTGCTTCTTTATCTTGAGCCCATCTGAATCACTTTCCGCGTTTGAGAGGTCGGAATCATGACTCGCACAGCTACGACGATGGACAACGTTGCAATGGACAGCACGCGCACGCTGTACATCAATGGCGAGTGGTTGGCGCCGGCGAATCCCCGGACGGTGCCCGTCGTCAACCCGGCGACTGGCCACGCGATTCGCCAGCTGGCGGTCGGATCGCGGGAAGATGTCGACACGGCGGTCGCCGCGGCCCGAAGGGCGTTCGTCCCATGGTCCGATACGCCGGTGGCGGATCGCGTCGAGATCCTGAACCGAATGTATCGCCTCGTTCTCGAGCGAAAGGAACTGCTCGCACAGACGATCATGTCGGAAATGGGCGCAGCGATATCGTTCGCTCGTGCCTCGCACGTCCCGTTTGCCGCGGAGCATCTTCGTGTGGCAAGCGAAATCGCGGCTGGCTACGCTTTTCTCAAGGTTGACGGTCACACGGCCATTGCCCGTGAGCCCATCGGCGTCTGTGCGTTGATCACCCCCTGGAACTGGCCGCTGTACCAAATTACGGCAAAGGTGGGGCCCGCGCTTGCCGCAGGATGTACGGTGATCCTCAAGCCCAGCGAGTTATCGCCCCTGAACGCTGAGCTATTCGCGCAGATCGCTCACGATGCCGGGGTGCCGGCGGGGGTATTCAACCTTGTGCAAGGCAGTGGCCCGGAAGTGGGCGAAGCCCTCGCGGCGCATGAGCAAGTCGACATGATCTCGATCACCGGCTCCAACCGGGCCGGCGCGCTCGTGGCGAAGGCGGCGGCAGACTCGGTCAAGCGGGTCACACTGGAGCTGGGAGGAAAGTCACCGAACGTCCTGCTACCGGATGCCGATTTTGGGCGGGTAGTGGCCTTGGGCGTCATGGCCGCGTTTCGCAACGCAGGGCAGTCGTGCAGTGCGCCCACGCGAATGATTGTCCCTCGCGATCGGCTCGCCGACGTCGAACGCATGGCCTGCGCCACGGTGGAGTCGATGGTCGTGGGGGAACCTGGTTCGGCGCAGACAACGCTCGGGCCGATTGCAAACGAAGCACAATTTCACCGCGTACGGGCCATGATCGATGTGGGTATCGCGCAGGGTGCAAGGCTCATCTGCGGTGGTCCCGGATTCCCGCCAGGTTTGAGCCAAGGTTACTTTGTCCGGCCGACGATTTTCTCCGACGTGACGGCCGACATGCGCATCGCACAGGAGGAGATTTTCGGGCCGGTCCTGAGCCTCATGGCGTACGACACCGTCGATGAGGCGATTGCGATCGCGAACGATACGAAGTACGGCCTGGGTGCGCACGTCCAGAGCGAGGACCTGATGCAGGCGCGCGCGGTTGCCTCGCGTATCCGGTCGGGGCAAGTGCATATCAACCATCCGGCGTGGGACGCCCATGCCCCGTTTGGCGGTTACAAGCGCTCGGGAAACGGACGCGAATACGGCATCCATGGATTCGAGGAGTACCTTGAGACGAAAGCGATCCTGGGTTTCGCCTGATGGTGATCGCCGAGCGCATCGCATGCCATTGCGAATCGTGCAACGTAGGGAAGGGGATGCGGCACACGGGTCGCCCTGAGGCAAAGGGCGGCGGACAACGGAACTTCAAACAAGATATCCATGTTGCAAATCGACAGAGTCAGCGATAGTCCCGTGATGCCCACCGATGTGGACGTTGTGATCGTCGGCGGCGGCATCATTGGAACCACTGCCGCGTACGAGTTGGCGCGTCAGGGGGTGTCGGTCGCCCTGGTGGAAAAGGGATTCATCGGCGCCGAGCAGTCTGGACGCAACTGGGGATGGGTGCGTCAGCAAAATCGCAGGCATGACGAATTGGTCATGGCAATGCGCAGCTTGACGCGGTGGTCGGAGATCGGAAACGAGGTCGGTCGCGATCTCGGTTTCCGCCGTCAGGGCAGTCTGTATGGGACGACGGCGGAGGCAGACATTGCGAAATGGGAAAAGTGGGCGGTCGGCGCAAAGGCGATTGGCTATTCGTTCGATCTTCTCTCGGCAGCGGAGCTTAAATCCCGCATTCCGACGGGGACGGCGCGGTGGGTGGGCGGCCTCTGGTCGCCGTCGGACGGGTTGGCCGAACCGAGTAAGGCGGCGCCTGCCATCGCCGAGGGGGCAAAAGGACTGGGCGCCTACGTGTTGCAGACATGTGCCGCGCGAGGATTCGACATCAGCGCGGGTCGTATCGCCGGCGTGTGGACAGAGCGCGGTCTCATTCGCGCGACGACGGTCGTGTGTGCCGGAGGCGCGTGGAGTTCGCGCTTGTTGAAACGCCATGGCGTTGAGTTGCCGGTCGCCAATGTGGTGGGCACCGCGATGCGCACGTCGCAAGTCCCGGCGTTGCCTGGCGGCACATTCAATGGTCCAGGATTTGCGTTGCGTCGTCGTCTCGATGGGGGCTACACGCTTGCCGTACCCGGCTATGGTCGTGTCGAGCTGGCCCCGCAAGGGATTCGGTACGCCTTGAAGTTCTATCAGACCTATCGCTCCGAGTTGACGAAGAAGTTGAAGATTCGCATAGGGAAGAGTTTCTTTAATGGGCCCGAGGCGTCGGCAAGTTGGGCGCTCGACGAAATCTCGCCGTTCGAGCGTATCCGCGTGCTGGAGCCGGCCATTGACGAAGAATGGTTGGCGCAGGCAGTCAACAACCTGACGACCTGCTTTCCTCAAATGAAGGGCGTGCGGATATTGCAGGCGTGGGCGGGCCTCATCGATACGACGCCGGATCTCGTGCCGGTGATCTCGACCGTTGATGAAATCCCGGGCCTGATCGTCGCGTCGGGATTCAGCGGGCACGGGTTTGGTCTAGGTCCGGGGGCCGGGTTGCTCGTGTCTGAAATGGCGCAGAATAAAACGCCCTATGCCGATATCACCCCCTTCAGTCTGAATCGATTCAAGAAAGGAGGGCAGTTGCTTCGCCCGGAGATGATGTAGGACGGCTCGGGACGTCATTCAAGCCATTCTGCGGAACCGAATTCCATGACGCCGAGGTCGTGCCGTCAATTCGCCAACGGGCGGGCGAGGATTGTCACTGCCGACGGCGGCGTTGGGACTTGCCAATATCGTCGCCTTCGACGCATGCTAGCCAAAACTTCTCGGTCGATCGCGAAATGGAATTGAGACAACTCCGGTATTTTGTCAGTGTGGTGGAACACGGAAGCATGGGGCGGGCCGCCTTGGACCTCGGTGTGGTCACCTCCGCATTGAGCCAGCAGATCAGCCGTCTCGAAGGGGAACTCTCGACCCGCCTGTTGCAGCGCACGTCCGCCGGCGTGATGCCGACTGACGCCGGCATCGCCTTTTGGCGTCAGGCACAACTCGCGCTGCGCCATATCGACGATGCCGCGGTTGCCGCGCGCTCCGCCCGTCTGTCGGGACACGTGAGCGTTGGCATGGCACCAAGCACGGCGAGCGTGCTCGGCGTCGCGTTCGCGCAAGCCATGCGTGCGCGATATCCCGATGTTCGGCTGCGCATCGTCGAAAGCCTCTCCGGCTATCTCGCCCCCATGCTTAGCGCGCGTCAGATCGATCTCGCGGTGCTCTTTCGCGAGGAACCCGCGCAGCGGTGGAGCGTGATGCCACTGCTCGACGAGCAGCTGTTCCTGATCGGCGCCGAGGGTCTCGATGGCATGCCGACAGGCACATCCGTGCGACTAAAGCACCTCGGCAGGCTTGCGCTCATCCTTCCCAGCGGCACGCATGGGCTGCGCTCGCTGCTGTCGTCGGCGTTTCGACGCGCCGCTTACGAACCCAACGTGGTCGCCGAAGTGGACGGTCTTGCGCTGCTCATGGATCTGGTCCAAACGGGCATGGGTGCCACGATACAGCCCGGCGCCGCGCTCGCCAGATCCGCGAACGGTCTGCTGGTGAGCGTGCCCGTCGCAGAGCGCTACGCCACGCGGCCCAACATGATCGCCAGTGTCTCCGACGACGAACTGTCGCCCGCGGGTCTTGCCGCGCGCGTCGTCCTCGCCGATGTCGCGCGGCAACTCGTGCACGAAAGCCGCTGGCCCGGCGCACGTCTGCGCGTGCCGCAGTCTTCACAAACAGTGAAGACCCCTTGAGGGGACACGACTGGCAGAACAGACTTGGCATCCCTATGATGCGTCCGAAAGGAGCCAAGTCAAATGGTCGATGTATTGGTAATTGGAGGAGGCAATGCGGCGCTATGCGCTGCGTTGATGGCGCGTGAGGCCGGCGCGTCGGTCCTGCTTCTCGAATCGGCACCGCGCGAATGGCGCGGCGGCAACTCGCAACACACGCGAAATCTGCGTTGCATGCACGATGCGCCGCAAGACGTGCTCGTGGATGCCTATACGGAGGAAGAATTCTGGCAGGACCTGCTCAAGGTCACGGGCGGCATCACCAACGAGGCGCTTGCACGTCTGACGATCCGCGCATCGTCGTCGTGCCGGCCGTGGATGCAGCGACACGGCGTGCGCTTCCAGCCACCGCTCTCCGGCGCGCTACACGTGGCACGCACGAACGCGTTCTTCATGGGGGGCGGCAAAGCGCTTGTCAACGCGTATTACCGAAGCGCGGAAGCGCTCGGCGTGGACATCCGCTACGAAACCCCCGTCGATTCCCTGGAACTCGATGGCGCTCACTTCGTCGCCGCGCGCAGCGGTGACAAGCGGTTCGAGGCACGCGCTTGCGTTCTCGCCGCAGGTGGCTTCGAATCGAATCGCGCTTGGCTGCGCGAAGCGTGGGGACAGAACGAGCGCGGCGAGTGGCCGGCAGACAACTTCCTGATCCGCGGTACGCGCTTTAACACGGGGGTGCTGATCCAGCACATGACAGATGCCGGCGCGGATCTGATCGGCGACCCGTCGCAATCCCACTGCGTTGCCATCGATGCGCGTGCGCCGCTCTATGACGGCGGCATCTGCACCCGCATCGACTGTGTGTCGCTGGGTGTCGTGGTGAATCGCGACGGCGAGCGCTTTTACGACGAGGGCGAAGACTTCTGGCCCAAGCGCTATGCGATTTGGGGACGGCTCGTCGCGCATCAGCCGGGCCAGATCGGCTACTCCATCATCGACGCGAAGGCGATCGGCCGTTTCATGCCGCCGGTGTTCCCGGGTGAACGGGCCGATACGCTGCCGGAACTCGCGCGCAAGTTGGGGCTGCCGGAAGCGCGCTTCATGGAAACGGTCACCCGCTACAACGACGCCTGTCGCATCGGCACCTTCGACCACACCGCGCTCGACGACTGCCACACCGAAGGCCTCACGCCAGCCAAGACGCACTGGGCACGCCGGATCGATACGTCACCGTTCTATGGCTACGCGTTGCGCCCGGGCATCACGTTCACGTACCTCGGTCTGAAAACCAACGACCGGGCGCAGGTTCACTTCGGCGGCAAGGCGAGCGAGAACCTGTTCGTCGCAGGGGAAATGATGGCCGGAAACGTGCTTGGCCAGGGCTATACGGCCGGCGTTGGCATGTCGATCGGCACAGCGTTCGGACGCATTGCTGGCACGCAGGCCGCGCGCGCCGCACACAACACCACGGAGGCTCACAGTGCAACAGTCTGACGTGCTCACGCCCGAACGCACGCGGAGCGCGCCGCAGTTCGATACCAAGGAAACGCAACACAGCGCATCGGGCCGCGCGACGCGCGTGATTCCGATTGTGCCGTTGAGCAACAGCGAAGCCGAAGTGGCGAGGCAGATGCAGATTTGCAACGCGTGCCGCTATTGCGAGGGATTTTGCGCCGTATTTCCGGCAATGACGCGGCGTCTCGACTTCGGCAAGGCGGACGTCAACTATCTGGCGAACCTTTGCCACAACTGTGGCGCGTGCTATCACGCTTGCCAGTACGCGCCGCCGCACGAATTCGCGGTTAACGTGCCCAAATCGATGGCGCAGGTCCGCCTCGAAACGTATACCGAATATGCGTTTCCCAGGGCGTTTGGCGCGCTTTACAAGCGTAACGGCGTGACATTGTCGGTCGCGCTGGCGGCAGGTCTCGCGCTCTTTCTGATGCTCGGGATGGCATTGCGCGGTGGTCTTTCCGCAGGCGCCGCGGCGGCAAACTTCTACGCGATCTTCCCGCACAACCTGCTCGCGACAATGTTCGGCACGGTCTTTCTGTTCGCGATGCTGGCGTTGGGCGTGGGCGTTACGCGCTTCTGGCGCGACGTCTCGGCGGGCACCGCGAGCGCGAGCATGCCTGCCGCCGTCGAAGCCGCAAAGCACGCGCTGACGCTCAAGTATCTCGATGGTGGGCACGGCGACGGCTGCAACGAATCGGACGATGCATTCACGCTCGCGCGACGCCGCTTCCATCACCTCACGTTCTACGGGTTCCTGATGTGTTTCGCGGCAACCGCGGTTGCAACGCTGTATCACTATGCGTTCAGTCTGGAGGCGCCATATCCCTACCTGAGCATCCCGGTGTTGCTGGGCACCGCGGGCGGCATTGGACTGTTCGTCGGGCCGGCGGGGTTGTGGTGGCTGAACCTCAGGCGCAATCCCGAACGCACTGATGCCCGTCAACGTCCGATGGACCGCGGCTTCATCGCGCTTCTGATGTTGACGAGCGTATCCGGGCTCGCGTTGCTCGGGTTTCGTGCAACCCCCGCGATGCCGCCACTGCTCGCCATCCATCTGGGCATTGTCATGGCGCTGTTCGCGACACTGCCTTACGGAAAGTTCGCGCACGGCATTTTTCGCTCGGCGGCGTTACTCAAATCGTCGATTGAGAAGCGCCAAGGTAACGCGTCAAGCCTGGGCACAGATTAAATCCCGCAGGGTCCCGACGGTACCCATTACTTACACATACCCATAATCAGGAGACACCATGACCCCCACAGAATCCATCTCTGCCAGTGGTGGCGGCTCGCGAGCGAACCGGGCCGCCGCCGTGCTACGGGTAACAAGCGGCAACTTTATCGAACAGTTCGATTTCTTTCTGTTCGGTTTCTACGCGACATCGATCTCGAAGATTTTCTTTCCGTCGACGAGCGACTTCGCGTCGTTGATGCTCACCTTCGCGGTATTTGGCGCGGGCTTTCTGATGCGCCCGCTGGGCGCGATTTTTCTCGGCGCATACATCGACAGGGTGGGGCGGCGCACCGGACTGATCGTCACGCTGTCGATCATGGCGAGCGGCACCATCCTGATCGCGTGTGTGCCGGGGTATGCGACCATCGGGCTGCTCGCGCCTGCACTTGTGCTGCTGGGACGCCTGTTACAGGGTTTTTCGGCGGGCGCGGAACTGGGGGGCGTATCCGTCTATTTGGCGGAAATGGCCACGCCCGGCAACAAGGGCTTCTACACGAGTTGGCAGTCGGCCAGTCAGCAAGTCGCGATCGTGATGGCGGCGGCGATCGGCTATGGCCTGAATCATTGGCTTTCCGAGCATCAGATTGTCGCTTGGGGTTGGCGCGTGCCGTTCTTCATCGGCTGCGCAATCGTGCCGTTCCTCTTTGTGCTGCGCCGTTCTCTGCAGGAAACCGCGGCATTCGAAGCGCGGCGGCATCGTCCGCAGGTGCGTGAAATCTTTGCGATGCTGTGTGTCAACTGGCGTATTGTCATTGGCGGGATGCTGCTCACGGCGATGACGACCACCACGTTCTATCTCATCACGGTGTATACGCCCACGTTTGGCAAGTCTGTGCTCAAACTCTCGACGTCAGACAGTCTGATGGTGACATTGCTCGCGGCCACGTCGAATTTCATCTGGCTGCCGATCGGCGGCGCGATCTCGGACCGTGTGGGACGCAAGCCGGTTTTGCTTGCCATCTCCGTGTTGGCGATCTTCACGGCCTATCCTGCGCTCTCCTGGCTCGCCGACGCACCGAGCTTTGCACGCATGCTGACCGTTCTGCTGTGGTTCTCGTTCTTCTTCGGGATGTACAACGGCGCCATGGTCGCCGCACTGACGGAAGTGATGCCCGTGGAAGTGCGGGTGGCGGGCTTCTCGCTGGCGTTCAGTCTCGCGACCGCGGTGTTCGGCGGCTTTACCCCCGCGATCTCGACTTACCTGATCCAGATCACGCACGACAAGGCTTCACCCGGTTACTGGTTGAGTTTCGCCGCGTTGTGCGGGCTCGTTGCCACGCTCGGCCTGTACCGGCGAGGGCGAGGGCACGCGGCGGCGGCCGCTACGTCAGCCTGACCCAGCGCAATGATGTCGGCGACCGGTGCAAGACCGGTCGCCGCTTTGTTTGGGGCGGTTGTCGTCCGAAATATGCTGCCGGAATCTGTATGTCGTTTCTGGGACGCTGGACACAATGGGGCAGGGCGCCCGCCCGTCGGAAGCAGCCATTACGCGATCGGTCGGCGCGTGCACGGCACATGCCTTGATGTGCCAGCGCCAGCGTGCAATGAGCGCCCGGCACAGCCATCTCTGGGCGCATGACCTGGGCGCGCCGATCTTCCTCGTCACGCTGAGCCTCGCCGGCGTAGGGTGGGCCTTGTTCGGGACCAAGAACGCTTGCGAGCGGGTAAGATTGCCAGGGATACCGCCGGAGTGGCTGCACTGATTGCGTTCGCGTCGCTGATGGTTTCGGCAACCGCCTTGCCCAGGGGGTACCTGGATCGGAAGGTCTTTCCCATGAAAATCGTTCGTTCTCGCCGCTTGGCGCCCGCGCTTGCCGTTTGCCTCTTGATGGCACTCAGTGCGCCTGCGGTTTCGGGCAACCGGGAAAATCGCTGTGGTTGGTTGCAGAACCCGACGCCAGGCAACTGGTGGCTCGACGACAAAGACGGCAGTTGGACGCTTTCCGTGATGGGCGAGCCGCCGGCTCCAGGGTTCGACGAGATTCCCGACATGTCGACAAAGGGCTGGGTTGTCACCAACGCGGGAAGTCACGGTTACGGCTGCGCGTGCGTGGATATGGAAGTCGAAAGACGAACCGGCAAGGTCGTGCGGATCTTTGCAGCCAAGCCGCTTTCGCTGAAACGCTGCAAGACCGATCGCGCGCTGCCAGCCCCTTGATGGGTGCAGTTGGCGGACAAAAAGTAGGGCGCTCGCCACCGTCTGGAAAAATTAATAAAATCAATGTCTTAAAAATTTGATGAGGGCATCGACACCCTAATTTTTGTCCATCAATGTGGACACCATTTAAGTGCGTTTCTGTGGCGCGACAGAAAATAGGTGCAAAACGGTCGCGTACTCTGTGGTGGACAGAATTTGTGTTCAATCCTGCGAACCGAATCAGGTAATGATGCCTGGTGTGCATTCATGCCGATCCAGTCTCCTTGTATCAAAACTTTCGTGACTGGCTCCAAGCAGAGATTCCGTGGAGTGAATCGATTGCCATCGATCACGTCATTTGCGCAGATGATGCTGGATCGGACGCGACCGCTAGGTTGGCGACCGAGATCATTGAAAGTTCCAAGGGGGCACGGTCGAAAATCATCGGATATCGCGAGCTAGCCGCGGATTCACTGTCGACTGCGAAGCGGGTGCATGCGGTAACTGCCGTCGCCGGGAGCGGTGGGCTTTTGCGCGAGATCAGTCGGGATCTCCGAGAGTTTGTGTCGCCAACACTTCCCCGTAATTTTCTCCTCGGCATTGGGCTTCCGCAAACCAGGGAAGTATGGGAGAGATTTCTCTGCCATTTTCCCAGGATGGTAACCACCACGGGTGTTTACCATGGAAGGGAGCGCCCGGCGTTTCTCTCTCGAAACAGACTCAATTTCGAGCGCATTACGAGGACAGAGAAACCATGCACATCAAACGCGCCAGGACTATCAAACCCGCCCAAATCCGCCACCTGCTCCGCGTCACTGAGGCGACCAGTTGGCACCCCGAGCGCAACGCACTCATTCTGCTCCTGGGCCTTATCTGCGGTATGCGAATCTCCGAGATTGGCACCGCTTGGCGTTACTCGAATGTTGGTCTCATATTCGTCGCTAGGCTTATTGAGCGGGCTGCAGATATGCCGCTTGAAGCCGCTATCAAGCAGCGTGTTTCGACGCCGCTTGGCATCTCGACGCTTCGCTTCGCAACGGAACGTTCAGAACTCTGTGGCGAGTAGCCTGATATAGGACGAACCGTTCAAAGCGTGAAGCAACATTGGTCAGTTGACCTCCGAAAGTAGTAACTAGCGGTCGGCGACTGGCGCAGGCAGCAACTCTGGGCAGCTATCCGGGGCCCGAGAGGACGTGCTTGCCGGACAGCGGCAACCGTTACAGCGCCGACGAACCAGGACATGCTAGCCATAATATCTTCTCCTGCTCGCGATTCAGGACCGGGGCCTGAATCGGTGACGCCGATGCCTACCACCCCCACCTGAGCGTGCTTGCGGCGCGGCTATAGGATTTGCCGAATTGTGTCGGCTCAAGGTGTTTGCCCACACGTCGAATCAGGTCGCGAGCGAGCAGTGCGTCGGTAAGGGCGTCTGACAGGGGCTCGGGATCGTGTCCTGAAACGCGCTGCAGTGCGGCAAGGATGGCTTGCTTCGAGAGGGAGAGCATGGTGGCCTCCGTTTAAATAACTGTCATCTTCCGGCCGGGTGCCGCGAACAGGCGTGCTTGCGTTCGGTCGACCTGGCCAGGCCGCGCGTCAGGCCGGCTTGATGTTGGACGCCTGTGGCCCTTTCGGACTTTGCACAACATTAAAGGAGACGCGCTGATTTTCCTGCGGCGTTCGAAATTCTTCGCGATTATCTGCGCTAATTTTAAAAAAGTGAGCGAAGAGATCTGCGCCTCCATCATCCGGTGCGATGAAGCCAAAACCCCTGCTGTCATTGAACCATTTGACAATGCCGGAACTCATAATTCACCTCTCTAATACCCAAATCTTATATCCAACGCTTTACCATCTCTAATTACAATGTATGGCGGCGTTGATAAATGGACAACCAAGAGGGTCAGAGATCGGAAGTGTCTCGCAGCGATCGGAATATCGACGCGCCATCGAAAAGCGGCGGACTTGATGGTCGCTAAATATTTTATACGCGCGCATTGATAAACAAACAAGCGATTTATTTTTTATGAAATTTAAATTTCAATTTATTTGTCTCAATGTTTTTTTAAACAATTGCATCAGAATCATCGTCCAATTCAGTGGTGAAGAAAGGCGTCACACTGGCGGAAGAAGACTGACCTGCACTCGGTGAGTACGTCCGTCGTCGACCAGCGGTATGTCTGGATCGCTTCCTTCCAAAAGTTGCCCGTCGACGGTAACGGATGCGGGGCCTTGACTCTGGCCATGCGGATTGGCTATAGAGATGAGATAACGCGATTCGCCAAATTGGTAGATCAAGCGATACCCGCGCCACTCCCGCGGAATGCACGGTGTAATGCGCAGTGCGTTGCCGCGCTTGTCCAGCCCCAGAATGGACTCCACGGTACCGCGATGCATCCACCCCGCAGCGCCGGTGTACCAGGTCCAACCGCCTCTACGCACATGCGTGGGGGAGGCGTAAATGTCCCCAGCCATAACGTAAGGTTCGACCTTGTAGGCATGTACACCGGCGCGCGTGTCGGCATGATTGATGGGGTTGAGCATCTTGAGCATGTCGCCGGCACGGTTGCCGTCGCCCATTTTCGCGTATGCGATCATGCACCAGGTGGCGGCATGCGCGTATTGCCCGCCGTTTTCCCGAATGCCCGGCAGGTATCCCTTGATGTACCCGGGATCTCGCGCCATCTTGTCGAACGGTGGTGTCAACAACAGGATGAGGTCGTCGCCCGGGCGTACCAGATAGTGCTCGACAGATTCCATCGCCCGACGCTGCCGGTCTACATCTCCCGCCCCGGAAATCACACTCCAGCTCTGAGCAATCGAATCGATACGACACTCCGCATCGCCCGCGGTGCCGAGCGGTGTTCCGTCATCGAAGTAGGCTCGCAGGTACCACGCGCCATCCCAGGCGCCATTGTTCAGCGCGGCATGCAAACGCTCAGCGTGCGCCCGCCATCGCGCTGCGGCGTCGACCTCTCCGCGCGTCTGCGCCAAATCGGCGAAGGGCAACGCGGTGGCATGCAGGAACCAGCCAAGCCAGATGCTTTCGCCTTTGCCTTCCATCCCGACGCGATTCAGACCGTCGTTCCAGTCGCCCCCGCCGATGAGCGGCAGGCCATGAGTGCCCGTTGCGAGACTGCAATCGATGGCCCGCTGGCAATGCTCGAACAGGGTTCCGCTCTGCGCTGTGACTGTCGGCACGTAATACGCATTCTCTTCGGTGTCGGGGACAGCGCGTCCCTCCAGATAGGGCACCGGCTCGTCGAGGATCTTCGTGTCACCCGTCACTCTGACGTAATGAATGACCGAGTATGGTAGCCAAAGCCTGTCGTCCGAGATATGGGTGCGCACGCCACGACCTGAGGGCGGATGCCACCAATGCTGCACATCCCCCTCGACAAATTGCCTTGCGGCCGCCTTGAGCAAATGCGCCCGGGCAAGATCGGGGCGCGCATGGCACAGCGCCATGCAATCCTGCAGTTGATCGCGAAATCCGAACCCGCCGCTCGCCTGATAGAACGCGGCGCGCGCCCACATGCGGCAAGACAGCACCTGATAGAGCAGCCAGCCGTTAAGCATAAGATCGGTCGCCCGGTCCGGTGTCTCGACCTGAAGCTGCGTGAGAATCGCGCGCCATTCCGATTTGACTGATGTCAAGACCGTGGCGGACGACGTCCCACGGTAGCGTTGAATGTATCTCCTTGCCGCGTCACGGTCGTTCGCCTGCCCAAGAAGAAGGGTCAGTTCGACGCGTTCGCCGGGTGCCAATGTGATGTGCGTGAGTAGCACGCCGCAAGGGTCCATGCCCGCACCCGTCGCATTACTAAGCGCCGCATCGGATATCAGCCCCGCAGGATGGGCGAGATCGCCGTTGCGGCCGATGAATTCCGTGCGGTTGCCGGTCCAACTGGACTGCTTGCCAAGCCAGTCCAGAAAAGCAACGCGCTCACTGAACTCGGCGTTCCATGCGTTGGTGGCGAACATTGCGCCCGTGACGGAATCGATCTCGGAGACGACAAACGGTGCATTGCGGGCACGTCCGGCACCTAGCGCCCATTCGACGTATGCCGCAGCAGAGAGTCTGCGCGGGCGCTTCGAACGGTTTTCGATAGTGAGTACGGAGAGCTTGACGGGGTCGTGCCAACTCACGAATTGCACGAGTTCGGTCTTGATGCCATACACGGCATGTTCGAAACGACTGTATCCAAAACCGTGAGAGGCAATATAGCGAGTGTTCTCCAGACGGATTGGAGATGCGGTCGGGCTCCAGAGATGTCCGGTTTCGTCGTCGCGCAAAAAGAACGCCTCACTGCACGGATCGACGACCGGATCGTTCGACCATGGCGTCAGTTGATTGGCTTGGCTATTGGCCGACCAAGTGTAGCCGCCCCCTGACTCGGAGACCTGAAAACCAAATTCCGGATTGGCGATGACGTTCAGCCATGGCGCGGGTGTGCGCTGGCCCGGACCGAGTACCGTCACGTACTCGCGCCCCTGCTCGGCAAACCCACCCAGCCCGTTGAAATACTCAAGCGCAGGGGCGGGCAACGGCGTGTCGGCGATGTCGTCGCCACGCGTTGCCCGCGTTCGGCCGATACTCAATGGCATGTGGGTAATGCTACGACCCATGCGCACGACCTGTTCTTCGAGGCTGCCTTGTCTCGCCCCCGCAAGCACGACACGGGCGGCCGTTAGCAACAATGTCATTTCCGCCGCCTCCAGGCCGTCGGCGCGAATGACGGAAATGCTGCCACGGCCGTCGTTAGGCCCGGATGTGACCTGTGTGCCGCTGACCATCGTCTGAAGGGAGACTTGCAGATCCTCGATATAAGACACCTTGCGTTCATTAAGAATCACGAGGTCGACCGGAACGCCTTTGCCTTGCCAGTATTCGTGGGCACGCAGCAACTGTCTGACAATGTCGCGGTCGTCCTGATCGTCCACGCGGACCAGTACGATAGGTAAGTCTCCGGAAATGCCAAATCGCCATAGCGATGGTGCACTGAGCGTGTTGCGTTTGAGCACCTCGGCGGCAGCACGCATCGCGGTGTCAACATAGAGCACCCGGTTGGCGATGAACTGGAAGAGGTGTGCGTCATCGGCGGTGATACCCAAATAGTGCAGATTGACCTGTCCCTGTGTCCACGCCAATGTCGAAATGCGTTGGAAGCTTGCCGGGTCGTGATATTTGTCGGTGAGATCGAGCAATGCCTCACGGCTTGGCGCCACCATCGTAGAAAACACCAGATGCTCGGTCGCACCGGGGGCAACGATAATGCGCGTGCGCAGGCTGAAGATCGGGTCCAGTACCGGGCCTACCGTATTCGACAGCGGACGGCCGTCCATCACCGCCAACGGGTCGCGAATCGTTCGCCCCCGTGTGATGAAACGTGCCCGATCCGTCTCATAGCCCACATTGCCGCCATGCGGCGAGCGCGCCAACACATGCGCCGCCCACAAGGGCGTATCCGTGCCTCCGCGAGGGCGGCGCATGGCGAGCAGACCCTGCACTTCCGGCAGGTATTCGGTCTGGACGAACAGATTGGAAAACGCAGGGTGCGCCGTGTCGCTCGCCATCGGCGCCAGCACGACTTCGGCGTAGGAAGTGACCTCAATTTCGCGCGTCAGCGCGCCCTCGTTGGTGATGGACAGGCGACGGACTTCGGCGTTGTCTTCGGGCGACACCATGATTTCCAGTGTCGAGACAAGCGAGCCTTCCTGCCGGACGATGCTTGCACGATCCTCGGAGAACGCCACGTCGTAGGCGTCTGGCTCGGTGTCCACAGGCTGGAAGGTCGCGGACCAGACAGCGTCATTTGCCGTATCCCGCAGAAACAGATAGCTGCCCCAGCGGTCGCACGTAAGGTCCTCGCGCCAGCGGGTCACGGCAGCGTTGCCGCATAGGCTGTATCCAGACCCGGCGGCAGTGATCATGACGGAATATTCGCCGTTCGATAGCAAGTGCGTGGCGGGAGGGGTCTGTCCTGCGGAATAGAATCGGCGCATGACCGGCACAATCGCCTCGATACCCGTTGGCGTGTCCGCGATGTCGGGCGCGAGATCCACCGCGCTGATTTCGCGTGGGTTCGCCTCATGCAAGAGCAAGTCGGCGGCCCGCGCGACGGGCTGACGATGGAAGCGTTGCCGCATGACGTCGCCGAACAGCACGTTCGTCAGCGCGACCAGCGACATGCCCTGATGATGGGCCATGTAGGTGCGAACCGGAACGGCGTTACAGTTTTTCGGTAGCCGAGAAGGGGTGTAGTCAATGGCGTCGTAATAGCCGAAGACACCGCGAGCGCCAACACCGTCGAGCCGTTTCAGGTTGGTCACGGCGTGCGGCAAATCATACATTGCGGCGAGCACCGTAGCATAGGGCGCGATCACGAGAGACCGCGCAAGCCCACGCTTCAATGCCAACTCGGGCACGCCGAAATCGGCATATTGATAGGTCATCGCACGGTCCCGAATGTTACAGGCCGACTCGGAGATTCCCCACGGCACGCTACGCGTCCTGCCATAGGCAATCTGACTCGCGACGGCAAGCCCGCACGATGAATCCAGCAGGCTCCTGTGGGGATAGTCCATCACCAGTGACGGCATCAGGTATTCGAACATCGAGCCTGACCATGACATCAGCACCGCTGCCTTGCCGTAAGGCGCCATGATGCGCCCGAGCCGGAACCAGTGCGTTGCCGGCACGTCGCCCTTGGCGATGGCAATGAAGCTCGTCAATCGCGACTCGGACGCAAGCAGGTCATAGTACGAGTTGTCCAGCTCGGCGTCCGCCATTCGATAACCAATCGAGAACAAGCGCCGGTCGGAGGCGAACAGGAAGCGAAAATCCATCTCGTCGAATAGCCGGCGAGCCAATGCTGCAACGGCTTCAAATCGTTTGGCGATGTCCGGACCGGGTAAAGGTGACGCCGTGAAGTACCGGGGCGATTGGCCGGCAGGCGACACGTCCGGCGTGAGATCGAGCAGGTGGCTCTTGACATTGTTCCGAATCGCGCCGACCCAGTAGAGCACTTCGCTATGCGCAGCGTCACCACGTTCGTTCACGAATGTCTGGGCGAGATCGAGCAGCGTCGTCGCGAGATGGTCGATCTCGCACCAGCGCCGGCGCCACCCCTCGGATGCATCGGCGATGACGTCAATCGGTTCGGACGGCACCGGCTGGAGGAGCATGTGTTCCAGCGCATTGAGCTCTTCGTATAAGTGGTTCCGGTTCACCGTGAGGGTTCGCCGGTCGTCGCTCTCGTGAGCGATGGCGTCGCGCAAGAGCGCAACCGTGTCGAGAACTCCATCGAGCTGCGCGCGGCCGAACACCGGTTCGAGAGCAATTTCTTCGCACGCGCTCGTCACCACGAGCAGATGGCCTGCCAGATTGCCGCTGTCAACGCTCGACACATACTGCGGTGCCAGAGGGCTCAGATCCTGGGTGTCATACCAGTTGAAGAAATGCCCCTGGTAGCGCGCAAGGGTCGACATCGTGCCAAGCGTTCGCTCCAAACGTTCGAGCGTCTCCGTCACGCCAATCCAACCGAAGTCGCGGGCAGACAGTACCGACAGCAAATAGAGGCCAAAGTTGGTCGGCGAGCTTCGGTGTGCCACCACGGGGCGCGGGTCTTCCTGGAAGTTGTCGGGCGGGAGGTGATGATTGTCGTCGTCGACAAAGGTAGTGAAAAAACGCCAGATTCGCCGGCCGGCCATTCGCAGTGCCTCGTTATCTTCCGTCGAGACGAGGGACGAGCGCGCGGGGCGCGGCTGGCGGCTGATCCGTTGGGCGACGAACGGAGAGAGGCCCCAGACGATCAGAAACGGCGCTGCCCAGAGAAGGCTGGCAGGTCTGAGCCATGTCACGATGGCCGCGCACAATACCGTGAGTGTGATGGCACCGCGAAGCGACCAAATAAAATTGCCGAACGAGCGCCCCGCATGCAGTTTAAGCTGCGCCGCCGTTACCCATTCGAGCAGTCTGCGCCGTGAGACGGTCAGCCGGAATAACGTGCGTGCGATGGCGTCGGCGGCGAGCCACGCCTGGTTCGCCAACATCGACGCTACGATAAACGTACGCTCGACGCCGCTGCCAATGTCGCGGCCAACCGCGCGCAAGTGGCTCGACATCGAAATGCCAGTCTGTGACGGGATCAGGCCTGCCGCAATCATGAATATCGTGGAGGCGGAAATCGCCAGCAATACCAGTGCCGACCAGACCCCGACAGGCGCCTGTGCGACTACCCATGCGCACACCAGCGTAGCCAGCGCCGCTGGCGCAGTGAGCGAGCGACGCAAATTGTCGAGCATCTTCCATCGAGCCGCCGCCGGAATCGCCCCGCCGCGCTTGCCGACAATCCACGGCAGAAGTTGCCAGTCACCGCGGATCCACCGGTGCAGCCGGATGGCGGCGACCTGCGCATGCGAAGGGAAGTCTTCGAACAGTTCGACATCCGTGACCAATCCGCAACGGGCGAAGTTGCCTTCGAAAAGGTCGTGGCTAAGAATCGTGTTCTCCGGAATTCGGTCTGCAAGCGCGGATTCGAACGCATCGACGTCATACAGGCCTTTGCCGATGTAACTGCCCTCGCCAAGCAAATCCTGATACACATCGGACACGGCGCCGGCATAGGGATCGATGCCGTAGCGTCCCGAAAACAGGCGCGAATAGAGGGTTCCCTCGTGCATGGCGGGCAGTGTTGGCGTGATGCGCGGTTGCAGAATGCCGTAACCAGCGACCACGCGCCGCGAGCTCCGATCGAAGTGCGGGCGGTTCAGCGGGTGCGCGGCTGTGCCAACGAGCTGCCGCACGGCGTCGATAGGCAAACGCGTGTCGCTGTCGAGCGTGATGACGTACCGGACACCGGGAGGTGTCCACGGCGCACGTCCTTCGATGTCCATGAACGAGGTGTCGGTGGCACCTCGCAGCAGCCGGTTGAACTCGTGGAGTTTGCCCCGTTTGCGCTCCCATGCCAGCCATTTGCGCTGCGTTTCATTCCAACGGCGCCTGCGATGGAACAGGAAGAATCGTGGGGTATCGGCAGTGCTGTCTGCATAGCGGGAATTAAGCGTCGCAATGCGGGCGCTGGCGGCTGCCAGAAGCGGCATATCGCTGTCGATGTGCTCCGCATCGGCGTCGCGCCAGTCGGAGAGCAGGGCAAACCGGACGTCACCCTTGGCATTCGCAAGATAGTGCACTTCCAACTGTGCGACCTGTGCGGCGATGTCTGCCTCGTTCGTCAGCATCATCGGTACGACGACGAACGTTCTGAGTTCAGGCGAAATGCCGTCGGCCAGCTCAAGGCGCGGCAAGTGGCGGGGGGGGATCAGTCGGGCTAACGCGCGGTCGATGAGCAAAACGGCAAGCTCCGACGCAGGGAACAGACCACATACGGCCAATACAACCAGACCGGCGACGCCCACCCCCGCCGTGGCGCTGAGCAAGACGGGAATGGCCAGGATCAAGCCACTCAGCAGACAAACGCTCACGATGTAGGCCACCGCGCATTGCCGGGCATCATGCAACCGACAGCGACGGGCGATCGGCACACGATACGCGATCTCACGCTCAAAGGCGCGCCGGCCGGCCGACAGAAGATAGTAGCCCGGGTCCGCGCGACGCGCCATGTCTTCGGCGTCAGCCGCATCGCCCGTGCCAGAAGCTGCGGCGGCCGCCCGGGTGTTCAGCGCTTGCGTGACCTCAAGCTCCGACAAGCGCGATCTTGCCGCCAATTTCTCGATCTCGTGCCGGTAGCCATCGCGAGTCGCAAAGTCCATTTCCGCGTAACCTGCGTTGTGGCGCAGATGCGCGTCGACCAGGCTGACGTCCTCGAACAGTGGCTGCCAATCGAACGCCCGCATGTCGCGCAAACTGGTGATGACATTGCGCACGCTCATGTTCGCAGCCGCCTGACTGGCGTGTTCGGCCTGGACGATCTCCTCAGCCGATTGCCCTTGCTGCGCCAGTTGGTCGCTCAGCCATTGCAGGGACCTATCCTGATAGCGCAGGCGCTGAATCAACTGGACCGTGAAAGCCGGTTCGAACGGCTCGACGACGCGCGCGTTTGTCGGTGCGGCATCACCGGCATCAGGGGATGCAGACGCTTTGTGCGCGAGTAGGTCATCCGCATATCGGTCGGCGGCCTGACGGCTCACCTGGGCTCGTGTGACTTGCGCGCAGAGGCGCCGGAGATTCTCGATCATCACGGCGCGCAGTGTGAGTGGCATGGCCCAAAGCTCTGCCATGGTCAGCGGCTCGACCTTCTGATAGGCGAGCAGAAAGCACGTGAGCAGCGCAGGATCGAAACGGCTGTCGGTGTGAGCCACGAAGGCCCACATCACTCCATAGATGCGCGGGAGGCCACGCAACGGGCCGTCAAGCAGCCGCGGCAATGATCGAAAAGACTTCGTGTTCAGACCGTTCCGGACCTCTCTGAACTGGTCCGAGACGGTGCGGAAATTGTCTAGTAGCCATTCCGCAGCCGGGGTGATCGAGCGACGTTGCAACGTGGCGTGCGCAGTTGCGTCATAGCACCCGCGCAATATGCGCTCATTGTCGGCCGCGCGTGAGGTTAGCCCTCGGGTGCGCGGCGGATGAGCGGCGACTTGCTGGGCACGGGCCAGACTGAGTGCATGTTGCTCCAGTCGGTCGCGGCTGAACAATTCCGCGCGAATCGGGGCTTCCACAGGCCCGAAGTCGCTCGTCCCCCGTGGGGTTCCGACAAAGTAATCCATTCCTGGCGGTTTCCACATGCCGATGTCTCCGGCGTTGCACGGCTATCAGGAGAACACGGGATGCTTGTCATCCAGACCGACGACCTCGTCGTAAATGTGGTCTCGCGTGCGGGGGTCGAAGTGCTGCCAGATTCGAGCAAGCCAGTATTTCACCTTGCGCTGGGAAACGTCGCGCCCGCTCACCGGCACGGCCGGGCATTGGACATTCTCACCGACCAGTTTTCCCTGCAGGTACTCGTGGGCGTTGGCTCTGACATATTCTTTGGCTTTCATCAGATCTGTGGCGCTGGAGGAAAACGACAGATCCAGACACGTCAATGTCCAGACTGCGTCCTGACGTTCTCCGTAGACATGAAGCAGTATCCGTTCCTTTCTCATGATCGACTCCTCTTCGCACATGCGCGGCATATGCCTCAAATGATGGTCGCGGCTTTTCCCGAGCGCGTCGGTTCGATACCGAACGGACGCGCTGGAAACTTTGACGTAGGGTGAAGGCGACTTCGGCGTCCGATCGTCTCCATCGCGTGGTGTTTGTGTACATGCAACGGGCGGACGCCGTCATTGACAGGCGATTCACGGGAGGTTTGCCATGTTACGAACCCTGGACGAACTGGAGGCCTGCACCGTCCGCGCGACTGACGGTGATGTCGGTCTCGTGAAAGATCTGTACTTCGACGACAAGGCGTGGGTCGTCAGATACCTCGTCGTGGAAACCGGGACGTGGCTTGCGAACCGGCAGGTATTGATCTCGCCGATCTCGATTGGCCAGAGCGACTGGCTCGACGACATCATCCCGGTCACGATCACCAGGGACCAGGTCAAGCACAGTCCGAACATCGACATGCACAAGCCGGTTTCCCGCGAGCATGAAGCCGACTATCTGGCGTATTACGGGTATCCGGACTACTGGGGCGGCATGGGCGCATGGGGAGAAAGCGCGTTTCCGGGCGGCCTCGCAAGCGGCAGCCGTTCTGAGCTGGATGCATTTCGTGCGGCACGAGAAGCTGCGAATTCCAATGACGAGAGCGTGAATAGGCCGCGACACGATCGGCATCTGCGCAGTGCCGATGCGGTGACCAACTATCACATCCATGCGAGCGACGGGGACATCGGACACGTGGAAGGCTTGCTCGTGGATGTTCACACCTGGGCGCTGCGCTACCTCATCGTGAACACCAGCAACTGGTGGATGGGCCATCTGGTGGCCGTCCCCGTGAAGGTGATCGAGCAAATGAACTGGCTAGACGCGACTGTGTCGCTGGCGCTGACGCGCGAAGCAGTGAAAGCCGCGCCGCCCTACGATGCCAAGGCCCGACTCGATCGACGCCAGGAAATCAGCATCCATAACCACTTCGGCCGCGCGGGCTACTGGGACGATCCGCCGGCTCACAAACGAGACGATAGTTAGGGGCGTGGCGTCAAGGCCCCGCATCTTGGTCATCTCGATACGCCGGTGGACTGAAATCCGCTCGCACAGGAGCGCTCATCATGAATTCCATCACGTCATTCTTGGTACTGGTACTGCTTCTCGGGGGAGCGGTGGCTGGCGTCTACATCAGTCCGTATCTGGCACCATGCTTTCTTGTCGCTGCCGTATTGCTGGGTTCGACGCTGAAGATGGCTAACGCATGGCAGAAGTTCGTGATCCTGCGCGCCGGCAAACTGCAAAGCGTGAAGGGCCCGGGACTGTTCATGATTCTGCCGGTCATCGATAGCATCACGGCAGTGATCGACGAACGCATACAAACCACGGCATTCAACGCCGAGCAAGCGCTGACAAAGGACACCGTGCCAGTCAACGTCGACGCGATCATCTTCTGGCACGTCGACGATGCCCAGAAGGCCGCCTTGGCGATCACCGATTACCGGCAGGCGATCGACCGGGTGTCCCAGACATCCTTGCGCGAGATGATAGGCGCGTCGATGCTATCGACCCTGCTTTCCGATCGGAAGGCTTCGGACGAACAACTGCGCGCGGAAATCGGCGCCAAGACGGCCGCATGGGGCATCGCCGTGATGTCGGTGGAGGTGCGCGACGTCGCCATTCCGGTCGCCCTCCAGGACGCCATGTCGAGGCAGGCTCAGGCCGAGCGCGAAAAGCAGGCGCGCATGATTCTCGGATCCGCGGAAGCCATCGTCGCGGCGAAGTTTGTGGAGGCTGCGGCAATTTACGAAGGACATCCGCAGGCGTTGCAACTGCGCGCCATGAATATCATCTACGAGACGACCAAAGAACGCGGCGCCACCATTCTGATGCCGTCCTCGATGGTCGACAGCATGAATCCGGTAGCGATATCGTTTGCTGTAGCCAGCACCGACCTGGGTAATTCGATGCCGGGACTGAAGACAGCCGCGTAGTCTCCGATCTACCGCATGTGGCGGGGCTGCCGTCGATCTAGTCGCCCAGGAGTTCCGCCACAGGCTGGAAATGCTCCACGTGCTGCGATATGACCTTCACGATGACAATGATCGGGATGCTCAGCAGCATGCCGGCGATTCCCCAGAGCCAGCCCCAGAAAAGCAGCGAGACGAAGATGGCGACCGGATTCATCTTGGCGATCTTCCCGGTAATCCACGTGGAGACGAAGGTGCCGACGAGCGTCGCAATCGCAAGAGACGTCCCCGAGACCAGCAGCGCCATCGAGAACGATTGGAACTGCATGTACGCGGCCATACCAGTCGCCGCAGCGCTCACCCCAGGCCCGAGGTAGGGCACCACATGCAAAAGTCCCGTCGCCAGGGCCCAGGCCCCGGCGTTATCCAGACCCATTGCGCGAAACGCAACCCAACTGAGCCCGCCGACCAGCATATTGGTCACGAGCAGCATCAGCATGTATTGCTGTATGGAGTTGTTGATGTCGTCGAGAATGCGCACGGTAATTTTTTTCGACGATAGCGACGGCCCCGCCAACCGCACGAGCTTGCGCTTGAACGTGTCTCCGCTGACCAAAAGAAAAAATGCCAGCAGGATCACTGTCAGGGCTTGGGCAATGAATCCCAGCGCCCCCATTGAACCCACCCACAGAAAGGTGCTCAGCTTGAAAGCGGGCTGATCCAGCACGACATGCGTCACCGACTGCCTCGGCGGCGAGGACAGGTCGGAGGCCCGATTGGCCGCGTTCTCGATCGCCCCCGCAGCGGCTTTCATCTTTTGAAGATTGCCGAATGTGCCGCTGTGCAGGTTATCCAATAAGGTCGAGAACGTCCGTGTGACCGCAGGTAACTGCTCGACCACTCTGTCGATCTGATCGCGCAAGGGATAGCTGCCGGACACGAATATGCCGACGACGGCGAGCATCACGATAACGGCGCCAGCATAACGTCCGACTCTTAGCTTCCCCAACCCGACGACCAGTGGGTTCAGGGTGTAAGCAAGGAAAACGCCGAGCAGTACCGGGACGACAAATCGTTGCGCCCACTCAAGGGCGAATAGCATGGCGAGCGTCGCCAGAATGCCCAGTGCCAGGCCCCGCGCGTCCACTGGCATGCGCGGTGTCGGCTCGACCAGGGACGCTGCCGTGTCGACGCTTTCCGAGCCGTTCGCGGGTAGGGGCGGGCGGGCGTCGAGTCGTTGCGAGATTGGGCCGCCATAACTTCCTTTAGGTCCGAAAAGACGGGCCGCGCCCCGGTTGATCCATGCGAATGACCACACGGTGGACCTCCTGATTCGTAAGAATATGCGAGCGAGTCCATGGGCTCGATCGATTGACGGGCATGCGGCGTGATGCTCGTTTGCAAGCGGCACTCGCCGCTATGGGCCGCGCAAAATGAAACCCCTCGTGACAAACCGAAGCACCGCATAACGCACGACAATCACCTCGCTTCCTCGGTGAGACTCGCCGATCTCGTCATGCTGTTATCGAACCTGTGCAAACTATCGCGGGCCAACGGTCAATCCCGAGCTATCGACGCGCTTGACGCCCTTGACATGTTCCGCAATGCGCTTCGCACCGCTGACGGCGTCTTGACTGGCAAGCGTCCCAGTCAACACGACTACGCCGTGGGTGGTCTTCACGCTGACGTTCGTGCCGTCGCTGATGCTATTCGCGAGGAGCTCGGATTTCACTTTGGTAGTAATCCAACTGTCGGACATGACACGTTCCGAACGGTGCATGTCGCTCTTGGCCTCCGAGGTCATGCTGCTGTCCTCGGCCTTTGCGGGCACAAGCGCGAGGCCAAGCGCGATTGCCAAGCCGCCAGTGAGCGCCCCGCGCCAAGCGGGCCGATGGACGCGAACCATGCACTTGTTCTCCGTATCGAGTTTCAATGCCTGCCAGGGCACGGCGAACAGCTTTTTCCCCATGCCCAGAAAGCCACCAAATGACAGAACAGCGTAGCTGATCCTGCCGGCCCGAACGTCCAGCATGATTTCCTTGATGTCACCCAGGTCGTCACCATGCGAATCGATCACGCTGTTACCGACGAGCGTGTCTGCGCCCATCAGACTGGGACCGGGTCCCCGCACCGTACCGGGGCCGGGACGCACCGTCTCTCGCACCTTGTACATTCCGTACGTGTCACGATCTTCGTAGTTCATCTTGCTTTCTCCACTCAGAGCACCAGACCTTTTGGTGTGGCGATTTACTCGTCGGAAAGCTGCACCAGCGCTGCTGTCTCGCCCGCTGTAGCCACGTTGACAAGCTTGTTTCTCGCACCGCAGTCGGGGCAATCGAAATAAAAACCGAGGTCGTTGATTTCCGGCGTCACATCCGGAAAGTCGCTCAACTCGCCGCAGGTTCTGCATGTGAACATCTGCCTCTCCCTATCGTCTTGACGAAAGTGCTTTACCAGCCGCTCTGCGCCGACGACCCAGGCTGTTCAAGGGCCGTCAGTGCCGCTCGAACTCATATCGATGGCACGATGCAGAGGCTAAGGGCGGACGTTCCGTACGTCTGTCCGATAGCGAACAAAGCTTGATCCCGGGAGAACAGAGAGGAGGGTCCGCCAGCGAACAGACATAACCTCGGTGCGGAGAGATAAGGGATATGCTCCTCGCCCGCGATGGCAGCCAATCACGGGCTGACCGCACAAATTGTCGCCGACGTACTATTGAGAAATGCCATGAAAAACTCCCGCATTCCAAAGCAACTTCACGTCGCGCGCGTACTTGAAGTCCTGATCGTTGCCGGCCTCGCCGTCATCTGCTCGCCGTCGGGCGCAGCCCCTGCCACGGACCGTCACATGGGGGCCCATTACGCAAATATCGCATCGCGCACGCCCGTCGAAACCCGCATTAGCAATCTGCATACGCGACTGCAAATCACGTCGACGCAAGAGTCGCTGTGGCAACCCGTTGCGCAAATAATGCGAGACAACGCCAACAGGACGCAGTCGCTACTTAAAGCACGCGCCGATGACGCAAGCCATATGAGCGCCGTTGACGATTTGCGGTCCTACGGTCAAATTGCGGAGGCTCATGCCGACGGTATCAAGAAACTGACGCTCGCCTTCGAGACGCTTTACAACAGCATGTCCGACGTGCAGAAGCACAATGCCGACCTGATATTCCGCAACCAAGGACATCGCGTGGGCCACAAGCGCTGAGAAAGCAGGAGTCAATGATGAAATCCTTACTCACACCAAATCATTGCATGAATCCCATCAGGACGATCGGTCTTGCGTTGGTGATCTTCGGCGTGTTTGCGCCGTCGGTGCCTCAAGCGCAGCCAGGCTATCGCGATCAGGGGGCGCATCATGATATGCGACAGGGGGACAGGCGCGAGCGTCAACGGGCACCTTACGACCATCGGCACGACAGGGAACGTCATTACAACCCGTATGGAGACGGCGGGTATGTTTACGGCCCGCCGCCCGTCGTATACGCACCTCCGACATCTCCGGGCATCACGCTATTTTTGCCACTCGAGTTTCGATAGTGTGCGAGTGCCCTGACCAGCCAGGGTCGACTGATCCACGAGGGGCCTGCTTCAGGCAGGCTTTGGGGGGACGCCTGCTATGACGGCGGCGAGGTTACGTCGCCCAGCGCCTCATCGACGATGGCTTGCGCCTCGTTCAGCAGTTGCTGCAGGTGGCGCTCGCCCTGAAAGCTCTCGCCATAGATCTTATAGATCGCTTCCGTGCCAGACGGGCGCGCGGCAAACCAGCCATGATCGCCCATCACTTTCAAGCCACCGATTGGCGCGTCGTTTCCGGGTGCCAGGGTCAGAATTGCATTAATCGGCTCTCCGGCGAGCCGCTTCGATCGCACCTTGTCGGCTGACAAGGCCGCGAGCACAGCCTTCTGTGCGGGTGTCGCACTCGCTTCGCGTCGGGCCTCCACGGGGGAGCCCAATGCGTACGTCAGTGTCTTGTACAGCGCTCCGGGGTCCCGCCCGGTGCGCGCCAGCATCTCGCCTGCCAGCAGTGCAGGGATCAGACCGTCCTTGTCGGTTGTCCAGACGGCACCGTCGCGCCGCAAGAAGCTCGTGCCTGCGCTTTCCTCTCCGGCGACCGCCAGGGATCCATCGAGCAGCCCGGCAGCAAACCATTTGAACCCGACGGGAACCTCGTAAAGACGGCGCCCGAGCTTCGACGCCAGACGGTCGATCAACTGGCTGCCGACAACGGTCTTGCCAATCGCGGCGTCGGCCGGCCACTCAGGGCGGTGCTCAAACAAGTACTCGACGGTCACGGCCAAATAGTGGTTGGGCGCAAGCAAGCCCCCGCCTGGCGTCACGATGCCGTGCCGGTCATGATCGGTGTCGCAGGCGAAGGCGACGTCGAACGCATCTTTCTGGGCGATCAGGCCTTGCATCGCAAAGGCCGACGACGGATCCATTCGGATTCGGCCGTCCCAATCGGCGGTCATGAAGGCGAATGTCGGGTCCACGGTCGTGCGGGTGACCGTCAGATTGAGTCGATACCGATCGGCAATGGCCGGCCAATAGTGAACACCGGCGCCCCCCAGTGGGTCAACGCCCATATGAATGCCTGAAGCACGCAACACGTCCATGTCGATAACGTTGGGCAAGTCGTCAAGATAAGTGTTCAGGAAGTCATAGGGGTGCGTCGTGGATGCACGCATGGCCTGCTCGACGCTGATCCTTGGCATCGCTCGCAGTCCGCCGCGCAACAGCACGTTGGCTTGCGTCTCGATCCAGGTGGTCACCGCGGACTCCGCCGGCCCGCCGTGCGGCGGGTTGTACTTGAAGCCGCCGTTATCGGGAGGGTTGTGCGACGGCGTGATGACGACACCGTCAGCGAGCCCTGCCGTACGCCCGCGGTTGTATGTGACGATGGCATGGGACACCGCAGGCGTTGGCGTGTATTCGCCACCCGCCGAAATCATCACGTCGAGACCGTTGCCTGCGAACACCTGCATGGCAGTTGCAAACGCCGGTTCGGACAAAGCATGCGTGTCGATGCCAACGAATATCGGTCCATCGATGCCATGCCGTTGGCGGTAGCGGCAGATGGCCTGACTGATCACCAGGATATGCGCTTCGTTGAACGTCGTCAGGAACGACGAACCGCGATGGCCGGAGGTTCCAAACGCTACGCGCTGCGCCGGAATGTCCGGGTCGGGCGTGTTGCAATAGTAGGCCGTTACCAGACGCGAGACGTTGACCAGCTTGTCCGGCGAGAGCTGCTGTCCAGCGTATGGGCTGACCGACGCGATCCCCGATGCAAGCGTTCTGGATTCGCTCATGACGGTGTCCCGCGCGGCTTCGTACCGTGACGCATGAGTTGCGCCTTGGCGGCAGTCACGATATGCGCCACGTCGAAGCCAAAATTACGTGCCAGCGCCTCGCGCGGGCCGGACTTGCCGAACGTGTGCAACCCGAAAATGGCGCCTTCATGCCCGGCATAGCGCTCCCATCCAAAGGTGGAAGCCTCCTCCACGGCAACTCGCGCGATGACGGAGGGCGGCAGAATGTGGTCGCGATACGCCAGCGACTGACTCTCGAATATTTCCCACGACGGCATGCTGATCACCCGAGCGAAAATGCCATCCCGCTTCAGTTCGTCGTACGCCGCGGCGCACAACGCAACTTCGCTGCCAGTGGCCAGCAGCAGCACGTCCGGGGTACCGCCTTCAATGCCCATTTCCTTGCAGGCATCAACCAGGATATAAGCGCCTCGGGCAACGCCTGCGGCACTTGCGTAACGTTGCCGATCAAGAATTGGCACGGCCTGACGTGTGAGTACGAGGCAGACCGGCCCGCGCTTGCGTTCCATGATGACGCGCCATGCCTCGGTCACTTCCCCGGCGTCGGCCGGACGCAGTACGGTCATGCCCGGCATGGCCCTCAGCGAGGCAAGTTGTTCGACCGGCTGGTGCGTCGGCCCGTCTTCCCCCAGGCTGATGGAGTCATGCGTCCAAACCGTGATGAGCGGCAGTTCCATCATCGCACCCAGCCGGAGTGCCGCCCGGCAGTAATCGCTGAAGATGAGGAAGCTGGCGACAAACGGTCGTAGCGACGACAGACTCATGCCGTTGGCTATCGCACACATGGCATGCTCGCGCGCACCGAAGTGAAAGTTCCGGCCCCGATAGTTGCCGCCAGCCTGTGCACCGGGGTTCTGGAAATCGCCCACGACATCGAAGGTCTGGCGAGTGAGCGTCGATGGCGAGAGATCGGCAGCGCCCCCTAGTAACCAGGGTACACGCTCGGCAATGGCATTGAGCACTTGCCCCGATGCAGCGCGGGTCGAAAGACTGGCCGTCGTCGCGGTAAAAGCGGGCAGGGGGGCGTCCCACCCAGGGGGTAGCTCCCGCGCCTGCATTCGCTCCAGTGCATCGGTCAAGTCGGGGTACTGGGCCCGATAGTCCGCAAAAAGCTCGAGCCAACGCGTATGGGCGTCGCGGCCGCGGCGGCCGAGGCCTCCGTGCAAATGCGACGTTACGCCATCGGGCACATCGAACTGCTTGTCGGGATCGGTGCCGAAAAATTCCTTGGCTAGACGCACCTCCGCCGCGCCGAGCGGCGCTCCATGAGCTTCACGCGTGTCCTGGCGGTGTGGCGCGCCATAGCCGATATGGCTTTGCACGATGATGAGGGTTGGCGCGTCGCCGGTGTCGAGAAAGCCTTGGTAAGCGCGCGACAACTGCGTCAGGTCATTGGCGTCGCTTACGCACTCGACATGCCAGCCATACGATGCAAAGCGCGCACCGACGTCTTCGGTGAACGCCAGGCGGGTGGATCCTTCGACCGTGATGTGGTTGTCGTCGTATATCCAGCACAGATTGGCCAGCTTCAGATGACCGGCGAGCGAGGCGGCTTCCGCACCGAGCCCCTCCATCATGTCGCCGTCACCGCAAAGCGCGTAGATGTTGTAGCGGAATAGCGGAAACCCCGGACGGTCGTAGGTTGCACTTAGCCATTTCTGTGCGATCGCCATACCCACGCTCGTGGCAATGCCTTGCGCAAGCGGACCGGTCGTGGTCTCGACACCCGTCGTCCAACCGTACTCGGGGTGTCCGGTGCATCGGCTTCCCGGTTGTCGGAAGGACTTAAGGTCGTCGATCGTCACGGCCAATTCGTCGGCTGCATCATCGCTCTTGACACCACAAACGTGCAGCAAGCTGTACAGCAGCGCACAGGCATGCCCGTTCGACAAGACAAAGCGATCCCGGGCAGGCCAGAGCGGATGGTCCGGGTCGTAACGCAGGAAACGTTGCCACAAACAATAAACCGTCGGAGCAGCGTCCATCGGCGTGCCCGGGTGCCCGGACTGCGCCTTTTGCACCGCGTCGATCGACAAGGTGCGCAGGGTGTCGACGCACAACTGATCAAGATCATCGTGCTGCATCGCTGACATCTCCATCGAATGGTGAAACGGTTGACTGCTACGCCCTTTGACTCACGAAGGTAGTGCGATCTGGCAACATCGCTCACTCGAAACTAGGAGCGTTTGTTCCGTAGGTCTGTCCACTACCGAACAGAAATCTATTGCCGCCACACCTGATCGCGGCGCTGATCAGAGGCTTCCAATACCGAACGAGCCTCGTCCGCCGTCTTAGTACGGCACCGAACCGACGTGCCGTCGTTGTGCGACTACCCTTATTGTGAGGGCTTGGAAATCTCCCTCTAACCAAAGCGGGGAGTAAATCATGTCTTTAGGAATTGTGGCGCTGATTGTTCTGGCACTTCTGTTGGTAGGAGCATTCCCAGCCTGGTCGTACAACTCGGGTTGGGGATTTGCGCCGAGCGGCGCAGTGGGATTGCTGCTGGCCGTCGTGATTGTTCTGCTCTTGATGGGTCGACTATGAGGCGCGCAATCCAGATCTTGCTCGACACCGTCAATCGGCGTGTGATGCATGTCGCCACGAAAGCGCGCGACACCCGAGCCCCGGTCAAGGGGCTCAAGTTCTTATCCACCGAGAACGTAAATCATCATGAACAAAGACCAAGTGAAAGGCCGGGTCAAGGAAGCCGTCGGCAAAATCAAAGAGGTCACCGGTAAGGTGGTCGGCAACACGAAATTGGAGGTCGACGGCAAGATCGAGAAGCATGTCGGCAAAGTTCAGTCAGTCGTCGGCGACGCACGCCACGATCTGAAGAAGCACACGTAAAGGAATCGCCCGACCCCGTCACACGCGGCGCTTCGGCCATCAGTGCGCTCGGGGCGTACGCTGTGCCGCCGGGCTCGGGTGTCAGTCGAGTGTGCGTTTGTCGGCAATGACCTGCATGAGTTCAGTCCATGCCTGCCGAAACGACGCAACGCCTTCGCGCTGAAGGCGTGCGGCGAGTGCAGCAACGTCGATGCCGGCGTGCGCGAAGTCTGCGAGCACCGGATCGGCGTTACCACCATCCTCGCGCATGACACTGATCAATTCGCCGTGCGTCGCAAATGCCAGAAGGGTTGCCTCCGGCACCGTGTTTATCGTATCCGGTGCGGCAAGTGCTTCAACGTAGTAGCCCGGCGAGAGTTCCCGGCTCTTGACTCCCGTACTGGCCCACAACAGGCGCTGGGAGCTTGCACCAGCTTCGGACAACTCGTGCCACATCGGGTGCGACATGCGCTCACGGTAGGCGCCGTACGTTTGTTTGGCCACAGCCACGCCGAGACGGTTGCGCAATCCGAACGGCACCTCCCCTGTGATGGCGGTGTCCCAGCGGCTGACGAAAAGCGATGCCACGGATGCCACGTGCAGATCAAGCCCGGCATCACGCCTGCGCGCCAGGCCTCTCCAATAGGCGTTTGCCGCCTCTACGTATTGCTCTCGAGAGAAGAGGAGCGTGACATTGATCGGCACGCCGGCAAAGATTGCCTCCTCGATCGCGACGAGGCCGATCGGCGTGCCGGGGATCTTGATGAACAGATTGGGACAATCGGCGCTTGCATGCAGGCGCTTGGCGGCTGCTACTGTTCCGACGGCGTCTTCGGCGAGCCACGGCGACACTTCCAGCGAGACCCATCCATCGACACCGTCGGTCTTTTGGTGCACCGGAAGGAACAGCCCGGCCGCCTGGGTCAGGTCCTTGATCGCAAGGGAGAAGAACAACGCTTCGTCGGTGAGCGTCGGATCGGCCGGCTTCGCGATGTCCATGTCGTACGCTGCGGTATCGCGAATCGCCTTGAGGAATATGCTGGGATTCGACGTCAAACCTGTGACGTCGTATTCATCTCGGTACCAGGCCAGCGTCCCGTCAACCAGCAAGCATCGCGTGATGTTGTCGAGCCACAGACTCTGCCCGAGCGCCTGCAATTTCCGAGTGGCTTTCATGGAACCTCGCCGAAGGCGTTTCGCAAGACGTTATCGAGCTGCAGCTATTCCGGTATTGACCTCACGTTACACGGCAGACCGACACCGATACGGTACGTCAGCGTACCAATCCACCGACACGATCGGGGCAGGGGTGACGCATCGCGGCGCGAGATCGGCCGGTTCAGTGTTTGTCATATTCCGCAGCATTTCTTCATCGCCATGTGCGATACCGGACGGACACCCCATATCCCCCACGAGCAAAGTGGTTACGAGCCATGGGCATAGGCACGCACTTGAGTCTACGGAGAGGGTTATGACACCGAGTCAGGTCAGAGAGCGAATCAGAGCGTTGGAAGCGAAATTCTCACGCATCAAGGAAGATTTCTTCCAAGTCGTGCATAGTCAGGAAGACGTGCCTCGCAGAAATGACGAGGCGACGCCGTCAGGCGAGGCGGGTGAAATCAGGGAGGATCTCACCAGGGACCGTTAGGACTATCAGGCGGCCGACCATTTGTGTTGAGAGACGTACGGAGGGCATAGGTGCCGGTTACCCCGGTGAAAATGCCTTTCCCGGAGGAGGGTGCCATGAAAGCGGTTCGAAGTTTGCTATTGATGCTTGTCGTCGTCACGTTGGGCGGCTGCTGGTGGGGACCCGGCCCCGGTTACGATCACGGGGGCTATGGGCAAGGCGGTTACGACCACGGGGCAGATGGCCACGGCGGTTACGACCGCGGGGGCGGCCCGGGACGAGACAGATAAGTGGGGCCCCGTTCAGAGCCCGCGCAAGTGTCGCGCGGACAACGCGGGCAACCTGCACCGGAGCAAACGGGACAAGCGCCTCGTGAAAGGCGGCAAGGCGGTGGGGACTAGGGGCGAGACGCTGGACACTGTGAATCGCAGCGTTGACTCGGCCAACGGCAGACATTCCCGACTACAGCGGGTTGGGGCTAACGAAATGCCAGTGCGGCAAGACTCGATGGAACGCTCGTTGACACTCCCGCTGGCGGGGGGCGACGTCAAATGGCCTGGATCTCGGGAAGCAATCGATCGAACTCCCGTTTCACCACACCATAGCACTCGCAGACACGCTTTTCGAGTCCGGCCCGGTCCAGCACTTCGATATGCCCGTGGCTGTAACGGATAAGCCCGGCAGTCTGAAGCTTGAGCGCGGCTTCCGTGACACCGGATCTGCGAACGCCCAGCATGTTGGCGATCAACTCCTGTGTCATCCGCAACTCATTGGACGGCAGGCGATCGATGCTCAGTAACAGCCACCGGCACAGCTGCTGGTCGATCGAGTGGTGACGGTTACAGACGGCCGTTTGCGCCATTTGCGTAATCAATGCCTGGGTATAGCGCAATAGCAATCGCTGCATGGGCCCAGCGCGCCTGAACTCTTCCTTGAGCAACCGAGCGCTCAGCCGATAGGCGTACCCGGCGCTTTGCACGATCGCACGGCTCGGCGTAGTTTCGCCGCCCATGAACAGGGCAATGCCGACGACCCCCTCCTTGCCCACAATGGCAATCTCGGCGGACGAGCCGTCTTCCATCACATAAAGCAATGAGACGATTGCTGTGGTAGGGAAATACACATGATCCAGACGGTCTCCGGACTCGTAAATGACCCTTCCAAGCGGCATTTCGATCAACGTCAATTCTGGGGCGATTCGCGCCCACTCGTCGTCCGGCAAGACGGACAGCAGATCGTTGGCGCCTTTGTTCGGTTGCGCAAGCATGCCTTTCCTCCCCTCCATGCCCCGAGATTGGACACGTGCGCGTCTGAATCGCTGCGTAATGTGTGCGTCCGAGTGAATCGATGGCGCCACCATGATTGACCGAGGCTCCGCGTGGCCGGGCTCCCCGGCGGTTGCTTCGAGCTGTTGCCGCTCAACATCCCACTTCTGGATTTTTTTCCGCCGTAATGGAAATGTCAATCACTCATTGTCAGAGCGCCTTAAGCATTCCTTTCACGCATGGACGGAAAAATCCTGGGCGGGTAGCCATCGGGACGATCGTCCGCCTTCCTCTTCCCAAACAAGAACTGCCGCCTGATACAGGTTACGCTCCTGCTTGTTGAGAGAAAGCCGCGTCTCGCGGATCGCCAGTTGCAAGGCGATCATTCGCTTGCTTAATTGCTTATGGCCTCTCATGGTCGTTGTCCTCGCCCGCAACTTCCAGGCATTAGTTCGCGTGAACTCGCGTCTAGAGCATTCGTCGTGTTATTCACGATAGGCCCAACTGCAATGATGGTCCGTATGTAAGCGCACGAACCATATAGCGTGCTGGACGCTCCCTGCGTCTGATATCGAAAACGCGGGCGCCGTTGCCCAGCAATACACTTGTTGGAAAGGGCATAGCAATCGCGTCACGTGCTTCGGCATGCAAACAGCTCATTGCCCCCAAGTGGCGAACATGGTGAGAACTGCGCAAGCCATGGTGCCGGTGGCTAGCCAGCCCAGCGCTTTTAGCCGCAGACTGATCGCAAATTTACCCATCACGTCGCGCCTGCCCGCCATCAGCATCAAGATTGTCATGATCGGGACAGCAATTACGCCATTGATCACGGCGCTCCAGAAGAGCGCCTTGATGGGATCAATGGCGGTGAAATTCAACGCCAGACCTAGCACGGTGGCGAGCGTCAATATCATGTAGAACCCACGTGCCTGTAGGACTTCGCGCCCCAGACCAATGCGCCATTCGAAAGCCTCGGCGACTGCATAGGCCGACGAACCCGCCAGCACCGGCACCGCCAACAGCCCGCATCCGATAATGCCGGCAGAGAACAGCAGGAACGAGACTTCGCCGGCAAGCGGCCGTAGGGCTGCGGCTGCCTGCGCCGACGTCTGGATGTCTCTCACTCCGTGCTGATATAGCGTGACAGCGGAAGTCAGTATGATGAAGAAGGCGATCACGTTCGAGAACGCCATTCCGATATAGGTGTCGATTCTGATGCGGCGCAAGTTTCGCCGCGCCTGCGATGGGGCCTCGGTCAGCGGCTCCTGCCCCTTTGTTGCGCGCTGGACCTCCACCTCCTGAGACGCTTGCCAGAAGAACATGTAGGGACTGATGGTTGTGCCGAACACCGCGACAACCGCCACGATGTAGCCGCCGTTGAACGACAGATCGGGAAGTACGGTCCGATACAGCACGTCCCCCCAAGAAATCTTGACACTGAAGACCGTGGCCACATACGCGAGCAGCGCAAGCGTAAGCACCTTAAGAATGGGGGCATAACGCGGAAACGGGATGAAAACCTGCAACGTCAGCGACCCCATGCCGAAGGCGACCGCGTACCAGACAGCCGGACCACCGATCAGGAGCTTCAATGCCGCCCCCATCGCACCCACATCCGCCGCGATATTGATCGTGTTGGCCACAAGCAAAAGTCCAACCAGGACATACAGTATCCAGCCGGGGTAGTGCTTTCGAATATTCGCCGCGATGCCGTCCCCGGTGACGCGACCGATTTGCGCGCTCACAACCTGAATTCCGATCATGAGCGGATACGTCGCCAAAGCCGTCCACAGCAAGCCGTAGCCGAATGCGGCGCCCACCTGGGAATAGGTGGCGACGCCGCTCGGGTCATCGTCTGCCGCGCCGGCAATCAGGCCTGGTCCCAGCTTCTCCCAGAGCGATTGATTCTTATGGAGTGCAGTGCGGTCGAGCGACACGATATCCACCCCGTAAGAGGAGACTGACCGAATATCTCGGTCACTTCAGGCGAATTTGTCTGTCTGGTCGGTACGCTCGTCGACAGAGGAACCGACTGCCAGTGTTCCGCGGCGGTATTCTCAAGATTTCGAAAAGGACTCGACAAGGGAAGACGGCGAATGCTATTTGCCGATCACATTCCCAACGACGCCACCGACAACAGCGCCCCCGACGGTGCCCACCGCACTCCCGCCGGTCAGTACTGCGCCGGCCACCCCACCCACGCCTGCTCCTACCGCAGTATCTGTGCCGCGCCGCGACATCCCCGCGCAGCCGCTCAAACTGGCCACGATGACAAGAACGGAAATTCCCCAAGACAACGTACATTTGGCATTGTTCATTAAACTAGCCTCCCGGCACTATCGCCTAGATGACGAGTACGGCCGATCTCAATCGTTGCCCCCTCAGGGAGTTCTGACTGGAAATTTGTGAACTGTCGTAGTGTCGACGACGGCCTGAGGCGCGTCATCAGCACAGTGCGGTCGAGATGTGTGAAACAGATATGCCATCCCGCTGCCTGCGTGCGCTTCTGCGAAGGTTTGTGTGCCATGGCTATCGGCGCGCGGACGCGCGGCGGTTTCATGGCTTGCACACTCAAACGGCATCGTTGAGAGTTCCACAATGCGTCATTTGGCCGGGGCAATCGGTTCGGTAGCCGACGCTGGAGGACGGGAATATCGCGTTGTGGTGTCAGCGCATTCTGACGTTCGTTGTGACATGCCCGAGTCGCTGTTAGCGCCGACGTGCAAATGACCCGCCGGGGAGGGGATGGCGGCGTTTGCCGCCGATGCTGACGCCGCAGCAAGCCATGGATGGGTTTGAGGTGGACAGAGACAATGCGCGGGAAACTCCGCATGGCGGTTTATCCGGGAAATGTGCTCGACTAACATTGGCATGGCTCGTGCTGCCCGGAAGACCCCATCATGGATCGGCATCTGATTCAAGTACACTCGGTGCCCAGGCGGTTGTGTTCAAACTGGCCCGAATTAGCCGAGCGGATCACGTTAACCTAAACTGTGTCCGCTGACTCTACCGGACGGTCGCGTACCTGTTATTCCTATACCGATAGATTATTTAACATAATGTACATTATGCGACTTAATCGCGGCATGCCGATACCGCGCGCTCGCCAGTGTTTTCGGTAAACTGGCGGAATTTACGGGACGGACCACCGCCCGCTGCTTACTTAGCCTGCTCATGTCAAATACCCACGAAGTCCGTCCCGGCCAGTCTATCGAGCTGCTCAAGGAACTCCACATCCTCACGCGCGACGGCAAGATGAACCAGGACAGCCGGCGCAAGCTCAAGCAGGTCTATCACCTGTTCCAGTTCATCGAGCCGCTGCTCCAGGAAGTCAAGACCGAGCGCGGGCGCGTCACGCTCGTCGATCACGGTGCCGGCAAGTCGTACCTGGGTTTCATCCTTTACGACCTGTTCTTCAAGGCGCTCGCGGACGACTCACATATCTACGGCATCGAAACCCGCGAGGAACTGGTCAAAACCTCGCAAGCGCTCGCCGAGCGGTTGGGCTTTACCGGGATGTCGTTCCTGAACCTGTCCGTAGCAGAGTCGATCACCTCGCCGGCACTGCCGCCGACGGTCGACGTCGTCACCGCGCTGCACGCGTGTAATACCGCCACCGACGATGCGATCCGTTTCGCGCTGGCCAAGCAAGCGCGTCATATCGTGCTCGTGCCCTGTTGCCAGGCCGAGATCGCGGGCGTGCTGCGCAAAAACAAAGGCAAACAACTAGCGGGCAATCCACTCACGGAAATCTGGCGCCACCCGCTGCATACGCGTGAATTCGGCAGCCAGATCACCAACGTGCTGCGCTGCCTGCAACTGGAGGCCCACGGCTATCACGTCAGCGTGACCGAACTGGTGGGCTGGGAACACTCGATGAAAAACGAGCTGATCATCGCGCAATACAAGAACCTTCCGCGCCGCCGCCCCGCCGAACGCCTGGACGAGGTGCTCGCATCGCTCGGGCTGGAAGAAATGCGCGAACGTTTCTTTACCTCGCCAGCACCAGTGTCAGCGGAGTAAGCCCCACGATCTGAGGTGCGCGAAGCGCAAACAACAACGCGCCACGCGCCCTCCTCTCAACGCGCCGGCCGAACGAACCCGGAGTGCCGGTTGACTTCGTAGCGCTGTACGACGACATCTTTCTCCGCCGTCACCACATCGGCGGTGATGGTGTCGGCATCTCGCTCGACCACCTTGCCGAGTTTGAGGCGCGCGTTGCCCATGCGCTTGAGCCACCCGTCCATGTTGTTTCGGACCTGATCAACGCTCAACTTGAGATCTTCACGCTGGGCACCCGGCCCGCCCCCGCCCGCGGCGCCAGGCCCCCAGCACGGCCCGCAGCCGCCAGGGCCCTCCATCATGCCGCCCCGCCCCATCATGCCCGGCCCGTAGCCATAACCGCCGCCCATCATGCCCGGCCCATATCCCCGCCCGCACCCCCAGTCGTCATCCTTCGGTTGGGCAAGCGCCGGGATTGCAGTGATTATCAAAACCGCTGACGACGCGATCGATAACGCGCGCTTCATGGTTCTCTTTTCCATCTCATCAATCTCCTGAACCTAAATCCTGACAGCACCAACGCGCGTTCAAACCGCGCGAATGCCGGGCCAATCGTGCATGTTCAGGGTAGGCGACGCCCCAAGGCGTGCATTGAGGCAGGTCAAACCTTCGATCGCGTCGGCCGTGCGGCGCCAACGACGTCGGTGCGCATCAAGCGCTGCCGCCAACCGGCAGCGCGGCACGCCCGCGTGTCGATAGGCGCACGGCAAACGCCGCGCCAAATGCGATGACGTCGAGCGCGATGACATCGCAAGCGGCTCCTTGACATCGATCAACACGCAAACGACCGCCACCGGCCATTCTGGAAACGAGACCGATATGGGGAGAATTGTGATGTCGAGAAGCGCCCGCGTTTCGCTGTTTGTGCCACTTTTCGCGTGGCTATGCATGATTGGCGTCGCGCTGGCAGCATCGACACCACAACCCGAATCGGAAAGCGGCGTCTCGTACATCACGGGCGGTATTGGCGAGGACGAAGTCCAGGTGTTTCGCGCCGCTGCGCCGCAGTACAACCTGCGGATGACGTTCACATCGACGTCGGGAAGCTATCTCTCCGACGTCGATGTCACTATCACCGCAGGGGCCGGGCGACACGTCCTGGCGGTGCGAACGGAGGGACCGTTCCTCTTTGTCCGGTTGCCCGCAGGCGACTATCGGGTCTCGGTGCACACCCCCGCCAGATCGGAATCCAGGAATGTCCGTGTGCCCAAACGCGGCGCCGTTGACCTCCATTTCTCCTGGGACGATCCGGACGCGCCAGCCGTGCTGCATCTCTGCAAGCGTTGCCCAAGGCCAAACCGCCGGTGAGCGGCACTTCCACGCCGCGAGACGTCCCGGCGCCGACACGCATGCGGGCAACGCCGGCCATATCCGCTTCCAGTGGATCCGGTGACATCGCCAGCGCACCCGAGACCGACCCGATCCGGCCGCCCGACGCCGAACACGGCCTTTCGAGCGCCGAGGTGCTGGCCCAGCGCGCTCGGTTCGGCTGGAACGTCGTGGACTACGCGACGCGCCGCACCTGGTGGATCACGTTATGGGAAGTGCTGCGCGAGCCGATGTTCCTGCTCTTGCTTGCGGCAAGCGCCGTCTATCTCATTCTCGGCGATCGCGCCGAAGCGCTGACGCTGCTTGCCTTCGTCACGGCGATCGTCCTTCTCACCGTCTATCAGAGCCATCGCACCGCCCGGGTGCTCGACTCGCTTCGCGAACTGTCGGCACCGCGCGCCAAGGTGCTTCGCGACGGCAGCCGTCAACTGGTCTCGGCCTCGGAACTGGTCCCCGGCGACATCGTTTTCGTCGATGAAGGCAACCGCGTGCCCGCAGACGGCCTTGCCGTTGAAGTCCACGAACTCAGTGTGGACGAATCATTGCTGACGGGGGAATCCGTTGCCGTCAGCAAGGCCGTCCCCCCCCTCGACGCCCGCTCCCGCGAACTCGGCGAACAGGCCGAGCCCGTCGACAGCCAGCTATTTTTCGGGTCCATGGTGGTGCAAGGTCAGGCCCGCATGGTCGTGACCGCCACCGGACCGAATACGACGCTCGGTCGCATCGGCAAGTCACTGAGCGGCATCTCGGAAGCGCTCTCCCCGCTGCAAATCGAAACGAGAACCTTCGTCAACCGCTTTGCCGCCGTCGCCATCGCCATGGTCTTTCTGCTCACGCTCACTTACCGTTGGCGCGTTGGCGAATGGCTTCCCGGCATACTCGCCGGGATCACGCTGGCGATGGGCCTCCTGCCCGAAGAGATCCCGGTCATCCTCACGGTGTTCTTCGCCTTGGGCGCGCGCCGCATCGCCAAAGAGGGGGTGCTCACGCGCAGGATGAGCGCGATCGAGACACTCGGTCAAACGTCGGTGCTGTGCGTCGACAAGACGGGCACGCTGACCCAGAATCGCATGTCGGTGAGCGCGCTCGTCGCCCATGGCAGACGATTTGACGTGGATCCCTCGACCCCACGGATCGACGACGCCTTTCACGAGTTGATCGAGTATCTCGTGCTCGCCAGCGAAATCGAACCCATCGACCCGATGGAGCGGGCGTTCCACGAGACCGGACGCGTGGGCCTTGCAGGCACCGGACGTTTGCACACGGATTGGTCGTTGGTGCACGAGTACGCGCTGACGCCCGAGGTGCCCGCAATGTCCCACGCGTGGCGCACCCGAGAACCCACCCATCATTCGGTGGCCTGCAAGGGGGCACCGGAAGCCGTCTGTGCGCTCTGCCATCTGGACGAGACGGCAACCCAGGCGGTCCTGGATCAGGCGGCGGCCATGGCGTCGGGCGGATTGCGGGTGCTCGGGGTGGCGAAGGCCTCGCATTCGCACCCCGAGTGGCCGAAGGATCAGCACGACTTCGCGTTCGAGTTCCTGGGGCTGGTCGGTCTGTCCGACCCGGTCCGGCCGGAAGTCGCACAGGCGATCGCGCAATGTCATGCCGCAGGCATTCGCGTGGTGATGGTGACCGGCGACTATCCGTCGACGGCGCAAGCGATCGCGACCGAGGTCGGCATCGACTGCCGACGGATCGTGACCGGGCAGGCCCTGGCGGCCATGAACGACGCGCAGGTGCACGACGCGGTCAAGGACGTCGAGACCTTCGCCCGCATCCGCCCCGAGCAAAAGCTGCGCCTGGTGAATGCGCTGCGAGACAACGGCGAAGTCGTGGCGATGACGGGCGACGGGGTGAACGACGCACCGGCCCTGAAGGCGGCCCACATTGGCATTGCGATGGGATTGCGCGGCGCGGAAGTGGCTCGCGAAGTCTCCGCGCTGGTCCTGCTGCGCGACAACTTCGCCCCGATCGTGTCGGCCATCCGACTCGGGCGACGCATCTACGCCAATCTCGTTCTCGCAATCAGCTATACCATCGCGGTGCATGTTCCCATGGTCGCGGCAGCCGTGGTGCCCATTCTGGTCGGCTTGCCGCCCATGCTCGCGCCGGTCCACATCGTCTTCCTGCAACTCGTGATCGATCCAGTCTGCTCGATCGTATTCGAGAACGAACCGGAAGCTGCTCACCTGATGACGACCCCTCCCCGGCACGCCGGGGCACGACTCCTATCGTCCCGCGCCTTCCTGCAAGTCGCCTGCGTGGGTGCGCTGGCTGGCGTGCTGGTCCTCGGCGTCTATGCGGGACTGCTGCGCCATGTCAGCGCCGACGCCGACCCTCTCCCCTTGGCCCGCACATTGGCATTCGAACTGTTGGTCGTGGTCAATGTCGCGCTGATCTTCGTGGTCCAGCGGGTGCTGCGCACGAAACGTCCCGATCGCGGACAGCCCCGAAACCCCTATCTCTGGCGGGTGCTGGGCCTGACCGGGGGCGCGCTGATACTGCTGATGTCCGTACCGCCCCTGGCACGACTGTTTGGACTTGTCGCACTGCTCACTCCCTGAACGAGAGCCAAAGGCGAACCGAGAATACGCCGATGCCACGCATCCGGACGCGTGCCTGATCCGTATGACTCAACACGCTCATCGTCGGTCAGCACGCCATGCCGAATCCTCGCCTTCTCATGCCGGACACAACGCGCCATTTCGCGCCGAAGGTGCTATATTGCGCGGAACGTCAATGCTATGGCCCACACGAAGGCCACGTCCGCATGAACGACATGCCCAGCAGTGCCAATCGAGCACGTCCATCCCCCTCGCAGCGCCAGAACGACCCCAGTGCCGACATGGCACGGCGCGACGCATTGAACCGAGCACTATCGGCCGTGGGGCAGGAAGATCGCGAAGCTTTTGCCGCCGTCTATCAGATGACATCGGCACGTTTGTTCGGCGTGATCCTGCGAATGGTGCGCGACAAGGCGGAAGCCGAGGACCTGCTTCAGGAGGTGTTCGTCAGCGTCTGGCGACGCGCCGGCGGCTTCGATCCCGAGCGCGGCAACGCCATGACATGGCTGATCACGTTGGCCCGCAACCGAACCATCGACCGACTGCGCGAGCACCGTGAGGCCGCCCTCGACGACGCCGACGCCCTCGCCATCCCATCGGATGACCCGTCACCCGCCACGCTTGCCGAGGCGTCCCAGGAACGGCAACGCCTGGAGCAATGCCTTCAACGCCTCGAGCCGCAACAACGTGGCGTGGTGCGCGAGGCGTTCTTTACCGGCGCATCGTACAGCGAACTCGCGGCTCGCCTTAGCGTGCCGCTTGGCACGATGAAAAGCTGGATTCGCCGCAGCCTAATGCAACTGAAAGTGTGCCTCGAGCAATGAATACGCCCGCCAACCAAGACGACGAGCTGCGCTGCGCCGAATATGCCCTCGGCGTGCTGAGTGCCGCCGAACGGCGCGAACTCGAGCAGGCCGCCGACGCGAATCCGCTGATCCAGGCAACCCTGTACCAGTGGCAATCGCGCATCGCGCGACTGGCCGAAGACGTCGAGCCCATCGCCCCCCCGCCGCGCGTGTGGCAACGCATCCAGCGCGATCTTGGCGCCGTGCCGGATGCCCTGCGCACCACCCGCCCGCGACCGGCCGCCACCTGGTGGGACAACTTGCGCCTCTGGCGATGGGTGGGGCTCGGCGCAAGCCTCGCGGCGCTGGCGCTGCTTGCCGTGAACGTCGTCACGCTGATGCCCTCGCGCAGTCCGTCCGCCCTGACGGCCGATGCCTATATGGTGTCGACCATCGCACGCCAGGATGGCGTCGCTCACTGGACCGCAACGGTCGACAGGCGTCGCTCGAGCATGGTCGTGGTGCCGGTTCTCAAGCCCGTCATTGCCGCCGGCCGCGCCACCGAGCTGTGGTTGATCCCGCACAACGCCAAACCCATCCCGCTAGGCGTATTTGCGTCGGATCAACCCGCGTCGATGACCTTGTCGCCGCAAATCCTCGCGCAGATGGACAGCAACGCGGTACTCGCGGTGTCCGTCGAACCGCCGGGCGGCTCCCCCACTGGCCAACCGACCGGCCCCGTCGTCGCAACCGGCACCATCCGACCCGCCTGAGCGCCCTTCCGCGCCACCGCCATCATGTCGTTTGAAGGGGTTGTCCGTACGTTGGACAACCCCTTCCTCGCTTTCCGGCACGCCCTCTGCCCGCTTTGATTCCACAATGTCTCCGGCGCGTGCATCCGACAATGCGTGACGTTCGTATACAGCAGCATCGAGCCCCGAATCCCTATCTGGAGCCTGCATGCTGTTTGCTGTCGTCGTTTCGTTCGCTGGAATGTGTGCTGCGTTGACGCTCGCCTGGTGTTACCAATGGCGTTCGCACAACGCCGGCATGGTCGACCCGGTCTGGGCGGCCGCGCTCGGGTGCGTGGCGATCGTGGCGGCAGGGCTCGGCACCGGCCACGCGATCAACCGCGCCTTCGTCGGGGTGGCCGGCGCCGTATGGGGCCTGCGCCTCGCAATGCATCTCTGGCGTCGCAACTTCGGGCATCCGGAAGATGCGCGTTACCGGCAATTTCGCGAACAGTGGGGCGAGCATGCCGGACGCAACATGTTCTGGTTCTTCCAGTTGCAGGGCGTGATCGCCATGCTGCTCGCGGCGGCGTTCTTCGTGCCGGCATTCAATGCCCACGCGCCGGCGCCGTGGGCGCTGGCCGTCGCCGCACTCATCTGGCTGGCCGCCGTCGCGGGCGAGGCGTCGGCCGACCGTCAACTGCGACGCTTCACCGCCGTCACTAGCCATCGTGGCCAAGTCTGCCAGGTCGGCTGGTGGCGATACTCGCGGCATCCCAATTACTTCTTCGAGTGCCTGCACTGGTGTGCCTACCCGGTTCTCGCGTTCGGCGCGCCCTGGGCGTGGACGACGCTGCTCGCGCCGCTGCTCATGGCGTGGCTACTGCTCAAAGTGTCGGGCATTCCGCTGCTTGAAGCGCATCTGGTGCGCTCTCGCCCCGCCTACAAGACGTACATGCAAACCACCAGCGTGCTCATTCCCTGGCCACCCAGGAAGTCCGCGGAAACGCCGCTGCCATGAATCCGTGCATTGAAGTCAGGAGCCCATCGCCATGACCGCCTCCCTTACGCAACCGCCCGCCGCGCGAGCCGAAGCGCCCGACGAAACCGGATTGATCCGGCTCTGCGAGCGGGGCCTTGTGCCCGATATGGTGTTGCGCGCGGCCATGCGCATGCTGATGCGCCAGCGCCTGCGCGAGGCGCATGCGCACGATCCCGAGAAAAGCGTCGAATCGCTTGCCGCGTTCGTCAGCGAACTGCGCGCGAGTCCGATTGCCGTGGATACGCAGGCCGCCAACACGCAGCACTACGAGGTGCCAAGCGACTTCTTTGCCGAGCACCTGGGTCCCGCCGTCAAGTATTCGTGCTGCTATTACCCGAATGGCGACGAGACGCTGGCCCAGGCCGAGCAGGCGATGCTGGCCCTTTACGCGCAGCGCGCCGACATCGCCGACGGTCAACGGATTCTGGATCTTGGCTGCGGCTGGGGGTCGCTCTCGCTCTGGCTTGCCGCGCAATATCCCGGTGCGCAGGTCGTCGGGCTGTCGAATTCTCACGGTCAACGCCGGTTCATCGAGTCGGCGGCGGCGCGCCGCGGGCTTCGGAATCTGCAGATCGTGACCGGCAATGTGGCGGAATTTGAGTTCGATGACGGCGTTCGCGGAGGATTCGACCGCATCCTGTCCATCGAAATGTTCGAGCACATGAAGAACTACGGCGCATTGCTCGGCAAGATCGCCCGCTGGCTGAACAACGACGGCACGCTGTTCGTTCATCTCTTCGCGCATCGTCATGTTGCCTACCCCTTCCAGAACAAGGATGGCAGCGACTGGATGTCGCGACACTTCTTCACCGGCGGCACCATGCCCAGCGCGGATCTGTTGCTGCACTTCCAGGACGACCTGCGCATCGTGAACCGCTGGTGGGTCGATGGTCGACATTACGAGCGCACAGCCAACGACTGGCTGGCGGCCCTGGACGCGTCGCGTGCGACAACCCTGCCGATGCTCGAGGCCGGCTACGGCCCGCAGGCCGGCGTTCAGTTCCAGCGCTGGCGCATGTTCTACATGGCAGTCGCGGAACTGTTCGGCTACGGCCATGGCCGCGAGTGGGGCGTGGGCCACTATCTGTTCGAAAAGCGGCACCAACGGGGATGAGCCGCCGCCCCGCCGCCGCCATGACGTGGCGCGCCCTGCGTATCCGGCCGCGGCGTGCGCATTCGTGGGTGACTCACCGCTTTTTCAAACGCGCGTGCATCCGCGCGCGCTTGCGTTTCGTATAAGCAAAAAACTTCGACGAGACAAGCCAATGAATGCATCGACCGCCACCCTGCCGCCCGGACAACGTGTCGCCGTGGTGGGCGCGGGCATCGCCGGACTGGCCAGCGCCTATTTCCTCGCGCGCAAGCATCGCGTGACAGTGTTCGAGGCGGGCGACTATGCCGGAGGACATACGAACACGGTCGATGTCACGCTCGACGGGCATTGTGCCCCTGTCGACACGGGCTTCCTGGTCTTCAACGATCGCACCTATCCCAACCTGATCGCGTTGTTCGATGAACTAGGCGTGAGCGCCATCGCGAGCGATATGTCGTTCTCGGTGTCGGTCGACGGCGGTGCGCTCGAATGGGCGGGGACGAACCTGAACACCGTATTTGCCCAACGTCGCAACCTCTATTCCCCGCGCTTTCTGGGGATGCTCCGCGACGTGCTGCGCTTCAACGCGACGGCGGAGCAACACCTGCAAAGCGCCGTGCGCGAGCGCCAGTCCGTCGGCGACCTGCTGGTGGCGAACGGTTATGGACAACCGTTCCAGCACCACTATCTCTTGCCCATGGCCGCCGCGATCTGGTCAAGCCGGGCGGCCGACATTCTGCACTTTCCGGCTGCGACCTTCCTGCGCTTCTGCCTGAATCACGCGCTGCTGCAGATTCGGCATCGTCCGCAATGGAAAACCGTCGCCGGCGGCGGACGCGCCTACGTGCGCCGCATGTTGGCAACGCTTGACGATGTCCGGTTGCGAACGCCCGTACGGCGGGTGACGCGCGAGCGCGATGGCGTGACAATCGCCTTCGGCAACGGCGAATCGCAGCGTTTCGACGCGGTCGTGCTCGCCGGGCACGCCCCGGACAGCCTGCAGTTGCTGGGCGACGCCAACGCGTCCGAGCATCAGATACTCGGCGCGGTGCGTTATCAACCGAACGCCGCCGTCCTGCACACGGATCCGAAGCTGCTGCCGCGCCGCCGTCGCGTCTGGTCCGCGTGGAATTACGTCAGTCAGGCGAACGCGGCCGCCGACGCGCACCGTCCCGTGTGCGTGAGCTATCTGATCAACCAGCTCCAGGCCCTGCCCTTCACGTCCCCCGTGATCGTCACGCTCAACCCGAGCCACGAGCCAGCGCCGGACAAGGTGTTGGGACGCTATGCCTATGAACACCCCCTGCTCGATCTGGCGGCCGTGGACGCGCAATCGCGCTTGCCCGATATTCAAGGCCGCCAACGGACATGGTTCGCAGGCGCATGGACCGGCTATGGCTTTCACGAGGACGGCCTGAAATCCGCGCTGCGGGTGGCCGACGACTTCGGCGTGATGCCGACGTGGGCGCAACCATGAGCACGAAGGAGGCCACGGGCGACCCCTCGACACCACCTGCCTGGCTGCTGCGCGGCCGCGTGACCCATGAACGGCTGCATCCGGTCCGGCATGCGTTCACTTATTCGATGTTTCAGATCGCCTGCGACGTCGGGCGTCTCGACGCCCTGCGCAGCCGATGGTTCGCGCTGGACCGGCGACGCCCACTCGCCTTGAAATCGGGCGACTACGGTCCCCGCGACGGCAGTGCGCTCCTGCCCTGGATGCGCGCACGTCTGGCGGAGGCGGGAATTCCCGCCGACGGCGCCGTCTGGCTGCAAACGATTCCACGCATGGCCGGCTATGCATTCAATCCGGTGAGCTTCTGGTACTGCCACGATCGTCAGGGGAATTTGCGCGCCTTGTATGCGGATGTGCGCAACACCTTCGGTCAACACCACGGGTATCTGCTCAGTGCGGACGATCATGCGCCCATTCGTGGCGATATGCGGCTCGTCTGCCGCAAAGTCTTTCATGTCTCCCCGTTTTGCGACGTGCAGGGGCAATACGAGTTTCGCGTGCGCCGCAAGGGCGCGATATGGTCAGTCGCCATCGACTACCGCGTCGGCGATGCGCTGCTGCTGCGAACGGCGATCGCCATGCGGGCCGAACCGTTCACGGGGCGGCGCGTTCTGTCCGCCGTGCTTTCGCAGCCCCTCAATGCGCTGAACGTGGTCATCAGAATTCACTGGCAAGCGCTGAGGCTCTGGCTCAAGCGCGTGCCGTTCTTCGGCAAGACGCCGCCAACGCTACGTGCAACGGCGCCGGAGCGCGCCGCTTGCGCCGACCGGGAGATCCGTCCATGATTCCGCTCCGCCTGCTTTCCGTGCGTCCGATCGCACCGATTTCCGCGCGCCTGTTTATCGCATTGCTGCGCCGGATTCACGCCGGACACCTGACGCTGATCTGTCCCGACGGCACCCTGCATGTGTTCGGAGATCCCCACAGTTCGCCGGGCGCAACGCTTCACCTGCACGACTGGCGTGCCTGCCGCCGCATCATGCACGCCGGGGACATTGGCTTCGCAGACGCCTATCGGGCCGGCTGGGTCGACTCGCCCGATATGGTGGCGCTGCTCCGGCTCGCGATACGCAACCTCGCGTCGATCTCCAGCAGCGTCACGGGCTCGCGGATTGCACGGATCTGGTATCACCTTCGCCATCGCCTGCGCGGCAACACCCGCTCGGGCAGCCGTCGCAACATTCACGCGCATTACGATCTCGGCAATCGCTTCTACGAACTGTGGCTCGACGCCACATGGACCTATTCCAGCGCCTGGTTCGAGGGCGATCCCCGCCGTTCGCTTGCCGACGCCCAGCACGCCAAGTATCAGCGGATCATCGATACGCTGGCCCTGCGTCCGGGCGACCGGGTGCTGGAAGTGGGATGCGGATGGGGCGGATTTGCGCTGCACGCGGCCCGGCAAGGTATCGCAGTGCATGGCATCACACTCTCGCCAGCGCAACTGACGCTCGCCAAAGCCCGCATCGACGCCGAGGGACTGAGCCACCTGGTGGACGTCTCGCTCACGGATTACCGTGATGTGCAAGGCCAGTTCGCCGCCATCGTCTCGATCGAGATGTTCGAAGCCGTGGGCGAAGCGTTTTGGCCGGCGTACTTCACCATGCTCAAGTCGCGCCTGCTCCCCGGAGGCCGTGCGCTCATTCAATCGATCACCATCGACGACAGCGCCTTTGACGCCTATCGCTCGTCGAGCGACTTCATCCGCGAATTCATCTTTCCGGGCGGCATGCTGCCAAGCGCGGAGCGATTTGTCGGCGCCTCGGAGGCCTGCGGGATGACCGCCGTCGAGACACTGCGCTTCGGTCTCGATTACGCCAAAACGTTGCAGCACTGGCGTACCGCCTTCGAAGCGCAGATCGACGCGGTGCGTGCGCAAGGCTTCGACGACACGTTCATTCGGTCGTGGCGGCTGTATCTCCAATATTGCGAGGCGGCGTTCGCTGAACAACGCATCGATGTGCGGCACTTCGTTGTGGCGCACGGGCGTTGATGGGCCGTGCGCGTTCGGCGCGGTGGCCTGCGGACCCTGGCTTGACGCGATGCGACGCGCCCTACTCGATGGCCCGCCGACGGGCGCGGCGCGCGGCGTCGAGCTGGCGCTCTGCCTGACTCAAGAGTGCCGAGACATTGGCCGGCCCGCCGCTGGACACCGGCGGCGGCCCCGACGTCGCCGGATCTGCGATGGCGATGCCGACGCTCGCTGTCAGCGGCACGACTTCGCCGTTCGGTAACGTCAACGCGGTGGCTTCGATACGCCCGCGCATCAGCTCCGCGAATTGCTGCGCGCGAGATGGGGCGAGCACACGGGCCACGATCGCGAACGCGTCCGCGCCCAGCCGCGCCACCACATCCCCCGGCTGACACGTGTTGAGACACACCGCGCCGACACGGCGCAGCACATCGTCGCCGACCCCGTGTCCCCAGGTCGCGTTGATCTGCGTGAAGTTGTCGATATCCAGCTTGATCAACGCCACCCACCCCGGCGACGGCATCGCACACAGCGCCTGCGCCTGCCGCTCGAACGCTCGCCAGTTCATCAGTTGCGTGAGCGGGTCCGTGTCCCCGCTCATTTCCAGTTCCCCCAGCAACCGAGTGCGATCGCGCCGCAATTGCCCTAACTCAAGGCCGTTGAGCCTGAGTACGCGCAGCGCATCGAACACGGCCCGCACCTGCGGACGTTGCGTCGGCATGTCGTCGCCCGGCACCGCCTGGTCGAGATTGCCCTGCGCCAGCGTCTCGACGAAACGCGTTGCCGCCTCTAACGGTTGCACCACACTGAGGCGGAAGCGCCGCAACACAACGATCATCCCGAGCACCAGCATGAGGGCAGCGATCGCCGTGACAATCAGCCACTTGAGCGCGAGCGCGGCGCGGGCGTCGACCTTGCGCTGGGCCAGCGTCAGCATGTTGTCGCGGAAGTCGGTAATCGCACGCATCGTCGGCACGTATTCGCGCGCAAACTCGGCCGTCGTTGGCGCGACCGGTTGGGGCTGACTGGCCAGCGTGCGCACCGTCGCCACATAATGCAGCCCCGCGCCAAAGTACTGGGTGTTCAGGGTGTCAAGCGTCTCGGGGCTGAGTTCAGGAGGATCGATCATGCGCGCGGCGATCATGTCGTGCAATTGCTCGACGCGCCCGAGCGTGCGTTCAATCGCGCGCTGATCGACCTCGGCGAGCGGCTTCCCGGTGGTGAGTGCCGCGGTGAAGCGCGAGCCGAGTTGTCCGGCAAACTCGCGCAGATCCGCTGCCAGACGCGCGAGGACGACGTAGTGAAGCGCGTCGGGCGCGCCTCGCGAAATCACGTCGATGCGCGACGATGCCACAGAGGTGAACTCGGGGATGACACGGATCATGCGATCGACGGCATCGCGCACGGCCGCGTCGCCGCGCATGTCGCGTGGACGTTGCACCAACAGGTCGACGTTCGCGCTGGCCGCCGCAAGATCCAGGCGCGCGCGTTCGACTATCCGCAAGCTGCTGCCGCATGCGTCGCACCGATCGGCCGAGAGCGCAGACAGCAGTTCCTGAAGGCGCGCGTTGGTCGCCTCGCGCGCATTGCGCAGCGCAATGACCGATGCGTCGGGAAGCGGGAGATCAGCGCCCAGCACGGCATTGGCCGGCCCGCGCTCCGCCGACGCCTTCTCCATCGCGAGCAGCGTGGCACGCAAGGCCTCAAGCGCAAGGGACGCGTCGCTCGCGCGCTGGTACGTTCCCCAAGTCCAGGCGAGCAAACTACTGCAAAGCACGACGACAACGCAGACGACAGCGAGATTCAGCCACCGCAGGCGGCCGGTGAGCGAAACGGTAGAGAGAAACGTGCGCTTCATGGACGATGACACCGTCGGCCACACGGTTCAGGCTCCCACGCGGGCCGCGTCGGACACCGCCGTGACGGCGACAATCGACAGCGTGCCTCGGACACGTGACGCCCGGCACTTGGCGCCCACGCTTTGGCATTGCGACAACGCCGGCGGACGATCAACGAGCGGCCGAAATCGACGAGGCGACATTGTCGCACAACGATTCGGCGCCGCTCGCGCCCGCCCGGCACCGTCACAGGTCGATCGCCACCTCGGTGCCCTGCTGGATCGCGCGTTTGGCGTCGAGTTCGGCCGCCACATCGGCCCCACCAATGACATGCACGCGCGCACCCGCCGCCCGAAGGCCCTCGGCGAGCTCGCGCAAAGGCTCCTGTCCAGTGCACAGCACTACGTTATCGACGGGCAGAACGTGCGGCGTGTCGTCAATGGTGACGTGCAAGCCTTCGTCGTCGATCCGGCGATAGGTCACCCCGGGGATCATTTCCACGCCGCGATGCTTGAGCGCGGTGCGGTGAATCCAGCCCGTGGTTTTGCCCAGTCCGTCGCCCACCTTCGAAGTCTTGCGCTGCATCAGGTAGACCTTGCGAGGCGACGTCTGCGGCACGGGCGAGCGCAGGCCGCCGGCATGCGCGTAGGTCGGGTCGATGCCCCACTCCGCGTAGAACTTCGCCGGCACGAGCGTGGCACTCTCGCCGGCTTGCGTGAGGAACTCGGCCACGTCGAAGCCGATGCCACCTGCCCCGATCACGGCGACGGTCTTGCCGACCGACGCCCCGCCACGCAGCACATCGATATAACTGAGCACCTTGGGGTGATCCAGTCCCTCGATTGCAGGCCGACGTGGCACGACCCCGGTGGCCAGCACGATGTCGTCGTACCCGCCGTCGACCAGCGACGCCACCGTCGCACGCGTGCCCAGTTGCACCTTGACGCCCGTGGCATCGAGCTCGTGACGGAAGTAGCGCAGCGTCTCGAAAAACTCCTCCTTGCCGGGAATCCGCTTGGCCATGTTGAACTGCCCGCCGATCTCGGCATCGGCTTCGATGAGCGTGACGTCGTGTCCCCGCCGGGCCGCGACCGTGGCTGCCGCCAGACCTGCCGGGCCCGCACCGACGACGGCCACACGACGCGTGCGTCCGGCCGTCTCGATGCGCAGTTCCGTCTCATGGCACGCGCGCGGATTGACCAGGCACGAGGTGATCTTGCCGCTGAACGTGTGATCGAGACACGCCTGATTGCAGCCAATGCACGTGTTGATGGTCTCGGCGCGGCCGGCCGCCGCCTTGTTCACGAACTCGGGATCGGCCAGCAGCGGGCGCGCCATCGACACCATGTCCGCCTCCCCGTCGGCGAGAATGCGTTCGGCCACGTCCGGCATGTTGATGCGGTTGGTCGTGACGAGCGGAATGCCGACGTGCCCCTTGAGCTTGCCGGTGACCCATGCGAATGCGGCGCGCGGCACGCTCGTGGCGATCGTCGGGATACGGGCTTCGTGCCAGCCGATCCCCGTATTGATCAGCGTCGCCCCGGCCGCCTCGACCGCGCGGGCCAGTTGCGCCACTTCCTCGAAGGTGGACCCGCCTTCGACCAGGTCGAGCATCGAGAGGCGGTAGATGATGATGAACTCGCGCCCCACGCGCTCGCGCACGCGGCGCACGATCTCGACGGGGAAGCGGATCCGGTTCTCATAACTGCCGCCCCAGGTGTCGGTGCGATGGTTGGTGCGCGCCGCAATGAATTCGTTGATCAGGTACCCCTCGGACCCCATGATTTCGACCCCGTCGTATCCGGCCTGCTGCGCGAGCGCGGCGCAGTTGACGAAGTCGTCGATGGTCGCCTCGACCTCGTCGCTCGTCAGTTCGCGCGGCTTGGCGGGCGTGATGGGCGCCTGCAATGCGCTGGGCGCGACCAGATCGGGATGGTAGGCGTAGCGCCCGAAATGAAGGATCTGCAAGGCGATCTTGCCCCCGGCCGCATGCACGGCCTGCGTCACGACACGGTGCTTCTCGGCCTCCTCCTCGGTGCTGAGCTTGGCGCCGCCCGCATAGGGCCGACCGGCGTCGTTCGGCGCGATGCCACCCGTCACCATCAACGCCACGCCGCCACGCGCGCGTTCCGCGTAAAACTCGGCCATGCGGGCAAAGCCATTGCGCGCCTCTTCGAGCCCGACGTGCATCGAGCCCATCAGCACACGGTTGCGCAACGTCGTAAAGCCCAGATCCAGGGGCTGCATCAGGTGGGGATAGCCGCTCATCGTTGTCTCACTTGTCATTCGGCGCAGGCCGCAGGTTTTGGCAGGGACTACCCGGCAAGCACAGGACGCGTCGTTCGCGCGTCTTTGGTTTATGCAACCGGTTGCATAGTTCGAGGGCGATTTTAAGGGGCCGTCGCCCACTATGCAACTGGTTGCATAGTCTAAAGAGAGTCCCTACACTGCCGGACATGCCGCTTGCCCACGCCCTGATGACCTCGTTGATGGAGAAATCGTCCTCCGGATACGACCTTGCTCGCCGATTCGACAAGTCGATCGGCTTTTTCTGGCATGCCAGCCATCAACAAATCTACCGCGAACTGGCGCGTATGGAAGCGTCAGGCTGGATCGATTCGATGGCCGCGCCGGATGGCGGGCGCACGCGCAAGCGCGTCTACCGCGTGCTCGACGCCGGGCGCGACGAATTGCTCAACTGGGCGGCCACCCCCACGGCCCCCGCCGATCTGCGCGACGATCTGATGGTGCGACTGCGTGCCGATGCCGCCATCGGGCCGCTCGGCCTGCAGCCGGAATTGCAGCGACGCGCGGCACTCCACGCCCAAAAGCTCGCTGCCTACCGGGCCATCGAGGCACGCGACTTTCCCGCAGACGAGGCGCTAACGCGCGCCGCCACACTGCAACGGCACATTCTGTTACTTGGCGTGCGGTACGAGCAAGGCTGGCTGGACTGGACGCGCGAGGCACTTGCCCTGCTGGAAACATGGGATGGCGTGGCGCTGCCCGATACGCCTTGCGCGTGACAAGACGCGACTTGAGCCTGTGAGCCTGGGGATCGGATGCGTTTTGTCGGACTGCGGCATCCCGCCGCTTCGCGCCACGTTTCGCCCAGTGTCTCCCCCACGTCTTCCCCAAGTCTCCCCCAAGTCTCCCCCAAGTCTCCCCCAAGTCTCCCCACGTCGTCCGGCGTTATGCCGTTTTGCCGTGTTTCGTCCCGTCTCGTCCCATTTTTCTGTCAACGCGCCGGGCACGTGGCGCGTTTAACGAAGGAATCGACGCATGGCTTACCGGCCCTGCGTTACTGTCCTACGCCCCACCTCAGGCTCTCATGGCGTTCTCTTTCAAGTTTTCCCGGCTGACCGGCCGTGTCCACACCCTGGCGACGCTTTCGGCCGTGGTCGCCGCGATGCTCCCGCTCTCGCCCGCGCATGCCGGCACCGTCATCGTGCTCGATTCCGGCGCAGCCCAGCTTTCCCTCATCGATCAGGCGTCGCACAAAGTCGTCGGCACCATGCCGACGGGCAAGGAGCCGCATCACCTGATGATCACCCCGGACAAACGGTCGTTGATCGTCGCGAATTCGGTCTCGAACAGCCTGATGTTCCTCGATCCGAACACCGGCAAGCTGCAACGTCAGGTCGCGGACATCGAAGACCCCTATCAGCTCGGCTTCTCGCCCGACCGCAAATGGTTCGTCACGACGGCACTGCGCCTTGACCGTCTCGACATCTACCACTATGACGGCCAGAACTTCTCGATCGCCAAGCGCATTCCGCTGGCCAAGACACCCAGCCATATCACCTTCACATCGGACAGCAAGACCGTGTTCGTGACGGTGCAGGACACGGGCGAGCTGGCCGCCATCGACCTTGCGACGCAAACGGTGAAGTGGCGCATGCCGCTTGGCAAGACGCCTGCGGGGCTGTGGATGACGCCGGGCGACAAGTATCTGCTCGTCGGCATGACGGGGGAAGACGACGTGGCCGTGGTCGACTGGCGCACGCAGAAGATCGTCAAACGTATTCCGACGGGACGCGGCGCCCACAACTTCCGCTCGCTCGCCGATGGCCGTCACATTGCCGTGAGTAACCGTGTCGAGAGCACGATCAGCATTCTCGATTACGAGTCACTGACCAAGGTGGGCGATATTACCGGCCTGATGCCGGGGCCGGACGATATGGAATTGTCCGCCGACAAGCGTTATCTTTGGGTGACATTCCGGTTTGCGCGTCATGTGGGGGTGATCGACCTGACGACGCGCAAGCTCATCGACCGAATTGCCGTCAATCGGTCGCCGCATGGTATTTTCTTTGCTGATCGCGCGCCCGTACTTTCGCCGAATCCGGACTGACGAGACCTCAGATGATTCAGGAAGCCATCAACTTCGGAGACAGCGGCATCGCCGCTGTGCAGACGCTCGTCTACGTCGATGGGGTGCAGCCGCTGCTGTTCCACTTCAACTTGATGGGCTACGCCGACGACATCTATGACGCCTTGTACTGGGTGCTCGTCGGTGTCTTTCAGATCGGCGTGACGTACGCCCTGCTGCGTCCGCTCGAGGCGTTGCGTCCAGTCGAACAGTGGCAGGATCGCCGCCAGGTGCGCGCCGACGTGATCTACACGTGGATCGCCAAGCTCGGCATTCTCAATCTGCTTTTCTTCCTGGTGCTGCAACCCGTTTTCAGCGCATTGCAAAGCCAGATGGTGATCCACGGCCTGCCGAACGCCCAGTTGGACGGCCTGTACCCGGGCGTGACGGATCAACCGCTCGTGTCGTTCCTGCTGTACCTGATCGTGCTCGACTTTGCGGGTTACTGGTATCACCGCTGGCAGCATCGCTTCGGAGTCTGGTGGGAGTTGCACGCGGTGCACCACAGCCAGCAGCAGATGTCGATGTGGACAGACGACCGCAACCACTTCCTCGACAACATGCTGCAAGCCGCCTTCTTTGCGTCGATTGCGCTGTTCATCGGCGTGCAACCCGCGCAATACGTCGTGCTCGTGGCAGTGGGGAATTTCTTGCAGAGCGTGCAGCACGTGAATGCACGGCTACCATACGGCCCTGTCCTCGAACGTCTGATCGTAAGCCCGACGTTTCACCGTCGTCATCACGCCATCGGTTACGGGCACGAAGGCACGCGGTACGGCTGCAACTTCGGCGTGCTGGTCCCGTGGTGGGACGTGGTATTTCGTACGGCCTCCTGGGAGCGCGCCGTGGAGCCGACCGGCATTCGCGACCAACTCCCCGCCCCCGAAGGCCGTTCGCGCCGGTATGGAATGGGCGTGATCGCGCAACAACTGCGCGCCTTCGGACGTATCGCGGGACGCCTTACCTTGCGTCGCCCCGCCTTGCGCGCCGACGCTTCCTGACCGGACACGCCCGCCCCAACGCGGGCACGGTTCAGGGCACAGCGTTGATCTGGATGTGATAAATGCCCCACGGGCAAAGCGCGAACTGCTCCCTGAGGGGTTTGCCCGCCAGTATGGGGATCGCGGCCGGGTCGTAGACCGCCCACAGCGGCCCCAAGCCACCCAGCGCAAGCGGCTTGTCGTCCAGATGTGTGGCGAGCAGGAAGCGATACTCGCGCAATTGCGCCAGCGTGGTCGCGACAATGTACCCGTCGATAGCGCGCAACAAGACCTGCGTCGCCGGATTGGCGGGTACGCCCGCCTGCGCCAGGACGTCGGTCAGACGTGGGCCTCGCAGGGTGTGCGGCCGGGCATCGTATTCCAGCGTCGGACGAATGGTCTGCGCGGGCAGGCGCGTCAGCGTGCCGAAGTCGAACGCGTACGCGGCGTCGAATTTCACCAGTTGCTTGTGAAAGAGTTGATCCAGCGCCGGGTCGACAGCGCCACGGTTGTGATGCCGGATCGCGCCGCTGAGGGTGACGAGTGGCGTTGTGACCGGCGATCCCGGCGTTGCCGCTGTTTTGGCGAACACAGGCACCGACATACCGAGTGCGCCGGCACCGACCAGAAATTCTCTTTTCTTCATGGAAATTGACGAAAGTGATTTCGCACGGCGGCAGGTTAGCCGCAGCGTCGCGTGAGCGTATCACGCGCCAACCACGAAGTGCCGCCGCGTCCATTTCTTAATCGCCCGACCGCATAGCGGAAATACGGCCCGGGTCCGCCGCCCGGCCAGTTTTTCTTGGCCGTAGTCGCCGGTGGATCGGGCCTATTGATCGCACTCAATCACGGTGCGCGCGGCGATGTCCCGGTGCCTGGCACGAGAAACGTCGGCTCCTGGTCGGTCGGCATTTGCGCCAACTCCTCCGCGGTGAGTCGGGCATAGACTTCGATCAAATAGCCGCTGGGATCGCGCAGCCAGAGTTCGTGCAGCGGAGTGCCGCGCCAAGTCGTGCGCGGTGGCTTGACGATCGGCGCCCCAGCGTCCAGCGCCGCATGATAGGCCGTAATCACCTGCGACCTGTCCGCAACACCCAGCCCCAGGTGATAAAGGCTGTAGGTATCCAGCGGCTCCTGGCTGTCATTGACCAGCAGCACCAGATTCAGGCGTAGATGCGGCAGGATGAACGTGCTGTATCGCGCCGTGGTGTCCTTGGGCGCAACGGTGAAAAGTGCGGCGTAAAAGGCGGTGCTAGCGGCCAGATTGGCTACGCGCAGACTGAGATGGAACTCCTGCGCAAGCGGGAAATGCGTGGAATCGACCATCGGCTTATCTCCTTACTGAGTGATCCGCTCTGGCGGACCCAGGCCGGTGCCGCGCTCAAAGCACTTGAAAAGGGTATGCCGACCGTCAGAGGCGCACGTTGACGCGAGTCAATCGTGTTTGATGCAATGCGCAATGCCCTGGGCGATGCCCGCGACGGAAAACGCGGCCTGCAAACGGTGGAATGCCTGACACGTGTCACCTTCCCTCGAAAATTCTCACCCATCCTGACGGTCATATTTATGAATTAAATTAACGTCAATCAAAAATTTGACCATTTTCATTCATAGATCAAAGTCTCTATGATCATCGTCACGATTTCATTCATCTGGCGACAGGCGTCATTAGAGACCATGGCAAAGACACACAATCTGGGATTTCCGCGCATTGGCGCGAAGCGCGAACTGAAGTTCGGTCAGGAAACGTATTGGAAAGCGCAATCGTCACGCGACGACCTGACAGCGCTCGGCGCGTCGTTGCGCCTGCGCCACTGGCAGGATCAGGCCGCCCTGGATCTGTCGCCCGTCGGCGATTTCTCGTTCTACGACCACGTCCTCGACATGAGTTTCACGCTGGGCAATCTGCCTGAACGCGTGCAAGGCTTCCACGGCGATGCGCTGGACAACTACTTCCGCGTCGCCCGCGGCCGGTCGGCCCATGGCGCCGAAGCGCACGATGCCTGCTGCGGCGGGGTCGCCGCGGGGGAAATGACCAAGTGGTTCGACACGAACTATCACTACATCGTCCCCGAATTCTCCGCCGCCACGACATTCGCGCTCGACGCGTCACGCCTGGTCGAACAGCTCGCGCAAGCCCGTGCTGCCGGCGTGAAGGTCAAGCCCGTCATCATCGGCCCGGTCACCTACCTGTGGCTCGGCAAGGCCAAGGACGACAGCGACAAGCTCGCCCTGCTGCCGCGCCTGCTTCCGGTTTACCTGGAACTGCTCGAGACGCTCGGCGCGCTGGGCGTCGAATGGGTGCAGATCGACGAGCCGATCCTCGTGACCGAACTCGGCGCCGAATGGCAACGCGCCTTCGAGACAGCGTACGCGGCGCTCGCCGCCGCCCCGGTCAAGCGCCTGCTCGCCACGTACTTCGGCGAGCTGCAGGAGAACCTGCCGCTGGCCTGCGGATTGCCCGTCGACGGCCTGCATCTGGATGCCGTGAATGCCCGAAGCGAAGTCGCCAAGGTCATCGACGCCCTGCCCCCGGATGCAGTCGTGTCGCTTGGTGTGGTCAACGGCCGCAACATCTGGAAGTCCGACCTGGCCGCCGTGCTGGACTGGCTGGAGCCGGTCGCCCGGGCATTAGGCGATCGCCTTTGGGTCGCACCGTCGTGCTCGCTACTGCATGTGCCGGTGGATTTGGACAGCGAGCAGAACCTCGATGCCGAAATCCGATCATGGCTGGCCTTCGCCAAGCAGAAGCTCGCCGAAATCGCAATCGTGGCGCGCGCCATCAACGATGGCCGCGACGCCGTGCGCGCCGAGCTGGCCGCCAATGCCGCCGCCATCGCCCGCCGTCGCGCCTCGCCGCGCGTCCACAATCCGGCCGTCAAGGCCGCGGTGGCGAAGATCGACGCGTCGCTGGGCCGTCGTCAGCACCCGTACACCGTGCGCGCCGAGAAGCAAGCCGCCGCGCTGAACCTGCCGAGTTATCCGACCACGACGATCGGCTCGTTCCCGCAAACGGCCGAAATCCGTACGGCACGCCGCCAGTTCAAGGCCGGCGAACTCGATCAGTCCGGTTATGTCGCCGCGATGCAGGCCGAAATCGCGCGCAGCGTACGCGAGCAGGAGGCCCTCGGTCTCGACGTGCTCGTGCATGGGGAAGCGGAGCGCAACGACATGGTCGAGTATTTCGGCGAGCAGCTTGACGGCTACGCCTTCAGCCAGTTCGGCTGGGTGCAGTCGTACGGGTCGCGCTGCGTGAAGCCGCCCATCATGTTCGGGGATATCCGCCGCCCGAAGGCCATGACCGTCGAGTGGATCCGGTACGCGCAATCGCTGACCCGCAAACCAATGAAGGGCATGCTGACCGGTCCGGTCACGATCCTGAACTGGTCGTTCGTGCGCGACGATCAGCCCCGCTCGGTGTCGTGCCACCAACTGGCGCTGGCGATTCGTGAGGAAGTGCTGGATCTGGAGCGAGCAGGCGTGCGCGTGATCCAGATCGACGAGGCAGCCCTGCGCGAAGGCCTGCCGCTGCGCCGTGCGCAATGGCAAACGTATCTGGACTGGGCCGTCGAGTCGTTCCGCATCACCGCGAACGGCGTGCAGGACGGCACCCAGATCCACACGCATATGTGCTATTCGGAGTTCAACGACATCATCGCCGCCATCGCCGACATGGACGCCGATGTCATCACCATCGAGACATCGCGCTCCGACATGGAACTGCTGGATGCCTTCGATTCGTTCCAATACCCGAACGAAATCGGACCGGGCGTCTACGACATCCACTCGCCGAATATCCCGACGCAGTCGCACATCGTGTCGCTCATGCGCAAGGCGGCCGAGCGCATTCCGGCTTCGCGTCTGTGGGTCAACCCGGACTGCGGCCTGAAGACGCGCCAGTGGGCGGAAGTGATTCCGGCACTGCAAAACATGGTGGCGGCCGCAAAGACACTGCGCGCTCAGTAAGCGGCCGCCCGGCGAAAGGGTTCGAGAGGGTTCGAGAGGGTTCGAGAGGGTTCGAGAGGGTTCGAGAGGGTCCGATCTGCCGCCAGACAATCATTTCAAACGCATGGGCCGGCACTCGCCGGCCCGCTGGCGTTGGGTCGCCGAATGTGTCTCCCGATCCGCTGTGAAACGACGCCAACCGGCTTCAGCGATGCCTCACAACAAAGCCGATGCGGTCCCGCCATGGCGAGGTTACGTGAAAAAACCTTGCTAAGTCATTGATTGGCTATTGGTTTGCATGGCATAGTCGCGCGGACGTATGGCGTCGCGGACTAAGTTTCTCCTAATTCTCGCGCGCTATCGTGCGCCCGTGCCGTCCTGCGTGACGAGCGGGGTATCAGGCGTTCGTCTGCGTGGCGGCGTCGGGAAGCGTTCGGAAAACCATGCGGATATTGCTCGTAGAAGACGACACCATGATCGGTGAGGCCATGATGCAGGCGCTCAAGGACGCCTCTTATGCGGCCGACTGGTGTCGTGACGGCGACGCCGCCCTGGCGGCGCTGGCCGCGCACAGCTACGACCTCATGCTGCTCGACCTCGGCCTGCCCGGGCGAGACGGCTGGGAGGTGCTGCGGGCGCACCGCACGGCGGGCGGGCGCACGCCCATCATCGTGGTGACGGCCCGCGACGGTGCCGACGACATTATCCACGGGCTTGACCTGGGCGCCGACGACTTCGTTGTGAAGCCGTTCGAAGTGGGCGAGTTGCTTGCGCGCATGCGCGCCGTGATCCGCCGGCAGGCGGGCGTTGCCGCACCGGTGCTCACGAACGGCGCGCTGGTCCTCGATCCCGCCACCCACCAGGCCAGTTACGGCGAGAACCAGTGTGTGCTCTCTGCACGCGAATACGCCCTGCTGCACGCATTGATGCTGCGCCCGGGCACGATCCTCTCGCGCGACGCACTGGAGCACCGCCTCTACGGGTGGGGCGAAGAGATCGAAAGCAACATGATCGACTTCCTGATCCATTCCATTCGCAAGAAGCTCGGGGCGGACGTCATCCGCAACATCCGTGGTGCGGGCTGGCTGGTGCCCAAGCCATGATCATGATGCGTTCGCTGCAGTCGCGACTGGTGGTCACGCTCTCGGCCTGTGCGCTGGGACTGGCCATCGTCGCGGGCTTCGTCTCCTACGCGGCGGCCTTTCGCGAGGCCTACCGTTTCCAGGACGATCAACTGCTGCAACTCGCCGCGCTCGTCGACACCCGCAATCTCGCCGAGGCCGATAGCGCCATGCATGGCCTGCCGGTCGAGGATCACGACTACCGTCTCACGGTACAGCGGCTCGGCGGCAGCTTCCCGGTCACGCTGGCCGACGGCTTTCACACGGTCAATACGGGCGACCACACCTGGCGCGCCTTCGTGCGTACTATCGAGCCGGAGCTGCGTATCGTCGTCGCCCAGCCAACGGAAGGACGCAACGAGATTGCCCGCAACAGCGGCCTGCGCACCGCGCTGCCCTTCGTGGGGTTCGTGCCGCTGCTCATCGGCGCCATCGTCGTGACGGTGCGCCGCGCATGGCGGCCAGTGCAGCGGCTGGCCGACGATGTCGACATTCGGCGCGATACCGATTTGCGCGGCCTCGACGCGCAGGATGCGCCCACGGAGATCGAGCCGTTCATCGTGTCGATCAATCGTCTGCTGGCGCGACTCGCCAAGGCGCTCGACGAGCAGCGCCGGTTTGTGGCCGACGCCGCGCACGAATTGCGCTCGCCGGTGACCGCCCTGGTGATTCAGTCCGAGAACCTTGACCGGGCACTCGACCCGGTGCCCCTCGATACCGAGACGCGCCATCGCCTGACCAAGCTCAAGAGCGGGCTGCGCCGCACACGCGCGCTGCTCGAACAATTGCTGACCCTCGCTCGGGCGCAAAGCGCCCCGACGGTTGCCGCCACGCCGCTCACGCTGCTGCCCGCCGTGCACGAAGCGCTCGAAGACGTATTCGTGCTGGCGGACCGCAAGCAGATCGTGCTCGACCTGGTCGATACGTCTCAGGCGGCGCCCGGACGCCCCAATCTGCGCGTGACGGGAGCGAAACGCGATATTGTCACGCTGCTGAGCAATCTTGTCGGCAATGCCGTGCGCTATACGCCGGCGGGCGGCAGCGTCGGCGTGCGCCTGTCGGCCACGGCGGCCGAGGTGGTCATCGACGTGATCGACTCGGGGCCGGGGATCGACGCCGACAAGCGCGAGCGCGTGTTCGATGCGTTCTACCGCGCGAGCGACCAACGCGAAGCCCGCGATCACGGCGGCGAAGGCACGGGCCTGGGCCTCGCCATCGTGCGCGCGATCGTCGACCGCCTCGGCGGTCGGGTGACGCTGGCGGATGCCAGCCCGACACCGCCGCGCGGCTTGCATGTGCGCGTGACGCTGCCTAACCCCGATGCCGCCGGCAACACCGGCGCCTGAACGTCATGCGCCTTATTCACGACACTTACCTCATTCAACAAGACCGGAAACCTCCCATTCATGTCCATACGCCCTCAACGTGACGCCGGGCTGGAACCCTGGCCGATCTCTCCCGCCGCCCTGCTCTGGCTGCTGGCCACATTTGCGCTGGTCTGGTTCGGCGTATTGAACCTGCGCCATCTGGTGCCTAGCGACGAAGGCCGCTACGCCGAGATGGCGCGCGAAATGCTGGCGACCGGCGATTGGGTCACCCCGCGCTACAACGGCTACCTATACTTCGAGAAACCGCCGCTCCAGACCTGGATGAACGCGCTGACGTTCATGATTTTCGGCCTCGGCGACTGGCAGGCCCGTCTTTGGACGGCGTTGACCGGATTCGGCGGCGTGCTGCTCGTCGGCTACACCGGTCGTCGCGTATTCGGCGCGCGCGCGGGCTTCTTCGCCGCACTGGTGCTGGCGAGTGCCCCCCTGTGGAGCCTGCTCGGCCACTTCAACGTGCTCGATATGGGCGTGTCGTTCATGATGGCGCTGGCGCTGTGCGCACTGCTGCTGGCGCAACGCCCGGGGCTTACCGACACGCAGGTCCGCAACTGGATGTGGCTGTGCTGGGCGGCGATGGGGCTGTCGATCCTGAGCAAGGGGCTGATCGGCGTGGTGCTGCCGGGCGCGGTCCTCGTGATCTACACGTTGATTTCGCGCGACTGGGCGCTGTGGAAGCGCCTGCACCTCGCAAGCGGCCTGATCGTGATGCTCGCCGTCACCGTGCCGTGGTTCGCCGCGGTCATGGCGCGCAACCCGTCGTTCTTCGAATTCTTCTTCATCAACGAGCACTTCAACCGCTTCCTGAAGCCGGATCACCATCGTCCGGGCGCGCTGTGGTACTTCGTGCCGGTGCTGATCATCGGCTTCCTGCCATGGCTGTCGATGATTCCGCGCGTCGTCTCGGCGTCGCGCGCTGCACCGCGTCAGGCCAATGGGTTCCGCCCGGTACTGATGCTCACGGTCTGGGCCGTGTTCATCTTCTGCTTCTTCTCGATATCGCACTCGAAACTGCTGTCGTACGTGCTGCCGGTTGCGCCGGCCCTGGCACTGCTGATCGGGCTGGGGCTCGCGGGCATCTCGCGCGAGTCGCTGCGCAAGCACCTCGTCGTGTCCGCCGTGCTGTTCGTGGCGACGATCGTGACGTGCCTGGTCTTTCTCTCCCATCACTCGGATAGTCGCAACCCGGTCGAGGCCTACCGCACGTTCTCGTACTACCTTTACGCCGCCAGCGTTGCCGGACTGATCGGCCTCGCTATCGCGCGCTGGCTGAGCACGCGCAGCACGAAGCAGGCGCTCGTCGCCTTTGCAGGCGCGTGGCTGGCGTTTGCGATGATCGGCGGTTCCGGACATGAAGCCTTCGGGCGCAGCAGCTCCGGGATCGATTTGGTGCCGGCCGTGCGTGCGGAAATGGATCGCCTGGGACCGGACACGCCCTTCTACTCCGTCGGCACGCTCGACCACACGATGCCGTTCTACCTGCGTCACACCATGATCATGGTGGCGGTGCAGGACGAACTCGAATTCGGCATCTCGCAAGCGCCGGATAGCTGGATCCCGACGCTCAACAAGTTTGCCGAGGTCTGGATGGCGGCACCCAAGGCGCTTGCGCTGGTCGATCCGCAAAAGTTCACCGTTCTCGAGACGCTCGGTCTGCCGATGAAGGTTATCGCGCGCGACAACCGTCGCGTCATCATCGAGAAGCCGACGACCGACACACCGCCCGCCGCCAACTGAGCGCGGCCGCGCCGAGGCAGGAATGGCTGGGGGACGCATGAACTGCCCCCAGCCATTTTTTTTGGCGCGTCTCGTTGAAAGCGCAACACACCGTAATATCCCACGCCCATCGTCGTGACCGCGCACAGCGCCTTGTTGGACAAGGCTGTGCGGCCGGCGCCGAGATTTCTGTCAATTTCGCCACTTTCGCGCCATTTTGGCGTTGGGGGTGCGCCCCTACCATGGCGACATTCCTTCCGGGACCGGTGCCGCGCCATGGCGCACGCGCGCCGGACGGCCCTTGCCCCGTACGCCTGCGACTGCGCCCGAGCGCGTCTGAATCATGTGGATTGTCAACGTTGCGCTCAAGCGGCCCTACACGTTCATCGTGATGGCCATCCTGATCCTGCTCGCTACGCCGCTCGCGCTCATGCGCACACCGGTCGACGTGCTGCCGGAGATCAACATCCCCGTCATCAGCGTCATCTGGACCTATAACGGCCTGGCAGCACAGGATGTCGCCAACCGGATCATCTCCGGCAACGAACGCGGACTGACGACCACCGTCAACAATATCGAGCACATCGAGTCGCAATCGCTGCCCGGCATCGGCATCATCAAGATCTTCCTCCAGCCGAGCGCGAACCTCCAGACGGCCATCGCTCAGGTCGTGGCGATCGAGCAGGCGCAGGTCAAGCAGATGCCGCCGGGCGCCACGCCGCCGCTCATCATCAGCTACTCGGCCTCGTCGATCCCGGTAATGCAGCTCGGCTTGTCGAGCCCCAGCCTGTCGGAGCCCGCACTCAACGACACGGCGCTCAATTTCCTGCGGCCGCAGTTGGTGACGATCCCGGGGGCCGCCGTGCCCTATCCGTACGGGGGCAAGACGCGGCTGATCTCCGTGGACATCGACTCGCGCGCCTTGCTCGCGAAGGGATTGACGGCGCAGGACGTGGTGGCCGCCGTCAACGCCCAGAACCTGATCCTGCCGACCGGCACAACGAAGATCGGCCCGCGTGAGTACAGCGTCGACATGAACGGTTCGCCGGCCACCGTCGAGGGCCTGAACAACATCCCCGTGCGTACGGTAAATGGCGCCACGACCTATCTGCGCGAAGTCGCGCACGTGCGCACCGGCTTCTCGCCTCAGACGAACATCGTGCGCCAGAACGGCCAGCGCGGCGTGCTGATGTCGGTCATGAAGACGGGCGATGCTTCCACGCTGTCGGTGGTCGACTCGCTCAAGGCCCTGCTGCCCGAAGCCCGCGCCGCGCTGCCGCCGGACCTGCACATCTCCGCGCTGTTCGATCAGTCGGTGTTCGTGAAGGCGGCGGTGCAAGGGGTGATTCGCGAAGCGCTCATCGCCGCCGCGCTCACGGCCGCGATGATCCTGCTGTTCCTCGGCAACTGGCGCAGCACCTGCATCATTGCCATCTCGATCCCGCTCTCGATTCTGTCGTCGCTGCTCGCGCTGCATGCGCTCGGTCAAACGATCAACATCATGACGCTGGGCGGGTTGGCGCTGGCCGTGGGTATCCTGGTCGACGACGCGACGGTGACCATCGAGAACATCGAGCGCCATCTGCATATGGGCACGCCGCTGCACCAGGCCATTCTCGACGGTGCGGGCGAAATTGCCGTGCCTGCGCTGGTCTCGACGCTATGCATCTGTATCGTGTTCGTGCCGATGTTCTTCCTGACGGGGGTGGCGCGCTACCTGTTCGTGCCGCTCGCCGAGGCCGTCGTGTTTGCGATGCTGGCCTCATACCTGTTGTCGCGCACGCTGGTGCCCACGCTCGCGATGCTGCTCATGGGACACGCCCGCGCGGCCGATCCGACCGCGGCGCCCGGGGCGTTCCGGCGCGTCTATCTGCGCTTCGACGCCGCCTTCGAGCGCATGCGCGCCGCCTACATCGCCGTGCTCTCGACGCTGCTGGTACGCCGGCGCGTATTCGCCACGGGTTTCCTGGCGTTCTGCGTGTTGTCGATGGGGCTGGTATTTGCGTTGGGCGCGGATTTCTTCCCGAGCGTGGACGCCGGCAATATCCGATTGCACATGCGCGCGCCCACCGGCACGCGCATCGAGGAAACGGCGCGTCTGGCCGATGAAGTCGAGAAGGTCGTGCGCGAGATCGTGCCCGCCCGCGAACTCGAAACCATTCTCGACAACCTTGGCTTGCCCTACAGCGGCATCAACCTGTCGTACAGCAACGCGGGCACCATCGGCACGCTCGACGGCGAAATCCAGATCGCCCTCGCACCCGACCATCACCCGAGCACGGGCTATATCGACAAGCTTCGTGCGGTACTGCCGCAGCGCTTCCCCGGCGTCGAGTTCTTCTTCCAACCGGCCGACATCGTCACGCAGATTCTCAACTTCGGACTGCCGGCGGCCATCGACATCCAGATCAGCGGCGCTCGACAACTGGCGAATTTCGACGCCGCGACGAAGCTCCTCAAGCAGGTGCGACAGGTGCCCGGCACCGTCGACACGCATATCCAGCAACGGATCAACGCGCCGACGATCCATCTGGACATGGACCGCACGCGCTTGCAGCAACTCAATCTCAACGCCAACGCCGTCGCCCAGAACGTGCTGATTTCGCTCTCCGGCAGCTCGCAGACGTCGCCGGGCTTCTGGTTCAACCCGCAGAACGGCGTGGAGTACAGCCTGTCGGTGCAATCGCCGCAGTACCGTATCAATTCCATCGACGACTTGCTGCGTCTGCCGGTGGCCGGCACGACCAACAACGGCCAGCCGCAACTGCTCGCCAACTTCGTGAAGGTCGAGCCGACGCAGCGCTTCGCCGTGGTCAGCCACTACAACATCCGGCCGGTGATCGACATCTTCGTCAGTGTGGAAGGCCGGGACCTGGGGAGCGTCGCGCGCGATATCGACCGGCTCGTGGCGCAGGCACGCAAGGACTTGCCGCGCGGCAGCCAGATCACGGTGCGTGGCCAGGTCAGCACGATGCAAAGCTCCTACCTCGGGCTGGGGCTGGGCGTGGCAATGGCCATCGTGCTCGTCTATTTGCTGATCGTGGTGAATTTCCAGTCGTGGGTCGATCCGCTCATCATCGTGAGCGCCCTGCCCGCCGCCCTCGCGGGCATCGTCTGGATGCTGTTCCTGACCGGCACACGGCTCTCGGTTCCTGCGCTCACAGGGGCCATCATGACCATGGGCGTGGCCACGGCCAACAGCATTCTCGTGGTGGCGTTCGCGCGCCAGCGCATGGAAGCCGGCATGGCGCCCCTTAAGGCGGCGCTCGAAGCCGGCGCCAGCCGGATCCGGCCGGTGCTGATGACGGCGCTCGCCATGATGATCGGCATGGTGCCGATGGCCCTCGGTCTCGGCGAAGGTGCCGAGCAGAACGCGCCGTTGGGCCGCGCGGTGATCGGCGGCCTGCTGTTTGCCACGGTCTCGACGCTCTTCTTTGTGCCGCTGGTCTTCGCCGGCGTGCATACGCGACTCGCGCGACGCAAGGCGCGCCGTGCCGAACCCGATACCCCATCCTGACGGGGCGCCCCCATGACCGAAAAACATCACGCCGAACTGGCCATTCCCGAACACCATCCCGCCGACGGCCGGCAGTTGCCCCCGCGACAGGGCGAATTCCGGCGCGCGAGGCGCGTGTTGATCGTCGTGGCCGTGCTGCTCGCGGCCGGCGCGGCACGTACGACGATCTCCAATGCGCTGCAACGTCGCAACGTCGCCAAAGCCACCGCCGAGAACGCCATCCAGTATGTCAGCGTCGTCACGCCGCAAGCCACGCCGGCGAGCGAGACACTGTTGCCCGCCACGTTGCGTGGCGCGGTCGAGTCCCCGATCTACGCCCGAGCGACCGGCTATCTGCGGCGTCGCTACGTGGACATCGGCGCGCGCGTCAGGCAGGGCCAGTTGCTGGCCGAACTCGACACCCCTGAAATCGATCAGGAACTCGCCCAGGCCATCGCCCAGCGCAACCAGATCGATGCCAGCCTTGGACTTGCGAAATCGTCGCTCGCGCGCTGGCAGCAACTTCGTCAGCGCGACGCCGTCTCGCAGCAGGAACTCGACGAGCGCCAGAGCACGTACACGCAGGGTATCGCCAACCTGGCCGCGGCCGATGCCAATGTCAAACGGCTCCAGCAACTCGAGTCTTTCAAGCGAATCGTCGCGCCCTTTGACGGCGTGATCACCCAGCGCAACGTTGACATCGGCGACCTCATCGACGCGGGCAGCGGCAACAGCCGCGCACTGTTTTCGCTGGCGCAGACGGATCCGCTGCGCGTCACCGTGCTAGTGCCGCAGGCCTATGCGCAGGGCGTGAGCGTCGGTCAGCCCGTAGTCGTGACGCAAGCCGAACTGCCCGGCATGCACTTTCAAGGCAAGGTCACGCATGTGTCCGGCGCCATCGACGTGGCGACCCGTTCGCTGCAAATCGACGCCGCCCTCCCCAATCCCGACGGAAGGCTGCGCCCAGGCGCCTATGTGCAGCTTGCGCTGCCAAGCGCCGTGCAAGCCCATCTGAGCGTGCCGGCCAACGCCCTGCTGTTCCGCGCCGAGGGCCCGCGCGTGGCGGTCGTGGACGACCAGGGTGTCGTGCATCTACACAAGATTGCGATCGCGCGCGATCTGGGACAGTCGCTGGAATTGTCGGCCGGGGTCTCCCCGACCGACCGTGTCATCGTCAATCCGAGCGATTCGATCGACGACGGCGATCAGGTGCAGGCCAAAGCGCTGGCGGTCAAGACCGCCCCGGCGGCCAAACCCGACGGCAAGGCGCCAGGGGGTCAGTCGTGAACGCCCCAATGCGCGGCGCGCGCTCTGGCATCGCGCTGCTCGGCGTCGCCGCATTGCTCGGTGCGTGTGCGGTCGGCCCCGATTACCGTCGGCCTGACGTCGCGGTGCCGCCCGACTGGACCACGGACACCGGGTGGCAGCTCGCGCAGCCGTCGCACGCGGCGCTGCAGCCGGATTGGTGGAAGGCTTTCCGCGACCCGGTGCTGGAGGCGCTCGAAACGCAGGCGCTCGCGCAGAACCAGACCCTCGCCGCCGCCGTGGCGCATTACGACCAGGCCCAGGCGACGCTCTCCGGCACCTCGGCACAACGACTGCCGGAAATCGACGCGTCGGTCGGTCTGGCGCGCCAGCGCGTCTCGGCAAACCGGCCGGTCACGAGCTATACGTCCACCAGCATGTCGACCGTTCAGAACAATGTGCAGGCGGGTCTGGGTGTGAGCTACGACACCGATCTGTTCGGCCGCCTCCGTCGTCAGGTCGAAGGGGCGCGCGCCTCCGCCGAACAGGCGGGGGACGATCTGGCCAACGCGCGTCTGGTGCTCACGACACAGTTGGCCACCGCCTACGTCCAGCTGCGCGCCGCCGACGACGAAATCAAGGTGCTCGACGAATCCGTCGCGTTGCAACTCAAGGCGCTCGACTATGTGAGCGCGCAGCACGATCTTGGCGCCGTGTCGGGTCTGGATGTCCTTCAACAACAATCGGAACTCGACACGACGCGGGTACAAGCGCGTCTGCTGCACCAGCAACGCGACCAATACGAGCATGCGATTGCCGCGCTCGTCGGCGTGCCCGCCCCGGCCTTTTCCGTGCCTGCGGGAACACTGCCTGCCACGCTGCCGTCGATCCCGGTCGGCGTGCCGAGCGACATTCTGCAGCGTCGCCCGGACGTGGCATCGGCCGAGCGCGCCATGGCGGCGGCGAACGCCCAGATCGGCGTGGCAAAGGCGGCATTCTTTCCCAGCCTCACACTCAATCCCGGCATTGGCTGGCAGAGCACGGAATTCGCGAATCTGCTCTCGGCGCCCAGTCTGCTCTGGACACTGGGCACGCTCGCCACGCAGGCGGTCTTCGACGGCGGACGGCGTCAGGCGAATGTGGACTTTGCGAGTGCGGGATATCGCGCCGTCGAGGCGAATTACCGACAGACCGTGCTCACCGCGTTCCAGCAAGTGCAGGACGGCGTGACCGGCCTGTCGGTGCTCGACGCCGCCGCGCGCGAATCGCATGCGGCCGTCGTCGACGCGCAACGACTCCTGAGCCTGGCCACCGACCGCTACTCTGGTGGGCTCACGGCCTATCTGAGTGTGATCACGGCGCAGCAGGGGCGCCTGGCGAGCGAGCGCCAGGATGTTCAGATTCGCGCTCAGCAATGGGTCTTGTCGGTGGCGCTGGTCAAGGCGCTGGGCGGCGGCTGGCAACCCTCCGAGGTCAGCGCCGACTCGTATAATGCGCAAAGATGAGGTGGCGAGATGAAAGTATTGATCGTTGAAGACGAACACAAGGTTGTGGACTACCTGCGCGCCGGGCTGACCGAGCAAGGCTGGGTGGTCGATGTCGCGCTCGATGGCGAGGAAGGCATGCATCTGGCGCTGGAATTCGACTACGACGTGATCGTGCTCGACGTCATGCTGCCCAAGCGCGACGGCTTTGCCGTGCTCGGCGCGCTGCGCGAGCGCAAGTCCACGCCCGTCATCATGCTCACGGCCCGCGATCACGTGAACGACCGCGTGCGCGGCCTGCGCGAAGGTGCCGACGACTATCTGACCAAGCCCTTCTCGTTCATCGAGCTGGTGGAGCGCCTGCACGCCCTCGCCCGTCGCACGCGAGTGCAAGAATCGACGCTGATCTCGGTCGGCGAACTCTATGTCGACCTGATCGGTCGCCGGGCCACACGCGATGGCCAACGGCTTGATCTCACGGCCAAGGAATTCCAGTTGCTGTCGGTGCTCGCGCGCCGGCAAGGCGACATCCTGTCCAAGACGGCGATCACCGAACTCGTCTGGGACGTCAATTTCGACAGCCACACGAACGTGGTCGAGACAGCGATCAAGCGATTGCGCGCCAAGCTCGACGGGCCGTTCCAGTCCAAGCTGCTGCACACCGTGCGTGGCATGGGCTACGTGCTGGAGGTCCGCGAGGCCTGAGTGCCGCGCGTCGCTGCCATGTCCTTGTCATCGTGAGCCATTCGATCTCCCGCCGCCTGGCCGCCATGTTCGCGATCGTGGCGCTCTCAGTGTTCGCCATGGTGGGGGCCGGTCTCTTTCTGATGCTGCGCATCCAGTTGGAGCGGCATCTGCGGGAATCGCTCGACGACCGCGCCCAGATCGCCCACATCATCGTCTATCACGGCGCCACGCCGCAGAAGTGGCAGATCGTGCGCGAAAAGCTCACCGACATGACGCCCCGCGACGGCACCACGACCTACGCCGTGACAAGCGACGACCCGAATTACACGTTCGGCAAGCCCGTGAGCGGCATGTTCGTCAAACGCCTGGCCAACGGCTACGTTCGGCTGAGCCCCGATGGCGGGGGCCACGACATACTGAGCACGCGTGAAATTCTGCCGCCTTATGGCACGCGTCCGGCCGTTGCCCTGCAGGTGACCGCCAGCTACTCGCGCAACGAACGCACGCTACGCGCCTTCGGCCTGGGACTCGCGGTGCTCTCGGCGCTCGGCAGCCTGGGCGTGTTGGTGCTCAGCTATTCCGCGACACGACTGGGCTTGGCGCCGCTGACTCGACTGACGCGCGAAGCGTCCGAGATCCGTCCGGACAACCGTTCGCAACGGCTCGACACGCGTTCACTGCCCGTCGAACTCGACGATCTGGCTCATTCGTTCAACGGCGCACTCGCCCGGCTCGATAGCGCCTACGAACGCCTGGAGTCGTTCAATGCCGACGTCGCGCACGAGCTACGCACCCCGGTGACGATTCTGATCGGCCAGACGGAAGTGGCGCTCACGCGTGAGCGGCCGGTCGAGGATTTGCGGGCGCTGCTGCAATCGAATCTGGAAGAGTTGGGACGCATGCGCACGATCATCAACGACATGCTGTTTCTCTCGCGCGCCGATCAGGGCGAACGGGCCACGGGGCTGAGCGCGGTGTCGCTCGCGAGCGAGGCTGCGCACACCCTGGAGTTTCTGGAGATTCTGCTGGAAGAGGCGCAGGTCACCGCCCGCTTGCATGGGAGCGCCGTCGCTCATGTCAACAAGGCGCTGTTCGGTCGCGCATTGGCTAACTTGGTAACGAACGCCATCGAACATTGCGCGCCGGGGGCAAATATCGATGTCCACCTGCGTATTGACGCCGATGACGCCGATGACGCCCGCACCGTGTGCATCGATGTCGTGAATCCCGGCCCGTCGATTTCGCCCGATGTGCTGCGGCACCTGTTCGACCGCTTCTACCGGGCGGAGGCGTCGCGCACCAACAGCCGCGAGAATCATGGCCTGGGGCTGGCCATCGTCAAGGCGATTGCCGACATGCATGGCGGCACGGTCTGGGCCCATAGCGCCAACGGTCTCAATACGTTCGGCTTCTCGGTGCGCGCCGACGCAGCGGCCGGCGTGCACACAGCCGCGGAGGCATCGAACCGCGGCCTCTGCGGTCACCCCCCGCCCGTCGGTCAAGGCGCCGTTTGATCGACGCCCGCGAGGCGCCGTCCCACCCACGCCCGCCACGGCACGGCGCCATCGTTCGGCGCGCTTGTGAGCGAGACGGTGAGAACGTTATCCTTGCCTCATGAACCGTCGCATTCTCATTACTCCCGAAGACGTCGAACTCACTGCCATGCGCGCTCAGGGCGCCGGCGGCCAAAACGTCAATAAAGTCTCCAGCGCCATCCATCTGCGCTTTGATGTGATGCGCTCGTCCTTGCCTGACGATGTCAAATCGCGTTTGCTCTCCCGGCTGGACCAGCGCATTACTCAGGACGGCGTGATCGTCATCAAGGCACAGCAGCATCGCTCGCAGGAACTCAACCGGGCCGATGCCCTTGCGCGTCTGCAGGCGCTGGTCGATGCGGCCGCCGTGGCGCCGCGTCGGCGGGTTCCGACCCGGCCCACGCTCGGCAGTCAAGTCCGCCGACGAGACGCCAAACAAGGTCGCGCCCGCGTCAAGGCAACGCGTGGCAAGGTGCATGCGGGTCGCGAGGATTAATGATAGCAATCATGATCTTTTAACAACAAAAGATCATCATAATTAGCTTTAATGGAAATTCTCTCGAGAAAATGCTAAGATAAAGCATCTTTTCCATGCAAAAGCACATCATGATGAGCTTCGTTGCACCGCTGATCGCGGCACGCAAGGCCGCCGGCCTGACGCAGGCGGAACTCGCCGATCAGGCGGGGTTGTCACGCATGACCGTACAAAAAGTGGAGTCTGGCGCGTTCGATCCGCGCCTGTCGACCGTGCTCGAGGCCGCGCGCGCCCTCGGCCTCGAACCGATGCTGGTACCGGCGGGTCTGCGACAGGAGGTCGAGGCCTTTCTTCGCTCCGGGGGCAAATACCTCGCGCAACCCAGCGGCATCGCCGCCCCGCCCTCCATCGTCGAGACGCTTGCCGGCTAACCAGCCACGGGATCACGCCACTGCTCATGAACATCAAATACCTGCGCGCCTACCTGCACATGCCTGATGGAACGCGCCGCCCCATCGGCTATCTGTCGCAGTACGGTGACATCCTGCGCATGTCGTTCGATGAAGACTACATCGCCGACGCCCAGCGGCCGGCGCTCTCCCTGGCCTACCGCGGCGCCAACGAGACGGCCACGCGAGCGATTCTCGCGTCGCCCCACGATGCGCGTCTCGTGCGCACCGACGGTCGTTGGCCGATGTATTTCGAGAACCTGCTGCCCGAGGGCCATAACCGCGAACGGCTCGCCGCCGAGCGCCGCTGCAGCCCCGACGACGAGTTCGAACTGCTCGCAGCCGCCGGACACGACCTCATGGGCGCACTCGAGGTCGAGCCTGTGCCCTTGCGCGAGGGCGTGCCCGACATCGTGCATCGCTGGCACACGGCGCTTGGTCTGGAAATGGTGGAACCCGGATTCGTCGATACGCCGGTGGAAGACGCCGCATCGCTACCCGGCGTGGTGACCAAGTTCTCGGCCGTTCGCGATGGACGGCGCTACGTCGTCAAGCGTCAGGGGCGCGCGGGCTCGGTCATTCTGAAGTTGCCGACGACGCGCCACCCGGATCTCGTGGAGAACGAATTCTCCGGCTACCGACTGTGCGAGGCCCTGGGCCTCGATTGCGCGAAAGCCGAAATCATCTCGCGACGCGATGCCGACTTGCCCGAGCAGGTACCGTTCGAACATATCCTCGCCGTGCCGCGCTTCGACCGGCTACCCGACGGACGGCGCGTGCATATGGAGGAATTCGCGCAGGTACTGCAATATCCACCGCGCAGCAAGTACGGGCGCGGGCTCGATATCGACTACACGACGATGCTGCGGGTGCTGGATCAGTTATCCGCTCAACCGGTGCGCGACGTACGCGAGTTCTTGCGTCGTCTGATCGCCTTCATCCTGCTAGGCAATACCGATGCCCACCTGAAAAACTGGGCCGTCATCTATCCCGACGCCCACACGCCCCAGTTAGCGCCGGTGTACGACCCGGTGTGTGTCGCCGCCTTCTTCCGCGACGTGCCGGCCTCGCATTACGGCGTGAACCGCGCCATCGACAAGACCTTGTGCACGTTCGACTGGCCGGCGCTCGATGCGTTGCTCAAGGGGGCCGGGCTGCTGCGCGTGAGCCGCTTGAGCGCCATTGCGCGCGAGACCGTCCGCGACGCTCAGGCCCATTGGCCAGCGTTGCTCGCAGACGCCCCGGGCGCCGTGCGCGCCACCGTGCTCGAACGTCTGAACGGCGGCGTGGCCCTCACGGCCTGAACAGCGCCGCCGCGCGCATCCGCCGGCTCAGCTGGCTTGTCGCGTCTGTCGACGGGCGTCGTGGCGCGCCCAGAGGAACATCAGCATGCCGGCGCAGGACAGCAAGACACCGACCCAGCCGGTCGACGTCCAGCCATAACCCGCGGAAATCGCGACGCCGCCGAGCCACGCGCCGGCGGCGTTGGCCATGTTGAACGCCGAATGGTTGAGCGCCGCCGCAAGTGTCTGCGCCTCACCGGCCACATCCATCAGGCGAATTTGCAACGCCGGACCAATAATGATGATCGTGCCGATGGCAAGCACGTTGACACCGGCCATCCAAGGACTCGACGCCGTGAACGTGAAGGCCCCGAGCAGCAGCGCCGACCAGATCAGCGTGCCGCCGATGGCGCGCATGAGCGACGCGGCCGCGACCAGACGCGGCCCGACCACCGTACCCGCGACCATGCCGACACCGAACAGCGCAAGATAGAACGGCACCCACGCTTCGGGAACGCCCGCGACTTGCATGAGCGTCGGCTTGATGTAGCTGAACACCGCGAACATGCCCCCGAAGCCGATCGCGCCGATGCCCAACGTGAGCCATACCTGGGCGTTACGCAGCGCGCTCAGCTCGCGCATCGGACTCGCACCATGAGGGGCCGGCACGTTCGGTACCCAGCGCCAGACCATCACCGCTGTCAACGCGCCGATGAGGCCGACAAGGACGAACGCCGCGCGCCAGCCGAGCCACTGCCCGAGACCGGCGGCCAGGGGCACACCAAAGAGCGTGGCGAGCGTCAGCCCCAGCATGATCTGCCCCACCGCGTGCACACGACGATGTGGCGCAACGAGCGAGGCCCCTACCAACGCGGCGACACCGAAGTAAGTGCCGTGCGGCAGGCCGCTGAGAAAACGCAACACGATCAGCGCGAGGTAACTCGGCGCGAGAGCGCTGGCCAGATTGCCGATGGCGAACATCGCCATGAGCGCGATCAGGAACGCACGGCGCGGCAGGCGCACCCCCAGCACGGCGAGCAGCGGTGCGCCGATCACGACGCCCAATGCATACGTGCTGATCGCATGGCCGGCTTGTGGAATGGTGATGTTCAGGCCTTGGGCGACGTCGGGCAACAACCCCATGATGACGAATTCGCCGGTGCCGATGCCGAAGCCGCCCATGGCAAGCGCCACGAACGAGAGCCAGACGGGAATGGACGACGGAGGCAACGCTTCGGCCGCCTGGGCGGGCAGGATTTGGGGGGCACTCATTGGGAATCGGTCATGACAGCCAGTCCGGGACTGGCGAGATTGTCGGCAACGACAAGCGAACGATATCGGGCGCGGCAGGCGGTGGATGTCCAACCTGGCGCACGTCGCCGCCGACCCATAACGGAGGCCGATTCTACGCCAACGCGACAAATCCTGCAGACAGCACGCCGCGACGCCGCTGCCCTGAACGGGCGGTCACTGGTGACGCGCTTTCGCGCGCCACTGACCGGATCCTTCGTCCTTTTCGTAGGTCTTCTTCACTGCGGCCCAAGCCACTTTGTGTGCCGTTGCTTCACGCGATTCATGGCCGCGCCGCCCGCCGGGATCCCGGTATTCGTCCCAGGCGGCATTGAACGCCTTGAGGTAAATCTCCTTCGCATGCGCGGGCAAGTGATCCTTGACGCTTGCCGGCAGCTCCTCGGTCTGACGATAAGGCATGACTTTGCTCCGTTGGCGATCCGGCCCTGACGGACAGGAGTCGCTCCGTGTGCCGCCGCGGCCCGTCAAGTGGATTGCCCAAAGCGGACATATTTGCCCGGCGGCCGCAGCGGCGGCTCCTCAACCGGGGGCTCCAGCGGTCTGTCGGGTGGAGGCGTCGGCGACGGCGCGTCCTCGTCGGGCGGCGTTTTCGGCGGCGGTGTCCCGGGCGGCTTGCCTGGGTCGTACGGCTCTGGCAGATGTGCGTACCGACGTGGCGCTTTCGTCATCCAGCAAAGCTCGGATTGACTCGACATGAGCAAGCCCTCACCGAGCTTAATGCCAATAGGGGTCGACGGTGTAATACGTATGCACCTGTTCGGCCCACTGCATGTCAGCCATGCTTGGCCAACGATCCTTGTCGAAGCCTGGCGCCTTCTTGAGCGCGTCCTTGTCGATATCCAGAATGAAACGCTTGTTTCCGACGTCGAGCTGCAACGCATGCCAAGGAATGGCAAACAGCTTGTCGCCCATGCCGAGAAACCCGCCGAACGACAGCACCGCGTAGGCGACTGTGCCGCGTTGCACATCGAGCATGATGTGCTTGACCTTCCCGAGGCTTTCGCCCGCGCGGTTCACAACGTCTTCAGCATCGAGCGTATCGGCGGCCATCACCGACGGGCCTGGCCCTTCGGGCAACTTGTGCGAATCTCCTACAATGCGGGCGCCTGACTGGGGCGTTTCGCCCCGACCGGTTTGCATGGTCATGATTTTCTCCTTCTTCCAGTAATGTCGAGGCGCGCGGCACGCGCCGCCGACAGAGAGAGAATGTGCGGTTACGGTTGCGATTGCCGTTGCGGTTACTTGCCCATTACCTTGATGTCGTCCTTCACATCGACGACACCTTCAACGCCCTTGACCGTGTCGACGATGAGGGTCTTCTGAGCGGATTGCGGCACCGAACCGGTCAGATGCACCACGCCATGACGCGTCGTGACATGCACCTTGGTGGACGGCACGTCTTTCTTGGCAAGCAATTCGGCCTTGACCTTGGCGGTGAGTGCCGAATCGTCGATCTTGCGGCCGGTATCGCTCATCACACCGCTGGCGCCCGACTGATCGGCAATCTTGATGATGCCGCCCTGATCGAGGGCATGCGCGGCGATGCCGGTCGTAGCAAGTGCACCGGCCATGACGAGTTTGAGCAGATTGGCTTGTTTCATGGTTAACCTCCCGAAATTGAGTCGTCGCACCCATGGCATCGCTGCCTCGGGCGTCACCTCCGGCACGTTTGACGTGCCGCACCCCTGCGGCGACCGAGTCTTAGGTGAGACCTTCCCGGGCATTGAAATGCGGGGAGTCTTTCCCTGCCTTCTGCACCCGGCAATCTTTTGCGTGAAGGGTTTGCCCGAATGTCCGGTTGTTCTGTATAGCGATGCCGCCCGAGTCAGATCTTGTGACCCTCCTGACTTTCTCCGGGACGGCTCATCGGCTGCGTGCGCCGCTCGTGCAATCGGTTGTCGACGCCGCTCACGCCGGGCACTTTCGAGACGATCGCCTGTACCTCATGCTGCATCCAGCGCTCCGGTACATCGCCGGTAAGCAACGCCAGCCCCGAGGACACCGTGACCTCGATATGCGAAATATCGAGGTCGGTCACGACGGCTAGCCGCTGACGAATGTCGTCTCGTATTGCCGCATCGCCCGACTGCTGCGCCGCGGCCGACTGGCGTGGCTTCGGTGCTGCTTCCGCCCCTACCGTGCCGTCCGGCCAGTTGACCGCGTGAGATACCTGTGGCCGGGATTCGGGCGGCTGAGCGCCGCCCGTATTTCTACCGGTACCGGCGTAATCGTCATGCGGACCGTATGCACTTTGACGGCCGAACCGAGGATGTACGCCCGGCGCAGTCTCAGCCGGCCCATAGCCGCTCTCATCTCCATGGGCAATGTCCGGGGCATACCCGTGCCCTTCCGCCGCGGCCCCGCCGTCCTTGTCCACCGTTCCCTGCTTCTCGGCAGACGCCCCAAGCCAAACAGGATCGGACTGCTTGTGCGCATGGGCTGCCTGCGCATCACGAGCGACCGACTGCCTCGCCTCATGCGGTTGCGCGGGTGTCGGACGCTCGCCTGCGGGCGCCGAAGCGCCGGTTGTCTCCGCGTCACCGTCCTCGTGCATCAACGCGTGCTCCTCGTCCGCCGTCCTTGGGCGGGATGTCCCTCGCGGTACGGACGCGATCGGTGATCGGGGAATTCGCTTCGCCATGACAACCTCCTATACGGCCGTCCGTGCTTTGGTAAATGGCACCTGACCTGTTGAAACCGATTGTAGAGAGCCCGTCTCGTTTGGCGAATCGGCGAAGTCCGAAAGATGTGTAGGCGGACACCGTCAAACGATCCAGCGCCGAGGTCGCATTGAAATTAATTTTATTAATTTTAATTAAAATCAATCACTTGAAATGCAAATCTCATGTAATTTGGAGAAAAAAGTAGCAACATTCGGACAATGTCGCGTCCCAATTGCCTCACTCCATCGGACGATTCCTGCGAAGCAGTCCTCAACCGGACCCTACGTCGACCGGCGGCGTGCCGCGTTGCACGGCGCACCGATATCGAATGCGTGTCAACGCGAATTGGCATTGACCGGTATCAACGAGCGTTTCATTGGTCGACTTATGCTTCTTACGTGATTTTCCTGATCCGCAGCACGATGCCATGCACAAACACATCTTCATTACGCCCGGCGTTGTGGCTCTTGGCATGAATGGTCACGCACCCCATGGCTTCCCACTGGACAACGCCTCCCATACGAGGCGAAATCGACCTGATAGCGGGCCCCGTCACCACGTGACCATCGCGATGATGCTCCACATGGTCAACGAACCACAGCCGTACATCGGTTAAGGGGATGGATCATGAGAACCGTAAGCAGCCGTCGCTCAGTAACCAAGGCGCTTACGTATCGGATTCTGGTCATGTGTCTCGACTTCGGGACGCTCTACCTGCTTACCGGCACCATTCACACCGCGGTCGGTTTCATGATCATCAGCAACATCTACACGTCCGTCGGTTACCTGGCTCACGAGCGTCTTTGGGCGCGTATCAAGTGGGGCATTGTTGAAACGTAGCGATGCGTTCGTTCGTCATGGCAGCGGTTGAGAGACGATTGTCTTGCCGACGAGCGGCGCGAGTGTCGGTCCGAGGGACTTCAGGAGCTGGACGGCCATCGCGCTGGTGTAGGTGTAGCGTGTCGCGTAGGGTTCGTGCACGTAGGCGCTCAACACACCGTAGAAGCGGTTTCCGATCATGAACACGAATGTCGCCGTGCGGTTGACCTTGCGCGATTCGATGAGCCTGGCACCGCGTGCATAGACGTTGAAACGCTGATCGCCGGTGCCGGTCTTGCCGGAGACCTCGAGGGTGCGGCCCCGGCCTAGCGGCAGTCCGTCGGCGAGGCGCTTTCCCGTGCCGCCCGTCACGACGTCACGCAACAGGCCCCGCACGACGTCGATGATTGCGGGCCCAATCACGACCTGCCCCGCATCGAACGCACGAGCAAAATGCGTCTCGTATGGCGTAGCGGCCGCGAACGTGAGCGAACTCAGGCTTTCCTCCTGCACCTTTCGGCCGTCGTTGGCGATGATGCCCATGAGTGTCGCAAGCGCGGCTGGCCGGTCGCCCGCGGCGCCGATGGCGCAACCATAGGACGGCGTGATGGTCTTGAATGGATAGCCGAGCGAGCGCCACGCGCGCACGATCGGGACGTAGGCCTGACGCTCGATCGTCTCCCGGATCCGGCGGTCCTGGGTAGCATGGAAGCGCGTCTTGAAGAGCCACGAATACGATTCGAGACGCACGTCCCGGCTCGCGTCTCGCAATTCGCTCTCAGTGGCATTCGGATGGGCGCGAAGGTAAGCGAGAAGCCAGAGCTCGATCGGATGAACACGCGCGAGATAGGCCCGGTCGTTGAGGTCGAACTTGTCGGGGCCATACTTCGCGTATAGCCCCGCCATGACGTCAGCGCTCATCATGGCCGCGGGCGTACCCTTGAGCGCCGCGCGCATCTGGCCCTCGAACCAGGCCAGCGAGGCCTCGGGCGCCACACTGCGCAGGGCCGCCGCGAGCCTCACCGGCGACCTGGGCATCCCCGCGACAAGTTTCCCCACCGCCTGGTCGGCCGCAAGCCCCGCATACCTTTTGTTGAAGCGGTCGAGGAAGGTCAGGCTCTCTTCGTCGGCAAAGCGTGTCAGATACTGCCGCCGCAGCGCCGGATCCGTGAGCCAGTGCGCCGACGGCCCCGCCTGCCTGACCATCTCGTAGTGGACAATGTCGCGCATCAGCCTCACGAACACGAGGTTGACCGAGCGCTGGAACGCTTCGTGCACGCTCAGGATGCGGCCATTGTCGGCGGGCTCGAAGTTCGAGAACGCCTGTTCGCCGCTGCCGGTGTGGAAGACTTCCCCGGGATTGGCCGAGTACTTGCGTTCGACGGCGGCGTCCAGCATCGCCGGCAATGAGTGGTCGGTCGTATGCGCAAGATAGTTGAGCGCCCACGATGTCAGGGCGTCGAGCGCGTCGGGCTTCACGCCCGCAAGTTCGGGTGGTGTGAGCGAGGCATAGTGCGCGTGGAGATCGGAGACGATCTGCAGATACAGGACGAGGGTGCGAAGCTTCGCGGTCGAGCCGAGATTGAGGCGCGCCCCCTGGTTGATATCGAACGGCTCGTTCACGGTGTCGGTTAGCACGCGCAGCACATTCTCACCGCGGCGGCGCTCATAGAGCGAGAAGCTGAAGGCGATCTTCGCAGGATCGTCGCCGGGGCGAAGCATCTCGAAGCCATAGAGGCCGGCCTGCTGCGCGCCAGCCACCGTTTGCGCACGCGCAAGCTGCTTGCTGACGGCTTGCTCGAGCGCATCGACGAGCGTCGAGTTGGCAGTGAGGTCGAGGTGATCGAGCGCGTAGGTATTTTTGAGGCCGAGTGTCTCGAGCAAATGCGCGCGCAATACCGAAATCGCCTTACGTTTGGCAAACGGAATTGCCGGCGCGGTAGCCAGACCGTGCCTTACCTGCAGGGGCTGACCGAGCGCGGCGTCGCGCAGCCGCGCCGAGATGACGTGGTTGTCGGCAAGCAGCCGCAGGTAACTGTTCGTCAGCGTCTCGAGCGCTGCATTGTTCCGCGTAAGGAAATACGACGGTGCGCGTTGCGCGATCAAGAGTGAGAGCACCTGCTTGAATGCGAGCGCTTCGTTGGTGAGTCCGCCGGTGACAGGCGCCCCGGTTTGACCTCGAGCGTCCGTGTCGAGCGCTGCGAGCAGATGGTTCGCCTCGTCGAAGTCGCGGCCGTACCAGGCCACGAGCCCATCGCCAATGCCTTCGATCTCGCCGATGCCTGGCTGCGCACCCAGCGGCTCCGTATTCAGGTACGCGACGATGAGCCCGCGGCGTGCCCGGAGCGTCCGCTCACCGCCGAGATAGGCGCGCAACGCCGCCGAGACCATCTGCCGGAGCTTCTCGGACGGGTTGACGGTACGCCCCCCCGGCGAGTGACGATACTTCTCGATCTGGGTTGCGAGTGTGCTGCCGCCGGGCATTGCATGGTGATGGAGCACATGTTTGAGTACCAGATCAATGACGGCGAGCGAGAAGCGCTTCCAGTTGATCGCGGGATTGAGGTACGGTTCAGCGGCATCGAGCAGTGATCGGTCTTCGATGAAGGTCAGCGCATCGGCAACAACCGGTGGTACAGCGTCGAAATTGGCGTAGGTGCGCAACGGGTAGCGCGCCCTGTAAAGCGGCGCGCCGCTCGCGTCGAAGAGCTGAAGGCCGGCTTGAGCCTTTTCCTCGTAGGGAACGAAGAGTCCCTGGTCTGCGATGCGGGCCATCATGGCTGAGTCGCGCGCCTGTGCCGTGACGACGAAGCCACGTGCGGTGAGGCGAGCGGCAAACTCGGGTATTCGCTCGTAGCCCATGCGCAGATCGTAGGGACCGCCGTGGGAAGGGAAGCGGATGGTGTCGCTCGGGCCTTGCGCAACCCTGAAGGAAACCTGGCGGTCAAGTGCCGCAAAGTACTTCGCCTGGAGGCGCGAAGTCTGCATCTCGCGTGCCACGAAATAGACCCCGATGGCGCACAGTGACGCGGCCGCAAGCAAGAGAAGCCATTTCAGACGTATGCCAAACGGCTTTGTCGCTACTGCGCGCAACGTCGAATTGGCGGGCGGGCGGTTCATGTCAGTTCCGGAGGACGCCCGCATGCAAGCATGCGTGGCGGTGGACGTCCAGCGTACCTAGTATCGCGCTTGTGAATTCGCGCTTGTCAATAGTAGTTTAGTCACGCCCGATCGCCGATGCATTGGGGGAAGCCTGCATCGCCCCTGTTCGGCTCACGCAATGAAATCGGCGGCCATGTCGGCATCGGTGCGTGCCTCGAGCTGACCGTCACGACATGCCTTTCGGAACACCTCGTAGTCGCGTTCGACCTGGTCGGCGTAATCTGTCGCGTAACGGACCAACGCTTGCCCGAGCCGGTTGCCTTTGCCCACATACCCAACCAGCTCGGCCGCACAACCGCCCGCTTTGGCATGCGCGCGCGCCAGGACCCATCCGCAAAGCCCGGCGTACTCGCGAAAGCCGTCGGCGCGGAACAGCTCGAATTGCGCCGACACCTTCATATCGCGCAGTTGACGTCCATACACGCTGCGCCCAAACGGGCCGCTGCCCCAGCCCAGAAAGGCGTCGGAGGCCGCTTGCATAAGTCGCTGCCCCTCCACGACGCGACGCCCGTCGTGCTTCGACGAAGCGCTTTTGAAGAAGCGCGAGACGACTGACTTCGACGCCTCCTTGAACTGCAGGAAGAGCGGTTGCTCGTGCGTGTCCATCATCAGCAACACCAGACACCGGGTGCCGACGCTACCGACACCCACGACCTTGAACGCCAGATCCTCCTGCGTGTAGCTCGACAACATGAGCGCACGATCGGGCGAGAGCGAGTTCAGATAGCTCTTGTAAACGGGGGCGAACAGCGTGCGCCAATCGCCCGCGCCGAGCCAGTCATCTTCCGTGCCGAACAGCGTTGTGGCGCCGTGCACATGGAAAATGCTCGGTGGTGCGTCACGAATCTGCCAATGATCGCCCACCTGTTGGGCGAACTTGGGGAGCACGTTTTCGTGCGTGCGTCCGGTGGCGCGCGCAATGCCGCGTTTCACACCCTCTCGCACGCGGTCGCTTTGAGCGAGGTCGAGCATGCGCTCGAACGTCACCTGCTCATGCCATAACGCAATCGTCGGCATGTGGGCGTATTCGTTCAGGCGCCGCGCGTACGTCTGTACCGCCGTGCGCACCATCTCGACGCCCAGCGTATCGCCGAAGCCGAATTGGCGGGCAGCCAGTACCAGGCTGGCGCACAAGCGCTTTAGATCCCACTCCCAAGGCCCAAGCGCTGTCTCGTCGAAATCGTTCAGATCGAAGATCAGGGTGCGCTCCGGTGTGGCAAAGCCGCCGAAGTTGGCCAGATGGCAATCGCCGCAGATCTGGAGCGTGAGACCGGTGTGTGGGGTACCCGCCAGATCGTGGGCCTGGACAATGGCGCTGCCCCGATAGAAAGCGAAGGGTGAAGCGAGCATGCGTCCATAGCGCAGCGGCACGAGCGCATCGACGCGTCCCTCGCTGCTGGTGCGCAGCAATTCCACAACGTCTCGGTCGACGTTGCCGACATGAGCGTGGCTACCACGCGGTGTCGTGTCGCGCAGCTTGCGCCCGGCAGCGATGCGGGCTTCGAACGGCACGACGGGAACGGTGGGCGATGTTGCGACCGGAAACGCAGCGGAGGATGCGGCGGGGCTGGCCGTGGCCGAGCGCGAGGCAGACGACAATTTAGCGGGCATGACCGGCTCCCTGTTCGTGCAATGCCGCAGCCATTCCGCACACGCCACCGGCACGGGTGAGCGCGCCGCATGACGGCACGTTTCACGGCGCCAGCGGGGCATTTAACTATCAAAATTGACGCAGTGCGAGGAAATCCCGCGGAAATCAGGCAAAATTGAGGGCTGCCGTAATCTACCGCCCGCTGGCATCCGACGTCATACGCGTGTCATGTCCGAGACTTCGCGATTCCGACGGTTGGTCGCCCAAGAGGGACGCGGGTGACGCAGGTGATGCGCGCGACGCCGCGTGCCGGGTCGTCCACCCACGACACGGCTCAAGGCGGGCATGGACGGATTATTCCCCATGATATCGGCAGTGTCGAGGGTCGGCACGACGCGCCCGAACATCGGTGAAGTCCCCGCTCACGCGCCACCCGACCGAATCGGCCGAGCGCTGTCGGAAAGATTCCTACGTGCCCCTCAACTATCGGCCGTCCTTGCCGATAACCAGTTAAGCAGGACTTTTCGGTCGGTTCTCATATGTCCAGTTCGTACAGTGGTTGGCTCGTCGCACTATCGCTCGCGGTTGCCGTGCTCGCGTCGTATACCGCACTCGACCTTTCGGGTCGCATCTATCTCCTGACGCACCGCGGCATGCGTCACGCGTGGCTCGCCGTGGGCGCGGCCGCGATGGGCATCGGTATCTGGTCGATGCACTTCATCGGCATGCTCGCGCTGTCGCTCGCGCCGATCGGGTCGCCGCTGGGTTCGCACGCCAACCTCGCGCTCGGATACGACCCCGTCATTACCGCGGCCTCGCTCGGCATTGCCGTCGTTATCTCGTGGGCGGCGCTCTGGCTGGTCGCCCGCGAACACTTCACCAAGCGACGGCTGGTCACCGCGGGTGTCACGCTCGGTCTCGGGATCGCGGCCATGCACTACACCGGCATGGCCGCCATGAAGATGAATCCGAGCATCGAGTACGATCCGGGACGCTTTGCCGCCTCGATCCTGATCGCGATGGCGGCGGCCACGGCGGCACTGTGGATTGCGCGCACGTTGCGCGACGGAAGTCTGCGTTACGTCATGGCCAAACGCATCGGCGCCGCTGGGGTCATGGGACTGGCGATCACGGCCATGCACTACACCGGCATGTCGGCGGCCAACTTTGTGCCGGGCGCCATCTGTGGCGCGGCGGGCGGGGTGAGCTCCCCGTGGCTGGTGACGACCGTCAGCCTGTTCACCTTCCTGATGCTCGTCACCACCCTGCTCGTCTCGCGCCTGGACGCCCGCACGAGTTTCCTGGCCAACTCCGTTCTGCAGCTGAACTCGCAGATCGCCAGAATGGCGACCTACGATGCGCTGACCGATCTGCCCAATCGTCGCGCCCTGCACGACTCCGCTGCGCGCATGCTCGTGAACTCACGTCGCGACGAGCGCCGTTTCGCGGTGCTGTTCATGGATCTGGACGGCTTCAAGACCATCAACGACTCGCTCGGCCACAACGTGGGCGACGACGTATTGCGCGCGTTCGCCAAACGGCTTCGCAAAAACGTCAATGGCGACGACGTGGTCGCCCGACTCGGCGGCGACGAGTTCGTGGTACTGCTGGGCTCCCTGTCGTCACCGGCGGTCGCGGGGCGCGTGGCGCAACGCCTGCTCGACGATATGCGAGACGGACTTCGCGTGGGCAATCAATCGCTGCACGTCATGCCCAGCATCGGCATCGCCGTGTTTCCCGACGATGGCGATACCATCGACATCCTGCTCAAGCACGCCGACACCGCCATGTACGAAGCCAAGCGCGCCGGGCGCGGCATCTTCCGCTACTTCGAGCCGCGCATGAATGCCGCCGCGCAACGCACGTGGGAGATCCAGCAGGCGCTGCACGACGCGGAACACGAGCAGTATTTTTCGCTTCACTTCCAGCCGAAGTACAGGGGTGACACCGAGGCGCTCGCGGGTGCCGAGGCATTGCTGCGGTTGTCGCATCCCACCTTCGGCGAACTGCAACCGGCCGACTTCATCCCCGTCGCCGAGCGCACCGGCCAGATCGTGCCGATCGGCTATTGGGTCGTGCGGGCGACGTGCCAGCAGATCAAGGAATGGGACGCCGCGGGCCTGCCGCCCGTCAAGGTCGCGATCAACCTCTCGCCGCGCCAGATGGCCCAGTCGCAACTCGTGGAAAACATCGTGGAGATCGTGCGCGAGGCGGGCATCGCCGCCGATCGGCTCATGTTCGAAATCACCGAGACGGTGGCCATGTTCGATGCCCAGCACACGATCGACGTGATCCGCGCCTTCCACGAGCAGGGTTTTGAAGTGGCCATCGACGATTTCGGCACGGGCTACTCGAGTCTGGCGTACTTGCAGCGCTTTCGCGTCAAGCAATTGAAGATGGACCGCTTCTTCACGAGCGGGCTGGACACCTGCGGCCGCGAGGGCAGCGCCGTGGTCTCCGCCATCATTGCACTGGCGCACTCGCTCGATATGGATGTGGTGGCCGAAGGCGTCGAGACGCCGTCGCAGCGCGAGGCGCTCAAGACCCTCGATTGCGACGAGCTGCAAGGCTTCCTGCTCGGCAAACCCGTCACGGGCGACGCCTTCGCCCGGATCTTATCGGCGCTGCCGGGCGCCCCCGGTGCTGCGGCGATGGCCTGAGCAGCGGCCATCCACGCTCGCCCGGTCGGGGACGCCGGAGTTGCCGGCACCGGCTGGAACGGCGGTGTTACTTCACCGGGGTCAGGATCGGCGCGCCCTGCTTCTTGATCAGGAACACGACAAACTTGGCAGGGCGCGTGGTACTCGCATTGCGCCCTACCGTATGAATGTCGTTGGGGCCTTCGTGGAACGTATCCCCCGCCTTCAGCGTCACCGTTTTGCCCCCCTTGACGCCCATGACAATGCTTCCCTCGAGCACATACACAAACGCTTGCGCGTCGTGACGGTGCACGGGGTCGACTGCGCCCGGCGGATACTCCACAACGATCATCTGGGCTTCCTTGCCCGGGTATTCCGGCAACGGCGTCGAACTCAGCGGCACCACATGCGCCTCGGGCGCGGCCGCGACCGGCCCCGCAATCGTCAGGCACAGGCCCATCAGCGCCGCGCCGAAAAAAACCATCCGTTTCATCACTTCACTCCATAAGGGAACATGGCCGGCCCGAACTGTCAGCCTTGGCTCGTTTGGGCGAGCCATTGATCGAGGCTGATACGGCCGATCCGCGCGTCGCCGAGCGGGACAAGCGACAGTTCCTCGACGACGCCACCGTAATACCGAGCATTGCGGTCCGTCACCACGGGGCGGGCATCGCCCTTCGCGCTCAGATAGCGCGAAATGATCTGCGCGAGAGATGCACGGTCCGGACCAGCAATATCCATCGTCGCGTTCAGCGGCGCCGCAAGCGCGACTTGCGAGAGGATCTCGACGATGTCATCCACGGCGATCGGCTGGAACAGTCCGTCGCCGACGCGCACGTTGCCACCGTCCGTACTGAAATCCGCGATGCCGCCGATGAACTCCATGAACTGCGTGGCGCGCACAATCGTGTATGGCACGCCAGAGGCTTCGATCGCAGCCTCCTGCGCGACCTTGGCCGTGAAATACGCGTTCTCCGGCATGCGGTCAGTACCGACGATTGACAACGCGACATGATGGCGCACCCCCGCGGCCACCTCAGCCTTGCCGAGATTGCGCGCCGAGGTGCGGAAGAAGTCGAGCACCGCTTGCGGTTCCCATGACGGTGCGTTCGTGACATCCACCACGACATCCGCGCCGACGAGCGCGGCATCCAGACCTTCGCCGGTCACGGAATTGACGCCGGTGCGCGGGGACGCGGCGAGCACCTGATGGCCTGCCTGGCTGAGCAGGGTGACGAGACGTGAGCCGATCAGGCCCGAACCACCGATTACCACGATTTTCATGGCAGATTCTCCAAAGGGGTAACTGAACGCGCGAGACGCGTACTGAGCGTGGCATCGCGTGGAAGTGTCCTCGCCATGGCATTGCTTGAGGGCAGTATGTAACAATCATGTCGTAACAATAAGGGCCAAAAATCGTCGATATGACTAGTCCAAATCAACTTGGCCCGCCCTCATCCACGAGACACTCATGCCCGCACGAACGCCCGCCCTGGACATCCAGATAGATCGCCAGCGACCGCAGCCGATCTATCTGCAGATTTGTGAGCGTTTCAGGACGGCGATTGCCGCGGGGCATCTGCGTCCTGGAGATCGCGTGCCGGCACTTCGCAGCCTCTGCGCGCAGTTGAACACCGCTCGCGGCACCGTCGAACTGGCCTATACGATCCTTGTCGACGAGGGTTATCTGCAGATGCGCGGCGCGGCCGGCACGTTTGTTTCCCCGTCGCTGCCGCCGTCGATCATGCATTCGACTTACGGAACAGATCGCCAGACACCGCAAGGTGTGCCGCACACTGAAAGAGCGAACGTAGAAGGCGCCGACCCAGCGAAATCCTCAACCGCGTCACCGAGTCGACCGGCACTGCCCCACGTGGCCATCACTGTCGCCATGAGCGGCGAGCCACGACCGTTGCAGGCCGGGCAACCGGCGCTCGACGCGTTTCCCCGCAAGATATGGAGTCGACTGGTTTCGCTTCGTGTGCGCAGCGGCGATCGCGCGATGCTCTCCTGCCCGGATCCGATGGGCTACCGGCCGCTTCGAGAACGCATTGCCACCTATCTTGGTCTGTCTCGCGGTGTCACCTGTGTGCCCGAGCAAGTGTTCATAACCGGCGGCTACCGCGCGACGCTTGAACTCGTGTTGCGCAGTCTCGCGAAACCGAACGATCGCGTGTGGTTCGAAGAGCCCGGCTATCTGCTCGCGCGCGATTTTCTGTCCGAGTCCGGCATGCAGTTCGTCCCCGTGCCGGTCGACGATGAGGGGATCGACGTAGAGCGCGGCATACAACTGGACCCGGAAGCGCGCTTCGCCCTGGTCACGCCATCGCACCAGAGCCCGCTGGGTCACACCTTGTCGCTCGCAAGACGCCTGGCACTGCTGAATTGGGCCGAGAAAGCGTCTCGCTGGATCATCGAGGACGATTACGACAGCGAGTTCCGATATTCGGGCAGGCCATTGCCGGCGCTGAAGAGCCTCGATCGGCACGATCGCGTGATCTATTGCGGCACGCTCAGCAAGCTGATGTTCCCCGGCCTGCGGCTCGCTTACGCGGTCGTGCCGGAGCGTGCTGTGGAGCGCGTCGCGCGGGTGGCGTGCAGCATGAACACCGGTTCTCCAGCGCTATTGCAGGCGGCCGTGGCGGATTTCATGGCACAAGGCCATTTTGCGCGACATGTGAAGCGAATGCGCACGTTGTACGGACAGCGCCGCGTGTTGATCACGCAAGCGCTGGCACAGGCGTTCGGCGAGCGGCTGAGCCTCGATTTGCCACTCGGCGGTGTCCAGTTCGCGGTGAGATTCCCGGAAGGCCCGCACGGCCCGGTCGACGACGTTGCCGTTGCCGCCCGGGCCCGCGAGGCGGGACTTGCCGTGTTGCCCCTCTCGAGCTGGTATGCGAACGGGCATACACCGCGCACGCCGCGTGGCCTCGTACTTGGCTTCGCGAACGTCGCCGATGCCGAGGAAGCCGCCCGTCTCGCGCAAACGTTGCGCGCATGCCTGGACGACTGACTTGCTGAGCGACGGTTCGCCACAATGCCGACAAATCTCAGACACGCCCGCTACCCATGTGTCATGGTCGGCGTACGCGACGCAACACTGACGTTGTCGGCACGCCCGCATGGCTCACGCGACGCTTTCTTCCCGATAAGTTGCCGCGCCCGGACGATAACGTCATCGGCGCGGCCAGCATCGACTGATACGTTGCCGCCAATGCCTCCTGCGCGCTGACCTGCTCGCGCAGCCTCGCCACGACCGCATCCTGCAGTGCCTTCGCGGCCCGCATCGCGTGCTGCGCCTCGGTCATCGCCGCAAGCCCGGTTTCGGCATCCTGCAGCTGACGCTGCACGTGCTTGCGCTCTTGCTGAAGCGACTTGATCGACTCGCGCGCGGCGTCCAGTTCGAGCATCAAGCGGCGTTCGTTCGCTTCGGCACGCTCGCCAAGCCGGGTGCGCTCGACATCCCAATGAGACCGCTGTGCCGCGTGCTCCTCCTGAAGCGCGTGCATACGCTCGCGCGCCACCGACAGCGCCTGCCGCGATGCCACCGCATCGGCTTGCGCCTCGATCAGCAGCGCCTCGGCGCGCCGCGCCTGCGCCTGCGCTTCCTCCCTCGCCTGGCGAGCATCCGCAGCCGCCGTCTCAGCAGCGGCAATGCGCTCGTGGAGCACGGCCCGCGCCTGTTCCAGCGCCTCGCGATCCGCTGCCAGCTCGGCTTCGCGGGCGTCCAACACCGCGCGCCGCGCCGCTTCGTCTTCCGCCAGGGCAGCACGCCCCTCGTTCAACGCCAGCGCCCACAGATCGAGCGCGGCACGCGCGACCGATTCCGGCATCGTCACGCCATCCGGCAACCCGGGCGCGGCGGCCGTTGCGCCCTGCAAGCGCGCGCCAAGTCCGGCAAACCACGCATCCAGATAGGGACTCACGGTATTGGGCGAGCCACGGCCCAACTGCTGACGAATGCGTTCAATGGTCGGACGCTGCCCCGCCATCAGCAACGCATCGGCCGCCATCCAGACGTCGTGTTCCGAAATGCCTCGCCCACCTTGCCGGGGCAGCGGCGTGGCCATGGGAGATGTCATGGTTTGGGACGTCGTCATCGTGGAACGCTCCTGAAAATCGAAGGCATTGCTAAATAACCTATGATAATGGAAGATTATCGTGGGTTATTTGCCATATGAATTATATTAAATACATATTACATATGAAATCATATGTCCGGTGAAAAAATTACAGCGTCGAACCTATCGCCCGCCGAATCGGTGCCCAGCACAGTGATGGGAGGTGCGTCGGCCCTCGGCCTGCCCCCGCCGCGAAATCCAGCAACGCTCCATGACGACGCGCTCAACGCGGCACAATCGCTCGCCCGGGAAGGCGACTCGCAGAACACGCGTCAGAGCTATCAATCGGCCATGCGCTACTGGATGGGCTGGTATCGCCTGAGGTACGGGCAGGCGCTCGTCGCACCGCTGCCGGTCGCCGTGATCGTGCAGTTCGTGGTCGACCATGCGCTGCATCAAGGCAAGCAAGGTCTCAGGACCGAGATGCCCGACGCACTCGATGCCGCACTCGTCGCTCAAGGCCTCAAGGCCCGTGTGGGGCCACCGGCGCTCGCCACACTGTTCCACCGGTTGAGCGTCATCGCCAAGCTGCACACGTCGCACCACCTGCCGAACCCGTGCGCGGAACCGGCGGTGCGCGAACTGCTTGCCAAGACACGTCGTGCCTACGCAAAGCGTGGCGTTCGCACGGCAAAGAAAGAAGCACTCACGCGCGAGCCCTTGCGTGCGCTTCTGGCAACCTGCGACGACACCCTGCGCGGCAAGCGCGATCGCGCGCTATTGCTGTTCGCATGGGCGAGCGGCGGCCGCAGGCGCTCGGAAGTCGTACGGGCGACATGCGAGAACGTGCGGCGCAGCGGACCAGACCATTACGTCTACACGCTCGCTTGGTCGAAGACGAATCAACAGGGCGCAGACCTCCCTGAGAACGAAAAGCCGGTCACGGGTGCGGCGGCCGTGGCGCTCACGGATTGGCTGACGGCGGCGGACATCACGGAAGGGGCGATCTTTCGGCGCGTTCGACGCGGCGGACACGTGGGCGAACCGCTCTCCGAGGCCGCCGTGCGCGACATCGTGCGCGAGCGATGCGCACTCGCCGGTCTTGCGGGCGACTTCTCCGCCCACTCGCTGCGCGCCGGCTTCGTCACCGAGGCTGCGCTTCAGCAGGTGCCGCTGGCCGAAACCATGTCGATGACGGGACATACGAGCGTGGCGACCGTCATCGGCTATTTCAGGCGGGCCGATATGCAGCGCTCGCGCGCCGCCGATCTGATGGGCGCCGAGGAGACGCGCAAAACCCACGAAGGCCCCGACGAGCGTGCGGGCCCCGAAGCGTGACCCCGAAATGACGAACCAATGCCCCCCCCGCCGCTGCCGCGAGTGGTCGACATAAAGATACATTTTAGTGATATCTTTTGTCGCACCGGGCGTATGCCATAGTGAATCGACCCCCTGCTGCGACGGGTCCGGTTTCCCCCTACCGAACACTCAAAGGTGCAGATCGTCATGTCAAGCTCCACTACCTCGCAATCCCGCCATCGCGCACTCATCGAACGACTCGGCCTGTCGACGCCGATTGTTCAGGCCCCGATGGCTGGCACGTCCACGCCCGCCCTCGCGGCGGCCGTCTCCAACGCGGGCGGGCTCGGCTCGATCGGTGTTGCCGCGATGAATGCCGACGCCGCGCGCAAGGCCATTCACGATACGCGCGCGCTGACCCGCAAGCCGTTCAACGTCAACGTGTTCTGCCACGCGCCCGCCAAGCTCGACGCGTCGCGCGACGCCGCCTGGCTGGCCTATCTCGCCCCGGAGTTCGCGCGTTTCGACGCCGCGCCGCCGACCACGCTCGGCGAGATCTACAAGACCTTTGCGGCCGACGACGCCATGTTCGCCATGCTTCTGGAAGAACGACCGGCCGTAGTCAGCTTCCATTTCGGACTGCCGTCGCAGGAGAGAATCGATGCACTGCACGCTGCGGGCATCGTGCTGTTCGCCTCGGCGACGAACCTGGCGGAAGCCAAGGCGATCGAGGCCGCGGGCGTCGACGTTATCGTGGCACAAGGGTACGAGGCAGGCGGTCACCGTGGCCGCTTCGAAGATCTTGGCGATCGCGTCCCAACCGATGACGAACAACTGGGCACGCTGGCGCTGGTGCGGCTGATCGTTACGCACACGTCGGTGCCGGTGATTGCCGCGGGCGGCATCATGGACGGCGCGGGCATCGCAGCGGTGCTCGCGCTGGGTGCGCAGGCCGCTCAACTCGGGACCGCCTTTGTCGCATGCCCCGAATCGTCGGCCGATGCGGCCTACCGCGAACGGTTGACCGGCGGCGCTGCGCCGCGAACCGCATTGATTCGCGCAATTTCCGGGCGTCCGGCCCGCGGCTTCGTGAACCGCCTCTATGCGCTGGAGCAAGCAGCCGACCGCCCCGACCTGCCTGCCTATCCGGTGACGTATGACGCAGGCAAGGCGATCAACGCCGCCGCCAAGGCCAAGGGCAACAGCGATTACGCGGCCCAGTGGGCCGGTCAGGCGGCGCCGCTGGCTCGCGCCATGCCCGCCGCCGACCTCGTGGCCACGCTAAGGACCGAACTGCGCGAGACGTTCAACACGCTACGCGAGCTTTCCGCCACCTACTGAGCGAGGTACGCCGGCAAAGGTCAGTGACTGCCGCCGAGGTAGGCGGCGCGCACCTTGTCGTCGTTGCGCAGGTTTTCCGCCGGGCCGTGCACGGAAATCTGGCCGTTCTCCAGCACGTAGCCATAGTCGGCCACGGCCAACGCGGCCGCGGCGAACTGCTCCACGAGCAGCATCGTCACGCCCTCCGACTTCAGGTTGCTGATAATGCGGAAGACCTCGTCGACCAGGATCGGCGCCAGCCCCATCGACGGCTCGTCGAGCAATATGATGTCGGGGCGCAGCATCACCGCGCGGGCCATGGCGAGCATTTGCTGCTCGCCGCCCGACAGCGTGCCGGATAACTGATTGCGCCGCTCTTTCAGACGCGGGAACAGATCCATCGCGCGCTCCAGATCGGCCGCCACATCGCCGCGCGGGCGGCTCCCCGTCAGGCGCGGGAAGGCGCCCAGGCGCAGGTTGTCCATCACCGACATGGTCGAGAACACGCGTCGGCCTTCGGGGGAGTGCGCCAGGCCAAGCTTGGCGATGCGATGCGAGTCGAGTCCATCGATACGCTTGTCGCCGAGCGTGATTTCGCCCGCCATCGGCTTGATCATGCCGGACACGGCACGCATGGTCGTCGTCTTGCCCGCGCCGTTCGATCCGATGAGTGTGACGACCTGGCCGCTCGGCACATCGATGTCGATGCCGTGCAGCACCTGCACCTTGCCGTAGCCGGCTTGCAGATTACGAATGGAAAGCATAGTGGTTCCGTTTGTCCGTCGTGGCTGCGGCGCAGGGCATCGTCCCCGCCGTGCGCCGCATGCGCGAATGTCGTCAGTGCGCCGTCGATGCGCCGCCCAGATACGCTTCGATCACCTTCGGATCGGCCTGGATCTGCGCTGGCAGGCCCTCGGCGATTTTCTGTCCGAAGTCGAGCACGGAGACCGTCTGGCACGTGCTCATCACCACGTCCATGTGGTGCTCGATCAGGATGACCGTAATGCCGTGGTCGCGAATCTTGCGAATGATCGTGAGCAATTCACGAATGTCGGGGGCCGTCAGACCGGCGGCCGGCTCGTCAAGCAACAGCAGACGCGGATCGAGTGCCAGTGCGCGCGCGATTTCGAGCAGACGCTGCTTGCCGTATGGCAGGTTGCGCGCCTCCTCGTCAGCGAGCGACGCCAGCCCCACGAAGTCGAGCAGTCGCATCGCCCGCGCCCGTGCCGCCCCTTCCTCACGCTTGTAACGCGGCAGACGCAGCGATACATCGATCAGCGTCGCGCCGAACGTGTGATGTAAGCCAACGAGCACGTTTTCCAGTGCCGTCATTTCGCCGAACAACTGCACGTTCTGGAACGTACGGGCCACGCCCGAGAGCGCAATATCCGACGACGAACGCCCCGCGATCGACTGACCCGCGAACTCGATGCTGCCCGCCGTCGGCACGTAGATGCCCGTGAGCACGTTCATCATCGTGCTCTTGCCCGAGCCGTTCGGGCCGATCAACCCGTGAATCGTGCCGCGCTTCACACTCAGATCCACTTGATTGAGCGCTTTCAGACCGTCGAACTGCATGAGCAGCTGGCGCACGTTGAGCAGTTCCTCGGGACCGCCCGCCGCCGCTGTCAGGACCGGGTCGCGCTCGCCGTCGACCGACTCGTCGATTTGCGTGGCCGAGACGGTCAACGTGCGACGGCGATGCAGAATGCGCGAGCGCACGAAGCCGATGATGCCGTCCGGCAGGTAGTACACGACAAACAGAATCATCAGCCCGAAGATCGTCAGGCGCCAATCGGTGATGCTGTCGCGCCACCAGGTGACACCGGCCAAGGCCGCCGTCCCCACGATCGGCACCGCCGCCTTGGCGAGCGAGGTGCGCCCGCGGGCGATGGCGGTCACCGCCACGACGGCGGTCACCGCGGCGATGGCTGTCGCGACGATCCGGAAGGTGCCGATGTCGTCGAGCAATTGCGGCAACAAGACGACGATCGCCGCGCCTAGCAACGCGCCGCTGCGCGTCTTGCGCCCGCCCATGATGACGGCGAGCAGGAACAGGATCGTCAGCTCGAAGTTATACGTGTTCGGCGAGATGTACTGCTCCGAGTAGGCGTACAGACTGCCCGCCAGACCGGCGAAACCGGCGCTGATCACGAACGCATACACCTTGTAGCGATACACCGACACGCCCATGCAGTCCGACGCCACTGGTGAATCCCGCAACGCCTCGAAGGCGCGCCCGAGATGCGACTTGAGAATCCGGTGCGCCACAAGCATGCTCGCCAGCAGCAACGCGGCCACCAGCCAGTAGTACTCGGTCTCATCGATCGGATGCCCCCCAACGAGTGGCTTCGTGAGCGTGATGCCCATTGGCCCGTCGGTCAGGAAATCCATCTCGTTGATGAGAATCTGGATGATGGTGCCGAACGCGAGCGTCACCATCGCCAGATACGGGCCGATCACCCGCAGCGCGGGCAAGGCGAGCACGGCGCCGAACGCGGCCGTAATCAGGATGGCGCCCGGAAGCGCCAGCCAGAGCGTGAGTCCGAGCTTGGTGAAGAACACCCCCGCCACGTAGGCGCCGATGCCGAACAGGCCCGCATGGCCCAGCGACACCTGCCCGGTGTAACCCACGACGATGTCCAGCCCGAACAGCAGGATCGCGTAGATCATGATCGTCTCGATCATGTGGATGTAATAAGGATTGCCGATGGCCATCGGAAAACCGAACAGCGCAACGATGCCCACGATGGCAGCCAGCTTCGTGGTCACGCGCAGGCCGCCGAGATCGCGGGCCCCGCGTGCGGTGGAGGTCTGAGCGGTCATGGTTACACCTTCTTGATGGCGGTCTTGCCGAACAGGCCCGCCGGCTTCACGGCCAGCACGAGCAGCAGCAGTACGAGACCCGGCACGTCTTTGTAGCCGGTCGAAATGTAGAATGCGGTCGTCGTCTCGGCGATGCCGAGAATCACGCCACCCACGAGCATGCCCATCCCGCTCGAGAGCCCACCGATGATCGCCACGGCGAACGCCTTGAGCCCGAGCACCGCCCCCATCGTGGCGCCGGTGAGCGTCAGCGGGGCGACGAGCACGCCCGCGAAAGCGGCCGCCATGGACGACAGCGCATATGAGAAGGTGATGACCAGACTGGTGTTGATGCCCATGAGTCCGGCGGCGTCGCGGTCGTTGGACGTGGCCACCACCGCCTTGCCATAAATCGAGCGACGGTTGAAGAACTCGACGGCGGCCATCATGAGCAGCGCGCCGACCACAACGAGCAGTTCCATCGGCAACACGTTTGCGCCGAACAGGTGGATGGGCGACTCGGGCAGCGGCGAAGGAAACTTGAGATCGTCGCGTCCCCAAACGTTTTCCGCGACGTTACGAAAGATGATGCCCAACGCGATCGTCGACATGATCCAGCCGAACTCCGACTTGATCCGCAAGGCAGGCTTCACGCCGATGCGCTCGACCAGCGCCCCTTGCACGAGACCGAACAGGCAGACAATGGGGATCATCAGCCAGTAATTCAGACCCAAGGTATCGACCAGTGTCAGGCCAACCAGTGCGCCGAGCATCAGCGATTCGCCCTGGCCGAAGTTCAGCGTGCCGGACGTCGCGAACGTCAGTTGGTAACCGAAGGCGATCACGGCGTAGATCATCCCCAGCGCGATACCGCTGTAGATGAGTTGAATCAGGATGGTCATGCGGTCCTCTCTCGCGAGTGCGAGCCTACGAGCGATGCACGGGAGGTATTCGAGACGTGTGCCACGCGCCGGTCCCGAGTGCCGGTGCATGGCCCGGTTGAACAGACGGCGCGCGCGCTGCCCCCGGACACCCCGTTGCCAGGGGCCCGGATCACAAGCAACGCGCGCCGTTGTTCATCCGTCATGGCTGCAAAGCGCAACCGAAATGCCAGGGGGCGAGAGGGCGAGTTACTTCGCAGCCTTCTCGCGGACCTTGCTGCCCGCCTTCAGATCGCTGTCGTAGGCATACACGACACGGCCGCCCTTCACTTCACCCATCACCGGGATATTGGCGGTGATGGCGTCGTGATCGTCATGCGTGAACGGGTGATCGTAGGTCGTGACCACGCCGTCGACCGGCGCCTTCAGGTCTTCGAGCGCGGCGCGCACCTTCGGGCCGTCCGTGCTGCCGGCCTGCTTGATGGCTGCGGCCAGCAGGTAGACCGAGTCGTAGCCCTGCGCTGCCGACACCGCCGAGTCGATGCGGTTGTTCTTCGGCTTGAACATGGCCAGATACGCGTCGATGAAGGCTTTGCGCTTGGGCGTGTTGGGTTCCTGAATGAACGTTTGCGGCATACGGGCACCTTCGCCGTTCGCGCCCGAGTTGTCGATGTAGTTCGACATCGCGAGCGTCCAGCTACCGACCAGCGGCAGCTTCCAGCCGAGCTTGGCCATGCCGTTGGCGATCTGCGCCAGTTCCGGGCCAATACCGTACGTGAGGATGACGTCAGCGCCGGCCTGCTTGGCCTTGAGCAACTGAGCCGTCATATCGACGTCCTTGATGTTGAACTTCTCTTCAGCCACCGGCTTGATGCCCTTGGCGGCGAGCGCCTTTTCCAGATCCTCGCGTCCGAGCTGGCCGTAGTTGGTCGAGTCTGCGAGAATCGCCGGCTTCTTGAAGCCACGGCGCGTGATCGCCTCTTCCACGATCATCGGCGCCTGGATGCTGTCCTTGGCCGAGTTGCGGAAGACGTAGTTATCGGCGTACTGAGGCGGTTTGAATTGCTGGGTGATGATCGTACCCGTCGCCACGTTGTTGAACACCGGAATCTTGGCGTCTTGATAGAAACGCTGCGAGGCGAGCGCCACGCCGGTATTGATGAAGCCGACGGTCGCGACCACCTTTTCCTTGTTGATCAGTTCCTGCGCGACCTGCACGCCGCGCTCGTTCTTCGCTTCTTCGTCGCGCTCGACCAGCACGATCTGGCGGCCCAGCACGCCACCCGACTTGTTGATTTCCGACGCAGCGAGACGCACGCCGTCGCGCATGGAAACACCCATCGACGACGAGCCGCCGGTGAACGGGCCGGATACGCCAATCTTGATCGGATCGGCCGCCACAGCCATCGAGGCGGACAGGGCAAATGCCACGGCGCCAGCCATGACCTTGAATCGGAATTGCATAAGGGTCTCCTTCGGTGCGATGCGTTTCGATATGACGCTTTTCTGCTGCGATTTCCTGATGTCGCAGGCCCTGCCGTAGAATGCGCGACTCGCGAGTCGACTTCCCCCCGCCGCATCCCCCCGATGTCGTAATTCGTGTCAGGGCGATACCGTACCGCGCGCGTTGAACGACCAAGCTAGCGCGCCGATTATGTGTTCGCTGAGTTTTGCCCGCAAAGGCGGGAATACCCCTACGCTAGCGCGGGTATACGCGCTGCTATCGCCAATTGGCGCGGGTTTCCAAGGGGTTTGATGGCACGCGCCACGGGCGGCGCGTGTCCAGATATCGGCACGGAGTGCCAAAGAGTTCGACTCGGAGGGCGGGTCGTAAGGCAGGTGTAAGGGATGGCGATTAATCGCCCGGCGCAATCACTTCGCGCGCGCCGTTTCGCCCCATCGGACTGACGAGTCCAGCGGTTTCCATCTGCTCGATGAGACGGGCGGCGCGGTTGTAGCCGATGCGCAATTGCCGCTGCACCGCGGAGATCGAGGCGCGACGGGAATTCAGCACGAATGCCGCCGCGTCGTCGTAGAGCGGATCGGCCTCGGCATCGCCCGACGACTCGCCGAACAGATCGGCCGAAGCGGCCTCGCTCGGATCGCCTGCGAGGATCGCTTCGTCGTAGTCCGGCTCGCCATACTGCTGCCAGTGCTGGACGACGCGATGCACCTCGTCGTCGGCAACGAACGCGCCATGCACGCGCTGCGGATACCCCGTGCCCGGCGGCAGGAACAGCATGTCGCCCTGCCCCAGCAACGATTCCGCGCCCATCTGGTCGAGAATCGTGCGCGAATCGATCTTCGACGACACCTGAAAGGCCACCCGCGTCGGAATATTCGCCTTGATGAGGCCGGTAATGACGTCAACCGAAGGTCGCTGCGTCGCGAGAATCAGGTGAATGCCGGCCGCGCGCGCTTTCTGCGCCAGCCGAGCGATCAGTTCTTCGATCTTCTTGCCCGCCACCATCATGAGATCCGCCAACTCGTCGATGACCACGACGATGAATGGCAGACGATCCAGCGGCTCCGGTGCGTCCGGGGTGAGCGAGAACGGGTTGCGCACCTTCTCGCCCGCCGCGCGCGCGGCATCGATCTTCTCGTTGTATCCGGCCAGATTGCGCACGCCGAGCGCGGACATCAGCCGGTAACGCTTTTCCATCTCGCCCACGCACCAGTTCAGGGCATGCGCCGCCTGTTTCATGTCGGTCACGACCGGGGCAAGCAAGTGCGGAATGCCGCCGTAGACGGATAGCTCCAGCATCTTCGGATCGATCATGATGAGGCGCACGTCGTCCGGGGTTGCCTTGTAGAGCAACGACAGGATCATCGCGTTGACGGCCACCGACTTACCCGAGCCGGTCGTGCCCGCCACCAACAGGTGCGGTGCACGCGCCAGATCGGCCACGACGGGCTCCCCCGTGATGTCCTTGCCCATGGCGAGCGCAAGGTGCGAGCGATGGGTGTCGAACACGGGAGCGGTCAGGATTTCAGACAGGCGAATCATTTGCCGCTGCGCGTTGGGCAGTTCCAGCCCCATGCAGGTCTTGCCGGGAATCGTCTCGACCACGCGGATCGACGTCACGCCCAGCGCTCGCGCCAGATCCCGCACGAGTCCGACAACCTGCGCGCCGCGCACCCCCACCGCCGGCTCGACTTCGAAACGCGTGATGACCGGGCCGGCCGACGCGCCCACCACCGTGACCGGCACCTTGAATTCGGCCAGACGCTGCTCGATCAACTGGCTCACGGCCGCGAGCGCTTCGTCCGAAACTATATTGGCGACATCCAGCGACGTTACAGGCGAGAGCAGATCGAGCGGCGGCAAGTCGTAATCGATGACGACGCGTGGCGGCGCAAGTTCGTAGGGGGTGTTCCCCGAGAAGCTGGCCGCGCGCGACCCAGCCGTCGTCGCCATGCCGAACGGCGATGACGCGGCGAACGCCGGAATGGCAGGCACGGCGGCCGCGGGCGACGGCATCGTTGGCGTCAATGACGAGGTGGCTTCGTCGTGCGTCAACGGTGCGTAGGTGGGATGGCCTGGATGGCCGGGATGGGGAGACGCTTCGGCGCGCGCCCAGCTGCCGTCGGCACGCAAGACATAATGCGGCTTCGACGCGGACGCTTCGGCCTCCAGCGCGTCGGGTACGCCTACGGATGCAGCGTCCTCTGCCGAGTAGCCCGGTTCGTCGCGCGTGGCGTTGTGTGGCACATCGGAAGGTACATCGATCGGTACGTCGTTAGGTACATCGAAAGCCTCGACGCTGGCCAACACATCCGCAAAGACGAACGGACGATGTGGCGGCGAGAACGCATGGGCAGAAGGCGAAACGGGTGCGAACGGCGCTGCAGCGATCATGTCGACGCCCCCGGCGGCCGGTGGCGATGGGTCGGTCGCGGCCGACTGCGGCATGGCTTGCGCCATGGCGACAGGTTCGACGGCGTTCGTCGCGTCCGTGCTCAAGCGTTCCTCGTCCATCACGACGCTTTCCCGGCGATCGACGGTGGTCGCCGGATACACCGATGCCAACGCGGGCGCACCAGCGGCCTGCGCCGTGTCGGATGCTGTCCATTGACGTAAGTCGCGAAGCAACGCTTGTGCCTCGTCGCGCAGCACGGCCAAGGCCTGCACGCGCGCCTGTTCGGCGGCACGCGCGGCCGCTTGTTGGGCCAGCACATCAGAGGTGGGCGCGGGCGGCAAGGCTTCGAAGGCGGGTGCGTCAACGTCCTTCGCCGACAAATCGACGGGCGAAAATGCGGAGATGGCGGCGCAAAGCGGTGAGGCAGCATCGGTCGCGGACCAGGACGCGGCCCCCTGCATTGCAGGCGCCGCCGGGCGAGGCGCGACAGCGCCCGACGCCGCAACGTTGGCCGACGTGTCGGAGATCGCCGGCGTCCCGGCATCCGCCGGAGACGACGCGACAGGCGGCGCCCCCCGTGGCGGCATTTCTTCAAGCCCGAGCTGCGGCTTGCGGAACGGGCTATGCACGATCGTGCCGCGCAGATGGGCGGGCGCGACGCCCACGGGGCGGCGATATCCCGTCGCCCCCGGAATTGGCGTCGAATTCAGTGGATCGGCGGACGTAGGCGGCTTCGCGGGCATGGCTGCCTTGGTTGCCGTGAGCGGCGCAGCAACACTAGAGGGAGCGGTCGACACAACGGATGTCGCGGTTCTGACCGACGCCGCAGACACGGGAGCCCCGCTCGCCCTCGCGGTCGCTGCGGCGGCGACGGTGGCAGCAACGGCGGTCCCTGCACGTCCCACCGAGGCACCCTTGCCTGTCGGACGAAGTCGCGCGCCATTCGCAAACGACGGCTCGGTGCGCGGCGCACCCCGTACCCTCAACGGCGGCGGTCGCATGGCGTCGAGCCGCGCGCGCTCCTCGTCGGACAACTTCCAGCGCGGCTGTGCCGCCAGACCACGGCGGCGCGGCAACGGGTCTTCCCTCAGGCTGCCGACATCGTGATGCCCTTGTCCGAGCGTGGGCGTAAATCGCTCACCACGCTCACTCGAGTCGAACGACATGTGCGAGAGACCCCGCGCCGGCTCGCGGGCGGTCCCATCGAAACGCGATTCGTAGGCGGGCGACTCGGTATCGTCGTCGGACGATTTGCCGCGCGCGAACATGCCCCACCAAGTGGTGCCGAAGACCAACGGAAGGGAAAAGAGCAGGACGAAGCTCGCCACGCCCATCGCGAGCGTACCGCCCAACGCGACGTGCAAGCCGTGAGACAGGGATTGGCCGACGCTGCCACCCGCGGTGTTGCCTTCCCCGCCCGTCAGCGCGGCGAGCGTGGCACTCGATCCGATCGCGAGCGGTATACCGAGCAGCATGCGCAGCGTGCCGGGGCCGAAGATTCGTATCTCACCGCCAAGCAGACCCCGCACGCCAGGCCAGCACAACGCCAGCAACCAAAACGTCGACAGTCCGAACCAGCCAAACCCCATAATCGCTCGTGCTTCAGGAAAACCCGGAGTGCGATTGTAGCAGGTAGACCACCGTGCGGAGGCCCTCTCGGCAAGGACTTTCGCGCATCGGCTGGCGTGGGCGCCGCGCGTGTCAGACGTTACGGCCGACCGTGCGTGCCGGTCGAGCGCCAAGTCGGCATGCTGCCGAGACCGGCGCTCTCGCCGCTGGCGTCCGGCACGACCAGACTCAGGTTCCGGCGACGCAGCGCGCGCCAGTCGACTTTGGCGAAGATGTCGTCCCCCAGCGCGCTCGCGTGCGACAGGTTCTCGACGCGCACACCGCGTGCGCGCAAGACCGCCGCCGCGTGGCGGAACGACGGTTCGATCAGGCTGGAGAACTCCACATCCAACCGCGTCGGCGCACGCGTTTGCAGGGTCTCGTAGAACCGTGGCGTCTGCGCGGCGTCGCGCAAGTCGACCCCATGCAGATACAATTCGGTGAAGCCCAGCCACGTCGCCACCTGGAGTGCAAAATACGCCACGGTGCCACCGTGGAAGAAGCCCTGGTCGAGATCGAAGCTGTACCCGAGACGGCCCTGCTCGCCCTGGAACGCCGCGCTTGCCGCGACCTGCGGATTTGCACGCAGGGCTTCGGGGGTCCTGGCCGCCTCCATCCCGCGCTTGAAAATATCGTCGACAAGATAGAAGCGGCACCCGAACGCCGACGCCGGGAATGTGTCCAGCAGACGGGCGAGCACGACGGGCGTGACAAACAACACCAGATCGCGCGCCACGACGCGGCGCGCCAGGTCCGGACGCTGACGCACGAAACCGGCGTCGAGAATGCAGTAAAAATTGAATTTGACCGGCGCGTGGTCGGTCAGCGCGATGGCCCCATTCACGCCCATGACGTGATGCATCGGCAGCGCTGCGTAATCGATATCGGCAACCGACGGTCCGCTGGCGATGATGTGGCACGGCAAGCGGCGCAGGCGCTGCAATTCGGCGCGCCGAACGAGTGGTACCCGGCGCGAGCGCCACGTAAAGCGCTCGATGGCTCCCATGGCGTCGCGCTCGATGCGCGCGTGCGGCCAGAGGCGTTCGTTGTGCCGCCACTTCGCCGTATGGCTGTAGCGGTAGACGAGTTTGAGAAACGTCGAAATCATTGTCGTTGTTTTGGCTAGGTCCTACGGTTGCGCCGCGCGCATCTCGTGAATGTGCGCGGTCCTAACCCCGTTGCATATCGCGTGCCTGTCATGTGCCGAACGCCGATGCGCCGCATTGCAGTCCGCGTCATGCCCCACCCACGGATACGGTTCACCGGCGCATGGAGGATGCGCTCCACCACGTCGATGCGTTGATTCTGCCACCCGGTCTTTACCGGGGACAAGATTTATTCCAATTGGAATTCTTACTTCGGGTTACGTTTTGATGACGCCCCGAAAAAAATGACTTGACGCGGAAACGCCCGATTCATGAGGGTTTCCGGCATATTGGGCACTGCGGATCGAGTGCCGCGCGGGATTCGCGCGGGCAATACAGTATTGCGAAAAATACAGATAATTCGCACGACAAATCGGCAACTGATGCGACTTTTGTCGGCCAACGGACGCACCTCGCCGACGGGTTGTCGAAGCGTCGCGTAGGGAGAATCGAATCAGTGCAATGCCGAGTTGCTGCGATGACGCGGGTAGTACGCATCCCCCAACTCGAGCAGCAATGACGCCAGTTGCGGATCGCGAACGAAACTGACGGCCGAGTCGGCAGCCAGGATAGCCTCGGGCGTTTGCGGGCGCGCAATCAGAAAGCCTTGCACGTAGTCGACCCCCAGCTCCGACAAGGCTTCGAGCGTTGCGGTGTCTTCCACCCACTCCGCCACACTGCGAATCCCGAGATTCTTCGCCAGCGCCACAATCGCTTCGACAATCGCCAGATTGGCCGGATGCGCCGCCATGCTTTTCACGAACGCGCCGTCGATCTTGATGGCGTCGACCGCCAGATCCTTCAGGTATGAGAAAGAACTGAAGCCCGCACCGAAGTCGTCGAGCGCGATGCGCCCGCCCAGTTGGTGAATCCGATCGACAAAGCGACGCGTATTGTCGAGATCGTGCAGTGCCACGGTTTCCGTGATCTCGATGCACAGCAACCCGACGGCACGCTCATGGGCCGCCAGCGTGGTGAAGATGTCCCGAATGAAATGTTCGTCGTTGAGCGACGCCCCCGACAGATTGACGCACACAAACCGTGTTTTTGCGAGACGGTCGCGGTTCAGGTCGATCCAGGCGAGCGTATTCGTCAGTACCCATTTATCGATCATGCCGATGCTGCCGTTCTCCTCGGCCGCGCTGATGACACGCGAGGCCGGTACGATATTGCCGTCGGAATCGCGCATGCGCAGCAGCACCTCGAAGTTGAGCGACTCGCCGGGCGACGCCATCTCCATGATCGGCTGCATCTCGAGAAACAGGGTGTTGGGCGTGAGTCCCGCGTCGAGCGCATCGATCAACCGCAATTCGGCAAGGCGCTCACGAAATGCCGCCGCCCCGCGCTCGTAGACCACCAACTCTCGGCGGCTCTTCTTGGCTTCGCGACAGGCGCGGTCGGCCGACGAAATCGCGTCAGGCACCCGCATATCGGTCGTCAGCTCGATGACCCCGGCCGACGCGCGCACCTGAAACGCGCGCTCCCCGATCTGATAAGGCTCGCCGCAAATCGCGTCGACCAGACGGCGCGCCACGGCGGCCGCCTCCTTGATCGTCGCATCGCGAAACACCACGATGAACTCGTCGCCGCCCGTGCGCCCCACGCTCTGATCCGTCGACAGGCGTGCTCGCATCCGATCGCATGCCTGGCGCAGCACCTCATCGCCCGCCGCATGACCGAAGAGATCGTTGACTAGCTTGAACCGATCCAGATCCAGATAGGCCAATGCCGCCGGCCGGGCGTCGGATAAGGTACGGATCGCCTCGGCCAGCGCCTTTTCGATGCCGCGCCGGTTCGAGACGCCGGTGAGCGGGTCGTTCTCCGCCAGATAGCGCAATTGCTCCATCGTGCGAGCCCGTTCGGTGATGTCCTGCAACGAGCCTTCGATTCGTCCTGCAGAGAAAATAGCCTTGACGAGATAGCGGCTGGTGCGGCCGTCGTCGCGGGGCAGGGAGAGAATTTCGAGTTCCGATTCCTCGCTGTGCTGCGCGACGTCGAGCAGCATGCGCCAGGTGCTCTGGCCGAAGAACTGGTCCCAGCGGAACGTTCGCCCTTCGGTATTGGGAATGCCCAGCATGGTGTGCAACGCCGCGTTGCCACGAACGAAAATACCCTGATCGTCGAGGGTGAACAGACCGACAGGCGTCACATCGTAGGCGTTGCGCAGTTCGGTCTGGGCTTCGAGCTTGCCCTGGTGCTCGGCCCGCATCTGCTCGGCAATGGCCAGCGCCGCCATGAGGCTCGAGAACAGCGCCGCGGTCACGCTGTTGAACGCCGTCGCCAACGCGCGCGCATTGAACGCGGCGGCGATCACTTCGGAAAACGTGGCAAACAGGACGATGGACAGCGACGCGCTGTACCACATCGCGACCCGCGAGCGCGTCAGCACGAGAATGCGGGTCAGCAGCATCAGGACGATGGCGATGCCCAGGGCGGCCACCACCCACAGCACGGGGATGAAATGCGCATACGGCAATGCGATGGCCGCGCAGCAGAGCACCACGCCGGCCCATTGCAGCACCATCACCATCCACCGCCAGCCGATGCGGCGCAACTCCCGCTTGAAGAGCTGCGTGAACAGTGAATACGTCAGCACGTAGTAGATGGCGAATGTCGCCTTGCGCACCAGGGCGTCAAGGTCGGTCGGAATGGCGCGTTCCAGCCATTGCGTGTCGGCCCCGAGCGAGTTCGCCGCGAGCCGCAAGTTGCCGATCAGCCACGCCGCGAACAGGACGTAGAGCCATTCCTTGTTGATGATGGCGGTGACGAGCACGAATGCCGAAAGCGTCAACAGCCCGCCTTCGAGCAAGCCGTTGCTGCGATGGAACTCCCTTTCGGAGACATTCAGTTCGGACGCCGGCCAGGCTACCAGCGTGAGATGCGCCGGCCCGGAGAATGTGCCCTCGCAGAGGAGCGTCACCGGCGCGACGAGTTGCCCGAGATCGATCGCAAAGCCCGCTTTCGACATTCGGATCGCCCCGCGCACGGCGCTGCGGTCCGCGCGTCCGATGGCCGGGGCGTCGGGGTTGCGCCAGCAGATCAGCGTTTGCGCATGGCGCGAGGGAAATTCGATGACCGTATGTTGGGCGGCGCCCACGGGCGGCACGGTGACCCGGAACCACACCGGCGCCTCCGACAGATGCGTGCTGAACTGCCGAACGGCGGGCGCGCGTTCAAGGACGCCCTGCACCATCGGCGGGCCGAACGTCGCGGGTACATCGCCTTTCGCCTGAAAGGTCAACGATGTTTCACCCCGCACGGCGTACTGGCTCTCCTGGAACATCAGCACCAGGCCCGAGAGCAGCATGATGGCAGCGGGCACGGCGTACAGCGAAATCGTGCGAAAAAGCTCGTCGAGCCGCGCGCTCACGCGCCAACGGCGCCGCGAACCGGAAAGTTCCGCCAACTCGTCGGCGAAATCGATCGAATTGCGGCTGTAATCGTCACGCTCGTTGCCGAGTTCCCCCGCCATAGAAACCTTAAGCCCTTATCTTGTTGGTCGCCCCCGCGATCTTCGCCGGGCAAGGCGTACCCCTCGGCACGCCCTGCCGGCCGGGCCGGTCCTGGCCCGTGCGACCCCGATGCAGGCCGACACGGGCAGGTCTCTTTTGCCCGTCTTGCGCGTTATCGCCATCGCCGAAAAAACCGAATGCGGCAGGCGACGGGATAACGTTAGTTCGAATAACGGCATTACACCGACAAGCTGAAGCCTGATGCATCGCATCGTACCGCGTCGCCAGCAAAAGATAAATCCCGCAAATGCGCGCCAACACTGGCTTCGCCCGATGACGCCCGGACAACGTCCTGCATTCCCGGCACCCCCAGCCGCAGGTCGGGATGATGGGTGAGGCACATATAGGCGAACAAAGGATGCTCCGCCGCCTGCCAACGCGTGCGTGCCTGCGCCACGTCCAGCGCCAGCACGCGGTGTCCGATGCCGCCGACGTGTGCCATCGGGATCAGGGCTTGCGACGGGAACACGTCGATAAACATCAGGGCTTCATACTGCCGATGCAGCGGCGGACGCGCCGTAATCACCATCCAGTCGACAGCGGACAGCAGGCAATACTGATAGAAGGCCTTGAACAGCGCCGTCTTGACGACACGTCCGGCCGGCCCGGCCACCACGCCCAGACGCGTCGCCTCGGCCAACGCGGCGCTGTCCAGCCACTGGGGCAACGGCGCCGAGTCCTCGAGATGCAACGGCTGGTAACGGTTGGTCTGGATACGCATCGTGCCAAGGACCGCGCCGTCGAGCCGAGCGCGCGCCACGAGCACGATGGCCCCCGGCTCGCGGTCGCTGGGCTCCGGCTCGCTCAACGTGGCGGCCAGATCGGGAAGGTGGCGGCCGTAGGCGGCCTGACGCATGGCGGCGGCGTCGCGCAACGCTGCGTCGTCGCTCGCGATGGTGACGATGAAGGGCAGACGCTCTTCTCGCATCGCATCGAGATCGGCCGCCGGGGCGCGCACCGCAGCCGGCAACGACGTGGGACGGCGCTGGCCGGACGACAGGTCGGCCGGGGTGATGGACAGGACATCCGAGGCTTGGGCGAGGTCAAACATGATTGATACTCCTTAAGGTCAATAGAGGATGAGTGCCATGCACGGGCGTGCTCGCCGATACATCGCACATATCCTTTCTTGATCCGCCAAGGCGAAGTGTCAAGTGCTTATTTTTCTTGGCTTTTTCAGATTTTCACGGGCGGCGCAACAGCGTCTGTCCGGGGATCGTGCCCACCGCCCGCGAACCCGCGTCACACCGGGCGAAACCGGCCGACCGCATTTCGGCGCCTTCTGCCGTCCGGTATGGGTGTCACCTATTTGCGACAGTTGCAGTCCGAAGAAAGAGTCTGGCAAAATGATAAACCTGTTTACTAATTGATCTTGCCGGGACGCCCCGAAGGCGACCCCGGCGCACCTTCCGATATGCCGAAAATCGATTGGTCTTCCCGTTTCGGCACGCTGGTACATGACGTCGCGCGCGTTCATTCGCGCTTGTTCGACCGGCGTGCCCGCGGCAACTTCGACCTCACGCGTGCGCAATGCCGCGTGCTGGTCATGTTGCATCGCTATGGGGTCCAGACACAGGCCGAATTGGCCGAACGCATGGAGTTGACGCCAATGGCGCTGGTGAGACTGCTGGACCGGCTCAGGGACAAGGGGCTCGTGCGGCGCGAACGGGATCCGAACGACAAACGCGCGCAGCTGCTCTATCTGACGGAGGCCTCGGAGGCCAAGATCGACATGATCGTCGCATTCGCCAATGCGACCGAACGCGAAGCGCTGGCCGACCTCACGCCGGCTGAACGGACCGAACTGTCGCGCTTGCTGGGCAAGGTGCTGACGAATCTGACGCGCGCCGAAGCCGAATGCCCGTCACCGGGGCGTCGCGGCGAGGAGACAGCACCGGAGTGACCCGCCGGCGCGAGAGACAACGCGTGCGACGGATCGATGCGTCGTACCGCCATCACGATAACCATCACGATCCAGCAAAGGAATGACCGTGCCATCCCCCCAAACAGCTGACGATCCGGGCAAGCATCGCGCGCTCGTCAGCCTGTCCGTCATGCTCGCGACGGTGTTGCAGACACTCGACAGCACCATCGCCAACGTGGCACTCCCCCACATGCAGGGCAGTCTTTCCGCCTCGCAGGACTCCATCACCTGGGTATTGACGTCCTATATCGTGGCGGCCGCCATCGCCACGCCGCTTACCGGCACGCTCTGTGCGCGCTTCGGGCGCCGGCGCGTGTTCCTGTGGTCCGTCGCCGGCTTCACGATCGCCTCGGCCTTGTGCGGCATGGCGCATTCGCTCACGGAAATCGTGGCCGCACGGCTGTTCCAGGGGATTTGCGGCGCGGCGCTCGTGCCGCTGTCGCAGGCGACCATGCTCGACATCAACCCGCCGCACAAGCACGGTTCGGCGATGGCGGTGTTCGGCATGGGCGTGATGGTCGGGCCGATTCTCGGCCCGTCGCTCGGCGGCTGGCTTACCGACAGCTACAACTGGCGCTGGGTGTTCTACATCAACCTGCCCATTGGGTTGATCGCGTTTCTCGGCATTGCCGCCTATCTGAAAGAGCCACCGGAGCAGAAGGCCGGGAAGTTCGATGCGCTGGGCTTCGTCACGCTCAGTCTGGCCATCGGCCTGCTGCAATTGCTGCTAGACCGTGGGGAACAGCAGGATTGGCTGAACGCCACAGAGATCTGGCTGGAAATGCTCGGCGCCATCATCTGCTTTGCGTACTTCGTCGTCCATACATGGACGGCCGGCGAGCATTCGTTCTTCGACCGCGCGTTGCTGCGCGACCGGAACTTCAACACGGGTGTCGTCTACATCTTCGTCGTCGGCATCATTCTTTACGCCACGCGCGCCCTGCTCCCGCCGATGCTGCAAAGTCTGTTCGGCTACCCCGCGATTCTCACCGGGCTGGTGACGGCGCCCTCCGGCGCGGGGACCATGGCCGCCATGCTGATCGTCGGACGCCTGGTCGGCAAGGTCGACGTTCGCTACCTGCTGGGTTTCGGTTTCGCACTGACCGCCTATTCGCTGTATCTGATGGCCGGTTACTCGCTCACGCTGCAGCCGTCGGACATCGTCTGGCCGGGGGTCATTCAGGGCTTCGGTCTCGGCTTCGTCTTCGTGCCCCTCACCACGGTCACGTTTGCCACGCTCGCCGGCACGCTGCGCGCGGACGGCGCCGCCATCTACAGCCTGTCGCGCAACATCGGCAGCAGTATCGGTATCTCGGTCGTGCAGACGCTGCTCACCCAGAACACCCAGCTCAACCATGCGGTGCTCTCGGAGCGCATTACGCCGTTTGCACAAGGCGTGGAGGCTTACGTGCAGACGTACGGTGCCGCGGCGATGGCCGCCCTGAATGCGGAGGTCACGCGACAGGCGGCGATGATCGCTTACCTGGACGACTTCCGGCTCATGATGGCGCTCACGATCGCCGTCATGCCGCTGCTGCTCTTCATTCGGCTGAAAAAGCGCGCCCCCGGCGAGATCGACAAGCACGACGAGATCGTGCACGTGGCGGCCGACTGACGCGGCGTCAGCTCTCCTGGCGCCGCCGGGCCGACAACGCGCCGGCCGTCTGGATCACGAGGTCGGCGAAGCGCCGTTCGTCGCGTTCGGCGTTCCACCGCACGCGCGGCACGGCAATGTTGATCGCCCCAATGGCCCGGCCGTCCTGGTTCACCACGGCCGCCGCCGTCGAAATGTCGCCCATGAAGAATTCGTCTTCCGTGTGCGCATATCCCTGCTTGCGAATGCGCGCGAGCCGTTCCTTGATCTTGCGCGGCTGCGCCACGGTCGCCGGCGTGAACTGCACGAGATTCGTGCGCGCGAGAATGTCGTCGACCTCGGCATCGTCGAGCGTCGCCAGCAACGCCAGCCCGGGTGCCGTGCAATAGGCCGGCAGACGCGAGCCAACGATGACATTCGCATTGAACACGCTGCGGCTCACAATACGCAGCACGAACACAATGTCCGTGTCGAGCCGCACCGTCAGGTTCGTCGCCTCCTCGGTTTCCGCAGCGAGTTGCTGAAGATACGGAGCGGCGCGGCTCACCAGTTCGTTCGAGACGAGGTAGTGATAGGTGAAGTCCAGCAGCTTCGGCGAGAGTTCGTACTTCTTGCTCTGCGCGTCCTTGAGCAGATAGCCCAACGCCGAGAGCGTAAAGGTGAAGCGCTGCGCCGCGCTGATGTCCAGCCCCGTGGCCGAGGCGATTTCCGAAAGCGACAGATGGCGCTTCGACCCGTCGAACGCCGTCAGCACCTTCATCGCCTTCTCCACGGACTGCACGTAAAGCGTGGATTCGGTCGATGGGGCGGGAGCAGCAGCTATCTCGCTGGCGATTGCCGCTTTGGCGCGGGTGCGGGGTGTCTTGGTGGTGGCCACGATATCGAGGAAATGGGGCAGGCAGGGACGAATTATCTCATAAAAATAACAGTCTATCTTATACCGATAACACAAGAATCACCGTCATCATCGCCGCGCAGGTGACGACCGCCCTGCCCTCACGGGTTACGTTGCCACCGTCACCTCCCACGCCTGCGAGGTATCGCGCGAGAGAAGATGCTTACGAATGCGCTCCGAAGGCGTCGTTTCGAAACCTTCGGTGGCGCGATAGTAACGCGGCCGCTGGTAGCTGGCGAGTTTGTCGGCGGCCCATTGCGCGAGTACCGTCCAGTCGAGTGCCTGGCCGTCGCGGAACTGGACGTAAAGCATCACATCCTGCTCTCCGATGTCGCTCGCCACGCCGATGGCGGCACAGGCCACCACCGCCGGATGTCGCGCAAACACACGCTCGATTTCCCAGGCCGACACGTTCTCGCCGCGCACCCGCATGCTGTCCGTGCGCCGGCCGATGAAGACCAGGCTGCCGTCGGGGCCACGTCGCGCACTGTCGCCCGTGAAAAGCTTGCCGTCGCGCAACGCCTTCGACGTGGCTTCCGGATTGTCGAGATAGCCCGGCAGGAAGACGCCTTCCACGTCGCTCGACAGCACGATCTCACCGGGTTCGCCGTCGGGCACGGGCTGTCCCGCGTCGTCGAGCAACGCCAGCGTCAGCCACGGCAGGGCGTGACCGATGGCACCCGGCACATCCGCGTCGTTGAGGGTGGCGAAGCTTGAACACTCCGTCATCCCGTAGCATTCGCGCAACTCGCATTGCAGCCGCTCTCGTGTGGCTTGCCAGGTGCTCGCCGACACGCCCGCGCCCCACGCCACGCGCAACGAGTTCTGCGCCGGCTGGGCCTCGCGCGGCAGTTGCATGAGGATGTCGAGGATGCCGCCGAGATAGTGCAGATGCGTGGCCTGCGCAGCGGTGCATTGCTGCCAGAAGCGGCTGGCCGAGAATCGCTCCACCACGTGCATCTCGACATCGGCGAGAAAGGGCAGCAGCAGCATCTGGGCACCGCCGATATGGCACAGCGGCTCCCACAGAAACAGCCGGTCGCCGTCGTGTGCGTCGGCCACGCGCAGCGCCGCCTCACTGGCGACGCGCATCATGCGGTGCGTGAACAGCACCCCCTTGGGCGCGCCGGTGGTGCCCGACGTGTAGATGATGCACAGCACCGACGCGGGCGTGAGCTCCGCCGCCGCCGGCGCGCTACCCATGTACGCGGCGGCCTGGGTCATGACGTCCGCGAGCCAGTGACGCACGACGCGCGTCCCGTGGTGCCCCGGCTGCTGTGCCGCGAGGGTGGCACCGGCGTCGAGCACGTCGGCGAAGGCCGGTTCGGCAATGAGCAGCGTCGGCTTGGCGTGGCCGAGCAGGTATTCGATACCGTCGCCCTTCAGGCGCGTGTTGACGGGCACCCACACCAGACCGGAAAGCATGAGCGCGTAGATCAACGCCACCTGCGCCGCACTGTTGCCCAGCATCACTGCCACGCGGTCGCCCGGCACGAGGCCTTGCGCGGCAAGCCAGCCCTGCATGGCACCCACGCGCGCGGCCATCTGGGCCCGGTCGATGGCTTCACCCTCGAACACGACGACCGGCTTGGCCGACGTGCCGTGGAGCCCGGCCAAGAGCAGCGGTACGACATCGAGCCGGTCGCCCTCGGCCCGCTGGGGAAAGTACTTCGTATAAGGATGCACGGAAGAAAGCGTCTGCGCATTCACCGGCGCGACTCGGGCAACGTTGGACATAGACATACGGAGTTCCGCAGATATCAATAGCGCTTGCGTTTAAAGATCGACGACAGCCAGACGATGAACACCATCAGAAACACCAGCGAGGTCGCCACGGCAGCCAGCGTCGGCGTGACGGCCAACTGGATGTCGTCCCACATCTGCTTGGGTAGCGTGGTGTTGATGCCGCCGGACACGAAGATGGCGATGGTCAGGTCGTCGAACGACACGATGAAGGCAAACAGGAATGCCGACCCCAGGCTCGCCGCGAGCAACGGCAGCAGCACGGTGCGCACCCGGGTAAAGGCCGATGCACCGAGCATCTTGGCGGCATCGTCGAGCCGCCAGTCGAAGCGCTTGAAGCTCGCCGAAAGCGTGACCACGACATAGGGAATCGCAAGCACCGTGTGGCCGATGACGAGACCGGCATTGGTGCCTGCGAGCCCCCAGCGCGCAAACAAATACAGCAAGCCGACGGCGACCACGATGCGCGGCACGATCAACGGCGCGATGAACATGGCGAACAGCGGCTTGCGCCACCGCGAGGGCAGCCGCACGAGCGCCAGGCTGGCGCCGAAACCGAGGATGAGGGCGAGCGTCGCCGTGGCGAAGCCCACGCCGAGCGAGCGCAGCAACGCCGCCTGCCACACGCTCGACTCGATGAACGCCACAAACCATTTCACTGTGAAGAGTTGCGGGGGAAACGCCACGAACGACTGCTTGGTAAACGCCAGCGGCACCACGAACGCAATCGGCAACACCAGGGCAAACACGACCGCCCCCGTGTACGCCTTGAGACCGAAGCCGCCCCCCGCCCGCGGACGTCCGCCCGAGAGCGACACCTTGCCCGCGAGCCGCCCAATGGCGATGAGCATGGGCAACATGCGCCCACCGGTCCCCGCTCGGCGTTCCGGCGCTTCGCCGGCGAGCGACGACAGCCCTACGACGCGGTCGTAGACGAAGAACACGACAATCGAGCACAGCAACAGCACGCTCGAGAGCGCGCCGGCAAAGCGCAGGTCGAACAGATCGAGTACCGACGAGATGACGAGCTGCGCCACCATCGATTCACGCGGTGAGCCGAGCAGTGCGGGCACGATGAAAAAGCCCAGGCTCGTGATGAAGACCAGCAACCCGGCCGCCGCCGCGCCCGCCCCGGACAGCGGCAGGAAAACGGTGAAGAAGCCCGTCGCGCGGTCGGCCCCGAGCGTTTGCGCCGCTTGCACCAGTTGCATGTTGATGCCGCGCATGATCGGCAACATCGTCATGACGGCGAGGGGCAGCATCGCGTGCACCATGCCAATCAGCACACCGGTGAGCGACGGCGCAAGCGTGCCCGCGCTATCGATCAGCCCGAGATGCGTGGCCACGACCGTGAGCAGACCGGTCTTCGAGAGCAGCAACATCCACGCATACGTCTTGACGAGATAACTGGTCCAGAACGGCAGTACGATCCACAGCAGCCAGCGCTCACGCGAGCGTGCCGACAGCCGCGCGAGCAGATACGCCACCGGATAACCGAGCAGGACCGAAAGCCCGGCGGTAAGAAACGCAATCCAGAACGTCGAAGCCAGCACTTTGATGTACACGGCCGAGTGCGTCATGCGGGCAAACTGGGCGACGGACAGCACACCGTCGGCATCGTAGAGGCCGCCCTGCAGAATCTCGACGACCGGCACGATGAAGAACACCACGAGGAACAGCAACGCGGGCAAGGCCGGCAACCACCGGGCCACCTGTCGCGGCCAGGCAATACGAGGCCCCGCCTGAGGTAGGCGTTGAACAAGCCACATGACAAAAACTCCTGAAGCGGATGACGAGGGCGTTGACGAAATGTGCTCAGCGCGTGAGCAGCGTCGCACGGCCGTGATCCCACGCCAGACCGACGTGCTCACCGACACGCGGCGTCAGGTCGCGCGGGCAGCGCACGGTGAAGTCGGCCCCTTGCGCCCCATCGTTCCCCTGCCCCAGCGAGACAATGGCGCGCGTATCCGAGCCCACGAAAACGACCTGGCGAATCGTGCCGGCGAGCGCCCCCTCTTCGGGCGACGTCAGACGCGCGGCCTCCGGACGCACCAGCAGACTGGCCTCTCCCGCCGCGGGCAAGTCGGGACTCGGGCCGATCGGTACCCAACGCTCGCCCACACGTAGCGCAACACGGCCATCGTCCATGCGCTCGACCACGCCGTCGAGCAAATTGGAATGGCCGAGGAAATCCGCCGCGAAGCGCGTTGCCGGGCGGTCGTACAACTGTGTCGGCGTACCGATCTGCTCGATGCGCGCCTGATTCATCAGGCAAATACGGTCGGACAGCGTGAGCGCCTCATCCTGATCGTGCGTGACGTAGATGAACGTCGCGCCCAACTCCTGGTGCAGACGCCGGATTTCCAGTTGCATGTGCTCACGCAATTTCTTGTCGAGCGCGCCGAGCGGTTCGTCGAGCAAGATGATCGAGGGACGGAACGCGAAGCAACGGGCAAGCGCAATGCGCTGCTGCTGCCCACCCGACAACTCCGACGGCAGTCGCTGCGCGAACGCTTGCATCTTGACCATCGCGAGCGCGGCGTCGACGGCCGGCGCCAATTCGGCGCGCGGCAGCTTGCGCATGCGCAAGCCGTACGCCACGTTGTCCCAGACCGTCATGTGCGGAAAGAGCGCGTAGCTCTGGAACACCATCCCGATGCCGCGCTTGCCGGGGGCTTCGTGGGTGGCGTCGCGCCCGTCGATGAGCAGTTGCCCGGCGCTCGGCTCGACCAGCCCCGAAATCATCTGCAACAGCGTGGTCTTGCCCGAGCCGGACGGCCCGAGCAAGGTCAGAAATTCTCCCGCCGCGACCCGCAGGTCGGTCGGCAGGAGCGCGGGGGTCTCGCGATATGTCTTGGCAAGACCGATGGTTTCCAGTTTGGTACTCATAGTCGTCTCTTCCTGCTTCGCGGTACCTGACGGCTTACGACAACAGCCATGCGTTGAAACGCTCGGTGGCCTTCGTGCGGTTCTCGGCCCACCACTGCGGGCTTGGCAAACGCATGCCCTTCAAATTGGCCGGGGCCGTGGGCATCAACGGGGCGCGATCCTTCGGGATCGCATCGAACGCCTTAAGGTTCGTCGGACCGTACGCAAGGTCCTGGGTAATCAACGCCTGGCGTGCCGGGTCGCCGCAGAACCGAACGAACTGCCGTGCAAACTCGGCACGTGGCGTACCCTTCGGAATGCCCCACCCTTCAATGGAATACAGTCCCTGGTTCCAGACAATCTTCACCGGCGCCTTGTTGTCGATGGCGGCCTGCGCGCGACCGTTCCACGTCGACATCATGTCGACGTCGCCGTTCTGGATCGCTTGCATGGCCTGCGCGCCGGACGTCCACCAAAGATCGATGTGCGGCTTGATCTTGTCGAGCGACTTGAAGGCGCGGTCGAGATCGAGCGGGTAGAGCTTGTCGATCGACACGCCGTCGGCCATGAGCGCCTGCTCGAGCGTGTCGAGCGGGCTGCGGCGCAGCGAGCGGCGTCCCGGAAAGCGCTTCACGTCCCAGAAGTCCGCCCACGTCTGCGGCGCGTCTTTCGGGAATTTGTCGGTGCGGTAGGCCAGTACGGTCGAATACACGTCGACCCCCAGCCAGTCGGGCGTCACCGCCTCGGGCATGATGCCGGGGAAGTCGGCGACCTTCATGCCGATGGGCTCGAGAAAGCCCTTCGACTCCAGATACGGAATGTCGGCTGAGAGCGTGAGCGTCGTCACATCCCACACGAAGTTCTTCGTCTGCACCATCGCGGCGAACTGCGCCACCGGCTGCGAATCGCGCGCCACGCTCACCACCTTGATGCCAGTGGCTTTCTCGAACGGATCGTAGAACGCGCGGCGGTACGCCGTCGTGTACGGGCCGCCCGGATCGGAGACGATCAGTTGGCGTGCCTGGGCATACGCCGTGCGCGATGCGGCCAACGGCAAAGCGCCTGCCAGCGCGGCGGTGCCGGCCATCTGCAGCAGGCGGCGACGGGACGGGTTTTGCGGGTCGTGCGAATGTGACATTAGAAACTCCGCTAACGTGTGGACAGACGCGGTGCGCATGCCCTGTCATGGTTGCCGCCCGGCAATGCTGAGCACAATGCCGAGCGGCGCGACGTGATTGAACAGTGGACGGAAGCGCTCAGGCCTTCGCTGTCTCGGCCTTGGCCGCGCGCTTGGCAAAGAACGCCGCCATCATGCGTGCCGGCTCGCCCGATTCATACGACTCACGTTGAATGCGCATACCGGCGGCGATGGCGTCCTGGAACGTCCCTTCGGTCATCTCGCGAAAGCGCTGCTTGTCCAGGCGCATGGCCACCGGCGGCTTTTCGGCCAGCTCGGAGGCGATCTCCAGGGCCTTCTCGAACACCTTCTCCTCCGGTACAAGGTGATGAATCAAGCCGAGGCGGTGGCACTCGTCAGCTTCCATCAGACGGCCGGTGAGCGTGAGTTCGATGGTGCGCGACAGGCCGAGCATGTGATTCATGATCCACGGGCCGGTCGTGCTGGCGATCCCGGCGTTGATCTCCGGCTGCCCCATGCGCACGCCTGGATGGCCGACGCGAATGTCGCCAAGCAGCGACACCTGGAAGGCCGAACCCGCTGCCGTACCGTTCAGCGCCATGACAAGCGGTTTCTTCAGGCTGCGAATCACGTCGTAATAGTGCTCCCAGCCCTTGATCCATTCGATGGCGGTGTCACCGTCGAAATGCTTTGCCTCGGCCAGATCCTGCCCCGCGGAGAAGGCGCGCCCCGCCCCGGTCATGATTACGGCGGCCACGCTGTCGTCGGCATTGAACCGCTCGAGCGCATCGATGATCAGTTCGCGCATGGCGATGGTCCAGGCGTTGAGCGCCTGCGGGCGGTTCAACGTGATCACCGCGACACGGCCGACCTGCGTGAAAAGAACTTCCTGCTCCGATTGCTTTGCTGTCTCGCTCATTTGAACTCCAAGGGCACGCCACGCGTGGCATCACGCGGGCATTGAGATGACGATCATGCGACGAACGCATTTCTCACTAAACAGTTATCTCAGTGCAATAACTGTTATCTGAGAGAAATATAGTTATTTAAAAAAGATGGCGCAAGTCGAATCGCTTCGGGGTTTACCTCAGGGGGTTGCACCTCAGGAGCGCGGGGCGAAAAAAAACGGGCAGCCCGTGAGGACTGCCCGTCTTGCTGGCGTTGGCGTTGGCGCCGATGCGCCTTGTCACTGGCTCAGCGAGCCCCCTTTTGCTTGCGAATGCGCCGGATGGCCTGCAATTGCGCTACGGCTTCCGTCAGCTCCGCTTGCGCCTTGGCGTAATCGATATTGCTCGCATGGGTTTCGAGCACCGCCTTGGCCTCCTCGCGCGCGCGCTCGGCGCGGGCTTCATCGAGACTCTCGGCGCGGATCGCGGTGTCGGCCAGAATCGTCACCCGATTCGGCTGAATCTCGACGAAGCCGCCCGCAATGTAAAGAAACGTATCGGTGCCGTCACTCGCCTCGATCCTCACCGTGCCGGGACGCACGCCCGTGAGCAGCGGCGTGTGCCCGGGGAGCACGCCCAATTCGCCCGCTGTGCCGGGCACCGCGACGAAGCGGGCCTCGCCCGAAAATATCGCCCGCTCGGTGCTCACCACGTCGACCTTGAGTAATGCCATGCCTTTCACTTCTCCCTGCGATGCCGCGGACATCGCCTAAATCGATTCGCTTTTCACGTTGCGTTGCGTGCGCGTCGCGCCAAGATATCGGTCGCCACGCATGGGTATCGCTTTCCTCTGGGGATGACGTTGTACAGACACATCAGGTGGGCTCATAAGGGGACTGGGGGACGGAATGGCATGCCCGCCATCGGCATGTGCGGAGGGAATGCCACACGTTAGCTGCGGATTCATGCTAACCGCATTGCGCTTGGCGAGGCAAGCTCGAGCGCAAGGCGCGCCAATGTGCCCGAAAGGCTGGGGGTGCGGGGCCGGCGCGGGTGCAATGCGCAGCGTGCGACGCGCGACCCGGCGCGCACAATGCATCGGATACCGATCAACTCAGCGGGGAATGCGGCATGCGCATTGCCCGCATCGCACCGGGTATGTATGGGTGACCCGCGACGCGGCCGGTCGGCCGCGATGGGGCAGATGGGGCACACGCACCCGATGGGGTTAGAAATGCAGGCCGAAGTATTCAGGTGCGCCGGCGAAGAGTTGTGTACTCGATGCAGGATTGGACAGCGCACGATGCCAGACGGTTTGATACAGGCCCGTCAGCCCGGCGTGAGGTCCGGTGACCATGCCGTCGTCGGATCGCGTCACCCCGGCATTCCCCAGCATCCCGCCTAGTGTGCCGCCGCTCACGACAATCGGATCCGACGCCCAGACGCCTGCATCCGTGAACACATCGTGCCACGGGGCCGGCGCGACACCGACGAGTGCCGGCGGCGGGGCGCCCGGCGGTGCGAATTCGGGCGCTCGGGCCGCACGCTTCATGCGTGCGGCCCGCGACAGCCGGACGCCATGCCGGGTGTGTGCGGCCGTGGTCTTCTTGCTTGTCGATGCCCCCGCATGTCGCAGGGTGCCCGACGGATTCGCGGCATGTGCCGATGCCGGTATCCAGAAGCAACACAGCCACGCCAGCGCTAGCATGGCGCCCATGAGGCGAAAGCGCGACTTCATCATGACATCCTCGTCCACATCGTCTTCTGTCTGCGGTCAATCCCGCCTGTCCCGAGCGATTCACAGCAACTTTCGGACCACGAGCCACAACCCATTGATTCTTGGACACTTCCATTTCCGTGACATGCGCGTTGCCGCGGCGATACCCACGAATTGTTTCATTTCAGAAACATCGAATGGCTACGCGTGACACGTCCGCGTGCGATCGGCGCCGGCGATGCGGCAATCGCCGACTCGGGCCTCGGATGGCTCTGAAATCGTGGTGGCCCGCCGACGTCCCGAGCCGGTCTCTGGCACAATCGCTCATCGCCAGAAGCCGAGGTCGTCGACACACTGCGCGCACTTGCGCTGCCACGGTTCGACGCGCGGCACGACCAACAGGAGTCAGCAATGTCCCAGTTCGATGTGGATCTTTTCGTGATCGGTGCCGGTTCGGGCGGCGTGCGCGCAGCACGCGTCGCGGCGCAATACGGCGCCCGTGTGAAAGTCGCGGAGGAGTTTCGCGTCGGCGGCACCTGCGTCATTCGCGGTTGTGTGCCGAAGAAGTTGCTCGTCTATGCGAGCCGTTTCGCCGATGAGTTCGAAGATGCCGCTGGTTTCGGCTGGCAAGTACCCTCCCCCACGTTCGACTGGAAAACGCTCATTGCCCGCAAGGACAGCGAAATCGCGCGGCTCGAAGGCATCTATCGAGCCAACCTCGAACGTGCGGGCGCCGAACTCGTCGAGGCGCGGGCCGTGGTCGAAGGTCCGCACACGGTCGTGCTGCCCGCCACGGGCGAGCGCATCACGGCGCGACACATCCTGATCGCCACCGGGGGAAAACCGGCGGACCAGCCGCACTTCATTGGCCGCGAACATGCGATTTCGTCGAACGAAGTGTTCCACCTTGAATCCCTGCCCGAGCGCATCACGATCATCGGCGGCGGCTACATCGCGCTGGAGTTCGCGGGCGTGTTTGCCGGACTCGGCTCGAAGGTCACACTCGTGCATCGCGGCCCGCATTTGCTGCGCGGCTTCGACGACGACGTTCGCACCGCGCTCGAAGCCGCGTACCGCGACCGCGGTATCGAAATCCTGCTCGAGCGCACGGTGGCACGCGTCGACAAAGCGCCGAGCCAATTGCGCGTGACGATGTCCGACGGCAGCACGCACGACACCAATGTGCTGCTCAGCGCGGCCGGACGCGTGCCTTACACGCAAGGTCTCGGCCTGGCCGCGAGCGGTGTGGCGCTCAATGAAAAGGGCGCGGTGATCGTCGATGAGTTCTCGCGCACCAACGTGCCGTCGATCTTTGCCGTGGGCGACGTCACCGACCGCGTCAACCTCACGCCGATGGCGATTCGCGAAGGACAGGCGTTCGCCGACACGGTGTTCGGGGAACGCACGACACGCGTCGATCACAAGCGCATTCCGACGGCAGTGTTCAGCACGCCCGAAATCGGTGTGGTGGGTCTCACCGAGAGCGAAGCGCGCGCCGATTATGCACAGCTTCAGGTGTACAAAGCGTCGTTCCGACCCCTCAAGGCAACGCTATCCGGCCGTCAGGAAAGGGTGCTGATGAAACTGCTCGTTGACGGCGCCACCGACAAGATCGTCGGCGCCCACATGGTAGGCGATCACGCCGGCGAACAGGTGCAGTTGCTCGGCGTGGCCCTGACAATGGGCGCCACGAAGGCCGACTTCGACCGCACGCTGGCGGTACATCCGACCGCCGCCGAGGAATGGGTGACCATGCGAACGCCGGTTGCGTGATTCGCCGGCGCATCGCGTAGGTTGTCCAGGTCGCGGAAGCGCGCGACGGCCCGCCGTGCGTATCAGAGGCTCTGGTACCACACGCCAAAGATGGCAATCGGCGTGAGCACGAGCAATAGCGCTCGCCAAACAGGCACGAACCATTGCGCTCGCGTGCCATCGAGTACGGTGCGCGCCGTTGGCCAAATCCGTACGCCGACGAAGCATGCCACGCACAGCCCGCCCGCGGGCATCAGCAGATTGACAGTCGCGTAGTCCATCAGCTCGAAAATCGTACGGTCGAAAACACGTATGTCCGACCACACACCGAACGACAACGCGGCGGGGGCACCGAAGGCGAACGTGGCCACCAGCACCGCCGTCACGGCCGGTCCACGGCGCCATTGATATTCGTCGATAAGAAATGCGACGACCGGCTCGAACAGCGAAACGGCGGACGTGAGCGCTGCAAACAGGAGCAGCAGGAAGAATGCGATCGCCACGAGATGGCCGAATGGCATCTGCGCGAAAATTGCGGGCATCGTGATGAAGGTCAGACCAGGCCCAGCGTTGGGTGCCACGCCGAACGCGAACACCGCCGGCAGAATCATCAGCCCGGCGAGGCAGCAGGCCAGCGTCGCAAGCGTCGCCACCCAAACGGCCGAGCCGGCCAGGCGTGCGTCTTTGGGCAGATAGGAGCCGTAGACCACGATCATGCCCGCGCCGAGCGACAACGAGAAGAACGCCAAACCCAGCGCTTCGAGCAGCGTGGCACCGGATATGACTGAAAAGTCCGGCGTCAGGAACCAGGCAACACCGGCCATCGCGCCCGGCAGGGTGAGGGCGCGCGCAATGACCAGCAGCATCAGCAGGAACAACGCGGGCATGAGCCACTTGCCTGCCCGTTCGATGCCCTTTTGCACGCCCGCGGCAACGATGACGGTTGTCAACCCAAGAAAGGCCCCCATGCTGGTCAGCGACGCGACCGGATCCGCGATGAACGCCGAGAACTCGCCCACCAGACGCTCGGTGTCATTGGCCAGCACCGTGCCGGTCATCGCCCGGACGAGATACGCCACCGTCCAGCCACCCACGACGACGTAAAACGACAGAATCGCGAACGCGTTGAATGTCGCAATGCGTCCGACCCAGGCCCAGCGGCGCCCGCCCAATTCACGCAGCGCCGTCGTGATCGATTTGCCCGTCAACCGGCCGATCGCCATTTCGGCAAGCAGCAGCGCGACACCAAGCGTCAGCACGCAGCCCAGATAGACCGCAAGGAACGCGCCACCGCCGTGCTTGCCCACCACGTAGGGGAATTTCCATACCGCGCCAAGTCCCACGGCAGAACCGGCCGCCGCGAGAATAAAGCCCAGCCGCGATCCCCAGGTGGCGCGGCCGGCGACGGCGAGCGCGTCGGGGGTCGCGCACGCCGAGGCGACGGGCGGTGCTACGGGCGTATCAGGCAAATGGGACACGGGTATTCTCCGGAAACGGCCGTGCACGCCGCGTCGACCGGGGTCGACAGCAGCGCATCACGACACTTGTATGGAATGGCGTCAGGCAGATTACCGGCGTGGCACGGCATCGACATCGGGACGATGCGGCTCAGAAGTGCCAGCGCACAACACCATCAGGGTGGCCGGAGAGTCTACGCGGGAAAAGGTGCCGACCGAATTAGGAAAGCGCCCAAAGTGATTGGCGACGCCGGAGAACGGGCGTTCCCGGCGCAAGACACGTCAGTGGCCCAGTGCGACTTCGCCAGCCGACGCGGAGCGTGTGCCCGGCGTTGGCGGATTACTCTCGCCGCGATACGCAAACACGACGGAGAATTTCGTGGTATCGCCCTCGTTGCGTCCGGCCGCGTGGAACAGGCCGCTGTGAAACAACACGACATCGCCCTGCGCCAGGGCCACCTGCCGACCACGTGCGACGAGCGGCTGATTGTCGGGCTCGTCGGGACGCAGGAAGTCGAGCGAATCGAGCTGGTGCGGCTGGAGTTGTTCGCGATGCGACCCGGGGATGAAGCGTAGCGCACCGTTCTCACGCGTCTCCGGCCCCAACGCCAGCCACACGGAGATCAGCGAATTCTTCGGGAATGACCAATACCGGATATCGCGATGCCAACCGGTCGCCGTGCCGAAATGGGGATGTTTGGTCATCACGCAATTGTGATGCGCCAACGTGAGCACCACATCCTCGCCGAAGATTTGCGCGAGCGACTCGACCAGATCCGGACGCGTTGCCCAGCGACGCAGCGCATCGCCGCGATCGTAGGCCTTGAGCAGACGACGAACGGTCTGACCACCCTGCGCGTCACGCGATACCGGTGCCCCCGCGTAGCCCACATCCGCTTCGAACTCGAGCGGCAACGTGGCCGACGCCAGTTGCGCTCGTGCGTCGGCCAGCATCGCCTCGCAGTCGGCCTGCGCCACATAGCGCGGGAGAATCAGATAACCGTCGTTATGGAAGGTTTCGAGTTGCGATGCGGTAAGCGCCATGATGGTCGGCGAAGCGGGCAAGTAACTGGACGTTGAGGGAAATTCGGTGGCTTAACGAAGTCGATCGGGAGAGCTGGCTCGGCATGCTGTCCGAGACGGCGGACTCAGGCGGCGCGTTTGCGTCGTCGCGGCGGTAGTTCGGCGGCGGGCTTGCGCTCAAGGGCGAGTTCAGGCTGCGGCACGTCGGTGCCGGGCAGCGATGCTTGCGGATTTCCGGCGGGGCGCGGCGTATCGACTACGGTGCGAAGTCGATCGAGTTCGCGCGTGAGCTTCGCCAACTGGTACTCGAGCTGACAATTTCGGCGGTACAACGTGCGCATCTTCTGGCTAAGCGCCTGCGTCTGCGTCCAATACTCCGGATACATGACGAAACGCCCGTCGGGGCGCTCGACGACACCCAGTCCGCTCTGCCCCATCACATCGATGGTTTCCAGCGCGTAGCGTCGAACTTTTTTTACCGTACCTGCCGCCATTGAATTCCTACAGTCCCAGCCTGAGAGAGTCAGGCGCGGAATTTTGCCACGAATTCGCCCCGGCCGGGCGGCAAACCACCACCGGGCCGAGATTTATTTTCGGCCGCCAGCCCCGCCCGCGGGACCTGCCGAGTCACCCAATGTCGACTTGGGCGCACGTTTTGGCTTGTCGATTTCGATGGAAACGGGGTCACTTGCCGGAAACGTCTCCTCAAGGGCTTCGTCGAGGTCGCGTTCCACGACGTCCTCCGGCTCAGACTTCTGTTGGACCGGCTTGCGCGTCTGGGTATCGCTCATCAAGTCCTCCGCGGGTAAAGCCGCGCCGAAGCGCGACGGCAGTCCCCACTATACTGCGAGCCACGTATCTTCGCCTGGAACCGGCCTCACCCAGCCGGCGTCAGCCGCTCACGATGGCGGACGAGCGCTTCACGCACCAGCACGTGCATCTCGGCGGAAACCGGCGTGTCGGCCAGTGCGAGGATCTCGGCGCGCATGCGTGGATCCCAGAACTTGTGCAGGTGCGCGGCGACTTCATCCAGCGCTTCGTCGCGATCAGGTAACGATTCAAAGAAGTCCGCGATGCGATTGGCCATGCGCACGAGGTTATTACCGTCCATCAGGAAGCTCCTGCTCGTTGGTTGGCGTCAGGCGCTGGCGTCGAGCGCCGCCCCGCCGGTGTAGATCACGCACTGCTCCCCGCGCACGAAGCCGACCAGCGTGACGCCCGCCGCCGCAGCCGTTTGCACCGCGAGGGCCGTCGCCGCCGAAACGGCCGCGACCATCGGAATGCCGACCTGCGCGGCCTTTTGCACGATTTCGACGCTCGCACGACTCGTCATGAGCACGAAGCCACGATCGAACGGCTGTTCGCTGCGCGCGAGTGCGCCGATCAGCTTATCGAGCGCGTTGTGCCGGCCGACGTCTTCGCGCAAGCAAAGTATCTCGCCCTCCCGCGAGCACCAGGCCGCGCCGTGCACGGCGCCCGTCACACCGTTCAACGGCTGATGACGCGCCAGCCCGGCATACGCGGCGGCCAGCGCCGCGTGCGACACACGCAGCGGCGCACCGGCGGCCGGCAACGGCCGCAGCACCTGATCGAGACTTTCCGTGCCGCACAGTCCGCAGCCAGTACGCCCCGTGAGGTTGCGGCGCCGTTCCTTGAGTCCGGCAAACGCGCGCGACGAGACGTCGAGATGCACCGTCACGCCCTGTGTCGTTGCCGTCACGTCAATGCCGTAGCACTCGCGCCGGTCGTTCAGAATGCCCTCGGACAACGCGAAGCCCAAGGCAAAGTCTTCGACGTCTGCAGGCGTGGCGAGCATCACCACGTGGGAGATGCCATTGAACTCCAGCGCCACAGGCACTTCTTCGGCCAGTTCGTCGCTCGCCGACTGCCACGCCCCATGACGGAAGCGCCGCACGGCAAAGGTCGCACTTGGCGCGAGACTGTCCGGGTCGAGCACGGCGGGCGCCGCGTCGCACACCGGCGCGACACGCCCGCCAACCGTCCCGTCGATCAGGTCGGCATCGCCCGGCCCCTCGTCCTGCGGTTCGCCTGCGGGCTGCCGGCCGTCCCGGTCACCTAATGGGTTGAACATCGTCAAACGCCGACTCCACGTCAATTTACCGAACGCGCCCTACTTCGCCGGTACCGGCTCGGAGGGCATATGGGCCGCATCGAGCAGCGCGAGCTGCGTGCGGTTGAATGTCGAATATTCCGACTGCCATGCGGAGGGCTGTACCACCGGCAGCACTTGCACGGCCGTCACCTTGTACTCGGGACAGTTGGTCGCCCAGTCCGAGTTGTCGGTCGTGATGACGTTTGCGCCCGACTCCGGGAAATGGAAGGTCGTGTACACCACGCCCGGCTGCATGCGCTCGCTGATGACGGCACGCAGCACTGTTTCGCCCGCGCGGCTGCGGATGCCGACCCAATCGTTATCCTTGATGCCGCGATCCTCCGCATCGACCGGGTGAATTTCGAGCCGGTCTTCATCGTGCCAGGCCACGTTGTGCGTGCGACGTGTCTGCGCGCCGACATTGTATTGCGAGAGAATGCGTCCCGTGGTGAGCAGCAGCGGGTAGCGCGGCGTAACCTTCTCGTCCGTCGGCACATAGCGGGTGATGATGAAGCGTCCCTTGCCGCGCACGAACTCATGCACGTGCATGATCGGTGTGCCGTCGGGCGCCTCGTCGTTACACGGCCATTGCAGACTGCCGGCTTCATCGAGACGCGCGTAGCTCACGCCGCTGAACGTCGGGGTCAAGCGGGCGATCTCGTCCATGATCTGCGACGGATGCGTATAAGGCATGTCGTACCCCAGTCGCTTCGCCAGCGCGATCGTCACCTCCCAGTCCGCCATGCCGGGCAGCGGCGCCATCACCCGACGCACGCGTGAGATGCGCCGCTCCGCATTCGTGAATGTGCCGTCCTTTTCGAGGAAGGTCGTGCCCGGCAGCAGCACGTGCGCGTACTTGGCCGTTTCGTTCAGGAAGATATCCTGCACGACGAGGCACTCCATCGCCTCCATCGCCGCCGCCACGTGCTGCGTGTTCGGGTCGGACTGCACGATGTCCTCGCCCTGGCAGTAAAGCCCTTTGAAGCTGCCCTGCACCGCCGCGTCGAACATGTTCGGAATCCGCAGCCCCGGCTCGGCGTGCAGCGTGACGCCCCAAGCGGCCTCGAACGACTCGCGAACCAACGTATCGGAGACGTGGCGATAACCGGGCAGTTCATGGGGGAACGACCCCATGTCGCACGACCCTTGAACATTGTTCTGGCCGCGCAACGGGTTCACGCCAACGCCTTCGCGCCCGACGTTGCCCGTGGCCATCGCCAGATTGGCAATGCCCATGACCGCGGTCGACCCCTGAACATGCTCGGTCACCCCCAGTCCGTAATAGATTGCCGCGTTGCCGCCCGTGGCGTACAAACGCGCCGCGCCGCGGATCTGCTCGGCGTCCACGCCGGTGACGACCGACACGGCTTCGGGAGAATTCTCCGGCAGCGCCACGAAGTCGCGCCATTGCGCGAAGGCCCGGTCTTCACAGCGCTCGGCGATGAAGTCCTCGGCCAGCAGCCCTTCGGTGACGATCACATGCGCGAGGGCATTGACCATTGCCACGTTCGTTCCGGGGCGCAGCGGCAAGTGGAATGCGGCCTTCACGTGCGGCCCGTCGACGATGTCGATGCGCCGCGGATCGATCACGATCAGGTTCGCCCCCTCGCGCACACGGCGCTTGAGTCGCGAGGCAAATACCGGATGCCCATCGGTCGGATTGGCGCCCATCACGAGAATCACGTCCGAGTGCTCGATCGACTTGAACGTCTGCGTGCCCGCCGACTCGCCAAGCGTCTGCTTGAGCCCGTAACCGGTCGGTGAATGGCACACGCGCGCACAGGTGTCGACGTTGTTGTTACCGAACGCGGCACGCACCAGCTTCTGCACGAGATACGTCTCTTCGTTCGTGCAACGCGACGACGTGATGCCGCCAATGGCATCGCGCCCGTATGCCGCCTGAATGCGCCGGAACGCCGACGCCGCGTAGTCCAGCGCCTCGTCCCATGACACCTCGCGCCACGGATCGGTAATCTTGCTGCGGATCATCGGCTTGGTGATGCGCTCCTTGTGCGTGGCGTACCCCCACGCAAAGCGCCCCTTCACGCAGGCGTGGCCCTCATTCGCCCCGCCATCCTTGTAGGGGGTCATGCGAACCACGTCCCCGCCCTTCATTTCCGCCTTGAACGCGCAGCCCACGCCGCAGTACGCGCACGTGGTCACCACCGCGTGCTCAGGCTGCCCCATCTCGATAACGCTTTTTTCCTGCAGCGTTGCCGTCGGGCAGGCCGACACGCATGCGCCGCACGACACGCACTCCGAATCCATGAACGGCTGATCCTGCCCGGCCGAGACCCGCGCCTCGAAGCCGCGGCCGGAAATCGTCAGCGCAAACGTGCCCTGCGTCTCCTCGCACGCCCGCACACAACGGTTGCAGACGATGCATTTCGACGGGTCATACGTGAAATACGGATTCGACTCGTCCTTCGCGCTGTGAATATGGTTCTCGCCCTCAAACCCGTAGCGCACCTCGCGCAGCCCCGTGACGCCCGCCATGTCCTGCAATTCGCAATCGCCGTTGGCCGCGCAGGTCAGGCAGTCGAGCGGATGATCAGAGATGTAAAGCTCCATCACGTTGCGACGCAGATCCTGCAGCGCCGGCGACTGCGTGAGTACCTTCATGCCCGGCTCGACGGGTGTCGTACACGAAGCGGGATATCCGCGCCGCCCCTCGATCTCGACCAGACACAAGCGGCAAGACCCGAACGGTTCGAGCGAATCCGTCGCACAAAGCTTGGGGATGTTGACGTCGCGACCCGCCGCCGCCCGCATGATCGACGTGCCGGCCGGCACGGTCACGCGCTCGCCGTCGATTTCGAGGGTAATGCCGACATCGCTCTCGCGCAGCGGCGTGCCCATGTCCAGGTCGTGGCCCGGGGTAACTGAGGTGCTCGGATGCATCATGTCTTCTCCTCCCTGCCTGATGCGTGCGCGTCAGGCGGCTTCGGCGCGCCCGGCGCCATCGGGCAGACCGAAGTCTGCCGGGAAATGTTCGAGCGCCGAGCGCACCGGGAACGGCGTCATGCCGCCCATCGCGCAAAGCGACCCTGCCACCATCGTGTCGCACAGATCACGCAGCAGTTTTATTTGACGCACGGAGGTGTCTCCGCGTCGGATCTGGTCGATCACCTCGACTCCGCGCGTCGCGCCAATGCGGCACGGCGTGCATTTGCCGCACGATTCGTGCGCACAGAACTGCATCGCGTAGCTCGCCAACGCCGCGAGGTCGGCCGTGTCGTCGTGAACGACCACCCCGCCGTGACCGACGACCGCGCCGAGCGAGGCATACGCCTCGTAATCCATCGGCACGTCCCACTGCGCGCTTGGCAGATACGCTCCGAGCGGCCCCCCGACCTGAACGGCCTTGGCAGGGCGCCCGCTGGCCGTGCCGCCGCCGAACTCGTCGAGCAGTGTGCGCAGCGTCACGCCGAACGCCAGCTCCACCAGTCCGCCGCGACGCACGTTGCCCGCGAGTTGCACCGCCAGTGTGCCTTGCGAGCGGCCCATGCCGAACTCGCGATAGGCCTCAGCGCCATGCGCGAAGATGAACGGCACGCTCGCGAGGGTCACGACGTTGTTGACGAGTGTCGGCTGCCCGAAGAGTCCGGCCACCGCTGGAATCGGCGGTTTCGCGCGAACCACGCCGCGCTTGCCTTCCAGGCTTTCGAGCAACGCCGTTTCCTCGCCACAGATATAAGCGCCCGCCGCCTTGGCGACGCGCAACTCGCAAGCGCGTCCCGAACCCAGCACGTCCGGGCCGAGCCAGCCTTCCCGGCGCGCGACGGCAATCGCCGACTCGAGTGCCGCAATGGCGTGCGGATACTCACTGCGCACGTAGATGATGCCCTCGCTCGCCCCCACGCATAGCGCTGCGATGGCCATCCCTTCGATGAGCACGAACGGATCGCTCTCCATGATGAGCCGATCGGCAAATGTGCCCGAGTCGCCTTCGTCGGCATTGCAGACGACGTATTTGGTTGCCGCCTGGGCGCGGCTGACGGTTTGCCACTTGATGCCCGCCGGAAACGCCGCGCCGCCGCGTCCGCGCAGGCCCGAGTCGAGTACGGTCTGGCACCCCGCCGCGGCGTCGAGCGCCAGGCATGCGCGCAGTCCGACCAGGCCACCGTGCGCTTCATAGTCCGCCGGGCTGAGCGGGTCGGTCACGCCAATGCGCGCGAACGTCAGGCGCTGTTGCCGCGCCAGATACGGAATCGCATCGACCCGTCCGACGCAGGCAGGCATGGGGGCGCCCCAACTCCCGTCGGGATTGTCAGCGGGAACCTCGCGCTCGGCGTCCTGAACGGCACATGAGGGCCAGCCGCTGTCGAACAAGGCGGCGACCTGAGCGGCCTGCACGTTGCTGTACCCGATGCGCCCGGCGGGGGTCTGCACTTCGACGAGCGGTTCAAGCCAAAACAGCCCACGAGAGCCATTGCGCACGATATCGACGGCAATGCCTCGCTGGGTGGCTTGCGTTGCCACGGCGGCGGCGACCCGGTCCGCGCCCAAGGCGAGCGCAGCGGAATCGCGCGGGATATACACGCGGTACGGACCGCGCTTCGAAGACTCAGACATGGTCACCTGCCTTGCGCGCCGGCAGCAGCGCATCGAAGCGCGCCGGACTCACGCGCGCGTGCAGTTCGCCGTTGATCATCACGGCCGGGGACAACGCACATTGCCCGAGGCAATACACCGATTCGACGCCGACCCCGCGACACGGCGCGCCGTCCACGGGTGCGCCGGTACTCGCCTCGATATGGGCTACGAGCGCTTCGCCACCCCGACTGCGACATGCCTCCGCGCGGCAGACCTGCACCACGATCGGGGGCGGCGGCGCGCTGCGGAAGTGGTGATAGAAGGTAATCACGCCATGTACTTCGGCGCGAGAAAGATTCAGCGCGGCGGCGATCGCCGGCACATGGGCGGGGTCGACGTAACCGTCGCTGTCCTGCAGGGCATGCAACAGCGGCAACAACTCGTGCGCACGGCCGGCGTGGCGAACCAGCAGCGGCGCGAGCGTCGCGTGAGGGGTGGACACCATCTCGTATGTCTCCTGGGGCGAAACGGCGTCTCATATGTTCTTTGTTGCATATGATGGCGGCGCGTTTCTGGGGGCTCGACAGTTATGACATTAGTCCAAACGTCCCCTCCCAACAAGCCTCGTGGAAACACCGATAGCTTGGGTTGCTCGTTTTTCCCACGCTCGCTGCACAGCAGCATGCCATCGCCGCATAAACCGCGCCGGCTGGCCGTTCGACACAGCTGATGTTCGTGCGCAACATATGCATATCATTGCATATTACATCTCAACCCAAAGAGGGAAACGCCTCAGACAGCGGGGCGATGCGACCGGTCGCCGCCTCGCTGTAGCCGGGGATGGCATGCACCGCCTGCCGATACGCGTCGCTTTGCAGAATTTCCAGCAGCGCCCGCAAATGCGCGGACTCGCTGCCGGTCTCGGGAAACATCAGGCAATAGCGCTCCGTCAGGATTGGCAGGAAATCGAGCCCGAACTGGCTTGCCGCTGCCTCGATGGCGAGTCCCGCGTCGGCGCGTCCACTGGCGATGTACGCCGCCACGGCGGCGTGCGTGAACTCGATGTTCTCCGCCCCCGCAACGGCAGCCGGATCGATCCCCTCACGCGCGAGCAGCAGATCGAAGATGATTCGGGTGCCGGATCCGCGCTCCCGGTTCGCGAAGCGCGCCCCTGTGCGCGGCAGGTCGGCCAGCGTATGAATGCCGAGCGGATTGCCGCGTGCAACGAGCAACCCGAGACGGCGCGAAGCGACGTCGGCCACCCGATACGACTTGCCCTTGAGCAAGGGCCCATAGTGATCGAGCACCGGCTCTGCAAGCGCGCCGATCGGCACGTGAAAACTCGCGACCTCGCACTCGTGCTTCGCGAGCGCGGCAATCGCTTCGATGCTGCCGCGATAGCTCACTTCGATGGGCAGGCCCGCGCGTCCTGCGAAATCGACCAGCGCCGCGATCGCCAGCCCATGACTGGCAAACAGTCGAAGTTGGTCGCTGTCCTGCAACAGCAGGTCATCAAGCTCGGTCTGCAACTCCGACGCCATCGTCTCCAGCAGGGGACCGAGCCGAGCCTGCAGGCGCTTTTGCCCCCACAGCAGCCGCTGAGCAAGCGGCGTGAGCACCGCGCCACGGCCGCGCGCCATCGTCAGCAAGGGCGCCCCCATGAGCGCCTCGACTTCCTTCACGTGGCCCCACGCGCCTCGATACGATTGCCCAAGCGCTTGGCTGGCCGCCTGCAGGTTGCCGTGCGCCTGCACCTCGGCGAGTAGCGACAGCACCTTGTCGAGCGGAAGATCGTTGCCGTCGTGGTGAAACCGGAGCTGCGGGGCGATCGATATCTGCTTCATTGACTCACTTTATATGCTATTAATTGCATAAATCAATTTATGCAATATCCTGATAAGATGCCTGAAAACGTCCATTTCACAAGGATTTTCGGATCGACGTTGGCATAGAAATACCGCTACAACCTCGTTAGATTATGCATCATTTTGCCTATTTAACGTTAACCGTTTGTCTATGGCCGAAGCATTCCCCAGATGCCGACGCGCCGCGCCACCTCTTCTCCTCAGAAAACGCACCATGTCCGCCTCGAAAATCGCCCCTTACGATCGCCCCGCCGGCGGCTGGGGAGCCCTCAAGAACGTTGCCATTCAACTCGTCACCCAAGGCATTCCGCTCAAAGGCGCCCGCACGCTGCTCAGCGCAAACCAACCCAGCGGCTTCGACTGCCCGGGCTGCGCGTGGCCGGATCGCGAACACGCCTCGACGTTCGAATTCTGCGAAAACGGGGCCAAGGCGGTCGCCGCCGAAGCCACCAAGCGCCGCGTCACCCCTGACTTTTTTGCCGAGCACAGGGTGACCGACTTGCTCGCGCTGGACGATTACACGCTCGAAGGCTACGGCCGTCTCACGCATCCCATGCGCTACGACGCCGCCACCGATCGCTATGCACCGATCGCCTGGGCCGACGCTTTCGCCTTGATCGGCGAGCACTTGCGCGCCCTACCCGACCCCGATCAGGCGGCGTTCTATACGTCCGGTCGCACCAGCAACGAAGCCGCGTTCCTTTATCAACTCTTCGTACGCCAGTACGGCACAAACAATTTTCCCGACTGCTCGAACATGTGTCACGAGCCGACGAGCGTTGGCCTGCCGCCCACGATCGGCATCGGCAAGGGCACCGTCACCCTCGACGACTTCGAACAGGCCGATACGCTGCTGCTGTTCGGCCAGAACCCGGGCACCAATCATCCGCGCATGCTCGGTGAGTTGCGCGAGGCAGCCCGGCGCGGCGCGACCATTGTGTCGGTCAATCTGCTGCACGAACGCGGATTGGAGCGCTTTGCCGACCCGCAAAGTCCGGCCGAGATGCTGAGCCTCGGCGGCACCGCGATCAGCAGCCACTACATCACGCCGGCGTGCGGCGGCGACTTCGCATTCGTGAAGGGCGTCATCAAGCACGTGCTGGAGCGCGACGCCCTCGCGCGCGCCAATGGCGAACCCGCGCTGCTCGACGATGCCTTCATCGCGGAACACACTCACGGTTTCGACGATTTCGCCGCCGACGTACGCAGCGAACGCTGGGACGATCTCGAGCGCGCGTCCGGCGTCTCGCAAGCCCAGATGTGCCAGATTGCCGACGTCTATCTGCGCGGCGAGCGCGTCATTGCGACCTGGGGCATGGGCATTACGCAGCACAAGCACGCCGTGGCGACCATTCAGATGATCGTCAACCTAATGCTCCTGCGCGGCAACATCGGACGCCCGGGGGCGGGTCTGTGTCCCGTGCGCGGCCACAGCAACGTCCAGGGCGACCGCACCGTCGGCATCAATGAAAAGCCGTCGGCCGCCTTCCTTGACCGGCTTGGCGAAGCGTTCGCGTTCGCGCCGCCGCGACGCGACGGGTTGAGCGTCGTCGATACGATCTCAGCCATGCGCGACGGACGCGTCAAGGTCTTCATCGGCATGGGCGGCAATTTCGCGATGGCCACACCCGACACGCCGCGCACCTGGGAGGGGCTTCGCCAGTGCGACCTGACGGTGCACGTGGCGACCAAGCTCAATCGCAGCCATCTCGTGCACGGGCGCGACGCACTGATCCTGCCGTGCCTGGGCCGCACCGAAATCGACATGCAGCAAGGCGCGGCGCAGGGCGTCACGGTGGAAGACTCGATGAGCATGGTGCACCTGTCGTATGGCATCAACGCCCCGGCGTCCGAGCATCTGCGCTCCGAACCGGCCATTGTCGCGGGCATCGCGCAGGCAACGATGGGCCGCGCGCTCGGCGGTGTCGAGGATTGGCACTGGTACGTGGAGGACTACGATCGCATTCGCGACGCCATGGCCGCCACCTTTGATGACTTCGCGGACTTCAATCGTCGCGTGCGCCATCCGGGGGGCTTCCGGCTGCCGGTGCCGCCGTCAACACGTCAGTGGCTGACCGCCAACGCGCGCGCCAACTTCACGACACACCCGCTGCCGCACCAGATGCCGATCGACGTGGCACGCCGCCAGGCGGGTGAGCGCGGTGACGATGTGCTGCAACTCGCCACGATTCGCTCCCACGATCAATACAACACCACCATCTACGGCCTGAACGACCGATATCGTGGGGTGTTCGGACAGCGCCGCGTTGTCTTCGCCAACCCGGAAGATCTGGATGCGCGAGGCTTTCGTGCAGGCGAGCACGTTGACCTCGTGGGTGTCTGGCACGATGGCATTGCGCGTCGCGCCGATGATTTCCTGCTCGTTGCCTACGACATTCCGCGTGGCTGCATCGCGGCATACTACCCCGAGACCAACGGACTGGTGCCACTCGACGCCATCGCTGAGGGTGCGGGAACGCCAACCTCCAAGTCGATCCCGGTGTTGCTGGAGCGCCGACCGGCCTGATGAGGCGAGGCGGCCCGACGCCTGCCGCCTGACGCCTGCCGCCTGCCGCCTGCCGCCTGACGCCTGACGCCTGACGCCTGACGCCTGATGCCTGATGCCTGATGCCTGATGCCTGATGCCTGATGCCTGACCTGTGCTCAGGCGCAGCACCCCATTATCAGGCGCGCTATTTCGGGATTTTGAAGATTCATGTTATAAATGCGAATCGTTGTTGTTTACATTCGCATCATCACCGGAAAAATGTGTGGCCGCTGCGTTTGTCCGGAACGGTTTTCGATCGGCCTCGACCGACGCGGCGCCAAAGGGTGGCGTCGTCGCTTGCAGGCCACATTTTCATGTGATTCCCGAGCATGTTGATTGGATTGGCTATTGCCTTGGCATGGCTGGCAGGCGGCGCCTGCTATCTCACCTCTGAGCACCAGCGTGTGCGCGCACGACGTTTGGCTGCACAGCCCGCCCGGTCGCTATCACTGGTCGCCGCCATTGCCAGCCTGGGTTGCTGGTGGCTCGCGGCCGGCGCTTCGGCCGGCATCGCGGCGGCATTCATGTCGCTGTGTTTCGGCCAGCTCTTCTGGCCGTATGCGGTGGGCGGCTGGCGCGCTCTGCGCGGAGACGCCCATGTGGAGTAGAACCTTCGCGGGCCTGGTGCTCGGCGGCTTCGCGGCGATGGCGCTGTGCGGCGCTATCGCCCACCTGACGCCGGCCGGTTGGCAAACGGCGGTGATTCCCGTCATCGCGCTCTTCCCGCTCCTGTGGCTTGGCCTGTGTGCCGTAGCCTACGCGAGCCGCACCGCCAAACACGCGTGGGTTGGCCTTGGCGCCACCACCGTCGTCGCCGGGGTTGCGCTGCTGTTGGCGCACGCCGTCGGGTAAGGATTGTTCAATGCGCGCCCAAACCCTTCGTCAATATCTGAGTGTCCATACATGGGCCGGCATCGTCGCCGGTTTCGCGCTGTTCATTGCCATGCTCGGCGGCGCCCTGACCATCTTCCATCATGAGATCGAACGCTGGGAGCAGCCCGCCACGCGTCATGCACCGCTCTCGCTCGCGCAAACGGAACAGCTCGCCGAGCGGGTTCGCATGCAATTCCCGGCCGCGCGCGAGCAGATGGGCGTGGTGTTGCCCAATCACTCGCCGACGCCCTTTGCCTACTGGCAGGAACCGAACGGCGAGTGGCAACAGGCACGCTTGCACGCTGACGCCGAAGGTACCGCGCCGTCGCTCGTGATCGGCGATGCGCGCCCGGGCCTGTCGGGCACGATCAATGCGCTGCACTACTCGCTGTCGATTCCGACCTACGGCCTGTATCTGATGGGCGTGGTGTCGCTGTTCTACGGCATGGCGTTGATCTCGGGCGTGATCGTGCATCTGCCGCGCGTCACGCGAGACCTCTTTGCGTTGCGCCCGGGACGCAACGTCAAGCGCTTCTGGCAGGACGCGCATAACGCCATCGGCGTGCTGAGTCTGCCGTTTCATATTGTCTTCGCGCTGACAGGGGCGCTGCTGTGCCTCCTCCTGCCGCTGATGATGGCGTTCAACGTCGTGACGTTCGATAACAAGCTGCTATCGCAAATTCCGCAGATAACGGGGGCGGTGCCGGCAACGATCGCACCGGTCGACGGCAAGCCGCTTGGTCTCACGGCCCTGCTCGCCCGCGCCGAGCACGCGGCGCCCGACATGGAAGCGACCGCCGTGGCGTGGACCCGCTACGGCAAGCCGGACGCGGTGGCCGAAGTCTACGGCGAGGCCAGCGACTCGCTGGGTGTGTTCTCGGCCGTGGCCGTGCGCCTGAACGACGGGGCGATCGTCGGTCAGCACAGCCCCGGCGTACGGGATGCCAACCACGCAATGCTCAGCATGATCTACGGCGCCCACTTCGGTACCTTCGCGGGCGATGCCATGCGCTGGGTGTACTTCGTCCTGGGCCTGATGGGTGCGGTGCTCGTCTACAGCGGCAACCTGCTCTGGCTCGAATCGCGTCGCAAGCGCAGCGCAGCCGTACAACCCGCCCATCTGCGAGGGATGGCCAAGGCCACCGCCGGCGTGTTTCTCGGCACATGCCTGGGGATTGCCGCGGCGTTCGTCGGTGCAATCGTCGCCCCCGACATGACGGCGCTCTCGATCTTCATCGCCACGCTCACCGCCTCGATGCTTTTCGCCGCGCTCGCGGCGCCGGCGGTAGCAGCCACGGGACTACTCGCGGCGACGGCGCTCGTCTGCCTCATTATCCCGGCCGCCGACGCCGCGCTCACGCCGGACAATCTCGTGCGCTCGATGGCTGCGGGCGATTGGGTGCTGGCCGGCGTTGACCTCGTCGCTATCGTCTGCGCGGGCGGCTTTGCACTGTTCGCGTGCGCGACCTGGAAACGCGCCCGCAGCGGCGACCCCTGCAGCGTGTGGGCACGACCCGCGCCGCATTCCGCTGTCCCGACCTCAGAAGCCAGCGCTGACCTGAGCGCAAAGCCCTAGCAGCGAGTCGCACGCAAGGTCACGCCGACGCGCGCCTGACCGCTGGCCTCTCGATCCGAGGCACTCCCGCCTGCCAAGATAAGATCAGGCCGCCAGCGGGGCCGGCTAGCGGCTTGCGTAGCACGCTTGTCCCCACATTGGATCGCGCCATTCATCGCGCGCCGAAACGTCGCCTCGTCTCAACAGACGTCCACACAATCCTTCCGCCAGCGCTCGTTGCTCGCGCCATCGGCGCGTGTCCCGTCTCCAGCCAACGAAAGCGCATTTCACATTGCGGAATTCTCTTGGAATTTCGCTCACCTCATTTTTCCGCCACCCGAAAACGTGTTTCGAATTGCGAAATACCGTGCTTATATCATTGAAAAATAAGCATAAATTAACTCTTATGTCTTATATAAGACCTGGCAAAACCGCGCCAAACAGCGGTACCATTTCGTCATGCAGTTCGCTTCGACATACGGGGGCGACACGCTGAACCCTTTATTCAAACGCGCTTTGCTCTCAGGAGAGGCACATGACCCAATATCAAGACGACATCACCGCTGTGGCTGGTTTGAAGCAGAAACAAGGCAGCGCCTGGGATGCCATCAATCCCGAATATGCCGCACGCATGCGTGCCCAGAACCGATTCAAAACGGGTCTGGACATTGCCAAGTACACGGCCAAGATCATGCGCGCCGACATGGCCGCCTACGATGCGGACCCGTCCAAGTACACCCAGTCGCTGGGTTGCTGGCACGGCTTCATCGGCCAGCAGAAGATGATCTCCATCAAGAAGCACTTCAACACCACCGACCGCAGCTACCTTTATCTGTCGGGTTGGATGGTTGCGGCACTGCGCTCGGAGTTCGGACCGCTGCCGGACCAGTCGATGCACGAAAAAACCTCCGTCACCGCGTTGATCCGCGAGCTGTACACGTTCCTGCGCCAAGCGGACGCCCGAGAACTCGGCGGCCTGTTCCGCCAACTGGACGCGGCCGAAGGGGCTGCCAAGGCCGCCATCCAGGAAAAAATCGACAACCACGTCACCCACGTCGTGCCAATCATCGCAGACATCGACGCGGGTTTCGGTAACGCGGAAGCCACCTACCTGCTGGCCAAGCAGTTCATCGAAGCCGGCGCATGCTGCATTCAGATCGAGAATCAGGTGTCCGACGAGAAGCAATGCGGTCACCAGGATGGCAAAGTCACCGTGCCGCACGAAGACTTCCTCGCCAAGATTCGCGCGATTCGCTACGCCTTCCTGGAACTGGGCGTGGACGACGGCATTATCGTGTCCCGTACCGACTCGCTGGGCGCCGGCCTGACCAAGCAGATCGCCGTGACCCACACGCCGGGCGACTTGGGCGACCAATATAATTCCTTCCTCGATTGCGACGAAATTTCCGCAGATGCCCTCGGCAATGGCGACGTCGTCATCAAGCGCGATGGCAAGCTGCTGCGTCCCAAGCGCCTGCCCAGCAACCTGTTCCAGTTCCGCGCTGGCACGGGCGAAGCACGCTGCGTGCTGGATTCCATCACCGCACTGCAAAACGGCGCCGACCTGCTGTGGATCGAAACCGAAAAGCCGCATATCGCCCAGATCGCCGGCATGGTCAGCGAGATTCGCAAAGTGATCCCGAACGCCAAGCTGGTGTACAACAACAGCCCGTCGTTCAACTGGACCTTGAACTTCCGCCAGCAGACGTATGACGCGATGAAGGCGGCCGGCAAGGATGTCTCAGCCTACGAGCGCGGCCAGCTGATGAGCGAGGAATACGATGACACCGAACTGGCCGCCGTCGCCGACGAAAAAATTCGCACGTTCCAGGCCGATGCGGCGCGCGAAGCCGGTGTCTTCCACCACCTGATTACACTGCCGACGTACCACACCGCCGCACTCTCGACCGACAACCTGGCCAAGGAATACTTCGGCGATCAGGGCATGCTCGGCTATGTGGCTGGCGTGCAGCGCAAGGAAATTCGCCAGGGCATCGCCTGCGTGAAGCACCAGAACATGTCCGGCTCGGACATCGGCGACGACCACAAGGAGTATTTCAGTGGCGCGGCGGCCCTCAAGGCTGCGGGGAAAGACAACACCATGAACCAGTTCTAACCGGTTCCGACGACAAAAAACCGCTCGATCGAGCGGTTTTTTTTATCCCACGACAGCAAGCGCTGCCGTAGGCATGCGTGTCGACGGATTAGCCGACGAACGCACGCTCGACAAGGTAGTGCCCCGGAGCGTGGTTATGGCCTTCCACGAAGCCACGCTTCTCCAGCAGCTCGCGGGTGTCCTTGAGCATGGCCGGGCTGCCGCACAACATGATGCGGTCGTTTTCCGGCGAAAATTCCGGCAAACCGATGTCGGCGAACATCTTGCCCGATTCAACCAGCTCCGTGATACGGCCCTGGTTTTCGAACTCTTCGCGCGTTACCGTCGGATAGTAGATCAGCTTGTCGCGCACGTATTCACCCAGATACTCGTGCGCCGGCAAATGCTGCGTAATGAGATCGCGATACGCCAATTCGCTGGTGAAGCGGCAGCCGTGAACCAGGATGATGTGCTCGTAGCGATCGTAGACTTCCGGGTCGCGGATGATACTCATGAACGGCGCGAGGCCCGTGCCCGTCGAAAGCAGGTACAGATGCTTGCCCGGCAACAGGTTGTCGTCGATGAGCGTGCCGGTCGGCTTGCGGCCAACGATGACCTTGTCGCCCGGCTTCAAGTGCTGCAGGCGCGAGGTCAGCGGACCGTCCTGCACCTTGATGCTCAGGAACTCAAGCTCTTCCTCGTAATTCGCGCTCGCCATGCTGTAGGCGCGCAGCAGCGGTTTGCCTTCCACTTCCAGCCCGATCATCGTGAACTGGCCATTGACGTAACGGAACGAAGCGTCGCGAGTGGTCTTGAAGCTGAACAACGTATCAGTCCAGTGGTGGACTTCCAGCACGGTCTGTTGATTCTGAGTACTCATATTGGCTTGACGTATGACGACGGGCGGCGGCGCGGCACGTCGACGGAACTAATGCCCGAATCGCCTGACATGCGAATGCGCGAGCCGTCCTTGATGGCCCCGATGCCCGGACCCCAGGCGCGTCAGGGAGACGCACTCCCGGTTTTGGGCGGGAAAACCTCATTATTTTACCTCAAACGGGAATTGCTTTCATTTGTCCCCATCGGGCCGCAGGGGTTTTGGCGGAATCTTGCGCCAGCGCAGCGCGTCGACTCGACCGAACACTCGCGAAGTCCTTCGTATTCCGACCGATGTGACGCATCGAGCTGATCGCGGGGCAAGTTGACGCCAACCAAAAGTCGCGCCAGTACGCAAGCCCCCATCGGCTAGGGAAACCCCCAAAGCCCGCCCAGCAAGGGATTGCGCCGGCGCATGACCGGAGATGCCCGTAGTTACCGGGTTTTTGTCATCACGAACGAGAAAGTACGCGGCATCGCACAACAAAATCGCCGCAAACCGTTGTCAGGACTGGCCCACAGCCCGCCGATGGCTCTATAATGCGGCTGCCCGGCCAGTGTCGGCGCCCTCTCGAGGCGTGACGGGATGGATCTTAGGATCGCGTTTGCGTGACGTGTCGCGATGGCGACTTTCTGGCATGTGCCGCGTGCCTTATGGCGCGGATACAACACCGACACTCGCCAAATGGCGAAAGTGTTAGAGTTGTCGCCGGTATTCACCACCTCTCAAGGGAAACACACATGAACAAACAGGAACTGATCGACGCCGTCGCTGGTGTTACGGGTGCTAGCAAGGCTCAAACCGGCGAAACCCTCGACACTCTGCTCGAGACCATCAAGAAGGCCGTCGCCAAGGGTGACGCGGTCCAGTTGATCGGCTTCGGCTCGTTCGGTTCGGGCAAGCGCGCCGCACGTACCGGCCGCAACCCGAAGACCGGCGAAGCGATCAAGATCCCGGCCGCCAAGACCGTGAAGTTCACGGCTGGCAAGGCGTTCAAGGACGCTGTGAACAAGAAGTAAAACCAGTTGCGCGCAGGCCGGCCTTCGGGCCGGCCTATCTTTTTTGCTCGCATGGCCGCCCCGCGGTGTGCAGCAATGGATATGCGTCACGTCATCCTCTCGCGAGGTCCACGACTGATGTGACGCTGCGTGCCTCGCGGGTGTCCTGCACACCGCAGCTCGGGCACCGGGCGCCCGCGACGAGACGCTCCCAGCGTCGTCTCCTGCCCCACGCCGGCAGAGACTCTCATGTTGTCTTCCCCAGCCGTCAACACCCGTCGTTCTGACACGCATTGCCGATGGCTTTTTGCGAATCGCCGTACCTCGCGCAGCCCCCGCGCCACCCTGTCGTATCGGTCTTCCTTGGCGCTTGGCCCCGGGCAACTATGCTATGTTGCGTGACATGACACGCGTGACGACAGCGGCCATCGCCGCCGCCATCGAGGGACCGCCCGTTGCCGGCCAGCGCCCCACTCAGACGCGCACGGCGCTTGGCGCCGGGCGCATGCGGCGCATGTCCGCCGCACGCCTGCTCGTCACCCTCGCCGCGCAGATCCTGCAACCATGGCCGTCGTTACCGACGGCGGGCGAGAACAGCGACGCCGCGTCCATTGACGCCGAGGTCGTGCACGAGTTGCGAATTGCGATACGTCGTCTGCGTGCGCTGATCGATGTCTTTTCGCCGTGGCTCAAACCTCGTTGGCACCATCGGTTGAACGGGGAATTGCGCTGGCTGGGGCAATCGATGGGCCCTACGCGAGATACCGATGTGTTAGCGACAACGACATTACCCGCGTTGCGCGCCGACTTTCCCGACATCGACTGGCCTGCGGTGGAAAGGCATGTGGAACACCTGCGCCGCGACGCCCGCGCACAAGTTGCCGCGGCATTGACCGGCGAGCGCCAACAGGCATTGCATGGGTTGCTGTTCAGCGCATTCGGGATGCGCGAGGACGGTCGATGCAAGATTCGCTCGGCCAAGGCATTGCGTCGCCCCTCTCGTACGCCAGGCAAGCGGTCGCGCGCGCTGTCGAAGCATGCCCGCAACATGCTGCGCGCCCAATATATCGCGCTGTTTCCGGATTGTCGCCAGTTGGCCATGCTCGACACCGAGCAGTTGCACGCGTTGCGCGTGAAGATCAAGAAGGCCCGTTACAGCGCCGAACTGCTGGCACCCTGGCTGCGCAAATCGGTCTGCTCGCCCTACGAGAGCACGCTGCATGCCGCACAGACGCTCCTTGGGCAACTCAACGATGCCGTCGTCGCGCAGCGAATGTGCGAAGCCATGCCGTTGCGCGACGAACAGCGCAGTGCCATGATCCGACGCCTCGATACGATCATCGTCAACACCACAAGCCGCGCGGCGCACGTGCTGGGTCAGTTGCCGGATGCGCACACGCTGGAGCGCGGCATGCGCGCCCGCTAAGCGCTCACGCCACCTTCGTGCGCAGCAGGCGCATGCCGTTTGCAATCACCAGCAGACTGGCCCCCACATCGGCGAACACCGCCATCCACAGCGACGCCAGCCCGACCACCGCCAGCGCGAAGAACACGGCCTTGATGGCGAGCGCCACGGCAATATTCTGCTTGAGCACCGTTGCGGCATGCCTCGACAGCGCCAGGAAGGCCGGCAGCTTGTGGAGGTCATCATCCATCAGCGTAACGTCGGCCGTCTCCAGCGCGCTGTCGGTGCCGGCCACCCCCATCGCGAAACCGACGTCCGCGGCTGCGAGCGCAGGGGCGTCGTTAATGCCGTCGCCGACCATGCCCACGTACCCGTACGTCTCTCGCAAGGCCGACACCGCCTGCCATTTGTCTTCCGGCAGCATTTCGGCACGCACGTCGCTCACGCCCGCCTGCCGACCGATCACTTCCGCGGTCGCACGATTGTCCCCGGTCAGCATCACCGTGTGAACGCCCATGCCGGCCAGACGCGCGATGGCGTCACGGCTTTCCGCGCGCAGCGTGTCGGCGACCGCCAATACGGCGATCGCCTGCGTTTCACTGGCCAGCACGATGGCCGTGCGGGCTTGCGCCTCGAGACGTGCCAACGTCGCCTCCACGTGCGCATTGCACACGCCGAGCGATTCGATCAGACGATGGTTGCCGAGGTAGTAAAGGGTTTGACCGACACGCCCCTTCACGCCCATCCCCGCGAGTGCTTCGACCTCCGTGACCGACGGTAATGCGCCGAGGCCCGCTCGCGCATGACCGTCGACCACGGCGCGCGCAACGGGATGGGTGGTCTGCGCGTCGAGCGCGGCGGCGAGCGTGAGTGCCTCGTCGTGTGACGTTTCGCCCAACGGCACCACGTCGGTCAGGCGCGGCTCGCCACGCGTCAGCGTGCCCGTCTTGTCAAGCGCAACCACGCGGATCAGACGGCCGGTTTCCAGAAATGCGCCGCCCTTGATCAGGATCCCGGCACGGGCGGCCGCCGTCAGGCCGCTTACGACCGTGACCGGCGTCGAAATCACGAGCGCACACGGACAGGCGATGACCAGCATCACCAGCGCCTTGTAGATCCAGGGCGACCACGCCAGACCGAAGGCCAGCGGCGGCATGAGCGCGACAAGCAACGCACACAGCACGACAACCGGCGTGTAGATCCGCGAGAACTTGTCGACGAAACGCTGCGTCGGTGAGCGTTGTTGTTGTGCGGTCTCCACAATACGCACGATGCGGGCAAGTGTCGTATCGCCCGGCGCAACGCGCGTGCGATACACGATCAAACCGCTTTCGTTGATGCTGCCCGCGTAGACCTCGTCGCCCACCGTCTTATCGGCGGGTACGCTCTCCCCGGTGATCGACGCCTGATTGAGCGCCGAACTGCCCTGCTCGATCACGCCGTCGATGGCAATGCGCTCCCCTGGCCGCGCACGCACGCGCGTGCCCACCGCAAGGGACGCCGAGGGCACGTCCAACCAGTTACCGTCCGGCTGTTCGACCGACGCCTGATCGGGCGCCAGGCGCATCAGCGCTTCGACGGCGCGGCGGGCCCGCGTGAGCGATGCGGCTTCGAGCTTTTCCGATAAGGCGAACAGCACGATCACCATCGCCGCTTCCGGCCATTGACCGATGCACATCGCGCCAATCACGGCCAGCGACATCAGGAAATGAATGTTCAGCGTGAGGTGACGCAGCGCGATCCAGCCCTTCTTGAGCGTTGGTAGTCCGCACGCGAGAATGGCGGCCACGACCACGGCGCCGACCCAAGGACTGTGCTCAGGCACGCCGGACCAGACCGCGATCTCGCTTGCCGCAGCCAGCAAGACGCCCGCCACCAGACGAGCAATGTCTGCCTTGCGGCTCGCGGGGGGCGGCGGCGCATCGGTGTCGCCGGCGCCCAACGGCACCGGCGTCATACCTAGCTTGCGCAACGTGTCTGCGACCGCCTCCCCATGCCGGGCAACGTCGGTCGACGACGCGTTGCCGTCAAAAACGATCGTTAATTCTCGCTTGAGCAGATTGAAGTACAGCGCATCGACGCCGGGCCGATGCTCAAGCTGATCGCGGATGAGACGCTCTTCCGTCGGGCAATCCATCTGATCGATTCGGAAACGGGCCTGCGGCGCCCCCGTCGACGGCATCGGCTCGTCGGGTGCAAAACGCGCAGCGCCTGCGCAACACAACGAGTCGTCGTGCGCATGCGCGGGACTTGAGGCGCACGTGGCGGCATGATCGTGCGCATGACCGTGGTCGTGCGAGTGGCCTTGAGCGTGCGCGTGTTCGCTATCGTTGGCGTGCGAAGGGTCGTGCCGATGCCCGTGATCGTGACGATGACCGGGGTCATGCGTGGGGCGATCTGTCGCCGTCGAGCCGGCCAGACGGGCCGAATCCGAGGGGTGGGACATGGGAACTCCTGATTGACTGATTCGTGTTACCCTCCATTCAAAACCCTGTAGTCACTACGGAGTCAAGCATGAAAATCGGAGAGCTGGCCCGCGCGGCGGGCACCGATGTCGAAACGATCCGCTATTACGAGCGGGCAGGCCTGCTTGCGGCCCCGCCGCGCACGGACGCCGGGTATCGCGCCTACGGCGACGACCATCTGAAAGCACTGCGTTTCATCCGCCACTGCCGCTCGCTCGACATGCCGCTCGCCGATGCGAAACGTCTCGGCGAACTCGCCCACGACACGAACGTGACGTGCGAAGACGCGAACCAGTTGATCGAAGCCCACCTGACTCGCGTGCATGCCCGCATTCACGAGTTGCAGGCGCTCGAACAACAGTTGCTGCACCTTCAGGCGCAATGCCATAGCCGCCACGAAACCAGCGATTGCGGCATCTTGCGTGCCCTCATGCAAGGCGCGCATGGCGAAGCCTGCGCGTGCCACAGCGAAATCGACCCGATCGAAGTCGCCTGCGACCACAATCACTCGCCCATGTGAACGTCGCGAGCGTCGCTGTCCTGCGGCGCCCCTCTGCCGCTCCGCGAGGGTATCGGCGCCCCCTTGCCACGACAAAGCGTGCACGACTTGACAATACCCCACGCATGCTCGCCGCTCGCTCGCGAATCTCGGCTCGGTTTGCCCTGAACGTGGCGACGATTGTGAAGAATGGCGGCGTTTCCCCTGAAAACAAGGGCAAACCGACACAGTTTCTATATACAATGTCCCGCACACGAATACGCAGGTAGGAACCTATTCGTGTGAGCCGTCAGCGCGCGGCGTTCAGGATGCCCATCGATATGTCGGCATCCGTTTCAATTTTGCTTATTTGTCGGAGACCTTATGTCCAGCGATGTATCCGCTACGCCCACCCCCGCGACGGAAAGCACCGCCGACATCGTGATCATGGGTGCCGGGGCGGCGGGGATTTCCGTGGCGGCCAGTCTGCGACGCCGCCGTCCATCGCTCTCGATCACGATCGTGGACCCCGCCGACACGCATTACTACCAGCCGGCGTGGACGCTCGTCGGTGCCGGCGAGTTCGACGCGGCGCGCACAGCGCGTCCGATGTCGAGCGTCATTCCCAACGGCGTGACGTGGATTCAGGCGGCCGTAACCGCTTTCGCGCCGGACCACCAGCAAATCCTGCTCTCGGACGGTCGTCGCCTCGGCTATCGCTACCTCGTCGTGGCGCCGGGCCTGCAACTGAACTGGGAGGCCATCGACGGCCTGACCGACACGCTCGGACGTAACGGTGTCACGTCCAACTATCGCTTCGATCTCGCGCCCTACACGTGGTCGCTGGTGCGCGACTTCAAGGGTGGCAATGCGCTCTTCACGCAACCGCCGATGCCGATCAAGTGCGCGGGGGCGCCGCAAAAGGCCATGTATCTGTCGGCAGACACGTGGCGTCAGAACGGTGTGCACAACAAGACCAAGATTGAATTCCATCTCGTGGCTCCGGCCCTTTTTGGCGTGAAGGATTACATCCCCGCGCTCATGGAATACGTCAAGCGCTACGAGATTTCGCTCAATCATCTCTCGCACCTGCGGGCGGTCGATGGCGAACGTCGCGTGGCCCGCTTCGAGATTTTCGACGCCGACGGTCAATCGCAATTCGTCGACAAGCCCTTCGACTTGCTGCACGTTGTCCCGCCGCAAAGTGCACCGGATGTGCTGCGCGCAAGCCCGTTGGCCGACGCGGCCGGCTGGTGCGAAGTCGATCCGGCCACACTGCGCCACGCGCGCTTTGCCAATATTTTCGGCGCGGGCGATGCCATCTCCGCACCCAACGCCAAGACGGCGGCCGCCGCACGCAAGCAGGCGGTTGTCGTTGCCGAGAACCTGCTCGCCGCCATGGACGGCCGCCCACTGCCCATGCACTACGACGGCTATGGCGCTTGCCCGCTCACGGTCGAACACGGCAAGATCGTGCTCGCGGAATTTGGCTATGGCGGCAAGCTCCTGCCCACGTTCCCCCTCGACGGCACGAAAGCGAACCGTATCGCGTGGGTGCTGAAAAAGTACGTGCTGCCAAAGATTTATTGGGATGTCATGCTTCGCGGTCGCGAGTGGCTGGCGCAACCCAGTCGTCCCGGCCATAGGTAAAACCCGAACTCAATTTTCAAAGACGGGTGCCGTTAATGGACATAGGACCCGGTTTCCCGACCGGGCACGAGCTTCTTGTCGGGCCACGCCTAGTGCGCGGTCTGCCCGAGCGCGAGGAACGCGGTGCCATGGCCGGCAAGCCTTATCCGCCTCCTCGCACGACGGCCGACACATTTTCGCGTCTTATGCAGAACATGATTCAAGGGCTTTCTGGCGGCACGACCTGTTCGACGCGCGAGCTTCCTCTGCCGGGTGGCGCTGCCCGCGGCGATGACAAACGTTCAACCTTACAGGCGACGTCCGCCTGCTTGCCGAGATGAACGATACCAACGCGTTGCGACGGCAAGTCGTGCTCGCCGACCTACTGCTGGATCGCCAGCGGCTCCTGCGCGCCCTTAGCCTGGAGTTGCGCACGCCAAACCCGCCGGGCTGCCATTGTGCGCTGGTCGTGCTGCACGTGGGCCGTGGTCAGCGCATGGCAACCCGCCAACCGGCCATTTCGGACGCCGATCTGCTCGCGACCGTTGCGTTTCGCGTCGGTTCGCGCATTCGTCGCCGCGACATCATCGGTCGCGTGTCCGATCAGCAGATCGCCATCTTGCTGCGCGATCTCGGCAGCCGCGACGCGGCAATACAGATCACCCGCCGCTTCATTCGCGCCGGCGAATCGCCGGTGCCCTGCGGTGACGGCCTGCTCTACCCGATCATCTCGGCGGGGATCACCCATCTGCCCCAGGTGCCCGTGTGGCCCGCCACTCTGCTTGAGCACACGTCGGATGTCGCCGACCAGGCGATTCGCGAGAGCGCCTCGCGGTTTCTCGTGACCGAAGCCCCGGCGGCGCCCACAGACAGTGTCAATCCGCCGGACGAAGCCGGCAACGAACATCACTGGCGCAACGCCATCGAACGCGCGCTGTCGGGGTCGGAATTCCGGCTGCACTACCAGCCACAGATCGACATGCGCACGCACCGGCTGACCGGACTCGAGGCGCTCATCCGCTGGCAGCGCGACGACGAACTGATCATGCCGGGCGAATTTATCCCGGCCGCCGAGCGTTGCGACGTGATCGGCCCGATCGGCGACTGGACACTGCACGAAGCCTGCCGTCAGCTCGATCAATGGCATACGAACGGCCACGAGTATCCGCGTGTGGCGGTGAACCTGTCAGCGCAACAAATGCGCGTGCACACCCTGGACACGATCCGCTACGCCCTCAAGCACCATCGAGTCCCGCCGGACAAGCTCGAAATCGAGATCACCGAGTCGTCGCTGATCTCACACCTCGACGAGGCTGCAACGCTGATGAACGAACTCGTGGCGATGGGCGTGCGCCTGTCGCTCGATGATTTCGGCACCGGCTACTCAAGCTTTGTGCGCCTGAAGCGCTGGCCGTTCGGCACCGTCAAGATCGACTACCAGTTCGTGGCCGGCGTGCTGCTGGGCGGCTACGACACCGAGTTGATTCGTGCCATCATCGCCATTGCCCGCAAGCTCGAAATCGAGACTGTGGCGGAAGGCGTCGAAACGAGTGCCCAGCGCGATGCGCTCGCGTCGATGGGCTGCCATGCGTGGCAGGGGTATCATTGCACGCGGCCCCTTCCGCCGGGCCCCATCGAGACGTTCATCCGCGACTGGCACGGGCGGCTGTAAGCGCGCCCGCCGCCTTCAACCGGCCCACCCCGGGTCGGTGCGCGGTGCAATCGTCGCCGTCCACCGAAAGCCCGCCCCGGCTACGCCCGGGGCGAGTCGACCCAGACATCGGGCTCACCGGCCCGGGGTCGCCAACCCAGACAGGTCCGATGCCCAAGACGAATCCCGATGCATTCGCCCCATCACCGTTTCGCGCCATTTCTCTCGTTGCCGCTACCCTCTGCCTGACCCTGAGCACCGCGGCACGTGCCGACCTATCGCTCTTGCAACCACCGCGCGCCCTCTCGGGCGGTGCGCCGTTGCAACTGACATTGCTGGCCACGCACGACGGCCAGGGGCACAAGACGCTTACGTTGCCGAACAAGATCGTCGTGCGTATCTCGAACGACGACTTTAAACCCACGCTGATCTCCCTCAAGCGCGCGGCGCTCGCGCCCGCGCACGTGACACTCTCGAGCGGCCAGTTCCGGCGCATCACATACGCCGCCGACCTGCCGAAAGAGCTACGCGGCTCGGTGCGCGTCGAGCCGGTCGATTGGGATGCCTCGACCACCACGATCGTGCTCGATCGTGCCGCACCGACCCTGCCCATGGTCGCCGCCACCCCGGTCGCTCGCGGCGGCGGTGCCGCGCCGGGTACCGCAGTCGGTGCGTCCGCGTCAGCCGCTGCGCTCACCGAGGCCGCCTCCGACGCACTCGCCAGCACCGCTCCCGACGCGATTGCACCGACTAGCGACGCCGAGTTTGCGCGCATCTCCTCGAATGAGCCGATGTACATCGCATTCGGAAAGAACGGCGACGCCAACGCACGCTTCCAGCTCAGCTTCAAGTTCCATATCCTCAAGCCGGAAAATCCCGCCTCGAAGGCCTTCCTCGACAACCTGTACTTCGGCTATACGCAGCTATCGGTCTGGGATCTGGAGGCCGAGTCGGCCCCGTTTCGCGACTCCAACTATCGGCCAAGCCTCTTCTACTACGTCCCCGACACCGGCGTGCGCGCGAGTTGGTTCTCGTCTCTGGGCGTCGCGGCAGGATTCGAGCACGAGTCCAACGGCAAGGCGGGCGAGGATTCTCGCAGCATCAACACACTGTTCGTCAAACCGATCTTCAAGTTCGGCAATCCCGCCGAGTACCACTGGACGGTGGCGCCGAAGCTTTATGCGTATCTCGAGAAGAAAGACAACCCCGACATCCAGGACTACCGCGGCTACCTGGATCTGCTCGTGTTGTGGGGCAAACCGAATGGGTGGCAGATCGGCGCGACCTTGCGCAAGGGCATGAAACGCAACTATGGCAGCGTGGACCTGCAGGTGACCTATCCGCTGGGCAAGCTGATACCGGGCACCGGCGGCTACCTGTGGCTCGGTTACTTCACCGGTTATGGCGAGGATATGCTCGACTACAACCGCCACTCTCGGTCGCAGGTGCGGATCGGGTATAGCGTATTCCGCTGGTAGCCAAGCGAACGTCCGGCTGGGGCGGATCGTCACCGGAGGGCCGCCCGGTGCCCCGCGTCGACATCATTCCCCAGCCAAAGCTCAGAACACGAGCACGAGGGCGCCCGCGACGATCAGCGCCCCGCCAAGGGCTTCCTTGAGCGAGAACGGTTCACCGAGCACGCTCCAGCCGATGATCATCGCCATCGCCACGCTGAGCTTATCGAGCGGCGCAACGCCCGACACGGGTCCCAACTGCAGCGCACGGAAGTAGCAAAGCCACGACAAACCGGTCGCCACGCCGGAGAGCACCAGAAACAACCATGTGTTTGCGCTCAGGCTCGCCGGGCGCTGCCACTCGCCGCGCATGCCCACGATCGCCAACGTCACGGCGAAGATGATGACCGTGCGTATCAGCGTGGCCATGTTCGAGTTGACCTGCGCCACCCCGAGCTTTCCGAAAACCGCCGTCAGCGCGGCGAAGAACGCCGAGCCCAGCGCAAACAGTTGCCAGCTACGCAACATAAATCATCCTTATGGCTATCCCTTTGGGCCGGCCCCCACCTGAACTCACCGGCATGTCCGCCGCCAAACCCCGCGGTGGGGGATTCAACGGCAATCCGGCCATCAATGCGATAATGGCGCCTGTTTTGAACGCCCATCCCGCCTTTGGCCGACACGCCCCCTATGTCCGAACTGCATGACCGCCCCGACAGCCCCTGCATTGGCGTTTGCTCGACGCTCTTCGACGACGTCTGCAAGGGTTGCGGGCGCACCGCCGACGAAGTGTCGAACTGGGTATTCTTGAACGACGCCGAGAAGGCCGCCGTGTGGGCGCGCATCACCCGCGAGGGCAAGGCGATGCGCTTTTGCGAGAGCCGGTCTACGACTTCGCCGCCTTGAACTGAAGCGACTTGTACTCGAGGAACTCCTCGAAGCCGTACACGCCGTTCTCACGTCCGTGCCCGGACTGTTTGAATCCGCCGAACGGCGCCTTCACGTTGAACTCCCCGCCATTGATATCCACCTGCCCCGTGCGGATCTGACGCGCCACCCGCACCGCGCGCGCCTCGTCGCCCGACCACACGCCGCCGCCCAGCCCGTAGATCGAGTCGTTGGCGATACGCACGGCATCGGCCTCGTCCTGATACGTGATGATCGAGAGCACCGGACCGAAAATCTCCTCCTGCGCGACCGTCGCGTCAGGTGCCACGCGGCCCAGCACCGTCGGCTGCACGAAGAACCCCGCCTCGAACCCGGCCGGCACAGCATCCCCGCCCGCGATCAACTCCGCGCCTTCCGCCAGACCTTTGCGGATATAGGTCTGAACTCGCTCGCGCTGTGCGGCGGACGCCAACGGTCCGAGACGCGTCGTTTCCTCGCGCGGATCCCCCAGCGTGAAGCGCGCGACAGCCTCCTTCGCCAATGCCTTGACTTCCTCATAAAGTGACGCAGGCACGAGCATGCGCGTGTGCGCCGAACACGTCTGGCCGGAATTCAGATAGCAGGCGTTGAGCGTGCCTTTGACCGCGGCGGCGAGATCCGCATCGTCGAGCACGACCGATGCCGATTTCCCGCCGAGTTCCAGTGCGACCCGTTTGACCGTCTGCGACGCGACTTCGGACACGCGCTTACCTGCCCGCGTCGATCCCGTAAAGGACACCATGTCGACGTTCGGATGCCGCACCAACGCCTCGCCGACCACGGGCCCGAGCCCGGTCACGAGATTGAACACTCCGGGCGGCAGCCCCGCTTCGGCGATGACCTCGGCCAGGATAAACGCGTTGAAAGGCGCCACTTCCGACGGCTTGAGCACCACCGTGCAACCGGCCGCCAGCGCTGGCGCCACCTTCAGCGTGATTTGATTCAGCGGGTAATTCCACGGCGTGATGGCCGCTACCACGCCGACCGGCTCGCGCACCACCAGCGAATTGCCGACACGCGCTTCAAATTCGAACGTCTCGGCCAATTCGGCGTATTGATTCCAGTGATAGACAGGTCCGCCCACTTGAATAGCGCGAGCGAGCTTGATCGGCATGCCGGTCTCGCCGGTGATGACTTGTGCGAGCGCGTCCGTGCGCGCCTTCAGGCCCGCAGCAATCCTGCGCAGGTAGACGGCGCGCTCGGCAGGCGGCGTGGCCGCCCAGCGATCGCGCGCATTCAGCGCGGCGGCAACGGCCGCCTGCACGTCGTCCGTTGCGCCCTCTGGAATGCGGCCCATGAGCGTCCCGTCAGCCGAGTGAAAGACGTCCAGCGTCGCGCGCCCGACCGGCGTCACCCACCGGCCGTCGATGAAAAATTTGTCGTACGTGATCATGCGATGTCTCCTGCGGGGAGGTTCCCGACGAGCGATCATTGTAGACCGCGCGCCCACGCATCTCGCACGCTTGCGACGAAATCAGTCGACTCCGACACGCAGCTTCCGAGATTCCTAAGCTGCGGTCAGATGACGCAAGCACCGATTGCCCGCACAGGACCGACGCGCCTACGGCATCGGGTGTCCAAAAAGGCAAGCATTCTCGACGGAGTATTTCGCCCGCCCCGTTCGCCAAATATCGCTATCGTCACGCCGCCTCCCCATAAGGACATTTCTCCCCGATCGCCCAATGATGCGATAAGATGCATTTGTAATGCATCTTATCGCGGAGGTCACGATGTCAATCGGCCAACCCACCACGAAACCGTCGTCGCAATCGGCCCCCGGGCTGCCCCTGCTTCGGCTTGGCTTTCGCCCGTTTTACCTGGGCGGCGCAGGCTTTGCGGTATTGGCCGTTGCGCTATGGCTGGCCGCGCTTCACGGCTATCCCGTCGCCGGTCGGGCCGCGCCCGTGAACGGCCTCGTCTGGCACGTTCACGAGATGATATTTGGCGGCTTGGCCGCCATCGTCGTGGGATTCTTGCTCACCGCGGTTCGCGCGTGGACCTCGCTCGATACGCCCCGGGGTGCACCGCTTATGTGGCTGTGGGGCTTGTGGGCAGCGGGACGGGTACTGGTTTATTACGGGCCCGAATGGCTCGCCGCGGGCATCGATTCCCTTTTTCTTCCCGTGGTTGCCATCGTGCTGATGCGCGTGCTGATCAAGGCGAACAATCGTCGCAACATGTTTCTCCCCGTCGCCCTCGGCGCTTTCGGAGCGTTGAACGCCCTCTTCCACTGGTGGGCGTGGCAAGGACGCGTTGATCTCTCGTTACAGGCCGCTAACGCCGCCATCGGACTGGTCGTCATGTTCGTCACGGTGATCGCGGGGCGCGTAGTCCCGATGTTCACCTCGAACGCGGTGCCGGGCTATTGCGCGAAGCGCTGGAAGTGGATTGAAACGCTGGCCGCCCCGAGCGTCGTCATCACGCTTCTCGCAGATGCATTCCTGGCGCTGCCCGCCCTGACGATCGTGTGCGCCGCACTCACGGCGTTGATTCACGGTATCCGGCTGGCAGGATGGCGTTCCTGGCGTGCCGGGCCTCGACCGATACTGGCGATCCTGCATGTGGCCTATGCGTGGATTCCGATCGGCTTTGCGCTGCTGGCGCTCGCGGCCGCGGGAACGATTGCACACTCCCTTGCAATCCACGCCTTGACGGTCGGCGCGATCGGGTGCGCCATCATGGGCATGATCACTCGCACGGCACTGGGACATACCGGCCGCGCGCTGATCGCCGGGCGCTTCGAGATGGCCTGTTACGGATTGATCATTGCCGCGGCACTCTTGCGCGTCTTCGGCCCCTGGTTGGCGAGTGGTGCCACAAGCGCCTGGATTGACGCAGCGGGCGTGTGCTGGCTGGCGGCATTTGCCGTCTATCTGATGCGCTATGCGCCCTATCTGGTGACGGCGCGGGTTGACGGAAAGGACGGTTAAACCGTCAGACCGCTCGGCGAACGGGAACGCCACAGCACCAATGAAAAAACCCGCCGAAGCGGGTTCTTTCGTTTGAACGACGGAGACCGAGCGCGACTCAGACTTCCACGCCCTGGCTCGCCAGATACTCGTCGTACGTGCCTTGGTAATCGATGAGCGTACCGTCGTTCTTCACTTCGATGACACGCGTTGCCAGGCCCGACACGAATTCACGGTCATGCGAGACGAAGACCAGCGTGCCCGGATACTTGTCGAGCGCGATCTGCAGCGACTCGATCGACTCCATGTCCATGTGGTTGGTGGGCTCGTCCATCATCAGCACATTGTGACGGCCCAGCATCAGCTTGCCCCAGATCATGCGGCCCTTCTCGCCCCCGGAGAGCACACGCACCGATTTGCGCACGTCGTCGCCACCGAAGAGCAGACGGCCGAGCGAGCCACGAATCACCTGATCGTCGTCGCCCTCCTTGCCCCACTGCGTCATCCAGTCGGTGAGCGTCAGGTCTTGCGGAAACGCTTCCGACGTGTCTTGCGGCATGTAACCGATGTTCGCGTTCTCCGCCCACTTCACATTGCCGGCGTCGACCGGCAACGCCGCCATCAAGCTGCGAAGCAGCGTGGTCTTGCCGGCGCCGTTCTCGCCGATGATCGCCACCCGTTCGCCAGCGCGCACGGCGCCCGAGACGTTCTTGAAGATCTGACGATCGTACGACTTCGAAATGCCCTCGAATTCGAACGCAAGGTTGTGCAACTTCTTCTCGAATTCGAAACGGATGAACGGATTCTGACGCGACGACGGCTTGAGGTCTTCAACCTTGATCTTGTCGATCTGCTTGAGGCGGCTCGTCGCCTGACGTGCCTTCGACTTGTTCGCCGAGAAACGGCGCACGAAGTCCTGCAGATCGGTAATACGTTCCTTGGCCTTGGTGTTCGCTGCCATCTGACGCTCGCGGGCCTGCGCCGACGCAAGCATGTAGTCGTCGTAGTTGCCCGGGTAGATCTTCAGCGTGCCATAGTCCATATCCGCCATGTGCGTACACACGGCATTCAGGAAGTGGCGATCGTGCGAGATGATGATCATGGTGGAGTTGCGCTCGTTGAGCACGTCTTCCAGCCAGCGGATCGTGTTGATGTCCAGGTTGTTGGTCGGTTCGTCGAGCAGCAGCACGTCCGGATTCGAGAACAGCGCCTGCGCGAGCAGCACCCGCAGCTTCCAGCCCGGCGCGACGTTGCTCATCGGCCCCTGATGCTGGTCCGTCGGAATGCCCACGCCGAGCAGCAATTCGCCGGCACGCGCTTCGGCCGTGTAACCGTCGTACTCGGCGAACTTCGCCTCGAGCTCGGCCGCGTGCATGTAGTCGTCGTCCGTCGCCTCCGGATTGGCGTAGATGGCGTCGCGCTCGCTCATGGCCGCCCACATCTCGGTGTGCCCCATCATCACGACATCGAGCACGCGCATGTCTTCATACGCGAACTGGTCCTGCTTGAGCTTGCCCAGGCGAACGTTCGGCTCGAGCATGACGTTGCCCCCGCTCGGCTCCAGATCGCCGCCAAGGATCTTCATGAAAGTCGATTTGCCGCAACCGTTGGCGCCGATCAGGCCGTAGCGGTTGCCCCCGCCGAACTTGACGGAGATGTTCTCGAAGAGCGGCTTCGCGCCGAATTGCATCGTGATATTGGCAGTAGACAGCACAGGTGGTATCCGGGAGATGAGGTGCGGCGGCACGAAATTGCGCCACGAAACCTGACATTTTAACACCGATGCATGTCATGCGCCCCGGGCCGCCCCCAGCGGTTGTGAAGCATCCGAAATGTGGCGTACGCAGGGGCCGACACGGCATCGACTGTCTTACGCTGCCCGAAGCCACGTCAATCGGTGCGTACGGCGGTGCGCATGTCCGCGCCTGTGCCTGCGCGTATGAATGCGCTTAAGTCTGCGCAGGTTGGGCATTAGCGGCCCGCAACGCGCCGACCGACGCGGCCAAACACGCCGGAGCGCCCGGCTTTTTTCCTTTTTCTGCCCTTTCCTCGATCTTTCCTCGTGCTTTTTTGGGCTCGCTCCGGCGATTCCATCACCCTCATCCACACTCTCATTCCAGCCATGACCGCTATCCGCTTGTCGATGACCGCCTCACGCGCCATGCACGCCCGCTACCGCGCGCTCCTTGCCCTGCTGAGCGCCGCCCCGCTGTTGACGGCCTCGGCGCCGGCCGGTGCCGAGGCCCGCCCCTCCGGCGTGAGCACCGAAATCCTCGTCAAATCCTCGTCCTCATGGGACCAGACCGGCTACACGGCCTACCCGAGCGGCGTTCCTGAACCCACGCTCGTGCGCATCTCCATTGCCCCGAACACCCGGCTGGACTGGCACCTCCACCCCATGCCCGCCATTGGCTACGTCACGTCGGGCCAGTTGAGCGTCGAGCGCGCCGATAACGGCACACAACGTTCGTTTACCGCCGGGCAGACAATCATGGAACTGGTCGATGTGCCCCATCGGGGACGGACGGGCGATGCCGGCGCAGAACTGCTGGTGTTTTACGCGGGCTCGGCACAGCAGCCGTTGTCGGTCGCCACCCCCGGCGCGGGCAAACTCGCGTGGGATCCGACAGTGCAGCCAGCCCGCGATTAACATTGTTGCAGCGCCTGTCGCCTCGCGAACGACAGGCGCTACGGTCGCCGGTAGGGGCTTTCCGCTATAGAAGCGTGTGCGACTTGTGCTTCATAATGATTTCCTTATGCAATTCACAGTCCGACATATTCGGATTGTTATATTCCTTATGAGCCAGAACCGCGAACCGATTGACACTTATTTGCTGCGCGTCCTTCATACCTTGTTGATCGAGCGCAGCGTGACGCGCGCGGCCGTCAAGCTGAACCAGTCGCAGCCGGCGATCAGCGCGGCGCTGCGGCGGTTGCGCGACATCACCGGCGATCCGCTGCTGGTGCGCGGCAAATCGGGCATGGTGCCCACGGAGTACGGTCAATCGCTGCTGGAGCCAACACAGAACGCTTTGCGCGAGATTGAGCGCATCACGGTTCAGCAATCGAATTTCGATCCGGCGACGACGGTTCGCACGTTCCGCATCGGCTCGCCCGACTATCTGAATACGCTATTCGTACCGACAGTCGTCGAACGCTTTCGCCAGCAGGCGCCCAACGCTCATCTCGAACTGCATTCGCTGGGGCCCGCCTTCGACTATGAGCACGCCCTCGAAGATGGCAAGGTCGACATCGTGATCGGCAACTGGCCCGAGCCGCCGGAGCAGCTTCACCTCTCGAACTTGTTCGTCGATCAGATCGTCTGCCTGGTGCGCAATACGCACCCCTACGCCAAACGCGGCCTCACGCTCGACCAGTATCTCGCCAGCCCGCATCTCGCGCCCACGCCCTATTCCGTTGCGCAACGCGGCGCCATCGATATGCACCTGGCGCGCGAGCGCCTGAAGCGTAATGTGGTCGTGACGATTCCGTATTTCAATCTGGCGCCTTACGTTCTGCTCAAATCCGATCTGATCTTCACCACGACGCGCCTGTTTGCCGACTATTACGCGGAGTTCCTGCCGCTCACCGTGCTCGAAGCGCCCATCGACTTCCCGCCGATGCAGTATTACCAGTTGTGGCACGAACGCACACACTATTCGGATGAGGTGCGCTGGCTACGCAGCGTCATTTCCGACGCCACGCGGACTTTGCTTGAGATGCGCCCCCAGACCTAAGCCGTCGCCGCCGTCGTCACCTGCAGTTACCTGCGCTTGACTGCGCCATCGATTCGCCTAGGGATTCCCGCGCGGTTTTTACCGGCGGAGCGGCCCCCACCGCTCCGCCGAACCGCACGGCAGCATGCCCGGCGTACAGGCACACCACCCCCGACGTCCCGCCGGCCTGTTGCCGTGCCCAGCCGCACACCATGTAGGGGCGGCCGGCGCGACAGGGCCTTATCGGGATGCCTCGGCCAGTTGCTGCGCCAGCGCGTTGTGACGCGTGACGAGCGATGGCAGGTCGAGCGTCGCCAGACGCCCTTCGCGCACCACCACCCGCCCGTTCACCACGCTGTAGGCAGCGTGTCCCGGATTACAGAAGACCAGCGCCGCGACCGGATCGTGCAGGCCACCCGCCATGCCGATGCCACGTGTGTCGAACGCCACGAAGTCCGCCGCCATGCCGGGCGCGAGCACGCCGATGTCGTCTCGCCCCAGCACGCGCGCGCCCCCCACCGTGGCGATCTCCAGGGCCTCGCGCGCGGTCATCGCGCTCGGGCCGAAGCCCACGCGTTGTAGCAGCAATGCCTGGCGCGCCTCGCCGATCATGTTGGCCGCATCGTTCGACGCCGATCCGTCCACCCCCAGCCCAACGGGCACGCCCGCGTCGCGCATGCGTCGAATCGGGGCGATGCCCGATGCGAGCCGCATGTTCGAACACGGGCAATGCGCCACGCCGGTGCCAGTCTTGGCGAACAGCGCGATGCCCGAGTCGTCGAGTTGCACGCAGTGGGCATGCCAGACATCGTGGCCGACCCAGCCCAGATCCTGCGCGTATTCGGCCGGCGTCATGCCGAACATCTCGCGGCTGTAGGCAATATCGTTGACGTTCTCCGCCAGATGGGTATGCATCGATACGCCGTAGTGACGCGCCATCGTCGCCGACTCGCGCATCAGGTCACGGCTCACGGAAAACGGCGAGCATGGCGCCACGACCACGCGCAGCATCGCGTAGCGACCTGCGTCGTGATACGTTTCGATGAGGCGTTGCGTGTCGGTGAGAATGTCGTCTTCGCGCTCCACGACACGATCGGGCGGCAGCCCGCCCTGACTCTGCCCGACGCTCATGCTGCCACGGCTGGCATGAAAGCGCATGCCGATCTCGGCGGCCGCCTCGATGCTGTGGTCGAGCTTGCAGCCGTTCGGGTAGATGTACAGGTGGTCGCTCGACGTGGTGCAGCCCGAGAGCAGCAACTCGGCCATCGCCGTCTGGGTCGAAACGCGGATCATCTCCGGCGTGAGGTTCGCCCACACCGGATACAGGTTCGTCAGCCAGTTGAACAGTTCGCCGTCCTGCGCCGCCGGAATGGCGCGCGTGAGGCTCTGGTACATGTGGTGATGCGTGTTGACCAGGCCGGGGATGGCGACGTGCCCGGTCAGATCGAGCACTTCGTCGGCCGTGTCCGGCAGCGTATCGCGGGTGCCGACGGCCACGATCCGATTGTCCTCGATGTACAGGCCGCCTCGGGCAATTTCGCGGCGGCCCGCATCCATGGTGACCAGCACGTCGGCATTCGTGACGAGCAGCGTTTTCATCAATGCGCCTCCAGTCCCATCGCTGACCCGTTCTGCTCGCCGTGGCCATTGGCGGCCGGCGCTTTGAAGCCATTGAAGTAGGCGTTCAGAATCACCGCCGAGAGCGTGGCCAGCAGAATCCCGCTGTGGAGCAACGGCGCGAGTTGTTCCGGCATCTTCGAGAAGAACTTGTTCGACGCCACCGGAATCATCGCCATGCCGATGCTGATGGCGACAATGTACAGGTTATAGCGGTTGTGCGAGTAGTCGACCTTGGACAGAATTTTGATGCCCGTGGCGAGCACCATGCCAAACATGACCACGCCGGCGCCACCCAGCACGAATTGCGGAATCGAGGCCACAACCACCGACATCTTCGGAATGAAGCCGAACACGAGCAGGATGACGCCCGCCGCCACGCACACCCAGCGACTTTTCACCCCCGTCACGCCCACGAGGCCGATATTCTGCGAAAAGGAGGTATGCGGGAACGTATTGAACAGGCCGCCGATCACGGTGGCCAAGCCGTCGACACGCAGACCGGCCACCAGCGCCTTCTCGTCGACCGGCTTGCCCACGATCTCGCCAAGCGCCAGGAACATGCCCGTCGATTCGATGAACGTGATCAGCATCACGATGGTGAGCGTCACAATCGCCCACGGATCGAACACCGGCATGCCGAAATGGAACGGCAGCACGACGTCGAACCACTTCACCTGATCGAGGCCGTCGAAATTGACTTTGTGAAGCATCAACGCAATGGCGAAGCCGAACAGAATACCGAGCAGCACGGCAATGTTCGAGAAGAAGCCCTTCACGAAGCGCGTGATCAACAAGATGAAGACGAGTACCGCGAAGGACACTCCCAGGTAGACCGGGTCGCCGTAATCGGGATTGCCCACCCCGCCCGCCGCCCAATTGATCCCCACGCCGATGATGGTCAGGCCGATCGACGTGATGACAATGCCCGTGACAATGGGCGGAAAGAAGCGCAGCAGCTTGCCAACGGCCGGCGCGAGCAGCGTACCGATGATACCGGCGGCGATGGTCGCCCCGAAAATGCCGGGCAACCCGAGCGATGGATTGGTGCCGATCGCGAGCATTGGACCGACCGCCGCGAACGTGACGGCCATGACGACCGGCATGCGAATGCCGAAACGACCCACGCCCACGCTCTGGATCAGCGTGGCAATGCCGCAGCACATCAGGTCGGCGGAAATGAGAAAAGCGATCTGGTCCTTGGGCAAGCCAAGGGCGCCGCCGATGATGAGCGGCACGGCGACCGCCCCCGCATACATCACGAGCACGTGCTGCAGGCCCAGCATGAACAGTTTTCCGATCGGCAGTCGCTCGTCGACCGGATCCACGGTGTTGGTTGTCACACTCATTGCGTCTCCGTCCCAAGGGGGGCTGTTTGATTGCTATTTTTGGGTGACTCAATGGTGCAGGTCGACGCCTTTTGCGACAAGACCGTCGGAGGCTATAGTGTTTTTTTCATGGAACGTATGCCTGAATGCTTATCTTGCCGCTCGGGTTTTCCCGAGGCAGGTACGTCGCCATTGGGCTTTCCGGGCGATGCGCATCCGGTCGCGGACACACATCATATGAATGGCGTTATACAGCGGATAAACGAAACAAATAGTGCTCCCAAAAATCCCCATCGCAGGGCGCGCGGGGTACGCTGAGCACGTCGGCATAACGCAGGAATGCCTGTCACGTATTTGTCCGGCGTGGCGTGGTATGTGCGCGTTTTTATCTTTGGTATTGCGCCCGTTGCCAGGCCGCCATCTCCCTACAATGCACCCATCCATTACAGGAGACATCATGGGACGACTGACTACCCACGTACTTGATACATCGCACGGCAAGCCAGGCGCGGGCATCCGTGTCGAGCTATGGCGTGTGGACGGCGAGCGCCGCTCGCTGCGCGACGTGCAGACGAATCACGACGGCCGTTGCGACAAGCCGCTGCTCGAAGGCGAGGAATTCGTCGCGGGCGAATATGAACTCGTGTTTCATGCAGGTGACTACTTCGCCGCCCAGGGCGTGGACGTCCCGTCGCCGCGCTTCGTGGATCGCGTTGTGCTGCGTTTCGGCGTGGCCGAGCCTTCCCAGCATTACCACGTGCCCCTTCTGGTGTCGCCGTGGAGCTTTTCCACGTATCGCGGTAGTTGATAAGCGTGAGCGTGAACGTCAGGCAGTTGAGGAGAACATAAGATGGAAGCGTTTATTACCGACTGGGTCAATCTGTTGTTGCGCTGGCTGCATGTGATAGCGGCCATTGCCTGGATTGGCGAGTCGTTCTATTTCGTGATGCTGGACAATGGTCTGAAGCCGCCGAAGGCTGCCGACGACAAGCAAAAGGGCGTGTTCGGCGAGATGTGGTCGGTGCATGGGGGCGGTTTCTACCACGCGCAAAAGTACCTGAACTCGCCTCCGCAGATGCCGGAAGACCTGCACTGGTCGAAGTGGAAGTCGTATACGACGTGGCTCTCGGGCTTTGGCCTGTTCTGTGCGCTGTATCTGCTGCAGCCGCAGACGTATCTCATCGACAAGACCGTGATGGATCTGCAGCCGGGTCAGGCGGTGGGTCTTGCGGTGGCGTTTCTGATTGGCGGCTGGTTTGTCTACGATTTCCTGTGCCGCCTGCTGGGCAAGAACGAACGGGTGCTGGGCATTGCGGTTGCGCTGTTCGTGGTCGCCGCGACGTATGCCACGACGCATATTTTTGCCGGGCGCGCGGCCTTCCTGATTGTCGGCGCCATGATGGCGACGTCGATGTCGGCAAACGTGTTCTTCTGGATCATCCCGGGACAGCGCAAGAGCGTCGATGCGCTCTCGAAGGGCGAGGTGCCGAACCCGATCTGGGGCAAGCTGGGCAAGCAGCGCTCGGTTCACAACACGTATTTCACATTGCCGGTTGTGTTCATCATGATCAGCAACCACTACGCGTTCACCTATAGCAATCCGCACAATTGGGTGATTCTTTCGATCATCATGGCCGCGGGCGCGATGATTCGTCAGTTCTTCGTGCTGCGTCACGCGGGGAAGAATCTGTACGTGCTGCCGGTCGCTGGCGCGGCCCTGCTCGCCGGGGTTGCCGTGTTCGCCGCACCGCGCCCCGCCCCGACGCCCGCCGCAGGCGCGCATGGCGAAGCGGTGGCGTCGAGCGTGAAGCTCTCGGAAATCCAGCCGATCCTGACGCAACGCTGCGCGACGTGTCACTCGGCCAAGCCAACGATGATGGGCAGCGCACCGGCAGGGGTGATGTTCGATACGCCGGCCGAGATTTCGCAAAACGCCCAGCGGATCTATCAGCAGGCGGTGGCGCTCAAGGCGATGCCCTTGGGCAACGTGACCCAGATGACCGACGACGAACGCCAGAAGATTGCCGCGTGGTTCAACGGCGGCGCGCAGCAGTAACCTTCACGAACGTCTTTCTTGCTGGACCCATGTTGGGGCGCTTCGGCGCCCCTTTTTTTTACGTCATCGCGTTGCGTTGCGCTGATGCACGGCACGGCGTTGTAAGCGGTGAAAGAGACGTGGACGTTTTCGACTGTTCCCCCGACAAAACAATCACTTGGGAACTTCGGTACGGGTACGCGGGTCTGTAGTACGCGTCCGGCAGTCCGGGCGTGACGTATTTGCGAAGGCGGCATCCGCTCAACCTTCCCATCACGTCAAACTACGGGTGCGATGCCGACAGCGGCAGGCGCATCACGAATCAGACATCATGAATTTCCTGCTTTTCTCCGCTTCCCGGCAAGGCGTTGTCTGGGTGCATCTGCACCAGGCAATGTTTCCGCCGTCCGATCTGACTGCCTGACGACGTCTGCGCGCCACCGCTGCGCGTGATGTTGTGGGCGGGACGGGTGCGCCATCGCTTGCGCGTGCCCGGTCGATCTCCCATCTCGAAGTATCGATGTGCAAGCCACGGTGAGCTGCGTCCCGACACGACGCGGCGATGTGTCATCGGGGGGACCATGTCTCATTCCACGCTCCATCAATCCACGCAGGGCACAAGGACGCCGCTGCTCAAACAATTTACGTCGCTCGCGATTCCCACCATTCTTTCCGGCTGGGTATACACGGTCTACACGTTGATCGACGGAATCTTCATCGGTCGATATGTCGGCGAACAGGCGTTGGCAGCGCTCAATCTCGTCGTCCCGTTGCTGTATGTCCCGTATGCGTTCAGTGTCATGATCGGTGTGGGCGGCGCCACGCTCATCGCCCGCTTGTTGGGAGAGGGACGCGACGCACAGGCGCGTCGCGCATTCTCGCAGGTGCTCTGGGAGATGCTCGCCTTCAGTATCGCGATGAGCGCCGGGGTGCTGTACTTCCGTCACGAAATCGCCGCTGCGCTCGGCGCACACGGCGAAATTACACAACACGTGGTGGGCTTTCTGTCGGGCTGGGGCTGGTTCGTGCTTTTCGCGAACGGTCTTTACGCGATGGAGCTGTTCCTGCGCGTGGAAGGCGCGCCGGCGGCGCGATTCGGACTGTACGCGATGTTTCTTGGCGCGCTCGCCAATGTGGCGCTGGACTATTGGTTCATCGTGGTGAAGGAGATGGGCATGTACGGGGCGTCGCTCGCCACCGGCTTGTCGATGATGGTCTCCAGCAGCGTGATGCTCGCGTATCACTTCGTGCTGGCCAAGAAGGTCGTGCCTGCACGGCGGGCTTTCGCAGACACCGAAGTCCATATCTGGCGTGTGATGTACAACGGTGCCTCGGAGTTTCTGGGGGCGATCGCCCCGGCGGTGACCGTGTTCGCGTTCAATCGCGTCATTCTGTGGAACTTTGGCGAGCCCGGGTTGGCCGCCTACGCCATTCTGGAATACATGACGCTCGGTGCCACGGTGACGATGGTCGCGCTCGTGCAGAGCATGCAGCCGATGATCAGCTTCTACCGTGGCTCGCGCGATCTGAACGCATTGCGCGAGTCGTTCCGGCTCGGCGTCATGGCGGTGACGGGGTTCTCGGTGCTGGTGGCTGTCGCCATGGCTACACTCGCTCGCCCGCTGACATTCCTGTTCTTGCCGGCAGGCGTTCAGGCATGGTCGATTCTCGAGCACGCGGTGCTTTGGTATGCGCTGGCGTTTCTGCCGGCAGCCGGCAATTTGATCGTGGCGGGCTTTCTGACGGCCGTGGAGTCACCGGGACCGTCGGCGGCCATTGCCATGCTGCGAAGCTGGGTGTTGCTGCTGGGCATTCTTTGGCTGCTCAATGTTGGGTTCGGTGGCGCGGCGATCTGGTACACGCTGTTGATCACTGAAGTGCTGACGCTTGCCATCAGCGTCTGGCTATATTGGCGCAGTGACCGGGGCGACGCGCTGTTGGCGCGCGCAGCGTCTCGCTGAGGCCCTGGCCCCTGGCTACCGTACCCAGCAGAGCGGCGTGACTTCGCGGTCACGCCGTTTTTTATGGTCATGCCGCGACGGCTCAGCTCGGCATCTTTAGCGAGAACGATTGCGCGAGCGACTGCACGCTGGACGCGTCGTCCGCGCCCGGCGCGCCTTCGGGAGGCGCGGCGCGTGGCGGCAGCGATGCCGGCACGCTAACTTCGCTGGCAGCCCACTGCGGTTCGGGCAGTTCGTCGAACACTTGGCGCAGGCGCGCCCCCCACGATTCGTGGATCATCTTGTAGTAGACGTTTTCGTCGTCGAGCGACGCGAACCGCGTCACGCGCAGGCTGTTTTCTTCATACACGAGAAGATCGAGCGGCAGCCCCACGGAGACGTTGGAGCGAAGCGTGGAATCCATGGAAATCAGCGCGCACTTGGCGCCGTCGTCGAGCGAGGTCGCGGGCGTGACGAGCCGATCGATGATGGGCTTGCCGTATTTGGACTCGCCGATCTGGAAGTATGGGTTGACCGACGACGCTTCGATAAAGTTACCGGCGGAGTACAGTTGATAAAGGCGGCTCGGCGCACCGGCGATTTGGCCGCCGAGCAGAAAGCTGCAATTGAAGTCGACACCGAAGGCTTCGAGCGCCTTGGCATCGCGTGTGTGGACGTCTCGAATTGCCTGGCCGACAACGCGCGCGACGTCGGTCATGCTTTTGGCGTTCCATAGCGTTTCGGTGTCGCGCGCTTCGACCAGTTGTTGGCGCACGGCCTGGGTGAGCGCGAGGTTACCCGCCGAGAGCAGTACGAGCACGCGCTCGTCCGCACGCTCGAACACGAGCATCTTGCGAAAGGTGCTTACGTGATCGACGCCCGCATTGGTTCGGGTATCGGAGAGAAAGACGAGCCCGGCATCGAGCTTCATGGCCACGCAATACGTCATGTCGTTCCTGTCTTGCCGTGCCCGGCACGCTGCCCGGGCACGCGGAAAGCTATTGTTGTTGGACGCGCGGCACGGTATCGACTTTGACCGATACGTGCAGCGCTTCTGTCGCACCGCCGCTGCGCATGCCTCTGACGGGCGCGGCAGACTCATAGTCGCGTCCGACGGCCAATCGGCAATAGTTGCCGCTGGCGAAACAGGCGTGCGTGACGTCGACGCTGACCCATCCCTCCCCATCGACCCATACGTCGACCCATGCGTGGCTGGCCGCATGCGGTACGTCGCCGGGATCAAGATATCCGCTGACGTATCGCGCGGGCACGCCTCGCGCTCGGCATACGGCGAGCATCAGGTGGGCGTGATCCTGACAGACACCTCGCCCAAGCGCCAGTGCCTGAGCCGCGGTGCTGGTCACGGCGGTGATGCCGGATGCGTAGTCGACATGTTCGCAGATGGTGGCGGCGAGCGCCAACAGGTCGCCCGGCGAGCCGAGACCGGCGACGGCGGCAAGTGCGTCGATGGCGTCGCTGCGCGCGGTGAGCGGCGTCGGGCTCGCGAAGGATAACACCGGGACGGCGTGGGCCGTCTCGCCGAGCCGTCCATCGATGAGCGGTGTGGTGTCGATCTCGCCTTCGGCCATGAGGCGGATTTCGCTGTGCGGCTGATGAAGCACCAGGGTATGCATGTCGTTCCCGAACGCGTCGCGCGCGGGCGTGAGTTTGCCGGGCGCGCTCAGCCGCCAGTGCGCGATACGCTGGACTTCGGACGCCGCAGGCGTGAGCCGAAGCTGCTGGATGGTGTAACGCACCGGCGTGTCGTAGCGGTAGGTGGTCTCGTGGCGGATGGTCAGGCGCATGGCATCAGGCGGCGAGCGGGATCAGGAAGGTCTGGCTGATCTTGTTGCCGAGCACGGAGACGCGCTCAAGGAACGCGGTCAGGACGGGATGTAGGCCTTGTTGGTGGATCTGCTGGATGTCGGTGTATTTGAGTTCGGCTTGCAATTTTCCCGCGTAGCGTTCTACATCCCCGGACTGGGCATTGGACAGGGTGGCGAGGTTTTCGCATACGCCGCTGAGCGAGGCAAGCAAGGAGCGTGGCATGTGCGCGTTGAGCATGAGCAGTTCGACGACGCGCTCTGGGGTAATCACGTCTCGGTACACTTTGCGGTAGATCTCGAAGCCGGACACGCTGCGCAGCACGGCGGACCAGTAGTAGAAGTCGGTGGGATGGGAGGCGTCGGGGCCCGCCCGGTCGGTGCGCACGGCTTCGTGGAAGCGGACGTCGAGAATTCGCGCGGTGTTGTCGGCGCGTTCGAGGAATAGGCCCAGCCGAGTAAAGTAGAAGGCATCATCCTGGAACAAGGTGCCGAAGCTGACGCCGCGCGAGAGGTGCGAGCGCACTTTGACCCATTCGAAAAGTTGGGCCGGGTCGCGCTCGAGCAGGTCGAGCATGCGCGGAAAATCGAGCCAGGTGCTGTTGACGGTTTCCCATAGTTCGGTGGTAAGCGTACCCCGCACGGCGCGCGCGTTTTCGCGTGCCGCCTCGAGACAACAAGCGATGCTCGACGGGTTATCGCGGTCACGTACGACGAAGTCGAGGACATTGGCACGCGTGGCACGCCCATGTTTGCGATTGAACGCGGGTTCGAGTTCGGAGATGCGCAAGGTGGCGCGCCAGCCAGCCTCGTCGTTGAAGGTGCCGGCGTGCGCACGGGCGCCGTCGGCATCGTCGTCGTCATCGATGGCATCTTGCGGGAGCAGCAGGTTCTGCAAGTTGACGTCGAGCAGGCGTGCGGTGTTTTCGGCCCGCTCCATGTAGCGAGCCATCCAGAACAGGTGATCGGCGGTACGGCTGAGCATGATGGCTTCCCGATAGGATTTTTTGTCGTTTCCGGCGAACGTGGCTTATTTTTCGAGCACCCAGGTGTCTTTTGTCCCCCCGCCCTGGGAGGAATTGACGACGAGTGAGCCTTCGGTAAGCGCAACGCGGGTGAGTCCGCCCGGCACCATGGTGACGCCCTTGCCGGAGGAGAGCACGAAGGGACGCAGATCGATGTGTCGCGGTGCAATGCCGGCCTCGACGAAGGTGGGGCATGCGGACAGTGCGAGCGTAGGTTGGGCGATGTAGCCGTCGGGTTTGGCGATGAGCCGTTGCCGGAATGCCTCGATTTCGGCTCGGGTGGCCGCAGGGCCCACGAGCATGCCGTAGCCTCCGGCACCATGCACTTCTTTGACGACGAGTTCGCCAAGGTTGTCGAGGGTGTAGGCGAGATCGTCCGCTCGACGACATTGGTAGGTCGGAACGTTGTTGAGAATGGGCTTCTCACCCAGGTAAAACTCGATCATGTCCGGCACGAACGGGTAGATGGATTTGTCGTCGGCAACGCCGGCGCCGATGGCATTGGCCAAGGTGACTCGCCCCGCCCGGTAGACGCTGAGCAAACCAGGCACGCCCAAGGTGGAGTCGGCGCGGAAGGCCAACGGATCGAGAAAGTCGTCGTCGATTCTGCGATAGATGACGTCGACGCGCTTCGCACCATTGGTGGTTCGCATGTAGACGAGGTTGTCCTCGACGAACAGGTCTTGCCCCTCGACCAACTCGATACCCATCTGTTGCGCCAGAAAGGCATGCTCGAAGTACGCGGAGTTGTAGATGCCCGGGGTCATGACGACGACGGTGGGATCGTCGACCCCCACCGGCGCCACGGCGCGCAGACTGTCGAGCAAAAGGTCCGGATAATGCTCGACCGGCGCAATCCGGTTTCTCGCGAACAGTTCAGGGAATAACCGCATCATCATTTTGCGGTTTTCCAGCATGTACGACACGCCGGACGGCACTCGGAGATTGTCCTCCAGCACGTAGAAAACCCCGTCGTCGCCCGCGCCCGCACGCACCACATCCACACCCGCGATATGTGCATAGATGTCGCCCGGCACGTTCACCCCCTGCATCTCGGGACGATACTGCGCGTTCTGTAATACCTGCTCCGCCGGAATGACCCCGGCACGCAAGATGTCCTGCTCATGGTAGACGTCATGAACGAACCGGTTCAACGCGTCCACGCGCTGGCGCAAACCCGCCTGCAAGGTCTGCCATTCGTGAGCAGGAACAATTCTTGGGATCAAATCAAATGGGATCAAGCGCTCTGTGCCCGCCTCGTTGCCATAAACGGCAAATGTGATCCCCACACGCCGGAACGCCAAGTCGGCCTCAGCCCGCTTGTGGTGCAAGACATCCTCGGACTGGCATTTGAGCCAATCGTCAAACCGCCGGTAATGCGCACGCGTCGCACCCGTGATGCTCGCCATCTCGTTGTAGCTCTCGACCATTTGCTTCTCCGCAAATTGCTGTGCCGAGATCGTGCAATATTCATGCCCGTGCCGCTTTTTTACCCTTTCGCACGAATTCCGTGCAACACACCCATCATTTCGCACCACGCTGGTGATTTGAACTCAACACCACTCCCCTAGACGGACCGGAGCCTCAACACCGCTCCCCTAGACGGACCGGGGCCCCTTTCCGCCTCTCAAACATAAACCCAACTCGCTGCAGAAAGGGGCCCCGGTCCGTCCCCCCTCCACGCCCCCAGTCCCTCCACCGACACCGCCCGCTTCCCTCGCCTCCCCCCACACCGCCCCAGTCCCGTCGACACCGCCCGTCTCCATCGCCATCGCGACGCCGCACCCGCCCCGCGCGTGCTCCGCATCTGCCGCAGGACGGCCGCGCCGTCGCCCACACCTCTCCAGTCCCTCTTCTCCTCCTACCTCCTTCTAGCGCCTCCTGGCGCCTCCTGGCGCCTCCTCTCGCTCTCGCCCCTCCCTCGCTTTTTCATCCCCCCATATGCAAAACGCCGGGCTCTCCCCGGCGTCTTCGCTGTCCCGCACCTGTCTTTCGCTACCGCTCTGCTTATGCAGCCTTTCTTGCTGAACGCACCGCCTCCAACGCCGCTCGCGTCAACACATACGTGCCCGGCAAATCCTGCTCGTCACAGTTGTGACCCTCTCCTCCCCGATCCACCACCACGAAGTCGCTCACCTCATCCAACGCCAACAACGGGTGATGCCACACGCCACGCGCATAGTTCACCCCCTGCCACCCCTCCGAAACAAACGCCCTCATCTGACTCACATCCAATTCGCCCGCCGGCGCTACCACCACCAAGTACGGCGTCGTCTTCAACGGAATGAACGCCTGACTCCCCAACGGATGCCGCTCCAACATCTTCACTTCATACGGCAACTGCCTCGGCTGGCCACGAAACACATTGACTAAGGTGCGGCCGCCCTCCGGCCCCAAATCTACCGTCGCCAAATCGTGAAACCGCTCCGTCGTCCCGCCATTGATCCCGAAATGCTTCGCCCCCGACAACTCGATCACATCGCCAAACGGCGCAAACGCCTCTCGCGTCAATCGCTCGATCTTCAACGCCGCTCCCGCCATGTCACTCTCCTTTTTTTTCCCTTTTTCATTTCTCCCCCTCTCGCACGCCCTGCCGGGCGCGAGAGGGATTCATTCACGCTTACGCTTTCTTTTCGCTCAACCGGCCCCACAACCG